>NZ_JMLM01000021.1:0-90954 GCF_000686745.1 Mycobacterium sp. UNC410CL29Cvi84
TCATGCAGATTTCACCAGGCAGAAGGTCTGGGCGTGCACGCCGGTGGAGGTTCGGGTGTCTTTGAGTTCGTCGTCGACGTGGACGGTGCAGGTGATGGAGTCACCGTCGCCCTGGGCGACGATGTTGGGCGAGGCTGCCGGTGCGGTGGTGGACAGAGTGAGCTTCCACGGCAGCGGGGCGTGGTCGATGCGCTGCGGCTTGGCGTCCAGGTCGAGGTAGTTGATGTCGGCGTAGCTGCCGGTGCCGGTGATCTCGTAGGTGACGACCTTGGGCTTGAACGGTTTGGCGTCGTCGGCGAAGTTGCGCGGGGTGACGATGACGGGGTTCTGGCCGAAGTAGCCGCGCACGCGTTGCACGGTGAAGCCGGCGACCAGGGCCACGGCGAGGATGAGCAACGGGATCCACGCCTTCTTGAGCGCATTGCCGATCACGCTGCGGACACCATGGTCGACTGCACGTGCTGCTCCCCACTTCCCATACCCTGACCGCGACAGATTAGGTCATTTAAGTGTTAGATTAGACCAGTTAAGTTAATCATGGGAAACCTTCGCTGTGGGTGGCTCGTATCACCGTAGCCGGTAACGCGCAGCTGATCGAACCAAATACGCAGCAGTTCAATGGGATTGAACAGGCGGCGACGACTGTTCAGGGAGCAGGGGCACATGGCAACCAGCACGAATAGACTCCGTCACATGAAGGCACGCACTCTCGCCGCAGTTGCGGGTTCATTCGCCGCAGCCGCCCTTGCCGTCGGGATGGCCGTCCCCGCGCAGGCCGATCCCGACACCGATTTCGCCAACCAGCTGCACACCTACGGGATTTACGGTCCCAAGGACTACAACGCCTGGATCGGCAAGATCACCTGCCAGCGGCTCGACAATAACGTCGACCACAGCGCCACCGACTCCGCGGCGTTCCTGAAGAAGAACCTGCCGCGCAACAGCAGCTCGGAGCAGCAGGTGTACCAGTTCCTCAACGCCGCGTTCGACACGTACTGCCCGGAGAAGCACGACCTGCTGGTCGCGCTCGCGCACTAGCAGCCGGGGCCCTAGCCGCACTCGGCCCTGGCGGTGCCTCAGTGCACCGTCAGCGCCGAGACGTCCCAGATGTCGTCGCAGTATTCGGCGATGGCCCGATCCGAGGAGAACTTTCCGCTGCGGGCGGTGTTCAGGATCGACATGTGCGACCAGTGGTCGCGGTCCTGCCAGGCCGCACTCACCTCGTCCTGGCACGCCACGTAGGACGCGTAGTCCGCGCACACCAGGAACGGGTCGTCGTAGCGCAGGTTGTGCACCAAGGGTCGGAACACCTCGGTGTCACCGTGGGAGAAGTGGCCGTGCTCGATCAGGTCGAGCACCGCAGCCAGTTCGGGGTTGGCAGCGATGTAATCGGCGGGCCGGTAGCCGTCGCGCTTGAGCGCTTCGACCTCGTCGACCGTCAGGCCGAACAGGAAGAAGTTGTCCGCACCGGCCTCCTCCCGGATCTCGACGTTGGCGCCGTCGAGCGTTCCGATCGTCAACGCGCCGTTCATCATGAACTTCATGTTGCCGGTGCCGGAGGCCTCCTTGCCCGCCGTCGAGATCTGCTCGGAGAGGTTTGCCGCCGGGTAGATCAGGTGCGCGTTCTGCACATTGAAATTCGGCAGGAACACCACCTTCATGAACTGATTCACCGAAGGATCGACGTTGATCATGTCGCCCACGGCGGTGATCAGCTTGATGATCCGCTTGGCGAGGAAATAGCCCGGGGCGGCCTTGCCGCCGAAGATGAACGCGCGCGGCGCCATCTGCAGGCCCGGGTTCTGCTTCAGCCGCAGATACTGCGTGACGATGTTGAGCACATTGAGGTGCTGGCGCTTGTATTCGTGGATGCGTTTGACCTGGATGTCGAACAGCCAGGAGGGGTCGAGTTCGATACCGGTCTCGGTCTGTACCAATTCGGCGAGCCGGGCTTTGTTGGCGCGCTTGACGGCCCGCCACTCCTGCCGGAACGCCGGATCGTCGGCGAATGCCTCCAGTCCGCGCAGCCGGTCCAGGTCGGTCAGCCAGCCCTCGCCGACGGTGCGGTCGAGCAGGGCGCGCAGACCCGGGTTGGACAGGGCCACGAACCGCCGTGGCGTCACGCCGTTGGTCTTGTTGGAGAACCGTTCGGGCCACATCTCGTAGAAGTCCTTGAGCACGCTGTCCTTGAGCAGCTCGGAGTGCAGCGCCGCGACGCCGTTGATCGCGTGGCTGCCGACGGTGGCCAGGTAGGCCATCTTGACCGTCTTGCCGCCGTCCTCGCCGATCAGTGACATCCGGCGGACCCGGTCCTCGTCACCGGGGAACTTCGCGCGAACCTCGTCCAGGAAACGGCTGTTGATCTCGTAGATGATCTCGAGGTGCCGCGGCAGGCTTTCGCTGAACAGCCCCAGTGGCCACGTCTCCAGGGCCTCGGGCAGCAGTGTGTGGTTGGTGTAGCCGAAGGTCGCCACCGTGATGCCCCAGGCCGTGTTCCAGTCGAGGCGGCGCTCGTCGATGAGCAGGCGCATCAGTTCGGCCACGCCGATCGACGGGTGGGTGTCGTTGAGCTGCAACGCGAATCGCTCGGGCAGGTCGTGGACCGACGCGTCGGCGAGGTCGTCCATGATGTGCAGGACGTGCTGCAGCGAGCAGGACACGAAGAAGTACTGCTGCAGCAGGCGCAGCCGCTTACCCGCCTCCGGCTCGTCGTTCGGGTACAGCACCTTGGTGACGGTCTCCGAGGTCACCTCGTCCTCGACGGCCTTGTAGTAGTCGCCGGTGTTGAACGCCTCCAGCGCAAACTCCTTGACCGCCCGCGCGCTCCACAGCGTCAGCACATTGCAGGTCTTCACGCCGTAGCCCTGGATCGGCGTGTCGTAGGCGACGCCCTTGATGAGGCGGCCGGGCACCCACCGGATGCGGTCGCGGCCGGCGTCGTCGAGGTAGTGCTCGGTGTGCCCGCTCCAACCGACCAGGTAGTTGACGTCCGGCTTGGCGATCTCCCAGGGGTTGCCGTTGTCCAGCCAGTTGTCGGTCTTCTCGACCTGCCAGCCGTCGTGGATCTCCTGGTCGAAGATGCCGAATTCGTAGCGGATGCCGTATCCGATCGCCGGGCGTTCCAGCGTGGCAAGCGAATCGAGGTAGCACGCGGCCAACCGGCCCAGGCCACCGTTGCCCAGACCGGGCTCCTCCTCGCACGCCAGGACTTCGTAGAGGTCCTGGCCGAGTTCGGCCAGCGCATCCCGGGCGGCGTCCTCGATGCCGAGGTTGAGCAGGTTGGCTCCGAGCTGCGGACCCATCAGGAATTCGGCCGACAGGTAGCACGTGACCTTGTTGCCCAGATCCAGCGAGGTCTGGGTCGAGGCGGTGCGGTTGTCCTGCATCCGGTCGCGAACCGCCAAGGCGAGCGCGCGGTAATAGTGCGTCGGTTGCAGGGCTGCCGCCGGCCGGCCGATCGAGTAGCGCAGGTGGTCGGCGATGGCCCGGCCGAGGGCTTCGGCGGAGCGGCCGGTGCGGCTGGGCTCACGGGTGCCGTTGGTGGATTCGGTCAGCGCGAAGTCGGTCACCCACGGATTGAACCGCGCTCGTGAGTACGGCGCGTTAACTTCGTTTGACAGTTGGTGAGAAACCGGTCACGCCGGGCCTTTGCCGTTGTCGACGCGGTACACCGAACCGTGAATCGCGGCGGCGTCATCACTGGCCAGGAACGCGATCACGTTCGCCACGTCCCGCGGTTCCATGAAGCCGCGCGGCGCGGCGATGCGCATGATCAGGTCCCAGTCGGCGTTCTCGGGCGCGGCGAACTCGGTGACCTGCGCGGTCAGCATGCCGCCCGGGCAGACGGCGTTGACCCGGAGTTTTTCCTTGGTGTACTCGACCGCCAGTGCGCGCGTCAGCCCGATCAGTCCGTGCTTGGCGGCGCAGTAGCCGGCCGAGTAGATCTCGCCTTCGACGCCGGCGATCGAGGAGACGTTGACGATGTTGCCGCCGTTCTCCAGCAGCTGCGGCAGCGCCGCGCGCGTCAGGTAGAACGGGCCGTTCAAGTTCACCGCGAGGTCGCGGTCCCAGTCTTCGTCGGTCACCGACAGGGTGTGCCGCATGACGTGGAAGCCGGCGACGTTCACCAGGACGTCGAGCCGGCCGAATTTCGCGATGCAGTCCTCGACCGCCTGCCGGCAGGCGTCGGCCGTGCTGATGTCCACCGCGGCGAATGCGCCGCCGGGCTCGTCGCCGTAGGCGTCGGCAAACACCGTCGCCATGCGCTCGGCGTCCCGCGCGATACCGAAGACCGAAGCGCCGCGTTCGGCAAACACCTTGACCGTGGCCGCGCCCAGCCCGGCCGAGGCCCCGGTGATCAACGCAACTCTCCCGCTGAGTGAACTCATACGGTGACTTTCTCACGCCGTGGGCCAGTCGTTTGCGATACTCGGGCGGTGAAAATGAAACGTGTTCTCGCTATGGTTTCGAGTCTTGGCTTCGCCGCAGCGGGCGCACTCTTCGGGACGGCAGCGCCGGCGCAGGCCGACAACATCCGGCTGCCCGAGGGCATCTACACCTACATCCAAGACGGCACGCCGATGAGCGTGTGGACCATCTGGCCTGTCTGCGCCCCGACCGTCGGCGATCTGCGCAACAACCTGGAACTGCCGGTGGGTTGCCTCGTGCACGTCGGCTCCGACCAGTACGGCGGAACGCTGGGCGGCGATGCCCGCCAGACCGGCGGTGAGGGACATTGGATGTTCACCCAGACCGACCTCCAGGGTTTCACGTGCCCGGACGGCACCAAGATGAAGCTCGTCGAAACCTACGAGTGGGAAGACACGAACTGGACCGGTACCCGGACCACCACCAACAACGAACAGTGCGGCGTGCCGGCGGCCATGACCAAGAAGTCGTTCCGGCTGGAATTCCAGAAGCCGCTGCCGATTCCGGTGCAGCAGTTCCCGCTGTTCTGTGACCCCAACGACGGTCTGAAGCGCTGCCGCTGACGGCCGGGCCGATCAGGACGAGCCCTGCTCCTCGGCGACCGCCGCGGCGGCCTCGTCGATGATGGCGCGCATGGCGCGTTCGGCGCCGGCCTGATCGCGCATCCGCACGGCACGGGCCACCTCGTCGTGCAGCGCGATTGCCGCCGGATTGGGGGAGTCGGGCATCATGCCGTGGTGGGTGCGCCCAGCGAGGACCTCCGACACCACCGCGTTCAGTGCGCGGAACATCTCGTTGCCGCTGGCCTCCAGCAGCGTCTGATGAAAGATCTTGTCCGCCAGTAGGTATGCCTCGAGGTTGCCGTCGCGCCCGTGCACCGCCATGTCCGACACGGCGGCGGCCATGATCCGGCACTGGTGCGGGTCGGCGCGCTCGGCGGCCAGGGCGGCCGCCACGGGTTCGAATCCGCGCCGCAATTCGGACAACGACACCAACTGGGCGGCCCGGTCGCCGGACTCGAGTCGCCAGCGAATCAGCCTGGGGTCGAACACATTCCAGTTGGCGGCGGGCTGGATGGTGATGCCGACCCGGCGGCGCGAGGCGACCATGCCCATCGATTCGAGGACCCGGATCGCTTCCCGCACGACACTGCGGGAGACGCCGTGCTCCGCGCTCACTCCTTCGAGGGTGATCACCTCGCCGGGGGCGTAGGTACCGGAGACCACCGCGGCCCCCAGCGCGCTCAGCACGTTGTCGTGCAGATCGCTGACGTTTGAAGGCGTGGCCACGCATAACATCCTGTCATAACTCCGTCGATCTAACTTAGAACTGATGTTTTACGAATGCCTCTTGAAAAAGTATGACTTTTGCGTCACGCTGTGTGAGTCAAACCACAACAAGGGCGGGTGCAGAAGATGCCATCACCCATCGTCGTCATGGGCGTTTCAGGATCCGGCAAGTCCACCGTCGGCGCGGCGCTCGCGCAGCGGCTCCGCGTGCCGTTCGCCGATGCGGACGACTTCCATCCCGCCGCCAACATCGCGAAGATGAAGGCCGGTCACCCGCTGAACGACGACGATCGCCGGCCCTGGCTCGAGACCATCGGGCAATGGCTCGGGGAGCACTGCGGCACCGGCGGCGTGATGAGCTGTTCGGCGCTGAAATACAAGTACCGCGTGCAGCTGCGCAGCCACTGCCCGGAAACCCGGTTTCTGCACCTGTTCGGCACGCCCGAGGTCATCGGCGCCCGGCAGGCCAGCCGGCCCGGCCACTTCATGCCGGCCTCGCTGCTGGCCTCACAGTTCGAAACCCTGGAACCCCTGCGAGCCGATGAGGCGGGAATCGTGATCGACGTCGGACAGAGCATCGATTCCATTGTCGAGGAATACATTTCGCGCACCCAAGGGGAGAACCGACGGGGCGAGCGAAGCGACGGGGAGAAGATCTGATGCGCACCGCCGTCACCGTCCTCGCCGACGCACCCAAACTCATCGAGCCGGTCTCCTCGGCGACGCAGCTGATTCTGGCCTTCGTGGCCGGCATCGGCGTCATCGTCGTACTCATCACGCTGGTCAAGCTGCACCCGTTCCTGTCCCTGATCTTCGGTGGGCTGACGGTGGGGCTGACGGCCGGTGAGAACCTCACCGCCGTCCTCAAATCGTTCTCCGACGGCTTCGGTGCGACGGCGGCCGGCGTCGGCATCCTGATCGCGCTCGGCGCGATGTTCGCCAAACTGCTCGCCGACTCCGGCGGGGCCGACGAGATCGTCGACACCATCGTCGGAGCCGCCTCGCCCCGCGCCCTGCCCTGGGCGATGGCACTGGTCGGCGCGATCATCGGGCTGCCGATGTTCTTCGAGATCGGGCTGGTGCTGCTGATGCCCGTCATCTACCTGGTGGCCCGGCGCTCGCAGCAGTCGCTCATCACCATCGGCATCCCGGCGCTGGCCGGTCTGTCGGCCATGCACGGTTTCGTGCCGCCGCATCCCGGGCCGCTGACCGCCGTCGGACTGCTCAATGCCGACCTCGGGGTCACGCTCGGACTCGGCGTGCTCGTCGCGGTCCCGACGATCGTCGTCGCGGGCCCGCTGTTCGGCCGCCTCGCCGGCAAGTGGGTCGTCGTCGCGGCACCGGACACCTTCACCACCGATCCGGAAGCCCTTCGGGCACACGGCAAGCGGCCCCGCTTCAGCGTCACGCTGTTCTCGGTGCTGCTGCCCGTCGCACTGATGCTGGGCAAGGCCCTCGTCGACATCTTCATCGACGACAAGACGCAGTGGTTCCGCCGGATCTTCGACGCTGTGGGCACGCCGCTGGTCGCGCTGCTCATCGCCGTCGTGGTCGGCACCGTCACCCTCGGCCGGGGTGCCGGGATGGACCGCACCGCGATCACCAAGTGCATCGAGTCGAGCCTGCCCCCGGTCGCCGGCATCTTCCTGATCGTCGCCGCGGGCGGTGGATTCAAGCAGGTGCTGGTCGACACCGGCATCGGGACGATGCTGGCGCGCTGGGCCGAAGGTGTGCACATCTCGGTGCTCGTGCTGGCCTGGGTGCTCGCGGTCCTGATCCGGCTGGCCACGGGGTCGGCCACCGTCGCCACCATCACGGCGTCGTCGCTGATTCTCGGCCTCGTTCACGGGATGGGCTCGGGCGAGCTGTCCCTGGTGGTCCTCGCCGTCGGCGCCGGCTCGCTGTTCTTCTCCCACGTGAACGACGCGGGGTTCTGGTTGGTCAAGGAGTACTTCAAGCTGAGCGTCGGTCAGACGATCAAGACGTGGTCGATCATGGAGACCGTGCTGTCGGTGTCCGGTCTGGCCATGGTCCTGATCCTGGACGTGTTCGTCTAGCTCTCGCGCTGCTGTTTCTCAACGACGATGTGCGCCACCGGAATCGGCATCGGGCGCGGTGCGGCGGACAGCAGCTCGATCAGTGCGGCGTCAAGGGCGTCGGCGACCTGACATCGGCGCGCCGGGTCGGCGGGCTCGAGCACCTCCAGGAGGGTGCCGAACACCGCCGCCCTGGTGAAACCGACCCAGCTCTTGGCGAAAGCCGTTGCGTCACCGTCGGTCTGGTACCGCAGCCAGAAGCGGTCCGGTTCGTCGGCCACCACGAGGTGGGTGATCCGGAGGCGCTCGAAGCGACCCGAGGGGGCGAACGGTGACCGGAAGTCGGCTTCGCTGCGGCCCACGATCGGCAGGCGCATGCGCCGCACTTCCTCGGCGGTGACGAGCCGTTGGTCCTGCAGGTCGGACAGCGCGTGCATCAGACCGTCGAAGAGCGGCTCGAGGCCGGGCCGCCCGTCGTCGTGCTGGCCCATGGTCATGACCACAAGCCGGCCGCCCGGACTCAACTCGCGGCCGCGGAACGCGATGAACTCGTGCCAGTCGTGCGCCGCCTGCCGGGCGTACGCCGCGCGCACCTGCGCGTCGGCGCTGAAGGACGGCTGGATGTGATCGGGGATGTCGGCCGGCATGCGGCTGAGCCACTGGATGGCCCACGCCGACCAGCCCAGGTGCACACCTTCCGACGGCAGAATCTGGCTGAGGTACGACCGGCCCACCGCTGACGCGAAGGTGGCCCGATCGGCACGCAGGTAACTGAACGGATCGTCACGCAAGGTGCGGAACAGGGCGCTGAAATCGTTGTCGGGGATGTCGGTGTGCGTCACCGCGATCGGATGCTCGGGCCGGACGCGTTTGCGCAACGCGGTGATACCCGCGCCGATGGGCAGCAGTCCGTTGTGCGCGTTGCCCGAGCCGTACTCGGCGATCACCACCGGCCGCGGCGCCGCCGGGAGCGGCACCTCGGCGGCAGCCTGTTCGAAAAGCTTTGTGGCCGTGCGGAGTCCGATGGTCTGCAGGCGCGAACTCCCGATCGGGTCGGGCTGCACCACCACGCTGGACTCGGGCATGTCTCACGGTAGCGCCGTGAGCTGTGTGGCGCGCTCTGAACGTGCGTCGAGATTCAGTGCCCGCGGGCGACCCATTCGTCGTAGTTGACCAGTTCGCCGCCGATTGTGGTGGTGTCACCGTGGCCGGTGTAGACGACGGTGTCGCCGGGTAGCTTGCCGAGCTTTTCGGAGATGGACGCCAGGATGGTCGGGAAGTCCGAGTACGAGCGGCCGGTCGCGCCGGGGCCGCCGTGGAACAGGGTGTCGCCGGAGATCACCGCGCCGAGCTCGGGGATGTGCCAGCACACCGAGCCGGGGGAGTGTCCGGGCGTGTGGATCGCCTTGATCTCCAGGCCGCCGACGGTGAGCACCTGCTCGTCGGCCACGGTGTGAAAAGGATTGTCCGGGTGGACATCCCGCCACAGCATCTCGTCAGCCGGGTGCAGCAGCACCGGGGCGTCGAGGGCCGCGGACAGCTCCGGGGCGACGGTGATGTGGTCGTTGTGGCCGTGGGTGCAGACGACGGCGACGACGTTGCGGCCGTTCACCGCGTCGATGATGGGTGCCGCGGTGTGGGCGGCGTCGAACACGATGACGTCCGTGTCGTCGCCGACGAGCCAGATGTTGTTGTCGACGTCCCAGGTGCCGCCGTCCAGGCTGAACGTGCCGCTGGTGACGACGCGCTGGATGGCACTCACTTGAGGACCACCACCGAGCGAAGCACTTCGCCGCTGTGCATCTTGTGGAAGGCGTCCTCGATCTGGTCGAGCCCGATGCGTTCGGTGACGAACTTCTCCAGCGGGAGCCGGCCCTGCAGGTACAGGCTGATGAGGGTGGGGAAGTCGCGCTCGGGCAGGCAGTCGCCGTACCACGACGATTTCAGCGACCCGCCGTGGGAGAAGAAGTCGATCAGCGGCATCTCGAGGGTCATGTCGGGTGTCGGAACACCAACGAGGACAACGGTTCCGGCCAGATCGCGGGCGTAGAACGCCTGCTTCCAGGTCTCGGGCCGGCCGACCGCGTCGATCACGACGTCGGCGCCGAAGCCGTCGGTCAGGTCCTGGATGGTCTCGACGGCGTCGAGGTCGCGGGCGTTGATGGTGTGGGTGGCGCCGAACTCGCGGGCCCAGTGCAGTTTCTGGTTGTCGGTGTCGACGGCGATGATCCGCTTGGCGCCGACCAGGGCCGCGCCGGCGATGGCCGCATCGCCCACGCCGCCGCAGCCGATGACCGCGACGGTGTCGTCACGCGTCACGCCGCCGGTATTGATGGCGGCGCCGATGCCGGCCATCACGCCGCAGCCCAGCAGTCCGGCGACGGCGGGGTCGGCTTCGGAATCGACCTTGGTGCACTGGCGTTCGTGCACGAGGGTCTTGTCGGCGAAGGCGCCGATGCCCAGGGCGGGGGTGAGTTCGGTGCCGTCGGTGAGCGTCATCTTCTGGGTGGCGTTGAAGGTGTCGAAGCACAGGTGCGGGCGGCCGCGCTTGCAGGCGCGGCACTCGCCGCAGACGGCGCGCCAGTTGAGGATGACGAAGTCGCCGGGGGCGACGTGGGTGACGCCCTCTCCGACCGACTCGACGGTGCCGGCGGCTTCGTGGCCGAGCAGGAACGGATACTCGTCGTTGATGCCGCCCTCGCGGTAGGTGAGGTCGGTGTGGCACACGCCGCAGGCGATGATGTCGACGACGACTTCACCGGGTCCGGGATCGGGGATGACGATGTCGACGAGCTCGATGGGCTGCTTCTTGGCCCGGGAAATCACACCACGCACTGTCTGACTCATGGCTATAACCTAATGCCTCCGGGAAGCGTTGGAATGGTGTCCATACAAATGTCTGGTTAACGGTGGCTCGGCCCGTGCCCATCGGCCCTGCGATCTGTGACAGGGTCGTGGGCGTGACCGCTCTCGAGCTGCTGGATTCCTGGCCGGTACCGAACGCCGCGGCGGCGGTGGTGTCGCCTGCCGGTGTGCTCGCCGCGCACGGACCCGTCGACCGCGCGTTCCGGCTCGCGTCGGTGACCAAGCCACTGGTGGCCCGTGCCGCGCAGGTCGCGATCGAAGAGGGCGTCGTTGAGTTGGACACCCCGGCCGGCCCGCCCGGGTCGACGGTGCGCCACCTGCTCGCGCACACCTCGGGTCTCGCGATGCAGACGCCCGACGCCATCGCGGCGCCCGGCACGCGGCGCATCTACTCGAACGTCGGGTTCGCGGTGCTGGCCCAGGTGCTGCAGCACGAGTCCGGCATCGAGTTCGCGCAGTATCTGCGCGAAGCGGTTTTCGAGCCGCTGGGGATGAGCGATTCCGACCTGCCGGGGGCAGCCGAAACCGCCGGCTACGGCGCCTGGTCCACCGTGACCGACCTGGCGGTGTTCGCCGGTGACCTGCTGCGTCCGGCCCTGGTGTCGACGCCTATGCACGCCGATGCGATCTCGGTGCAATTCCCGGGTCTCGATGGGGTGCTACCGGGATTCGGATCGCAGCGCCCGAACGACTGGGGCCTGGGCTTCGAGATCCGGGACGGCAAGCGTCCGCACTGGACGGCCGCGGGCAACTCGGGACGGACGTTCGGCCACTTCGGTCAGTCGGGGACGTTCCTCTGGGTGGACCCGGAGGTGGACCTGGCGCTCGTCGTGCTGACGGACCGCGATTTCGGGGACTGGACGCACACCGTCTGGCCGGAGGTGTCGGCCGCGGTCCTGCGGGAGTTCGCCTAGCGGACGACCCCGATCATGCTGTCGATCCAGCCGCGCGCGAAGAACAGCAGGAACCCGGCGGCGACGATCCACAGCAGCGGGCTGATCTCCTTGATGCGTCCCGACGCCGCGCGCAGCACGGCCCAGGCGATGAAGCCGACGCCGATGCCGTTGGCGATCGAGTAGGACAGCGGCATGACGGCGACCGTCAGTACCACCGGCAGGGCCACCGAGAAGTCGGAGAAGTCGATCTCGCGCAGCACCGAGACCATCAGGGTGCCGACGATCACGAGCGCGGCGGCCGCGACCTCGGTGGGCACGATCTCCGTCAGCGGCGTCAAGAACATTGCGGCCAGGAACAAGCCACCGGTCACGAGGCTGGCCAGGCCGGTGCGGGCGCCTTCGCCGATGCCGGTGCCCGATTCGACGAAGACGGTGTTGGACGATGCCGACACCGCGCCGCCGACGACCGCGCCGGTGCCCTCGATGACCAGCGCGGACTGCAGGCGCGGGAAGTTGCCGTGCTCGTCGGCCAGGCCGGCCTGTCGGGACAGGCCCGTCATGGTGCCCATGGCGTCGAAGAAGTTGGTGAACAGCAGCGTGAACACCAGCATGAGCGCGGCGATGGCGCCGATCCGGCCGAAGCTGCCGAAGTCCACGTGACCGATCAGCGACAGGTTGGGCACCGCGAACGGCGAGCCGGACAGCGTCGGGACGGACAGGCTCCAGCCGCCGGCCTTCTCCGTTGCCGAGCCGAGGTGCCAGATCGCCTCGATGATGGCGGCCAGCACGGTGCCCGAGATGAGTCCGATGAGGATGCCGCCGCGCACCTTGCGGGCCACCAGGACACCCGAGGTCAGCAGGGTGAACACGAAGACCAGGGTGGGGATCGCGCGGACCGAGCCGGTGCCGCCGGCGCCCAGACCCAGCGGCGGCGACGGATGTCCCGTCGACGCGACGAAGCCGGCGTTGACCAGGCCGATGAACATGATGAACAGCCCGATGCCGGCGGTGATGGCCAGTTTCAGCGGCATGGGCACGGCGTCGAAGATCATGCGCCGCAGGCCGGTGACGGCCATCGCGACGATGATGAGGCCTTCGACGACCACCAGGCCCATGGCTTCCGGCCACGTCAGGACGCCCACCACGGAGCTGGCCAGGAACGAGTTGATGCCGAGCCCGGCGGCGAACGCGAAGGGGAGCCGGGCCACGACGCCGAACAGGATCGTCATGGCGCCGGCCGCCAGTGATGTCACCGCGGAGACTTGGCCGAACGGGAGCTTGTGCCCGGCGATGTCTGCCGTGCTCGACAGGATGATGGGGTTCAGCACGATGATGTACGCCATCGCGATGAAGGTCACCGCGCCGCCGCGCAGTTCAGCGGCGACGGTGGAGCCGCGCGCGGAGATCTCGAAGAACCGGTCCAGGGCAGTCACGGCTTAGAAGATAGATGGCGCGCTGGTGCTCCGTGCGGGGGTTGGCCTGTGTCCGAGAATTGGCTGGGTCGTTGGCCAAATGTCGACAACGAGCCTGATCGCGGTGCGATTCTGTGGCCGTCCTGAGAGATTGCGCGACAGACTAGCGCAACAGGGGTCTCACGCGGCACAATAGACACGCACTAAACAATTGCAACATTTCAGCAACACCAGGTCGTTGGGGAAGACGTCCCTCGTGTAGCTGAAGGAGCAGATGATGCGTGCGTCGAACCAACTCGCCGACGCGACGACGGGCGTGGTGTATATCCATGCCTCTCCCGCGGCGGTATGCCCGCATGTGGAGTGGGCGCTTTCGTCGACTCTGTCGGCCCGGGCGAACCTCAAGTGGACGCCCCAGCCCGCCATGCCCGGTCAGCTGCGTGCCATCACCAACTGGATGGGACCCGTCGGCACCGGAGCCCAGCTCGCCAGCGCACTGCGCTCGTGGTCGGTGCTGCGCTTCGAGGTGACCGAGGACCCGAGCGCCGGCGTCGACGGACACCGCTGGTGCCACACCCCGACCCTGGGGCTGTGGAGCGGATCGATGAGCGCCAACGGCGACATCATGGTCGGCGAGCAGCGTCTGCGCACGTTGATGGAGGGCGGCGCCGACATGCTCGCCGCCGAACTCGACACCGTGCTCGGCACCGCCTGGGACGAGGCGCTCGAGCCGTATCGAGGCGGCGGCGCCGAGGTCGGCGAAGTCAGCTGGTTGAACCGGGGCGTGGGGTAGTTCCAGCGGTCTCCCTTGGCATGTTTGGCCCAGAGCCGTCAACTTTCCTTGACGTCAAGGCAAGTTGACGGCCCCAGATCGAATGTGTCACCCGGTTGGGCGCTGCCCGGAAGTACTGATCGTTCCGATCAACTCACCCGGTAGTGCTCGGGCTCCGGCTCGCTCAGCATGCTGGTGATCGTGGCGACGTCGAACGGCCACAGGTCGATGGTGCCGCCTTCGCTGAAGTACCAGGAGTTGCAGCCGGTGTTCCACACCGTCGGCTCCATGGCCTCGACAGCCGCGGCGTTGAACTCGTCGGTGGCCTCCTCGGTCACCTCGACCTCGTTGATCTCGCCACGCTCGAATCGCTTGAGCCACTTCACGATGTACCGCGCGGTGAGTTCCGCGGTGTACTGCAGTGAGATGGACCCCGTCGGCGAGTTCGGGCCCAGCACGGTGAACAGGTTCGGGAAGCCGGGAATCGCGGTCATGCGGTAGGCCCGCGGGCCCTTGACCCACGCGTCGTCGAGCGTGACGCCGTCGCGGCCCACCACCTGCATCGGGCGCATGTAGTTGTGCGCCTGAAAACCGGTGGCCAGCACGGCGATGTCGATCCGGTGGTGCTCACCCTCCGTGGTGCTGATGCCGGTGGGCGTGAACGCGGCGATGCGATCGGTGACCAGCTGGGCGTTGGGGGCCTTGATCGCCTGGTAGTACGTACCCGACAGCACCTGCCGCTTGCACAGCGGCTGGTAGTCGGGCGTCAGCTCGGCACGCAGCTTCGGATCGCGGACCTGGGCCCGTAGGCTCAGGCGCGCGTACTGCTGCACCAGCTTGCGGCGCCACGTCGGCTTGGTCACGATGTCGACGAGGACGCTCGAGCCCCACAGCGGAATGCGTTCGGCGACGGCCTGATACAGCTGCGGCATGGCGCGCAGCAGCGCGGTGACGGCACTCAGCTGCGGCAGTTTCATCGGTGCCCACAGCATCCACTGCGGGGACCGGGCGAAGTGCAGCAGCTTGTCGGCCGTGGGCTGCAGCGCCGAAACCACCTGCACGCCGGTCGATCCGGTTCCGATCACGGCGATGCGCTTGCCCGCGGTTTCCAGTCCGGGGTCCCACCGGGCGGTGTGCACGACGGTGCCCTCGAAGGAGTCCATGCCGGGGATGTCGGGTGTGAAGGGGTGGTGCAGCACGCCGGTGGCGCAGATGACGAAATCGGTGGTGAGCGTCTCGTGCTCGGTCGTGACGGTCCAGGTGTGTTCATCCTGGTCGTAGTGCAGCGCCGTGACTTCGGTGTTGAGTCGAAGGTGGTTGTCGAGGCCGAACCGCGCGACGACGTCGCGGTGATACTCCTGAATCTCCTGGCCGCCCGCCCAGATATGGCTCCAGTCGGGCTTGGGGGCGAAGGCGAACTGGTAGATGTGCGACGGCACGTCACACGTCAGGCCTGGGTAGCGGTTCCAGTGCCAGACCCCGCCGACGTCCGAACCCTTCTCCAGGATGGTGAAGTTGGTGAACCCGGCCTGCTGGAAGGTGTACGCGGAGGCGATCCCGGCGACGCCGGCGCCGATGATGACGATGCGCGGATCACGTGTGTTCATCAGGACTCCCAGGCTCGACGCACCGTGTTCGGTGCTGTGGTCATGGCGGATTCGAAGGCCGCGCGCCGCTTGCCGCGCAGCATGAAGTTGGCGCCCAGGCCGGCCAGATCGGCGGCGTCCGGCTGGATGACGACGACCTCGATGCCGCGGGCCCGGGCGGCGGCGACCTCGGCATCCAGCACAGTCGACATCGGACGGCGGAGCAGCCGGTGCTCAAGGATGCCGCCCAACCCCGGTGCGCGCACGCCGCTTTCGGAGGCCATCGGGGTGATGACGTAGATGAGGTCGGCGTCGTCATGGCTGATGAGGTCGACCGACGCGGTGGACGCGGCGCCGCCGTCGACGAACTTGCGGTCGCCGATGCTGACCGGGGGCATCCAGCCGGGGACACCCCACGACGCCCGGAGTGCTTCTCCTGCCGTGGCTTTCGGTGCGTCAGGGGCACCGAAAGCCACCCGCTCGCCGCGCTGGTAGTCGAATGCCACCATGCGGGAGCCCGGATGATCGAGCCACCCCGACTTGTTGGCGAATCCGGATGCCAAGCGCTGCAGCCATGTTGCGTCGGCGCGCCCCGTGGGTGCGATACCGGTGACCGCGGCCAGGCCGCTCTGACTACGCAAGAGCGCCGGGTTCAGCAGCCGCGGTGCCGGCAGGGGAGGCAGGCTCGGCGGCGTCGCCTCGATGTGTTGATGCAAGCGTTCGTCGGTACTGGTGCCGCGGTGCATCGCCACCAGGTCGTCGACGGACGCGCCGCCGCCGAGCATCGTGACGATCTCGGCGCCCGCCGAGGTGCCCTGCAACACAGAGGCTTCCCGCGGGTCCCAACCCGTCTGCTCCTGCAATGCGTGCAGCGCCGCGACGATCCACGCGCCGCCGATGGTCCCGCCGCAGCCGATGACCAGTGCCCGCTTCATCGTCGCGGTTCCGAGTTCGACTCGGCGTCATGGTCTTTCGACTGCCGTTCGATCCGTTCCAGGTAGGCTGAACGGCCGACGGGGTCGAGGGCGGTCAGGGCGCGGCGGTCATCGATCAGCGAGCGCGCCGCACGTTGGATGAACTCGGGGACCAGTGCGTCGATCAGTGCCCAGCCGGGCGCCACCCACTCGGGTACCGAGGTGCGGGCGGCCTTGGTGCGCAATGTCTTCAGCACCACCTGCGCGACATCTTCGGGGTCGACTGTCGGCATGCCGCCGCCAAGTTGGACGCCGGAGGAGAGTTCGGTGCGTACTGCCGAGGGCAGCACCGCGCACACCGTGACGCCCGTTCCGGCGTATTCGGTGCGCGCCGCCAGTGATGCGCCGACCGCGGCGAACTTGCTGGCGTTGTAGGTGACCATGCCCGGGACGGGGATCATGCCGGCCATCGATGCCACGTTCACCACGTGGCCGCTGCCGCGCGTGATCATGAAGGGGATCACGGCCCGCATGCCGTTCAGTACGCCGCGGACGTTGACGTCGAGGATCAGGTCGGTCGTCGCCTGGGCTTCGGTCTCGAAGGCACCGAGGGGCATGACGCCGGCGTTGTTGATGAGGACGTCGATGCGGCCGGAGTCCTTGAGGACCTGCCCGACGAACTGGTCCCAGGAGTCGCGCCGGGTGACGTCGAGGCGCGCGCTGCGACAGCGGGGGATTTTGCGGGCCGTCTGCTCGGCGATGTCGGCGTCGACGTCGCCGATCCACACGTTGGCGCCGTGCTGTGAGAACAGCTCGGCGGTCTTGGCGCCGATGCCCCTGGCGCCTCCGGTGATGATGACTGTGGCGCCGTCGAGTGACATGGCGCGTCGTGCTAGCTGCATCGATAGCCTCGTATCTGCTGGTAGGAGCCTTTCCGGCTCATTCGAATACTCACGGTATCCGAATTCTCCGAGTAAAGCTAGTACTCCCGGTATCACAAACCACTAATATCAACGCATGCCGCGATTGACCAGGGTGCAGCGTCAGGAACAGACGCGTGCCGAGCTGCTCGACGCGGCCAAGGCCCGGTTTCTCAAGCACGGCTATGCCTCCACGAGCCTCGAGGACATCGCCGACGACGCCGGCTACAGCAAGGGCGCGGTGTATTCGAACTTCGGTAGCAAGCCGGTCCTGTGCCGGGAGGTGCTCGAGGCCATCCACCGCGAGAAGTTCGCCGAGATGTCAGAGCTGGCGATGTCGGATGCCGATGTGCCGAGCCGCGTCGAGGCGGTGAACGCCTGGCTGGAACGGACCGCCGGCGACGTGGGCTGGACGATGCTCGAACTCGAATTCGTGGTGCTGTCGCGCAACGATCCCGAGCTGGGGCAGATGGTCACGGACCTCCGCAACGAAGCCGCTCAGATGGTCGTCGATGTATTGCGTTCGCTCGCGGTCGATTTGGGGCTCGGCGAAGAGCAGATGGTCGCCGCCGGGGTGATCGACAGCTTCGACGACATCGGCAACCTCTTTCTCAGCGCCGGCATCGGGCTCGGGATCCAACGTGCCGTCGATCCGACATTGCCGGCCCGACCGGTCACCGGCGCCATCACCCGGTTGATGAATCTGCTTGCGCTGCTTGCGGCTACGCAGGACTGAAGGTCGTCGCCAGGCTACGGAACCAGGACCCGCAACGCGTTCGGCACCGCGGACACCGTCACCGGCAGCGGGCAGACGAATTCGCCGTCGGCATAGGCGTTTATGCCCGGCACGTCGATCGTGACGGTGCGGGCCCGCCTCGTGGACACCTCGTCGAGGTGGACATGCGTGCCCTTGAACACCGTGGGGAACAGCCGGATCAACTTGGTGCGCGACGCCGAGGCCGCCATCGTGACATCGAGCAGGCCGTCGTTGAGGTCGGCGCCCGGACAGATCAGCATGCCGCCGCCATAGCTCTTGCCATTGCCGAAAGTCGCCAGTGTCACGGGGATTTCCTGCTCGGGACCACCGTCGAAACTGACCCGCGCCGTATGCAGCCGCAACTGCGACAGCTCGACCAGCATGGCCGCGTTGTAGCGCATCCGGCCCCGCGGCCACGTCATCCGGTTGGCGCGGTCGGTGACCAGCGAGTCGAAGCCCGCCGACATCACCGTGCCGAACCAGCGGACGGTGCCGTCGGCGCCCTCGATCCGGCCGAGGTCGATGGTGCGGGTGCGGCCCGTCGCGATGATGTCCGCGGCGGCTTCCGGGTCGTCCCGCGGAATCCCGAACTCGCGGGCGTGGTCATTGCCGGTGCCGGCGGGGATGATGCCGAGCGGCACGTCGCCCTGCGCAAGCGCCTGTAGCGCAAGGGAAATGATGCCGTCGCCGCCGGACACCACGACCGCATCGGTGCCGTGGTCGAGCGCCTCGTCGAGTAGTTGGCGGGCATGGGCGGCGTCGGACCCGATCAGTTCGACCACGTCGACACCGCGCCTCTGCAGCCGCACGACGGCGCGCTGCGCTGCCGCCGAGCCCCGACCCTGGCCCGAGGCGGGGTTGGTCAGGAGGGTGACTCTCATGGGATCAGCTTGCCCGGGTTCAGGATTCCACCGGGATCGAGCACGTTCTTGACGGCGCGCAGCACCTCGACACCCAGGTCACCGACCTCGGCCGTCATCCACGGCTTGTGGTCGGCGCCGACGGCGTGGTGGTGGGTGATGGTGGCGCCGCAGCGCACCATCGCCTCGGACGCAGCGGTTTTCGCCGCGCGCCACTGCTCGATGGGGTTGCCGCGCTGGCCGGCCACGACCGTGAAGTACAGCGAGGCGCCCGTGGGGTAGACGTGCGAGATGTGGCACATCACCAAAGCCGGTGTCCCGCTTTCCTGTAGCGAGCTGGTGAGAGCCTCGGTGACGGCCGCCTTCAGCGCCGGCACGTTGGACCACGTCGTCGCGGTCTCCAAGGTCTCACACAGGGCGCCGGCCGTCAGCAGCGAGTCGCGCAGGTACGGGGCGCCGAACCGGCCGTGCTGCCAGGCGCGGGCCGGGGCTTCGCCGAGCGACGTGCCACCTTGAGCGGCCAGCAGCGCACGCGTCTCGTCATGGCGGCTCTCGGTGTGCGCGGCCGAGCCTTCGAACAGGGTGATGGCCAGGCAGCCACCGGTGATGGTCTGCTCGCCGATGCTGTCGGTGGTGGCCAGGTTGATGCCGGTCTCCACCTCATCGGACAGGCGGATGACCGTCGGGCCGGTGCCGGTCTGCACGACCGCGCGCAAAGCCGCTGCGCCGGTGGCGAAGTCGGGGAAGGACCAGGCCTCATAGCGGGTGGTCTCGGGCACCGGATGCACGCGCAGCCGCACCCGGGTGATGACGCCGAAGGTGCCCTCCGAGCCGACGATCAGCTGACGCAGGTCGGGCCCGGCTGCCGACGCCGGGGCCCGGCCCAGGTCGAGGACGCCGGCCGGGGTGACGACGGTGAGCCCGCGCACCATGTCGTCGAACCGGTTGTAGCCGGCCGAGTTCTGCCCTGACGACCGCGTCGCGGCGAATCCGCCGATGGTCGCGAATTCGAAGCTCTGCGGGAAGTGGCCGAGCGAAAAGCCCTCGGCGCCGAGGAGTTCCTCGGCCTGTGGGCCAGTGACGCCGGCCTCGAGTTCGGCCTCGCCGGATTCCTTGTCGAGCCCGACCAGTCGGTCCAGGCGGCGCAGGTCCAGCGACACGACGGCGCTGAAGCCGTTCCGGATCGGGTCGAGTCCGCCGACCACACTGGTGCCGCCGCCGAACGGGACGACCGCGATGCGGTGGTCGGTGCAGTAGCTCAGGATGGCCGCGATCTGTTCTTCGTTGCCCGGCAACAGGACCGCGTCCGGTGCATCCTGCTCGCCGGTGTCCTTGCGGCGCAACAGGTCCAGCGTCGACTTGCCGCCGGCCCGCAGCAGGCGGTCGCGATCGTCGGTGCGGCAGAACTCGTCGCCGACGATCGCCGCGAGGGCGACGCGGTCGGCGTCTGCCAGGGCGGACGGACGCAACGTGACCTGGTCGGCCTCGAGCTCGCCCGCCGGAGTCGCGTCGATGCCCAGGGCCGCGGTCAGCAGGCCGCGGATGCCGTCGGACAGGGGCTTGGCTGCAGCGGGGTCGCCCCAGGCGTTCCACTTCATCGGCGGTTCGAGGTGGTCACGTGTCGCGGTCATGCGTTACAGTATTACACATGATGTCAATCAGTAACGATGAAGCTCGGGATTCCCTCGATGCCCGAATCATCGACGCTGCGGCTGACTGCGTGATCGCCTTCGGCGTGGATCGCGTGACGTTGGCCGAGATCGCACGTCGCGCCGGCGTCAGCCGGCCGACGGTGTACCGGCGCTGGCCGGACACCCAGGCGATCCTCGCGGCACTGCTGACGGCACGAATCACCAACGCGCTCAATGAGGTTGCCGTCACTGGCGACGACCGCGACGCGATCGTCCAGCGCATGGTCGGCATGGCCGAGCGGCTGCGCGACGACGAAGTCATCATGTCCGTCCTGAGCAGCGCACCCGCTCTGGCGATGGTCTACATCTCCCAGCGCATGGGCACCAGCCAGCAGATCCTGCTGGAAGTGCTGGCCGGCGCGCTGGCCACGGCGCAGGCCGACGGCAGCGTCCGCCCCGGCGACCCCAAGCAACTCGCCGCCATGTGCCTGCTGATCGTCCAGTCCGCCATCCAGTCGGCGCAGATGGTCGCGCCCGTCCTCGACGTCGCCGCGCTGGACATCGAACTTGCTCACTCCCTGAACGGATACCTCAAGCCATGACCACCAGTACCCTCAATGCCGCCCGCCGCAGCGCCGAGCTGACGGCCCTGGCCGACGGCGAGACCGTCGACGTCGTCGTCATCGGCGGCGGGATCACCGGCGTGGGCATCGCGCTGGACGCCGCGACCCGCGGACTGTCGACGGTGCTCGTCGAGAAACACGACCTGGCGTTCGGCACCAGCCGGTGGAGCTCAAAACTCGTGCACGGTGGCCTGCGCTACCTGGCCACCGGAAACGTGGGCATCGCCCGGCGCAGCGCCATCGAGCGCGGCATTCTGATGAGCCGCAACGCCCCGCACCTCGTGCACGCCATGCCGCAACTCGTGCCGCTGCTGCCCGAGATGAACCGGGCCTCAAGGGCTTTGGTCCGTACGGGATTCATCGCCGGCGACGGCCTGCGCCGGCTGGCCGGCACGTCGGCGTCGATCCTGCCGCGGTCGGGCCGGGTCGACGCGGTCCGCGCGGCGGAGTTGGTGCCCGCGGTCCGCCGCGACGGACTCGACGGCGCGTTGCTCGCCTACGACGGCCAACTGATCGACGACGCCCGTCTGGTCACCGCGGTGGCACGCACCGCCGCCCAGCATGGTGCCCGCATCCTGACCCGGGTGGCGGCATCCGATGCCACCGGCACCTCGGTGCGCCTGACCGACCAGCTCACCGGGGAGTCCTTCGATCTGACGGCGCGCGCGGTGATCAACGCCGCCGGCGTGTGGGCCGGTGAGCTCGACGCCGCGATCAAGCTGCGTCCCAGCCGCGGCACCCACCTGGTCTTCGACGCCGCGGCGTTCGGCAATCCGACTGCGGCCCTGACGGTTCCGATCCCGGGCGAGCTCAACCGGTTCATCTTCGCCATGCCCGAACAGCTCGGCCGCGTCTACCTCGGCCTCACCGACGAGGCCGCACCGGGCCCCATTCCCGATGTGCCGCAACCGACTCCGGCCGAGATCACGTTTCTGCTGGACACCGTCAACACCGCGCTGGCGACAAGCCTGGGGCCGGACGACGTGCGCGGCGCCTATGCCGGGCTACGGCCGCTGATCGACACCGGTGAGGGCAACACCGCCGACGTCTCCCGCGATCACGCCGTCGTCGAGTCCGGCAGTGGTGTGCTCAGCGTCATCGGCGGCAAGCTCACCGAATACCGGTACATGGCCGAGGATGTGCTGAACCGGGCGGTGTCGCTGCGCGACCTGGGCGCAGGGGAGTGCCGGACGCGGAATCTGCCCCTGGTCGGGGCTCCGGAGAACCCGGTGTCGGTGGATCGTGTTGCGGCGCTGCCGGAGTCGCTCGTGGCGCGCTACGGCGCCGAGGCGCCGAACGTGTTCGCCGCCGCCACCTGTGACCGTCCCACCGAGCCGGTGGCCGACGGAATCGACGTCACGCGGGCCGAATTCGAATACGCCGTCACGCACGAAGGCGCGCTGAGCGCCGACGACATCCTGGACCGCCGGACCCGGATCGGGCTCGTCGGCGCCGACCGCGACCGCGTCGCCGCCGTGGCACAGGAATTCATCTAACTGCCAGATCGGGCGTTTGGAATCAGCATGATTCTGACCGAATAGCAGCCACGTCCGGTGGTCACGCCTGCCGCGGCAGCGTGAGCCGATTCAGCGGCAGTACCCGGAGGCAGTGCTTGCCTCTACATTTCGGAGAGAAGTCTGCATTCGCCACTGCGCGTTCTCTTGTGGTGGCATCACGTTCCCGGGAGTTGAGCCATGCCTGTTCTGACCACGACCACTCGCAACGGCAGTCGCGTCGAGTTCTCGCGGTAGACCGATGGCAATCACGTTGCACTGGTTCCTGCCGACCAACGGTGACTCGCGCACCGACCTGAGTCTCGGCAACGCGGTCGGTGGCGCAGGCAGCCGGGCGGACGCCTTCGGTGCCGATCGGGCTCCCGACATCGACTACCTCAGCCTGGTGGCCGGGGCCGCGGAGAAGCTCGGGTTCACCGGGGCGCTGACCCCCACCAGTAGCTGGTGTGAGGACGCCTGGGTGTTCACGGCAGCACTGACGCAGCGAACCGAACACTTCAAGTACCTGGTGGCCTTCCGGCCGGGCCTGCAGGCCCCGACCCTGGTTGCCCAGGCCGCCGCCACCTATCAGCGAATCTCGCGGAATCGACTGCTGCTCAACGTCGTCACCGGTGGCGATGACGTCGAGCAGCGCCGCTTCGGCGACTACCTCGGCAAGTCTGAGCGCTATGAGCGGGCCGCCGAGTTCCTCACGATCTTCCGGCAGCTGTGGTCCGGCGAGCCCGTCACCTTCACCGGCAAGCACCTGTCGGTGGAGAACGCGACGATCATCCCCGCCGACACCTGGCCGGACATCTACCTGGGCGGCTCGTCGGCCGAAGCGCTGGAAGTGGCCGCCGAACATGCCGACGTGTACCTGACCTGGGGTGAGCCACCGGCTCAGGTCGCTGAGAAGCTCGATGCCGTGCGGCACCAGGTCAAGAACCTGGGCCGAGCGCGGCGGGCGGCCGGGGACCTGCGGTTCGGCATCCGCCTGCACGTCATCAGCCGTCCCACCGAAGAAGGGGCGTGGGCACAGGCCGACAAACTGCTGGCGGGTCTCGATCCCGAGAGCATCAAGCGCGCCCAGCAGGTGCAGCGCAGCTCGCAGTCCGAGGGGCAGCGGCGGATGTCCGCCCTTCACGGCGGCCGGACCGACAACTTGGAGGTGTCGCCCAACTTGTGGGCCGGCATCGGACTGGTCCGTGGCGGCGCCGGCACTGCCCTGGTCGGCAGCCACGAGCAGGTCGCCGACCGCATCGCCGAGTACCACGAGCTGGGCCTCGATGAGTTCATCCTGTCCGGGTACCCGCACCTGGAAGAGGCCTTCGCCTTCGGTGAGGGCGTCATCCCCATCCTGGCCGAGCGTGGCCTGCTAGCTGATCGGCACGCCTGACCATGGTCCGCAGCCGGGCTCCCAGGACCCACGCCCAAGTCGTCGCAGTCGCGGAGGAGTTCGCGGCGTCGGTGAAGCCCGGTGCGGCAGAACGTGATCGGGCCGGCGCGGTACCCCGCGCGGAAGTGGCCGAGTTCGACAACCTGGGCCTGCCGGCCGTCACGGTGCCGATCGACGACGGCGGAGACGGGCTCGGGCCGCGAACGCTGGCCGAGGTCATCCGGATCGTCGCGGCCGCCGACCCGGCGCTCGCGCAGACGCCGCAGGGGCACTACCTGGCCGTCGACATCCTGCGCCTGCTCGGCACACCACTGCAGCGGGCCCGAATCCTGCCCGCTGTCGTCGACGGCGCGCGCATCGCCCCGGTGCTCGCCGAGCGCGGTGGCCACCATGCCCAAGACCTCAAGACCCGCCTCATCAAAGATGGCGCGCGGTGGCGACTCGACGGCACCAAGTACTACTGCACCGGTGCCATCACGTCGCGGTGGCTGGCGGTCAGCGCGCTCGATCCCGCCGACCGTCTCGTGCTGGCGTTCGTCGAACGTGACGCACCCGGGGTGACCATCGACGAAGACTGGGCCGCCATGGGGCAGCGCTCGACCGTGAGCGGCACCACGACGCTGGACGGCGTCGCCATCGACGGCGACCTGGTGGTGCCGTACTGGTCGGCATTCGAGAAGCCGCAACTGCTCGGTGCCCGCGCCCAGCTGGTCCACACCGCCATCGAAGCCGGTATCGCGGAAGGCGCCCTGGCCGATGCCGCCGAGTTCGTCCGCACCCGCAGCCGGCCGTTCTTCGAGGCGGTGCGATACGGCGGCGCCAACGCTGCGAGCGACGATCCGCACGTCCTGCTGCGGTTCGGCCAGCTCGCCACCCGGACGCGCGCGTCGACCCAGCTACTGCGTTGGGCCGCAGGCGAACTCGAGGACATCGGGCTCGACGTCGCCGATCCCGATGCGGCCGCGCGCGGCTCGATAGCGGTCGCGCAGGCCAAGGCCTTCGCCAGTGACGTGGCCGTCGACGTTGCCAGTCAGCTCTTCGCGTTGACCGGCGCGAGCGGTACCGACCGCCGTCACGATCTCGACCGGCACTGGCGCAACGCGCGGACCCACAGCGTGCACGACCCCGTCGACTGGAAGTACCACCACATCGGCGCGTGGGAACTGTCCGGCGTGGCACCGCCGAATCACGGGCAGATCTGAACGCACTTGTGATCCGGGCGATTCTGAATGTTCAGGCGACGTCCGGTGCCCGATACCGTCGTCAGATGGCCGCGAATCTGGAAGAGGCGCAGGTCGATTCGCCCCCGCGAAAGTCGCAGCCGTTCAAGCCGGCGTTGTTCGTGGCGGTGACGGCGGGGCTGGGATACGGCTTCGACTCCTACGCCGTGAACATCTACGGCCTGGTCCTGCCCGAGATCAAGAAGACCCTGCAGATCACCGAGGCCCAGGCCGGGTACATCGGGTCGATCTTCCTCGTCGGCTACACCATCGGCACCATCGGTTTCGGGATCGCCGCCGACCGGTGGGGACGCAAGACCACGCTCGGTGCGTCGATCCTGCTGTACGGCATCACCACGGCACTGGCCGGCATCACCACCAATCTGGTCGCGTTCACCGGCCTGCGCTTCCTCACCGGTGTGGGCGGCGCCGGCGAGCTGGCGGTGGGCGCCCCCTATACCGCCGAGGTGTGGCCGACCAAGACCCGGGCGATCGGTGTGGGCGGGGTGATCTTCTCGTTGTTCTCGCTCGGCTACGTCCTCGCGGCCGCTGTCGCGCTGGTGCTGGTGCCGCGGTATGGCTGGCAGGCGTCGTTCATCGTGGCGATCGTCCCGGCCATCATCTTGTTCCTTGTGCGCCAGGGCATTACGGAATCGCCCCGCTACACCGAGGTCAAAGAGGCGCGCCAGCGAGACGGTATCCCGCGAGCGAAGCTGTGGCAGCTACCCGGCGTGCGGCGGCGGCTGATCGTGGGCTGGTTGATCTACACGGCCAACGCTGTCGGCTACTGGGGCTCGACCCTGTTCCTGACCACCTACATCGTCAAGAGATTCCATGCGTCCACCACCGACGCGATTCGCTATGCGCTGGTCTTCTTCCTGCTGCAGGTCGTCTTCGTCTTCATCGGCACCGCGTTGGCCGACCGCTTCGGGCGCCGTCCTTCGGCGATTCTCGGCGCCGTCATCGAGGCCGGGTCCGCGATCCTGGCGGCCACCTCGGATTCACTGGCCGAATACCAGGTCTACGGCGCCATCTCCATCGCCACCCTCGGCTGGCTCTGGGGCGTCGGTGACGCGTACATCTCCGAGTTGTTCCCAACCGTGCTGCGCGGCACCGGATTTGGTGTCGCCGTCGGCGGCGGCCGCATCGTGTCGATCGCCGCACCGACCGTCGTCGGCTGGGCCATCGGGCATTACGGTGTGCAGACGCCGTATCTGGCGCTGTCCAGCATCTGGCTGCTGACCGTGATCGGTTACCTGTTCGGGCCCGAGACCAAGGGTAAGGAGCTCGACGACCTCGCCGATGAGGCACTGCTGGCGCGCGCCTGACTACGCCTGCTGGGCGAGCAGCAGGTCGCGGATGGGGGAGCGCGTGTGCCGCTGCCACATGGCCTGCACGGGCACCAGCAGCGGCGGCTGGAGGTCGACGACCGTCACCCGGCCATCCAGCACCGGACCCACCGGATGCGTGACGAACGCGACCGCCCCCGTCGTCAACGGCGCGGCCACTGTGGCCGCGCCCTGTACGCGGCTGACGACGTAGTCCGGCTCGAATCCGGCTCGGCGGCAGGCGCCGAGCAGGAGGTCGCTGTAGTACGACGCGCCCGGCGGTGCCCAGAGCGCGATGCGTTCATCGGTCAGGTCGGTGAGGTCCACAGCGTCGCGCCCCGCCAGGGGGTGCGAACTCAACACCGCCACGCGCACCGTGTGATATCCCAGCACCGCGGTGGCGAGGTCGCGATCCGGCACCACACCGCGGCGCAGTGCGAGCTGGATCGATCCGTCAAGCAGCGCGGGCGACAGCTGATCCGGAAACATCTGACGGAAGGTGAAGGACACGTCGGCGTAGGCGTCGATCACCGGCTCCAGAAGGGCGTACGCCTCGACGCTCTCGAGCGCGGGGGTGTGCCCGACGACGTAGTTCTCCCGCGCGGCGCTGGCCGCGCGCTGCACGTGATCGGTGACGGTGTGGGCGGCGGCGAGCAGGGTCCGGGCATCGCTGTGCAGTTGCCGACCCGCCGGCGTCAAGGTGACCCGGCGGCCGTCGCGGTCGAAAAGCGTTGCGCCCAGCTCTTTTTCGAGCTGGCGGATCGAGCTGCTGAGGGCCTGCTGGCTCAGGTGCAGCTGGTCCGCGGCGCGGGTGAAACCACCGGCGTCGGCGACCGCGAGAAAGTGCTGCAGTCGACGCAGATCGGGATACGGCCTGGTCATGCCGCCAACCCTATCTACAACTGCTGCTTGTGGATAGGTAGAAAAGTTTCGTTTCTATTTGTGGTTGGCCGTGGCTAGCGTGGGCGGCATGAGCAATCTCGAAGGTAAAACAGCAGTCGTCGCCGCCGGAGCCAAGAACCTGGGCGGCCTGATCAGCACGACCCTCGGCGCGCGCGGCGTCAACGTCGCGGTGCACTACAACAGCGCCGCCACCGAGACCGACGCCGACCAGACCGTCGCCGCCATCGAGTCCGCCGGCGCCAAGGCCGTCAAGGTCCAGGGCGACCTGACCGTGCCCGGCAACGTGGAGAAGCTGTTCGACGCGGCAGTCGAGGCGTTCGGCGGCGTCGACATCGCGATCAACACCGTCGGCAAGGTGCTGCGCAAGCCGATCGTGGAA
Organism: Mycobacterium sp. UNC410CL29Cvi84; assembly: GCF_000686745.1. NCBI lineage: Bacteria > Bacillati > Actinomycetota > Actinomycetes > Mycobacteriales > Mycobacteriaceae > Mycobacterium > Mycobacterium sp. UNC410CL29Cvi84. Next base: position 27,709 of record NZ_JMLM01000021.1, read on the forward strand.
ACGACTGAGGCCGAATACGATTCGATGTTCGACATCAACGCCAAGGCCGCGTACTTCTTCCTGCAGCAGGCCGGCCGCCGGCTGAACGACGGCGGATCGGTGATCACCATCGTGACGGCGCTGCTGGCGGCCTTCACCGATGGCTACAGCACCTACGCCGGCGCCAAGAGCCCTGTCGAGCACTTCACCCGCGCCGCCGCGAAAGAGTTCGCGGCCCGCGGGATCAATGTCAACAACGTCGGTCCGGGGCCCATGGACACGCCGTTCTTCTACGGCCAGGAGACCCCGGAACGCGTGGCGTTCCACAAGTCGCAGGCGATGGGCGACCGGCTGACCCTCATCGAGGACATCGCCCCGCTGGTCGTGTTCCTCGCCGACGAGGGCCACTGGATCACCGGCCAGACCATCTTCGCCAACGGCGGCTACACCACGCGCTAGCCATTGCCGAGCAGACGTAAAACTGTCGTTTTCGGGCGAAAAGCGACAGTTTTACGTTCCCCCACAAGCGGGAGGTACCCCCAGCTCGCGAGTGAAGTCAGCGGCGCCAGAACAAGTGGTGGATGACGCCGCTGGAGCTGGGTACGACGTCGCAGTGGTACCGGTCGAGCAGCTCGTCGGGGGACTCCCAGAGTCGTGAGCCCTCGCCGAGCGTCACGGTGGGGGACACCACGATGTGCAGGGTGTCGATCAGGTCGGCGTCGAGGAACTCGCGGACCGTCGTCGCCCCGCCACCGATGCGGATGTCCTTGCCCTGCGCGGCTTCCCGCGCCAGTTCCAGCACCTCGGCCGGTCCCGCGTCGACGAAGTGGAAGGTCGTGTCCGACAACGTGAACGACGGCCGCAGGTGGTGCGTCATCACGAAAACCGGGGTGTGGAACGGCGGCTCGTCGCCCCACCAGCCTTGCCAGTCGAGCCGGGCCGGACCGCGGTAGGGGCTGAACTTGTTGGCACCCATGATCTCTGCGCCGATGTTGTGGTGGAAGTCGCGCACGAGGTGGTCGTCGAGTCCGCGGGTGCCGCCCGGATCGGTGCGGTTCGGCCAGCTGGCGGTGGCACCGGCCCACGCGAACATGGTGCCCGGGTCGGCGTGGCCGAAGGGCCGCTCGAAGCTCTGCCCGACACCGGCGCCGAAGCCGTCCGCCGAGACGTTGAAGTTCTGCACTTTCACCAGTTGCGTCATGAGCGTGTTGACCTCCGCGGTCGCCGAAATTCATCGGGATAAGACAAAACTGCCCCTCGTCCGAAGGCGAGGGGCAGTTTTGTGGTTGTTCGCGTGATTACAGCGCGATGTTCTTGTGGCGACCGCGGCGGGCCGGGGCCTCGGCGAGGGCCTGGGTGATCTTCGACCGGGTGTGGGCCGGGTCGATCTTCTCGTCGACCACGCCGATCTCGATGGCGGAGTCGACGCCACCGGCAATCCTTTCGTGTTCCAGCGCGAGTTCCTCATGGAGGGCCTCACGCTCGGCCGCGTCCTCGACGGCGGCCAGCTTGCGCTTGTGCAGGATGCCGACGGCGGCCTTGGCGCCCATGACGGCGACCTCGGCGTCCGGCCAGGCGAACACCTTCGTCGCACCGAGCGACCGCGAGTTCATGGCGATGTACGCGCCGCCGTAGATCTTGCGGGTCACCAGCGTGACGCGGGGGACCACGGCCTCACCGAACGCGTGCAGCAGCTTGGCGCCACGGCGCACGACGCCGCCCCACTCCTGGTCCACACCGGGCAGGTAGCCGGGGACGTCGACCAGAACGATCAGCGGGATACCGAAAGCGTCGCACAGGCGCACGAAACGTGCTGCCTTCTCGGCGCTTTCGGAGTTCAGGCAGCCACCCAGACGCAGCGGGTTGTTGGCGATGACGCCGACGGAGCGACCGGCAAGCCGGCCCAGGCCGACCACGATGGACGGCGCCCACTTGGACTGGAACTCTTCGAACGGCACGCCCTCGTCGAGCAGGGCCTCCACGATCGGGTGCACGTCGTAGGCACGACGGGCCGACTCGGGCATGAGGGCCTTGATGTCGGTGTCGCCGGCCTCGGCCTTGGTGCGGTCGAAGTGGCCCTGCTGGCTGAACAGGCCGACCAGGCGACGGCCGCGCTCGTAGCAGTCGAGTTCGTCGTCGGCGACGATGTGGCACACACCGGACTTCTTGTGGTGGGTGTCGGGGCCACCGAGCGAGACCATGTCGACGTCCTCGCCGGTGACGCTGCGGACGACGTCCGGGCCGGTGACGAAGACGCGGCCCTCGGGGGCCATGACGATGACGTCGGTCAGGGCGGGGCCGTACGCGGCACCGCCGGCGGCGAAGCCGACGACCAACGAGATCTGCGGGATGTAGCCCGAGGCCCGGATCATGGCCTCGAAGACCTGGCCGACCGCGTGCAGCGCGCGCACACCCTCGGCGAGGCGGGCACCACCGGAGTGCCAGATACCCACGATGGGGGCCTGCTCGTCGATGGCGGTGTCGTAGGCGCGGACGATGTGCGCGCAGCCGTCGACGCCCATGGCACCACCCATGACGGTGCCGTCGGTGGCGAACGCGATGGTGTGCACGCCGTTGACGGTGCCGGAGGCGGCCAGGACGCCCGACTTGTCGCGCTCGTGCAGCGGCTTGACGCTGCCCGGGTCGAAGAAGGTCGAGAGCCGCAGCAGCGGGTCGCGAGGATCAAGTGATTCGGCGGCCGTCGCCTCAGGTGCCAGGGTCGTCATTCTCTAATCTCCTTGATCTCGCGGTATGCGCTTCGTCGCTCAGTACCGGCCGAATACGAGTGCGACGTTGTGTCCGCCGAACCCGAACGAGTTGTTGATCGCGTACTTGTAGTCGCCCTGCCGCGGAGCCTTGGAGACCACATCCAGATCGATCTCCGGATCCAGGTTTTCCAGGTTCAGTGTGGGCGGTATGACGCCGTCGCGCAGCGCGAGCACGGTGAGGATGGATTCCACCGCACCAACCGCGCCCACCGAGTGGCCCAGAGCGGACTTGGGGGCGTACACCGCGGGGCGGTGGCCCTTCATGGCGTTGTTGATGGCCACGCCCTCGGCGACGTCACCGACGCTGGTGCCGGTCGCGTGCGCGTTGACGTGGTCGATGTCGGAAGGAACGAGCCCTGCCAGTTCTATGGCCCGGGTCATGGCGTAGCCGGCCTGTTCACCGTTGGGGTCCGGAGCCACGATGTGGTAGCCGTCCGAGGTGACGCTGGCGCCCATCAGGCGGGCCAGGATGTTGGCGCCGCGAGCTTTGGCGTGTTCCTCGGTCTCGAGCACCAGCATGGCGCCACCCTCACCGAACACGAAGCCGTTGCGGTCGCGGTCGAAGGGGCGGCAGGCGCCGGCCGGGTTGTCGTTGGTGTTGGACAGCACGATGCGCATCTGGGCGAACCCGGCGATCGGCACTGCCTCGATCTTGGTTTCGACGCCACCGGCGATGGCGACGTCGGCCTCGCCCAGCACCAGCTGGCGCCAGGCGTTGGCGATGGCTTCAGACCCGGAGGCGCAGGCCGAGATCAGGGTGGACACCCCGGCCTTGGCCTTGCGCTCCAGTCCGACAGCGGCCGCCGCCCCGTTGGGCATGTACATCTGCACGACCAGCGGCGAAACCGCTCGCAGGCCGCGCTCGCGCATACCGTCGTAGGCGAAGACCAGTTCCTCGGTCGAGCCGAGGCCGGTGCCGATAGACACCATCAGTCGTCGGGGATCAACGTCCGGCGAGCCTGCGTTTTCCCAGACTCGCCGGCCGATGACCGTCGACATTTTCTGCAGATATGACAGCCGACGCAGTTCGACCCGCGTCAGTTCACTTTCGAAATCCTCGTGCAGATGGCCACCGATCCGGACGGGGAGGTCGTACTTCTCGATGAAGTCATCTTCGAGAAGACGAATCCCACTCTGTCCGTCAAGGAGCTTCTGCCACGTGGTTTCAGCGTCGGTCGCCAGGGCGGTCGACATGGCTACGCCAGTCACGACCACATTGGGGAGACCATTCCCCGTTGACAACCTGTTAGCGGTTACCCCTGCCATTACTGCTCAATGTCCCTTCGACTTAATAACGCCCAAAGGCCAGGGCGACATTGTGTCCACCGAACCCGAACGAGTTGTTGATGGCGTACTTGTAGTCGCCATAACGAGGCTCGTCCGCAACAACATCGAGATCGATGGCGGGATCCGGCGTCTCGTAGTTGAGCGTCGGGGGAATGACCCCGTCGCGCAACGCGAGCACCGTCAACACAGACTCCAGCGCACCGACCGCACCGATGGAGTGGCCGAGCGCCGACTTCGGCGCGTACACCGCGGCGCCCTGACATCCGGCAACGCGGATGGCATTGGCCTCGGCGGTATCACCGATCGGGGTGGCCGTGCCGTGGGCATTGACGTGGTCAATGTCCTTGGCGTCCAGGCCTGCGGTCTCCAGTGCACGCTTCATCGCGGCACCGGCGCGCACGCCGCCGTCGGCCGGAGCCACCATGTGGAACGCGTCCGAGGTGATGCCGGCGCCCATGAGCCGGGCCAGCGGCTTGGCGCCACGGGCCAGGGCGTGCTCTTCGGTCTCGATGATCATCAACGCGCCGGCCTCGCCGAACACGAAGCCGTCACGATCCTTGTCGAACGGCCGCGACGCAGCCGCCGGATCGTCGTTGCGGGTCGACATGGCGCGCATCATCGAGAACGCCGCGATGGGCAGCGCTTCGATGGCACCTTCGACACCGCCGACGACGGCGAAGTCCGCGTCGCCCATGACGATCTGACGCCAGCCGTGGGCGATGGCCTCAGAACCCGACGAACACGCCGACACCGGCGTGATGACCCCGGCGCGGGCGCCGAGCTCCAAGCCGGCGACCGCGGCCGCACCGTTGGGCATGATCATCTGAACGGCGAGCGGGCTGACCTTGCGGATGCCGCCCTCGTTCATGGCGTCGTAGGTTTCGACGATCTTCTCGCCGCCACCCAGACCGGTGCCGATCACGACGGCGAAACGGTCCGGATCGACCTCGGGCGCACCCGCGTTCTTCCACAACCGTCGCGCCAGTACGAGCGACATGCGCTGCACATAGGAGTTGCGGCGCAGCTCGACGCGGGTCAGCTGGCTTTCCAGGTCATCGACCAGGTGGCCACCGATACGCACCGGAAGGTCCCACTTCTCGACCCAGTCGTCCTCGAGAGTGCGGATGCCGCTCTCGCCTGCCAGGAGGCCCTTCCACGTGCTCTCGATGTCAGCAGCGAGCGCCGTGGTTGCCTCCACGGCGGTCACCACTACGTTCGGGAAGCCTCCGTTAGCAGTGGAAGGCCTGGTCACTTGCTGAACTTATCGCGCAGCGCGGCAGCAGCCTCGGGGTTCTCTTCCTCGAGCTTCTGGATGTAGGAGACGACGTCACCAACGGTGCGCAGGCCGGCCAGGTCCTCGTCCGGGATCTTCACGCCGTACTTGTCCTCGGTCTGGACGGCGATCTCGACCATCGACAGCGAGTCGATGTCCAGGTCGTCGACGAAGGACTTCTCGGGGGTCACCTCAGACGGCTCGATGCCGGTGACCTCTTCGATGATCTCGGCGAGGCCGGCGATGATTTCTTCTTGACTGGCAGCCACGATGGCTCCTTCTTTTTGTTGTGTCGGCACACCGGATTTGGTGTGCCGGGTTGGTTGTTTCGGCAAGCGGGCCTGTCAGAACTCGGCGAGTCCGTCCAGGTCTGCGGGGGTCTTGATGGCGAAGGTGGGCACGCCCTTGACTTCGCGCTTGGCGATACCGGCGAGGGTGCCGGCCGGCGGGAACTCGATGATGCCGGTGACCTCCTGGCCTTCCTGAGCGGCACTGAAGCGCTTCCGCATCGTTTCCGAGCACAGGTCCCAGCGGACCGGACGGGTCATCTGGGCGACCAGCTTGGCCATGGCGTCCGCGGCGCCGGCGACCGGCTGGCCGTCGGCGTTCGACAGCAGCGTGGTGGTCGGCTCGCTGGGGGTGACGGTCGCCGCGGCAGCCGCGTACGGCTCCTGCGCCGAGCCCATGAAGTGCGTGTGGAAGGCGCCGGCGGTGGCCAGCACGCGGACCCGGGCCTTGGCCGGCGGATCCTCTGCCAGCTTCTCCAGCGCCGAGATGGCACCGGCGGCGACGATCTGACCCGCCGCGTTGCGGTTGGCCGGGACCAGTTCCAGAGCTTCGAGACGGGCCAGGACCTCGGCCTCGTCGCCACCGAGCACCGCGGCCATGCCGGTGGGCTCCAGTGCGCAGGCCTTGGCCATCTCGGCGCCGCGGGTGGCGGCGAGCTTGATGGCCTCGTCGGCGGAGATGACGCCCGCGATGGCGTAGGCGGCGATCTCGCCGACGGAGTGGCCGGCCACGATCGTGGTGGCGCCGGCCAGGAGGCCGCGCTTGGTCAGCTCTTCGTGTGCGAGCAGCGTGGCCGCGACGACCAGGGGCTGGGTCACCGCGGTGTCGGTGATCTCCTCGGCAGTCGCCGTGGTGCCCAGCTGGGCCAGATCCAGGCCGCTGATCTCCGACCAGGTGGCCAGACGGTCAGCAGCACCGGCCAGCTCCAACCAAGGGGTGAGCATGCCGGGCGTCTGAGATCCCTGCCCGGGGGCAAGCAGCGCAAGCACAGGTGTTTGAGGCACGGATTAAGAAAACACTGTGAAGCGGGTTTTATGCCGTGTAAGAGATTATGAACCTCGTCTTAAAGTTTTGTGGAATGTCTACAAAAACGCACGTTATGCAACGTTGGCGAGACCTCGCTGCGATGTGGATCACAATCGTATGTCGCAAGCTACCGGTGGGTAGGGTTGCTGTAACTGTGCTGATCAGGCCATTTACTGATTGGCCTGAGCGGGCGTACGGCTCAATCGGCCCACTGTGGAGGCCACGCGGAGCACATACGCATCCCTGGGCACCATCGGATCGCGGCCGGTGAAGTCCGCGATCCGGCGCAGCCGGTACCGGACGGTGTTTGGATGAACGAACAATTTGCGGGCGCACGCTTCTATGGCGCCACCCGCGTCGAGATAGGCGTCGAGCGTCTCCGTCAGCGCCGGACCTGCGTCTGCCAGCGGCCGGACGACCTCGAGTTCCAGGGCCGCGATGGCCGACCGATCCCCGAGCAGTGCACGTTCCGGCAGCAGTTCACGGGCCGGAACCGGCCGGGGCGCACCCGTCCACCCGCTCACCGCATTCATCCCCGCGATGGCTTCGGTGGCGCTGTAGTGCGCGGCCGCCAGCGTGGCGGCCGTCGGCCCGATGACCACCGGGGCGTCGGCGAAGACGCCCATCAGCTCACCCAGGAACCGGTCGGTGGGGGAGATCTGTCCGGACACGATGGCCACCAGCCAGGTGCCGTGGACGTCGGACAGCGCGACGCGGCCGTTGCGGGTGACGACGTCGTGCACGTCCTCACTGGCCAGATCGGTCCGATCGGGGCGCGGGTAACCGACCACGACGGTCGCGGGCGCGGTGGCGTCCCAGTTGAGTGCCGCGGCCTGCGACTGCAGGCCGGGCCCCACGTCGCCGCGCACGACGGCGTCGACGACGTTGGCCTCCATCCGGGTGTCCCAGGCGCCGCGGGCCTCGGCCTGGTCGGCGTACGCGCTGGCGGCGGCGAAGGCCAGGTCGCGGCTGTAGCGCAGGATGCCGGCGGTCAGTGCCGTCAACTGTTCCTCGGTGCGGGCCAGCAGCGGCACCACTTCCTCGAAGAACTCCATGGTGGTCCGCACCATCTCCACCGACTGCCGCAGCGCGATGCGTCGCCGCAGGTCCTGGGGCACGACCTCGAAGGCCTCCGCGGTGTAGCTGACGTCGCTGTTGGGGTCGCGCATCCACTCGACGAAGTTGACGACCGCGGTCTGCACCACCAGATGCACGCTGGCCCGCTGCGAGGCCTCCAGTTCGGCGAAGAACGGCAGCCGCTCTTCGAGGGCGTGCACGGCCTGCGTCGCCAACGTGCCGGAGTACTGCTTGAGACGACGCAGCACCGTCTCTGGGACGTTCTCGAGCACTTCGAGTGTCGACTTGGGCGGCACGAACCGCTTGCCGCTGGTCGCGTTGTCGGGCATGACTAAAAGCTACGCCTAATTTCTGGAGACTTCTGCCAATACGGCCGCGCTGAGATGACGGTTTCTGACAGAAACCGTCATCTCAGCGTGCGCGGGCTCTACGCGCTGCCGGTGTCGGCGTACGACACCTCGGCGGCCGAGACGTCGTCGATCCGGTACTGCTTGGCGGCCGCGACGGCCACCGACGGGTCGATCTCGCCGTCTCGGGCCAGGGCCTCCAGCACCGCCACCACCACCGACTCCGCGTCGGTGTTGAAGAAGCGGCGGGCCGCCGGGCGGGTGTCGGAGAAGCCGAACCCGTCCGTGCCCAGCGTGACGTAGGTGTTCGGTACCCACGGGCGGATCTGCTCGGGCACCGCGCGCATCCAGTCGGATACCGCGACCACGGGGCCCGCGGTCTTCGCGAGCTGGGCGGTCACGTACGGCACGCCGGCCTGCTGGTCCGGGTGGCGCAGCGCGTGCCGGTCAATGTCCACGCCGTCGCGGTTCAGCTCGCCCCAGCTGGTCACCGACCACACGTCGGCGGCCACGTCCCAGTTCTCGGCCAGCAGGTCCGCCGCCCGCAGTGCCTCGGGCATCGAGACGCCCGACGCCAGGATCTGCGCCGTGCTGGAGCGCTTCTCCGGCGCGACGCGGTAGCGGTACATGCCGCGCAGCACGCCTTCGGGGTCGAAGTTCTCGGGCTCGGCCGGCTGGACGTACGGCTCGTTGTAGATGGTGATGTAGAAGTAGACGTTCTCGGAGTTCTCGCCGTACATGCGCTCGAGGCCGCTCTCGATGATGTACGCGATCTCGTAGGCGAACGCCGGGTCGTACGACACCACCGCGGGGTTGGTCGAGGCCAGCAGCAGCGAGTGACCGTCCGCGTGCTGCAGGCCCTCGCCGGTGAGCGTCGTGCGTCCGGCCGTGGCGCCCAGCACGAAGCCGCGGCCCATCTGGTCGGCCGCCGCCCAGAACCCGTCGCCGGTGCGCTGGAACCCGAACATCGAATAGAAGATGTAGATCGGGATCATCGGCAGGTCGTGCGTGGCGTACGACGTCGCGACCGCGGTGAACGACGCCGTCGACCCGGCTTCGTTGATGCCCTCGTGCAGGATCTGGCCGACTTCGGATTCCTTGTACGCCAACATCAGATCGGCATCCACGGCGGTGTAGAGCTGGCCGTTGCGGTTGTAGATCTTCAGGCTCGGGAACCACGAGTCCATGCCGAACGTGCGGGCCTCGTCGGGGATGATCGGGACGATGCGCGGCCCGATGTTCTTGTCCCGCAACAGTTCTTTGAAGGTGCGCACCGTTGCCATGGTGGTGGCGACGGCCTGGTTGCCCGAGCCCTTCTTGAGTGACTTGTAGACGTCGCGGGGCGGCAGCGGTAGCGGCTTGGACTTGGTGCGCCGCTCCGGCAGGAAGCCGCCGAGCGCCCGGCGCCGGTCGAGCATGTACCGGATTTCCGGTGACTCGGAGCCCGGGTGGTAGTACGGCGGCAGGTACGGGTTCTCCTCGAGCTGGGCGTCGGTGATCGGCACCCGCGTCGCGTCGCGGAACTTCTTGAGGTCGTCGAGCGCCAGCTTCTTCATCTGGTGCGTCGCGTTGCGGCCCTCGAAGTGGCTGCCCAGGGTGTAGCCCTTGATGGTCTTGGCCAGGATGACGGTCGGCTGGCCCTTGTGCTCCATGGCCGCGCGGTAGGCGGCGTACAGCTTGCGGTAGTCGTGGCCGCCGCGCTTGAGGTTCCAGATCTCCTGGTCGGTCATCGGGTCGACCAGCGCCTTGGTGCGCGGGTCGCGGCCGAAGAAGTGGTCGCGCACGTAAGCGCCGTCGTTGGCCTTGTAGGTCTGGTAGTCACCGTCGGGGGTGACGTTCATCAGGTTCACCAGCGCGCCGTCCTTGTCGGCGTGAAGCAGGGCGTCCCATTCGCGGCCCCACACCACCTTGATGACGTTCCAGCCGGCGCCGCGGAAGAACGACTCCAGTTCCTGGATGATCTTGCCGTTGCCGCGGACCGGGCCGTCGAGCCGCTGCAGGTTGCAGTTGACGACGAACGTCAGGTTGTCGAGCGCCTCGTTGGCGGCGACCTGGATCAGGCCGCGGCTCTCGGGCTCGTCCATCTCGCCGTCGCCGAGGAAGGCCCACACGTGCTGATCGCTGGTGTCCTTGAGGCCCCGGTCGTGCAGGTAGTGGTTGAAGCGCGCCTGGTAGATGGCGTTCATCGGGCCCAAACCCATTGACACCGTGGGGAATTCCCAGAAATCGGGCATCAGGCGGGGGTGTGGGTACGACGGCAGGCCGCCGCCGAGCCCGGCATGCGAGTGCTCCTGACGGAAGCCGTCCAGGCGGTGTTCGTCGATGCGGCCCTCGAGGAAGGCGCGGGCGTAGATGCCGGGGGAGGCGTGGCCCTGGATGAAGATCTGGTCGCCGCCGCCCGGGTGGTTCTTGCCGCGGAAGAAGTGATTGAAGCCGACCTCATAGAGCGAAGCCGACGACGCATACGTCGAAATGTGGCCGCCCACACCGACTCCCGGCCGCTGCGCGCGGTGCACCATGATCGCGGCGTTCCAGCGGATCCAGCGGCGGAAGCGGCGCTCGACCTCTTCGTCACCGGGGAACCACGGCTCCAGGTCGGTGGGGATGGTGTTGACGTAGTCGGTGGACGTCAGCGCGGGGATGGACACGCGCATCTCCCGCGAGCGCTCCAACAGCCGGAGCATCAGGTAGCGGGCCCGCGCAGGCCCCGACCGGCCCAACAGGTCGTCGAACGACTCCAGCCATTCGGCGGTCTCGTCCGGGTCGATGTCGGGAAGATACGACGCGACGCCATCACGAATCACCCGGACCCGGTCGGGTTCGGCTGAGGTACTGGAGTTTTGAGCCAGGTCTTGGCGCACGAACTCAGTGGTCAACTGCCACTCCTTGGTATGCGATTTTGGGGATGCTTTTGGCACTGCCCATGGTCCCCCCATCGTTCCGCAGATTAGGCGTTGGGGTGGGCTACCGGCGAGTACGCGTTCGGATGCCTGTGATTGGCGCATCCACCCTGTACGGTCAGCTGATGATGACCAGCGCGGCTAGTGTGTCGCGGCTTCGCGCAGCCGCTTTGGTATCCGGAGGCGTGGCGGTATCCGCCATGGTGATCGTCGGCTGCAGTAAGTCCGTCGAAGGAAGTTCCACGGTCGACCAGCCCGGCGCCGCGGCGTACCGCACGTCGGTGTCGCTGTCCGCGGCAGCGTCGGCCAGTTCCAGTTCGTCGAGCGCCTCCAAGGCGGCGACGGAGGCCGCGTGCCAGACGTTCGTCGACACCGGCAAACCGGCGATGCAGGCGGTCAATGCCTACGTCGACGCCGAGAACGCCGGTGGCACCGACGCCGCCAAGCTGCAGGCCGCGGTCGACGCGCTCCACCACGCCGCGGACGCGGTGACCAAGAGCGCCACGACCGTGCAGTCCGACACCCTCAAGGCGGCGCTCGCCGGCTGGTCGGCGGCGGCCCAGTCGCTGGCGACGGCGATCAGCACCAACGCGTCGACCTCTGATTTCAATGCGGCGGTCGACTCGTTCAATAACGCCAAGTCGGCCACCGAGACCGCATGCGGGTAGCTGTCGCACATCAAAGATGTGTCTTGCGTCGAATGAATCGTCGTCGCGTGCGACTATTGGGTTCCACACACACAGACTGCAAACAAGCAGGTTAGAGGAGGACACCGGTGGCCGCGGCGGACGCGCCGAACTACGCCCAGAGACTGGGCATTCACAAAGATCAGATCGTCCAGGAGCTGGGTTGGGACGAGGACACCGACGACGACATCCGCGCTGACATCGAAGATGCGTGCGGCGGAGAGCTTCTCGACGAGGATTCCGACGAAGTCGTGGACGTCGTGCTGCTGTGGTGGCGCGATGACGACGGCGACCTGGTGGACCGTCTGATGGACGCCATCACTCCGCTGGCCGACGACGGCGTGATCTGGGTGGTGACTCCGAAGACCGGCAAGGGTGGCCACGTGCAGCCTGCTGAGATCGCCGAGTCGGCGCCCACCGCCGGACTGGTCGTCACCTCTTCGGCCAACCTCGGGGACTGGATCGCCAGCCGCCTGGTGCAGCCCAAGTCGAAGGCCGCGGGCCGGCACTAGTGGTGGTCGGTGCCCTGGCGCCGCGGTCTCGTGCGTCCGAGGTGCCCGGCTCTGTGCGACGTTCGCGGGCCGCTGTCAGTTTGTGGGCCACTGTCGCCGCGACTGTAACCACACGGCGGAAAAGCGGCCTGATTTCCGCCACCACGTTGCATTCGCGGGTTGAGTCATGATCGACGTCGGGTCCGTCGCGCCGGACTTCACTCTCAGAGACCAGCACGGTCGCGCGGTGACGCTGTCGGCGTTGCGCGGCCGGAACGTGCTGCTGGTGTTCTTCCCGCTGGCGTTCACCCCGGTGTGTGCGGGGGAGCTCGGCGAGATTCAGGAAAATCTGGCCCGGTACCGCAATGATTCGGTGGAAACGCTGACCATCTCGGTCGGGCCGCCGGCTACCCACAAGGTGTGGGCCCGGGACTCGGGTTTCGAGTTCCCGATCCTGTGCGACTTCTGGCCGCACGGCGCGGTGTCCCAGCTGTACGGGGTTTTCAACGAGGTTTCGGGCTACCCGGACCGGGGCACATTCCTGGTCGACCGGGAGGGCATCGTGCGGTTCGCGGAGTGCACATCGCCGGGCGAGGCGCGGGACCAGCAGGTCTGGGTCGACGCCCTGGCCGCCTTGGACTGATTTTCCCTGACCCGCCATCGGCGTGTAGCGTGCCCGGGGCGGGGCGCGTAGCTCAGTGGTAGAGCTCTGGTTTTACACACCAGCGGTCGGCGGTTCGATACCGTCCGCGCCCACCAGTGTTATTGCAGATCAACAGCGTTAACCGACTGTAGATGATTGCCGGCCGCCGGCGCCGTGCCCGCAAGTCGTAGGCGTATTACTGGTCCTGGCATTTTTCCCAGCGCAGGACTTCGGTGGTCCGGCTCGTTGTGATACCTGGATACTGGCTGTCGTGGACTGGCTCACGTTCGTGTCTGGCATTATCGAGCACCTGGCGTGGCCAGGAGTTGTTGTCGGCGGCGGGTTGGTATTCCGAAAGCAGCTCACCGGTGTGTTTGAGCGTCTGAAAGCTCTCCTTGATGACCGTGTAGAAGAAGCATCCCTCACGCGCCAAGGGTTTTCCGTGAGGCGGCGCATCGTCGATGCAGGGCTCGAGAATGCCAAGAAAGAGCTGACCGAAGAGCCCGAATCCGCCGAACCGATCACGGGGGTCGTCGAAGAGGAACAAAGCCCCTTTCTTCGGGAGATGGACGAGCTTGCAAGGCTGAATCCCGCGGCTTCGGTGGGAGCGGCGGCCGCGCGGCTGGAAGTTGCGTTGCGGTCCGTGCTCGCGAAAAAGAACCCGGCTGCCAGGCAGATGACGTTGGGAAGGCTCATCAAAGAAGCCGCGGCCCAGGGCGTGCTGACTGAGGGCGAAGCTTCCGCAGCGCGTTATCTCGTGCAGGTCCGGAACGAGGCAGTACACGAGAACGTGGCGTCCGAGAATCAAGCGATGGAATTCGCTTACCTCGCGTTGCGTGTCGCCGCCGCTGCGCGATTGGCGGTCGGAGAGGTCAGTGTCGACGGCGCCGACCCCCTTTAGCGCCTCGCCACGGTCCGCGCCGAGTGGACGCCACGCAACTCGCAGGTTGTCGATGCACGGAACTATCGCGCCTCGCGGGTAATGTCCCACCGCAGGACTACGACGAAACCTGACTGAGTATTCGTCTCGCTGGTCGTTCGTCAGTCTGCATTGGCTGATGTACTGACGACGGTAACGCCCGACGGTCCAGTTCCTTCAAAGTCCGCAGTATGGCGAGTCGGCGATTTCGACCACGTCCGGATTGGAAAACTATGGCGCCCCAACATCAGCCGGTGCGGACCGACGAGACGCACAAGCGGCTCCTGGACTGGACGTACGGTCAGCCTCCCAGCGAGCGGTTAGCTGCGCAGGTGCTCGCCGCCGAGGGATATGAAGACGTTGACCCGTCGCATCCGCTCGGGGGGCGCGACGGCGGCCGGGACGGCGAGTGCAAGCGGAAAGGAGGAAAGGGCGTCTGGGCTGTTTACTTCTCCCGCGGCCAGAACCCGACCTTGACGAAGATCAAGAACAAGCTGAAGGCCGACATCGACGAAGCCCGGCAGCACAAACCCAAGTTCTTGGTATTCGTCACGAACCAGGAAGTCGGTCTGGCAGACCGGGAAACGCTCCGGGCCCTCGGCGGTGATGTTGAGATCGAGCTGCTCCACCTCGAACGGGTGGCGGGGGTTCTCGATCGTCCTCACATGGCGCAGGTGCGGCAGCAGTTCTTGGGGATCCCAGCGATCGGCGTCGCGCCGTTGGACGTCAAGGTGTCGGTGGACGGCTGTGCGTACGCGTTCACGGATGACGGTGAGGTGCGGGACACGTTCGTCGCTATGCGTGAGGACCGGATCCGGAAACGGTCTGATGAAGGGCATGAGCGAATCCGCAAGGAGAAGGAGGCGGCGGAGCGGGAGCGGGCGGCCCGCGATGCCGAGAGGGCCCGACAGGCTCGGCAGAGGCCGTGGGACGTCGGTCTCCAGATGCGTGGCGTCAGCGACATGATCAACGAAAGCGGATTGATGGACTCGCTGATGAAGCAGTTCGAGCCGACGATCCGTCCCGAAGATTTTCCCATCGGTATCGCGGGCATTCCCAGCCTGAAGCAGCCGAAACCGCCGGAACCGTTGAGCGAGGAAGAGATTCAGACAAAGGTCGCCGAATATCGTGATCCGCTGAAAGCGCGGTGGCCTGCCTGCCGCGATTATCTCGCCAGCGTAGGGTTTCCGGCGCTTCGGTTCCGCATTGCGAACGCCGCGGAGACTTTCCTGACCGACGTGGAGATCATCCTCACCTTCCATGGTGCTCGCGGCGTGCGGTTCAAGGGACTGCAGGCATACGAGTGGATGAAGATCCAGGACCCTAATTGGGAGCCGCCGAGTGATCCACGGTTCGGCCACGTGGCGGTGCCGCCGTTCGAGTTGGCCCGTCCAAAGGACTATCCGATCGAGTGGCGGCATAACGACGACGGCGACCTCGAGGTGATCGTCACATTGGCGCAACTGCGGCCGTACCCGGAATGGCGCAGCGATTACCACGGCGACGATGTGGTGCTGATCGTCGACCCCCACCTGGACTCTGACGAGATCACCGTGTCCTACACCGTCACTGCGAACCCCTACGGCAAGCACTTAGTTGGGGAACCTTTTACCGTTCCAGTCGAGAGGCGCTCCATGCGCGAGGTAATGCGGGCGACTGACGCCGCGTCAAAGGAAGCCACGTAAGCGGGGGGAGTGGTACTTGTCTCTGGCGGACCAATGCGAACCGGCCGCAGTTGCTCGTTCGTAACACCTCGCGTTCGTACCGATGAATGGTGCCCGGTCCCGGCCGGCCTTGCCGATCCACCTTGTCGGCCAAGACTTTGACGCGGGAGCTCGGCCGCCCACGCGTGCATACACCGAATCGCTTTACACACCAGCGGTCGGCGGTTCGATACCGTCCGCGCCCACCAGAAATCCCCAGGTAGCGGCTTACTAGTCGACCGGGCTCATATCGTCGGCACTCCACCGCACCGCAGTGACAGCAGGCGCCTTGATGACGTCGGCCAGGGCGGCCTCGATGCGGTGGTCGTCGCGTTCGTCGGCGATGACGGTGGCGGTGATGCGGACGCCCTCGTCGTCGGGCAGGTCGACGGCCGAGATGGAGCGCACCGTGAGGTTGGGGTGCGAGATGGCATCGAAGATCAGGCTGCGGATGTGGAGCTCGGCGCTCGTGGCGCACCGCACCTCGAACCGGTATTCGGCAGAGGACTCTTCGGCGCCGGGCCGGCGGTGCCGGTCCAGCGTGCGGCCGACCGGCCGCAGGAAGATGTTGGCGGCGATGACGGCGCAGCTGCCGATCACGGCGGGCAGCATCAGTCCGCCGCCGGCCAGGGCCCCGATGGCGGCGGAGGCCCACAGGGTGGCCGCGGTGTTGAGCCCCGAGATCGTGGCACCCTGCTGCATGATCACGCCGGCTCCGAGGAAGCCGATGCCGGACGCGACCTGGGCGGCGACACGCGTGGGGTCGGCGTGTTCGCCCGCGAAGGTGTAGCCGCCCATGATCACGAACAGCGCGGAGCCGAGGCTCACCAGCGCGGTGGTGCGCAACCCGGCGTTGCGGGACCGCCACTGGCGCTCCAGCCCGATCGCCGCGCCCAGCCCCAGGCCGGCGCCGATCCGCAGCGCGATATCCAGTGTGTCGATCACCTTGTGCTCCTGTTGCTTTCGTGCTCCGGGACGCGTTCTCGGCGCGTCCACGTCTGCGACGGCAGTAGGGGCGGATGGTAGGGACAGCGTGCAAACCCAAGGTGAACGGCAGTCTTCCCGCCGTTCACCTTGGGACGTGGATATCGTTGAATCAGTGCGCTTTTCGCGATGCTGCGGTCGCCTGTGAATTACCTCCCACTGTGCTGGGACCTCAGGCGGCGGCCTGCGACGTTGACTCGGCCTTCTTGGCCTGTGTCTTCTTGCCGGACTTCGACTTCGGCTTCTTCTGAGTGGTCTGCTTCTCGGCCTTGCTACCGGTGTCCGACGTTCCCGAGCCGGCGCTCGTGTTGGTTGCCGCCCCGGTCGTGTCGGGTTTTGTGTCGGGCTTGGTACCGGAGTCGGTGTCGTGGTTCGCCGTCGAGAGAGTGTCGGGCGCCGTCGAATCTTTGGTGTCTGTCGGGTCTTTGGTGTCCGTCGGCGTGGTCGTCGTGGGCTTGGCTGCCGTCGGCACGAGTTTGACCGTGGGCTTGACCTTCGTCGCGGTGATCTTGGGGATGGCGGTGGCCTCGATTCCGGATGCCGGCGTGGGAGTGGTGGCCGCGATCGGTGCCGGCTGCGTCGCCAGCGCGTTGGCGATGGTGTTCTGCGCGAAGGCGATTCCGTCGATGACCTTCCCGGCGCCGGTATTGAGGCCCTGGATGACGAGCTTTACGCCGTCGGTGATGGCCTTGGCGAGATTGCCGAGGTTGATGGGCAGTAGCGCCGCCACGACGTTCTGGCCGGCGATGATCGCCGAGGTCGCGACGTCGTTGAACCCGCCGAGCAGGCCGGCGCCGAGTCCGATGAGCGCGGCGGGCACGGCCGCTTGCAATGCCTGCTGGACGGCCAGTTGGCGCTGGTTGCGTTCGATGACGGAGACCAGGATCGGCCCGCCGATGACGGTGACGGCGCCGATCACCCCCGCTTCGACGGTGCCGAGGGCGCCCACTAGGTCCCGGGCCAGGATCTGCTGGGCCACGGTGACCACGAGTCCCGGGATGGCGCTGATGGTCTGCCCGACGCCCTGGCCGGCTTTGGCCAGACCGACACCGATGGTCAGGGCATCGTCGACCTGATTCTTCACCCACTGCCTGAAGGCAGGGAACTCCAGGATGTCGGCGATGGTCGCGGTCAGTTGGATATCCGGCATCTGGACGCTGTGGACGACCGGTGTCGGGAGGGCCCGCAACGCCGGTGGCGGGGGAGCGGTGACGATGACGCCCGCGGCCATGACAGCGGCGGCGGTGGGCAGACTCAGACGGGCGGTGAGTGTATGCATGTGAAAGCTCCTGACCGAGGGGGAACTCAAGCAATATTGACGGTAGCGATAAATTTGCCTCGGGGTGGAGTTATCGCAATGTTGGTGCTGCGACGCGGCGGTGCTCAGTGGTGCGGACGGTGATTTTGTGCGATGGCCATAACGGCGATGGCATGGCCGCGACTGGCTATCGGGTTTCGCCGTCGTATAGCGGGTTTCCGTGGGTCTGTGTCCGACTAGTCACCGCAAGTGCCCCTCGGCGGAGATTGCCAAACTGCAGGCGGCTACGAGAGTGGCAGCTGGGAGTTGCACCTATCGATCTCAGAATGAAGGGGTTGATCGGCGTGAGAGGCGCCAGTGGCCGGCTCTATTCATTACGGCCCGTGGGCTGTTCGTAGCGCGTCGCGGTGTGTGAATCGACTCGTGGTCTGGGCTGAAGCGCTAGAGTCATCAACCGCGCACAAAAACGGGGGGGAAGTATGGACGCAGATGAGGTGCTTGCGACCAAGAAGTACCTGCGTGCGATCGGCGAATGGCCTTCGATTGAAAGGATAGACGCCAAAAAGTGGTTGGCGAGGTTTGAGCTACAGCATAGGGAGTATGCTGTAGCACTTCTTGACGCGTTTGTGTTCATCAGCGACAAACAGGTGACAAAGTTATTCGTAAACAATATCCATTCGATGTCCGAGGAAATATCGCGGCCCGGAGCTACTTACAATGAAAAACGCGCGCTGTGGAATGGATTTTTAGACGCTGCGATAATCACGGCTCCCACTGGAGAGGAGCCAAATCCATCCGATTCAGGTCACATCTTTCAGCGTCTCGCGAGAACCGATATAGGTATCGATGAGGACCGTATTGTCATTGACTCAGGGTTACGATCGGTCATCGAGTCTAATGGACCGGCCCCCTTGGTTTTCGTGGATGATTTTGTCGGCTCGGGTAACCAGTTCCTCGAAACGTGGAATAGGCCCCAGTGGGGTGGATATCCCGCTACGATCGCGCAGCTTGTAACTCACTATCAATTGGATGTATATTACGCTCCGCTCGTGTGTACGGCGTACGCGGCCGGTCGTATATCCGCGTCAGCACCCGAGGTGAAAATCCGCGCAGCGCATACATTAACAGAAGTGTATTGTGCGACTAACCCAAACACGATCGTGGTGCCGGAAGATTTGCGCGGTGGTGTATCTCAGTTCATCGAAGATGCTAGTCGGAAGGCGGGAATCGTCAAGTGGAAGCGTGGCTTTCACGATCTTGCGCTAGATATCGCGTTCGAACACTCAATCCCCGACGCTTGCATAGCAGTTCTGTGGAGTAAGGAGGGTGGATGGGTACCGTTGATGGCGAAGAATTGACTGGTCCAAGCAACGATTCTTCCACGCGCGCGGCGGCGCAGTTGAACGCAGTGTTTGGAAAGGTTCGTGCCGAGTATTTTCGTGAAGAAGTCTTTGATCTCTTTACTCATCCATCATATTTTCCGCAGCTACAGACGATTCAGCCGTGTCTATTGGTGGGTGGCCGGGGGACCGGGAAAACCACCGTTCTCAGGTGCCTATCATATGAAGGTCAGGCGCACCTGAACGCGTCGGTACCCATGGATGAATGGCCTGCAATTGGTATGTATTGGCGGATTGATACGAGCGTAGTTCGTGCATTCGAGGGGCCGGAGCTTACGGATCGGCAATGGGATCGTCTTTTTACGCACTATTTGAATCTAACACTTACTGGGCTGATTCTTGAGTTCGTGGAGTGGGCTGAGAGCAAGTCCTCATTGCCTGTGGTTGTTTCCCCGCAGAGAATCAAGGAAACCGCGCTATCGATCGGATTGAGGCCCGTCACCACCTCCGAGGAGTTGCGCGACGGTCTTTCGGAACAATTGCTGGCGCTGGAAATTGCCGTCAATAATCTGGACCCCGATAACCTCCCTCCGGGATCGTCATTAGGTCGGCCAGTCCAGCGTCTAATCCAGGCGCTTGCTGCAGATCCGAATTTGGCTGGCAAGACATATTTCTTTCTGATCGATGAGTATGAGAATCTCACCGACCGTCAGCAGCGTATCGTAAATACTCTGGTAAAGCATGCTGGCGATTACCCCTATACTTTCAAGATAGGTATGCGTGAGACTGGCCATCGTGAGCATGCCACGATCAATCCAGATGAGCATTTGATTGCTCCGGCCGATTACGCATACATCGACATCACCGAGCGGCTTGATGATGCGTCTTTCGTGACATTCGCGCGTCAAGTTTGTGAAAGTCGGCTACGAAAGCTTCAAAACGACGAGGTAAGAGTCCTAGGTGCTGTTAATGAGCTGTTTCCATCATTATCGGAGGAGGCGGAGGCTAAGAAGCTTGGTGTCGATGGCAAGAATGCGTCCACGCGCCGTGAGCTTGCCCGTCTCGGTGCTGGTAACGACTTGCTGCAGGCTTTTGATGCATTATCGCCGCTGGCTGCTTACCTAGTGCAGTACTGGTCTGATTCGCAAGAAATTGGTCTCCTCGAATCTCTCAACGACGCGATCGACGATCAGTCGAGGTGGAATACAAGACTAAACAATTATCAACACGCAATGCTGTATACCATTAGGCGAGGTAAGAGAGGTTACCGCAAGTACTATTGCGGTTGGAGTTCCTACGCGAAGATGGCAAACGGCAATATCAGGTATCTACTTCAGCTTGTACATGAGGCACTTCAACGTCAATTGATCGCAAAGAAGAGCCTTGCATCGCCGCTCTCGCCGGAGGTTCAGACCGATGCTGCTTCTACAATCGGAGAACGTGTTGTCCGCGAACTTCAAGGACTGTCGTCGAACGGCTCTGATTTGACGAGGCTCGTCCTTGGCCTTGGCCGGGTTTTTCAGGTTATGGCGGCCCAGCCGGAGGGGCACACCCCGGAGGTTTCCCAGTTTAGGTTGAATAGCGCTCCAGAAACTGAAGTTGAAGAACTGCTAAACACTTCGGTAATGCATCTGGCGGTGCGTCGGTTTACAACCGACAAGATGGCGGCTGTTTCTGGTCAGATAAAAGACTACAGCTACCAGCTTCATCCGATCTTTTCTCCGTTCTTCACCTACAGTTACCGTAGCAAGCGAAGAATGGATATTAGTCCTTCAGATATTCTGGGCCTGGTTCATGATCACAAGAATGCGATACCACGGATCTTACATAAGAGTAACCGTTCGCCAGAGGAAGAACTTCCGTCGCAGTTGATGATGTTTCGCGAGTATTTCGATGACGCTAATTAGTGAACCGCTCCTCACTCGCGTGGTCGAACATCGCGATTTTCAGATCCCGGCTGGCTCGGTATATATGTTCAGCAGTGGCATTGAAGACAGGGCCGCACTCGATGCGAACTGGCGGCAAGCTGCAGAATCCTCCGGATCTGAATTTGTAGAAGTCATGCAGTCCAAAGATGGAATCGCTCTAGTCGGGGCCGACGGACACCAGATCCTGAGTTTCACTGGTCGACAACGAACTGATGTAATCGGGTACTTTGCTGGTACTGGTGAATCTTACATTGATATAACAGGCATGCCGTATACGATCTGGGCTCCTCTCCTCCGGGCTGCAACTGAGGCAGGTTCGACATTTCGGGTTGTCTATATCGAGCCGGCCGATTATCGAAAGAGTCCAACGCCGACGCAAGGTATGCAGTTTGATCTTTCAGAGGGCTTTGACGGTATTCAACCGCTGCCTGGTTTTGCCTCGCTCCAAGCTCGCCGTGGGGCTGATTGGCACTTGGTAGCCGCGCTCGGATTCGAAGGTGATCGCTTCGCTTATGTGATTAACGAGCTGGAACCCGCAGATGACCAGATTCATCCAATAATAGGGATTCCAGGATTTCGCCCAGAGTTTGCGTCCAACTCATTTGTTGCGAATCGGGGTGGGCTCGAAAATCTGGATGTCATTCCAAATGTCAGATTTGCACGTGCAAATTGCCCATTTGATTTTTTTCATACTCTCCGTGCAATACACGACTACGTGGGCGGTGCTCCGCTGCGGGTGGCCGCAATAGGAACCAAGCCGCATGGGCTCGGAGCAGCATTATATGCGCTTAGCAATCCGGCCACGGTACAACTCATTTACGACCACCCGCGGCGAAAAGCGAAGCGGACAAACGGGCTTTCCCGAGTCTGTATATACGACGTTTCGACTTTCTCTCAATCGGAGCTGTTCCAACAACCGATAGTTCAAGGGCCATGATTCCCAGCATCGATCGGTATTACACGCCGCCCTGGCTTGCCGACTACGTGGCGGGTTTGCTTCCAGCCGAGACTGCCAGCGTGGTGGACTTGGCAGCGGGAGGCGGGGCACTCCTGACCGCAGCTGTCGACAGGTTTGAGGGCTTGGTGGTTTCGGCCGTTGATATCGATCTCGCGGCGGTCAGGTTGTTGCGATCGTCAAATCCTGCGTGGCTCGTGAGCCACGCGAACTCTCTGTCTGAGGCGTCGTATCGCCTGTCGCTCGCGTACAGGAGCCGGCGGAATGGTTACGACGCTGTACTCCTGAATCCGCCGTTCTCCTTCAGAGGTCAAGCGCGTGAACGAGTAAGTTATCGGGGCGTCGAATACCGCGTTACACCAGCCACCTCGTTCGTTCTTCGCGCCCTTGAATGGATTCATAGCGACGGATTGGTGGTTGCGATCATCCCCAATAACGTTATGAATATCGAGGGAGATCGCGAGCTATGGTGTGCTTGGCAGTCTCGTTTCAAGTTAGAGAAGAAGCGGGTCCTAGGTCGTAACACCTTCCCGGGCGCTCATACGACGGCTATGGTCGTCACGCTTCGTCCTGGTCGCGATTCTGGCCGAGCGTCTTCAAGGAAAAAGAAGAATGGGCCGAACGCGAAAGTTTTTACTGGAGCATGCGCATGTGTTGACATTGTTCGTGGGCGAGTGCCTGTTCATCGCGCACACGATCTTCGCGCAACCGATGGCGTACCGTTTGTCCACACGACCATGTTGCAAGACGGGATGGTTCGCCCGACGGAACTTTTGCTACCGAGTTCGCTCGAAAGCGTCGGGCCGTTCGTTTTGATCCCTCGCGTTGGGAAACCGTTACGAGCCAAGGTGGTGTCGTCCAGTATCGAGCGTCTCGTTCTGAGTGATTGTGTATTTGGACTTCGCGCCATCGATGCCCAAACTCACAACGCCTTATTTGCTGTTCTCGCAAATGAATTCGATCAGTTGGCTTCGTTGTACACGGGTTCGTGCGCGCCCTACATCACAGTCGATAGACTAGAGCATTGGCTTGAGCGACGTGGATTCATAGCAGAGCAAAGGCCCGCGTCTGGGGATCCCGGCTTGTGTCAGTGTCGAAGGTCGACGGCTGCGCCGGCTTAGCCGGTAGTCTCGTTGGCCGATATTATCGGGGTTCTGACCTTCGCTGAGGGATTTGGCCTCTTGCATATCGTCCATGATTGTTATGCGGCGGTAGATCGCGTACGTCCGCACGGTCTGCGGATGACGAAGAAGTCCTGGCGTGGCGCTCTCCGTCGGTTCTAAAAGCTTCGATGCTCGTCGGGGTGGAAACTGCCCGGTGCCATTTTCGGAGCCTCGGGTTCGGCCGACAGCGTGCGGCGTAGGCGTTGGCCCAATTCGTGGTTCTGCACGGGTTTGCCGACGTGCGGGGCGAGCGCGCGGGCAACGGCCTGTAGTGCGGGTTCCCGAGGCGGGATGGGAAAGAAGTGGTCGCCGATGACCAGCCAACCGTTTCCGCCGGCGGCAGCGCCACCGATGAGCTTGCCGACCAGATCGGGAAGGTCGAAACCTCCGGCCGGTACGTGCAGCTGCGCGATCACCGACACGGTGTTGTTGTACTGGTTGGTGACATAGATCCGGGATCCGTCGTGCGAAACAGCAATGGCCCCAGCGTAATTGCCGATATTGACGGTGTCTGTCACGGACATCGTGGCGGTGTCGATCCGGTTGACGTCGCCCGTCAGCTGGGTGGCGAATACCGCCGAGCCGTCAGGCGTGACGGCGATGTCGGTGACCTCCTTGCCGAGCGGGAAGGTGACACCGCCGATGATCGCGCCGGTGGCGGCGTCCACCGCGGTCACCGAGCTGGTGGTGACGCCGAACTCGACCGCGCCCATCACGTAGATGCGACTGCTGTCGGGGCTGACGACGAGTCCGGCGGCAGGCTTGCCGACGGAAATGGTGCCGACGACGCTGTGGCTGGTGGTGTCGATGACCGCCAGCGCGTCCGCGCCGTAGCCCGCCACGTAGAGCCGGGCGCCGTTGGGGCTGACGGCCAGGTAGTAAGCCTCGTCGACCTTGATGCTTCCGGTCACCGTATTGGTGGCGGCGTTGATCAGAATGACCTTCGGGTCGGCAGTGCCGTTGATGTCCCCACCCGACGCGAGGTAGATCGTCGAGCCGTCGGGGTGAATGGCCACGTTGCCGGCCCAGCCGGATGGAACCACGGCCACAACCGATTTGGTGTTGACGTCCATCACCGACAGCCCGCCGAAGTTGTTGCAGTACAGCCGCGTACCGTCCGGATGCACAACCAATTGCTGCGCGCCCGGCAAACCGACGCCTGGTCCGATGCTGTCGACCACGGTGTTGGTCGCGGTGGCGATCACGGAGACCGTCGGGCTATTGCTGTTCCCGACGTAGATCCGGTCGCCGGCCGGGCTCGCCGCCGCGGCCGTCGGTCCGCCGCTCTCCAGGATCGTTGCGATGACTGCGAGCATGACGAAAGCTCCCTTGGTCTAAAGGGATTCGATAACCCGGGTCGCGGTGGGCAGGTCGACTCCGGCCTCATCGCGGTATGCCTTGACGGCCGCGATCTTGTTGCCGGAGGCCAGTAGTTCGAGCACGCGGTTCGACACCTGTGTTTGCGCCATCGACCGCACATCGGGCAGCGGGATGCCGGTCTGCGCGTAGAGATGTCGGACCAATTGCTCCAGCGCGCCGAGCCGCTCGTAGATATCGTTCGTCGTCACGTCGCCAGTGTGGCACCTATGCGCCGGCTGTGGGCCGAAAGCGCCATCAGGTATCGGATGACTGCGGGGCGCCGTCGGCCTCAGCCGCCCACTCCTGCGTGACGCGCCGTTTCTGCTCGGCGGCAACCTGGCTCAGATGTGCAGCTTTGGGCCATCCGCAGTGCGCGGCGAATTGCAGTATCAGTTCGTCCATCTCGTCGAACGACACGTCGTGGCTCTTCAAGGCGGCGTAGACGTGGCTGACGATCGGAAACGGCGCGTCCTGGAACGCCACACAGGCCACGGTGATCAGGCGCCGTTCCTTTCGCGCCAACCCCGGCCGCAGCCACATTTCGCCGAACACGAAGTTCAGGATGCCCGCGCCTTGGAACGGGTTGTCCTGGTCGGGCGCGAACGGCAGACAGTTGATGTCCTTGAAGCACGCCGCGCCGACGGCCAGCCGTTCGTCGGGGTCACTGGGAGTAGCGAGTGGCAACAGCGGTTCGGGATCGGGGACCGGCAGGCCGCGCTCCTGATGGATGCGGTTCCACTCCTGGTCGACGATCATGTTGAAGCGCGAAGCCTTCGGCCAGCCCGCGTAGACGGCGAAATGCAGTACGGTTTCCCGGATCTCGACGATCGTGAGGTCACCACTGTTCAGAGCGGCGTACACGTGGGCGCGCAACGGGTCTTCGGCATCGGCGTCCGCGACACAGGGGAGGGTGATGAAACGCCGCTCGCGCCGGGTCAGGCCCGGGCGCTGCCACACGTCGGCGAAGACGAAATCCAGTAGCGAGTCGTCCACCGGTGTGGATTCCGGTGGCGCGGCGACCGTCATGACGTCGGCGTACGCCGACTTGCCGCGTTCGGAGCGTTCGGTACCGAGCCCTGTCATTGTCGTCCTTTCTGACTCACCGAATCGTGACGCCGGCATCGACTTTGAGTTCCAGGCCCGTGACGTATCGGGATTCGTCGGACATCAGGTACAGCACCGCGTTGCTGATGTCGACCGCTTCGGCCATGACGACCGGCAGGGCATTGGCGAAAAGTGGCGCCAGGTCAGGCCGCGTCTCCCGGATCAGGCCGTGCAGGGACGCCGGCTGCATTCCGGTCGGCACTCCGGTGGGATGTACCGTGTTCACGCGAATGCTCTGCGCGGCAAGCTCATTGGCCAGGCTCTTGCTGAGCCCCACGATCCCATGCTTGGACGCGGTGTAGGGCAGGTGCAGTGGTGTCCCCTTGGTACCGGCGGCGGAGCTGATGTTGACGATGCTGCCGCCGCGGTCGATCAGATAGGGCAGCGCGGCTCTGCACGTGTTCCAGGTTCCGATCAGGTTCACGTCGACCACGGTGCGCCACTGTTCGGCGGTGGTGGTGTCCCAGGTTCCCGCGGTGAGCACGCCGGCGTTGGCAATCGCGCCGTCGAGACCGCCCAACTGCCGCGCACCGTCGTCGACCGCGGCCCGCAATGCGTCGGCATCGCGAACGTCGACGACGTGCGTCGCGGCGCGACGCCCGTATTCCCGGACGAGACTGGCGGTTTCGTCGAGGTCCTCCCGCGTCGCCAGCGGGTATTCGAGCACCGAGAGGGACTCACAGATGTCCACGAGGATGAGGTCGGCCCCCTCCTCGGCCAGGCGCACGGCGTGGCTCCGGCCCATCCCGCGGGCCGCGCCCGTGATCAGTATCTTCTTGCCGGCGACTCGCCCGGTGACAGAGTTCATAACTTGTTGCAGAAGCCTGCGTCGACCGGAAGCGTGACTCCGGTGATGTACTGCGCGGCATCGGAGGCCAGGAAGGCGACGGCATGGCTGATGTCTTCTGGTTCGAGCAACCCGACCGGCATGGGGTTCTGCAAGTGTGGGCCGCCGTCGGGATAGTTCTTCAGGAACGCCGTCATGGCCGGATTGACCGCCATCATGGTGTTGACGGCCGTCGGGTGCACGGTGTTCACCCGGATGCTCTGTGGGGCAAGCGCATTGGCCAGTGTCCGCATGAGACCGACGATGCCGTGCTTGGATGCCGCATAGCCCAGACCGCCGGCCTGCGCACCGCCGAAGCCCTTCAACCCGGCAGTGGAGCTGGTGAAGATGATGGACCCACCGCGCCCGCCGGCGAGGATGTGGGGGATCGCCGCCTTGGCGGTGTGCAGGGCGCCCGTCAGATTGACGTCGATGACGTCGGTCCACATCTCGAGTTCTTCTTCGATGGTCAGTTCACGGAACGCCATCGTGGCGATACCGGCGTTCGCGCAGACGATGTCGAGGCGGCCGAACTGCTCGACACCGGCGTCCAGCGCCGACTTGAGTGCTGTGAAATCACGGACGTCGGCGACGGCGGCGACGATCTTGCCGCCGACGGATTCGACCAGTTCGACGGTTTCGTCGAGTTCGGCACGGCTGGCCATGGGGTAGCCGTTCGATGCGATGTCCGCGCAGATGTCCACGGCGATGATGCCCGCACCTTCTCTCGCGAGATGCACTGCGTGGCTGCGACCTTGCCCACGGGCCGCGCCGGTGATGAAGGCGACCTTCCCGTCCAACGATCCCATCTGAACTCCTTGCCGTGTAATCAAAGTTGGGTGTAAACCGTCTTGGTCTTCAGGAAGCTCTCGATCCCGTCGCGTCCCCATTCATGGCCCCAACCGGACTGCTTGTAGCCGCCGAAGGGCATCGAGTGGTCGAACACCATCTGGCAGTTCAGCGTCACGGTGCCGGCGTCGAGACGTTTGGCGAGTCGGTGCGCGCGGCCGATGTCCTTGGTCCAGGCGGTCGCGGCCAGCCCGTATTCGGAATTGTTGGCCAGGGCCACGACTTCGTTGTCGTCATCGAACGGCAGGATCGCGACCACCGGCCCGAAGATCTCCTGCTGGTAGAGCCGTGCGGTGGGGGCGACATCGGTGAGAACCGTTGGGTGCACGAAGAATCCACTGCGCTCCAGCCGGTCGCCCCCGGTGACCACCTCGACCCCGTCCCTGCGGCCCCCTTCGATGAAGCCCAGCACCTGGTGAAGTTGTTTGGCGCTGATGATCGGGCCGATCAGGACCCCGTCCTCTGTCGGGGCGCCGAGCTTCACCGAGTTCGCGATGTTGGCGACGCCCTCCACCACCTTGTCGTACACGCTGCGCTGGGCGAAGATTCGTGATCCGCTGATGCAGCCCTGCCCGGAATGGATGAAGATGCCCATCGCCGCCATCGTGATGGCGGTATCCAGGTCGGCGTCGTCATAGATCAAAACCGGTGACTTGCCGCCCAATTCGAGCGCGACCCGCTTGAGGTTGCCGCTGCCGGCAGCCTGCACGATCTGCTTGCCGACTTCGGTGGAGCCGGTGAAGGCCACCTTGTCGACACCGGGATGCGCGGTGATCGCCGCACCGACCGTGTGGCCGTATCCGGTGACGAGGTTGACGACGCCGTCCGGCACGCCGGCCTCGGCCAGGATTCGCTCCAGTATCAGGGCCGAAAGCGGGGTTTCTTCAGCAGGTTTGACGATGCAGCTGCAACCCGCGGCCAGCGCGGGCGCGAGTTTGGTGCACGCGTTGAACACCGGCCCGTTCCACGGGAAGATCAATCCGACGACGCCGTAGGGCTCTTTGAGCGTGTAGGCGTGCATCGTGGTGAACGCGCCGGTGATGCCGCCGGTCTGCTGCACGTCGTGGGCGATGCCGTTGACCTTGGTGCACCAGCCGGCGTAGTAGCGGAACGATTCGGCGCACGTCGCCATGATCGTGAACGCCTGGAAATAGGGCATTCCGGTGTTCAGGGAATCGATCTGGGCGAGTTCGTCGGCGTGCTGGTCGATCAGATCGGCCACCCGCCACAGCACTTTGGCCCGTTCGCTGCCGGGTAGCCCGCTCCACACCCCGGACGTGAAACTCTCGCGCGCACGGGTCACGGCGGCGTCGACGGCCTCGGCGCCGCCGTCCCGGAATTCGGCGATCACCTCCTCGGTGGCGGGGTTGATGATCGCGATGGTGTCTCCGCTGCCCGGCCGATTCGTGATGTCCTCCAGGACCGACTGCACCGTCACTGCCGCACCTCGGTGAACTCGATGTGCAACTCGGTGAGGCCGCGCAGCAGGAACGTCGGCTCGTAGCCGTAGGTGCGGTGGCCCGGGGCGCCGTGCTTGGCCTCGCTGATCCGGATGTCGCGCGTCCGGTCGAGCAGGCGGTTGATGGTGACGCGGCCCTCGACCCGGGCCAGGGGAGCACCGGCGCAGGTGTGGATGCCACGGCCGAAGGCGATGTGCTCGCGCACGTTCTTGCGGTCGAGGCGGAACTCATTGGGGTTCTCGAACTTTCGGGGATCCCGGTTTGCCGCCCCGAGACACAGCATCAGCACGGTGCCGGCCTTGATCGGCACGCCGCCCAGGATGGTGGACTTGCGGCAGAGGCGGAAGTCCACCTTGGTGGGGCTCTCGATGCGTAGTGCTTCCTCGATGAAAGGGGAGATCAGGTCGCGGTTCTCCCGGAGGTGATGTTGGAGCTCCGGCCGGTCGCCGAGCACCTTGACCGCGGAGCTGAGCAGCTTCGTGACGGTCTCCTGTCCGGCGGCGAACAGGAACGTTGCCGGGCGCACCACCTCCAGCAGTGGCGGGACGGAGCCGTCGGGATAGGTGGCGGTGGCCAGCCCGGTCAGCACATCCTCGCTGGGGCTCTCGCGCCGGTCGGCGATGTACCCACTGAACAGATCGTCAAGGTACTGAAGGGGATTGGAACCGACGGGTTCGTGGTCCAGCGCGCCGACCCGCGAGCCCGGCGCGTTGCCGGCCCCGAGGTTGCGCCGGATCTCGGGACGGTCTTCCTCGGGCACGCCGAGCAGATCCGCGATCGCCAGCGTTGCGAACGGCTTGCCGTACTCACCGAGGAACTCGCACTGGCCGTTGGCGATGAACTCGTCGAACTGCCGGTCGGCGAGGCTCCAGATGTAGTCCGAGTTCTCCTGTAGGCGGCGCGGTGTCAACAACCGGCTCAGCAGGGATCGAGCGTTCTCGTGCTCGGGTGGGTCCATCACCACCATGTGCTCGAAGATCGGGAACTCGTGCCGGTGCGCCTCGATGAGCTCGCTGATGTCGTCGCCGTCCGGGGTGAACGGGAGCGGCGGGAACGGGCCGCCGATGGCGTTGACGGCCGAGAACGAATCGACGTCCTTGAACGCCGCCTGGACTTCCTGGTACCCCGTCACCGCGACCACGCCGTAGTGCGGTTCGCGCACGACGGGCCCCTGCTGACGCAG
Source organism: Mycobacterium sp. UNC410CL29Cvi84 (assembly GCF_000686745.1). Classification (NCBI taxonomy): domain Bacteria; kingdom Bacillati; phylum Actinomycetota; class Actinomycetes; order Mycobacteriales; family Mycobacteriaceae; genus Mycobacterium; species Mycobacterium sp. UNC410CL29Cvi84. Next base: position 57,505 of record NZ_JMLM01000021.1, read on the forward strand.
ATGGTCCCAGTACGCGTACGGGTCCTGGGCGATTTCCGGGTTCGTGAAGTAGTCGACATCGGCGATGGCGGTCACGGTGGACTTGGGCTGCATGACAGCAACTCCTGATCGATCGATCAAAATGTTAGACTGCCGTATGCCTATCACGCGCCGCGACGGCCGGTCAAGCATTTCGGGGCGGACTCGTCGATGACTCAGGGGCGCAAATCGAAGGCTGATGACGGCGGTGCCCGGCAGCGTCTGATCGAGGCGACGGTGCAGATCATGCACGACGAGGGGTACGCCGCGGCGACCTCACGGCGGGTCGCCGCCCTGGCCGGCGTCAAGCAGGCGCTGGTCTATTACTACTTTCCGACGATGGACGACCTGTTCGTCGAGGCCTTGCGCGCCGGTGGCGAAGTGGCGCTGGAACGGCTCCGTGAGGTGCTGCTCGACGAGGATCCGTTGCGGGCGTTGTGGCGCATCAACAGCGACCCGCGGCAGACCGTTCTCAGTACGGAGTTCATGGCATTGGCCAACCACCGCAAGGCAGTTGGCGCCGAATTGAAGGCGTACTCGGAGCGGGTGCGCGATATCGAAACCGCGGCGGTGACCTTGGTCCTGCGGGCCGGCGGTGTGGATCTGAACGCGTACCCGCCGGTGGTGATCTCCATGATCGTCGCCCAGATCGCGCGCAGTGTCGGCAACGAGGCCGCGGTCGGTGTCACGCGCGGCCACGAGGAGCTGCGCGACTTCATCGACCGGCAGATCGAGCTGCTCGCGAAGTCCGCCGAAGTCGTGCGCGACTGATTTCGGTCGGGTGGGCCGGTGCGCCCATCCTCTCGGGGGCTTCGGCGGCGGTCGCCGGCGTCTTCCCAACTCGTCATTGACAGCGCGGTGCGTCCGTGCCATGGTTCCTGATCGATCGACAAAATTCTGAGTCGATGAGCCGAACCGCCAGTTCTGCGGCGGCGGCGACAATCAGACAGCGAGGTGGACTCATGACGGGACGGGTAGAGGGCAAGGTCGCATTCATCACCGGAGCGGCCCGCGGCCAGGGGCGTAGTCACGCTGTGCGGCTCGCCGAAGAAGGCGCCGACATCATCGCCATCGACATCTGCGGCCCGGTCAGCAGCAACCCGCAGATCGCCCCGGCTACCCGCGACGACCTCGCCGAGACGGCGGACCTGGTCAAGCAGCTGAACCGGCGCATCGTCACGGCCGAGGTCGACGTGCGCGACTACGCCGCGGTGAAGGCCGCCGTGGACAACGGCGTCGAACAGCTCGGCCGGCTGGACATCATCTGCGCCAACGCCGGCATCGGCAACGGTGGTCAGACGCTGGACCACACCAGCGAGGAAGACTGGACCGACATGATCGACGTCAACCTCTCCGGCGTCTGGAAGTCGGTGAAAGCCGCAGTGCCGCATCTCATCTCGCAGGGCCAGGGTGGTTCGATCATTCTGACCAGCTCGGTGGGCGGCCTGAAGCCGTATCCGCACACGGGCCACTACATCGCGGCCAAGCACGGCGTGGTCGGGCTGATGCGGACCTTCGCCGTGGAACTGGGGCACCACTCGATCCGGGTGAACTCGGTGCACCCGACGAACGTGAACACCCCGCTGTTCATGAACGAGGGCACGATGAAGCTGTTCCGGCCCGACCTGGAGAACCCGGGCCCCGACGACATGAAGGTCGTCGCGCAGATGATGCACGTGCTCCCGGTGGGCTGGGTTGAACCGGTCGACATCAGCAATGCCGTGCTTTTCCTGGCGTCGGACGAATCCCGCTATGTAACAGGTCTTCCCATGACCGTCGACGCCGGAAGCATGCTCAAGTAACCCCCTTTCGCTACAACAGAATCGCCCACAACCGAATAGGCATCAACCCAACGGCAACGGAGCCAAAGCCCATGGCCAATAACAGTTCTCGTGTCAACCCCCTGTTCGTCGCAGCCGCACCCGATGTGTCTGCCCACCACTCACCTCGGCAAGCTGCGAAGGTCGGCGGGTACGGTGGCCTGGCGGTCGCGGCCTGGCTGGTCACCGCGGTGGCGACCGGACATGGCGTGGCCGTGGCGGATACCGCCGGCGGATCGGCGAATTCGTCCACGTCGAGTTCCTCGAGCTCATCGGGTGGGTCGACGTCCTTGAGCTCGCCTGGCGGGACACCGGGTACCGCCGGCGGCACGGCGTCGGGGACGACGGGAACCACTGGCGCCACCGGCGCTGCGGGGACCGCAGGAACAACCGGTTCATCATCCGCATCCGGGCCATCCGCGACACCGGGATCGACCACATCGAGTACCGAGGTGAGCTCGGGCGTGGTCGTCAGCAACACTGGCGGTGCCCATACCGGCACCTCGTCGACGACCCCGAAGGACGGCACCGACGAAAGTGTCAGGGGGATCGGGAAACCCGGAGCGGCCAAGCCCAGCGCAAGTGGCAAGTCCGCATCGAAGTCGAGTGCGGGCACCAAGCCCTCGCTCAAGCCATCGCGCGTCGAGGCCACCAGCGCCGCCTCGAAACCCGCCGCCCAGACGGCGGTGAGCGCCGCCGCCGTCAGCCCGAACGTCAGCGCCAAGACTGCTACGGTGACCGCGGCGGCTGCGGCCCCCACGACGCAGACGACGTCCACCGCCGCGACGGTGGCCGCTTCGGCCACCGCCGCGGTACCGGCCGTCGTGGCCGCTCAAGTAGCTTCTCCGGCAACAGGTTTGGTGGGCTTCCTCAACGGTGTCGTGACCAACCTGCTCAATCCGTTCCTCAAGCCGGTGCCTCACACGCCCGAGCCGTTCGGTCCCGCGGTGTGGGCGGTGCTGGCCTGGGTGCGGCGCAACGTGTTCAACCAGGCTCCGACCATCGCGTACAACCCGACCACCACGGTCCAGACCGAGCAGACCGTCACCGGCAATCTCGGCGCCACGGACCCAGAGGGTGACGCCCTGACCTACAAGGTCACGCAGGGACCGAAGTACGGCACCCTGACCATCGACCAGGCCACCGGCAACTTCACCTACACCCCGAACGACATCAATTACACGGCGGTGCAGACCGATTCGTTCTCGGTGTCGGTGACCGACGGAAAGTTCAACCTGCTGAAGCTGTTCAGTCCCCACAGCGCGAAGGCGGGTATCGACGTGTCGGTGCTCAACCCCGAGGTCGAGCGGGTGATCCTGAACCTGCCCAACACCATTGCCAGCCCGGCCAATCCGCGGTACTCGGCAGACGGCAAGTCCATCTTCTTCGCCGGCCAGCCGACTTCCGGGGGCCGCTCGGAGATCTACCAGATCAAGACCGACGGGACCGCGCTGCAATGTGTCACCTGCGGCGTCAGCGTCGGTGAGACCGGCAATCTGGCCAAACCCGTTCCCGTCGACGATGGTTCGGGCCGGGTGCTGGTGCTGGTGAACGTCGCCGGGCAGACGCCGCGGTACTCCATGCTGGAAACCGGAATCAACGGGACCGAGCTGGTGTCGATCACCACGCCGGCCGGCGGTGGATACGCCATCGACCCGCAACGCGAGATGCGGGTGTCGCCCGACGGCACCCACGTGCTGTACACCCGAATCGTGATCGGGCCCAACAATCTTCTGCAGGCCCTGCCGATCGTCGGCACGCTGACGCGCACCGATACCGGCTACACGGTCACCGATGCCCGCGTCGTGTATCCCACCGGTGAAGGCAAGGACCCCGGATGGCAAGGGTGTGGTGATCCTCGGCGGCCAGTACGACGCCGGCAATGTGGACGACATCGAGGTCGACCTCGCCACCGGCAAGGTGACCAGGGTGACGGCCAACCTCGACTACGACGAGGACATGGACTACTCGCCGAATATGCAGTGGATCGCCATCGGCAGCACGCGCGGGCTGAATGCGCTGACACCGATGACGCGGATCATCCGGCAGAACTTCCTGCCGGTGTACGTCGGCGCACCCGTGTACCTGGAGTGGGCCGACCCGATCAACGTCTCCAACCAGGAATGGATCGTCGCCGTCGGCGATGAGCTGAACCGGGAGAACGGTATTCCGCTGTTCGACACCGGCGACGGATACACCGCCCGAAGCATGCCGAGCTGGAATCCCGATGGCACCGCCGTCACGTTCTGGGAGTCCAGCGTCACCGATCCGACGGTGTCCCGACTGGTCATCGCGAATCTGAAGTACACCACCAGCGTCGGGCCGGTGGCGGCGGACCGGTCGACCCCGAGCTCCGATTCGTGGGCCCCGGCCCTCGGCAGCTATGTCGCCGCCACGACACCGCTGCCGGCCACCGGAACCTATGCGGGCGTCGGTGGTGGCACCGCGGTGGTGACCGAGGCGCCGGACGCGAACGATGCCACGCGCACCGTCCGCACGGTCACGTACACCAATTACGTGAACGAACTGGGGGAGATTCTCAACGGCACCGAATCGGCCGACTACAACGCGAGCCAGACGACGGTCCACTACCTGGCCGATATCACCGTCACCGGAGCCCACACCGGCTATCTGACGGCGGACGCGAACATCAACGCGTTCCAGCAGTCGCTGACCGGCACCATCACCTCCAGTGTCGACGGTGACGTGCAGTCACTGCCGGACCCGGATGCGGCGCATCAGGCACAGCAGGACGCCTAGCCGCGTTCTGGACACGGAATGGACCGCATGATCGAAATCGACATCGAATTACCCAGCGGTGCACTGCTTCTCGGTGGAGACCGGGTCACAGGCTCCTCTGGCGGGACGCACCATCACGTCTATCCCGGCACCGGTCGCGTGAACGCCGTCGTCGAGATGGCCGGTGCCGCGGAAGTCGACAGGGCGGTGGAGACGGCCACGCAGGCTCAGCGGAGGTGGATGTCGTACCCGCCCGACCGCCGCCGCGACATGTTGTTCAACCTGGCCGATCTCCTGGGCGAGCACCACGCCGAGTTCGCCAGCATCAACACCCACGATTACGGCGTACCGACGTCGTTGGCCGCAACGTCGGTGCTGACCGAGCGGTTCTTCCGGTTCTACGCCGGGTACGCCGACAAAGCCGATGGCGCGAGCACTCCCGTGACGGGCGGCTTCGACCTCAACCTGGTGGAGCACGATCCGTACGGTGTCGTGGGCGTCATCGCGCCATGGAACGGTGCCCTCGTGGTGATCGGGATGGCGGTCGCGCCCGCCCTGGCGGCGGGCAACGCCGTCGTCGTGAAGCCGTCGGAACTCGCGCCGCTGGCGGCACTTCGGTTCGGCGAGCTGTGCCTCGAAGCCGGTTTACCTGCCGGGCTCGTCAATGTGCTGCCCGCGGGCGCGGACGGCGGCGAAGCGCTCGTGCGGCACCCTGGAGTGGGCAAGATTCATTTCACTGGAGGCACGGCCACTGCCCGCAGAGTGCTGACCGCTGCCGCGGAGAACATCACGCCGGTGGTCGCCGAACTCGGCGGCACCGCTGCCGCCGTCATCTTCGACGATGCCGATCTGGATGCCGCCGCGAATCTGTCCGCGCATCAGGGGCCGATCATGCAGGCCGGCCAGAGTTGCGCCTGCAGCAGTCGAATCCTGGTTCACGACAACGTCTATGACGCCTTCCTGGACAAGTTCCTCGCCGCCGTCGAGCGGGCGCCGATCGGCGACCCGCTGCGCTCCGACGTGCTCTTCGGTCCGGTGATCAACCAGGCCGCCGTCGAGCGCATCCTGGCGAGCATCGAGTCGGCGGTCACCGCAGGGTCCGGCGACCTCGTGCTGGGTGGCAAGCGGATCGGCGGCGAGCTGGCGTCGGGGTTCTACGTCGAGCCGACGGTGTTCGCGGACGTCGACAACCGCTCACCACTGGCCCAGCAGGAGACGTTCGGGCCCGTCGTGTCAGTGCTGCGGTTCCGCGACGACACCGAGGCGGTGGACCTGGCCAACGACACCCGGTACGGGCTCAACGCTTTCGTCCACACCACGAGTCTGCACCGCGCCCATACCGTGTCACGGCAGCTTCAGGCCGGGTCAGTCTGGGTGAACAGCCGAAGTGACATCCAACCGCAAAGCCCCTACGGCGGTTACAAACACAGTGGCATCGGCCGGTCCGGCGGAATCGAAGGCCTCCGAGAGTTCCGGCAGACCAAGAACATCCGGATCAAGGTGTCCTGAACCGTAGGTCAGGTCTCCAGCCGGGCGCGCACGCTCGCGAGGCGTTCCCGCAACTCGGCCTCGCTGATGACGCCGCGGCTGACGAGCGAGTGGGCGAGCGAGACCAGCTGACTCTCGGGGTACGGCAGGCCCGCATACACCGTGGCGGAGAGGGCGTCCTCCTCGTCGCGGCGCTCCTTGAAGCTGAGCACCTCGGTATCACAGGCCGAATGGTCCAGTGCGTCGCACAGGCCGTCGAGGCTGGTTTTCCATGGGGGCACGGGGTTTTCGACGCCCCACTTGGCGGCCATACGCGACCACACCTGGTCGCGCGCCACGATGTCCCGCAGCGGGGCGATGTCGCTCATCCGGCCGTCCCCGGGTGCATGGCCGGCCGCGTCGTCACGATCGCGTTGGTGGTGACACCCGGCTTCGGCAGCGCCACGCCGATCAGGCAGTCCCGCGTGATGATCTCGGCCAGTTGATCTTCGGTCCACCCGTCGGTGCCGTCGGGGCGCATCGGCATCACCATGAAGCGGTGCTTCTGGTTGGAGTCCTCGACCCGGACCTCGATGTCGTCGGGGAGGTAGAGCCCGAACTCGGCCAGCACCTGGCGCGGCCAACGCACCAGGCGCCGCCGGTAATTGGGTGTGCGGTACCACTCGGGTGAGTTCCCCAGGATCGGCCGGGGATAGCACGAGCACAGCGCGCAGACGATGACGTGATGCACCGTCGGCGTATCGGCGAGGATCTGGAACGCCACGAAATCGCTTGGCGTGCCGAAGCCGGTCGGCTCCAGCCAGTCGACGCCCACGGCCTTGCTGGCGGCCAGTGAGTCGTTGACGGCGAGTTCGGCGAACTCGGGATCGAGCCACGCGCGGGCGACGAGCCGGGCCGCCGGGGTGGGGCCGATCTGCTCGGCGAACTCGGTGAACCGCCGATGCTCCTCGGCGGTGAAAATGCCTTTCTCGATACACAATTCGCGCAGTGCGATCTCGAGGACCTCGAAGTCGGTGATCTCGTCGACCATGGGTTTCACGGTGCGCGCGTGATCGTGGTCATGATCATGGTGGTGATCGGAGCCTGGATCAGACATGCAAATCCTTTCTGGCAAGGGTGATTCGAGCTAGGTGGCCGCTTCCAGCCAGCGTTCGGGGATTTCGGTGCGCAGGGTGTCCTGCTTGGTGCCGGTGTAGTCGTGCCACAGCTCGGACTGGTTGAACTCGACGACGTAGAACCACTCGGGCGGCGCTTCGGGGATGTCCCAGGTCTCGTCCTCCGGTGCCGGGCTCTCGTAGGCCAGCACGGCGATCTTGCCGGTCGCGCCGCGCACGTACTCCGGGGTGCGGGTGTAGAAGATCACCGGCAGTTCGCGCACCCGCACGGCGTCACCGACCTTGAACTTCGGTGTCCCGGCCTTGCCTGCGTAGATCTGCGGATCCCCGATGCCAACCGCCTCGATGTGGTGCTTGTTGCGCTTGACGTTCGCGCCGTCGCCCTCGGATCTGGGCGTGGCTTCGAGGGTCTTGCCGTCGAGTCCGCCCTCGTAGCGCGCCTTGACCTCGGCCATCCGCTCCATGAGTTCGCCGAGGCTGATGTGGTGCTTCTCGATGAGGACCCGGGCGACCGACAGCAGCCAGCGGCCGTAATAGGGGAGACCGAGGTATTCCGCGCGGCCGACGTCGACGTTGCCGATGCGGCGCCGCTCCTCCGACAGCCAGATGCCGCGCCAGGCCAGGACCTCGCAGATGACGTACGTCATGTGTTCCCACAGCTCGTACTGCTTGTTGACGTACTCCATGGGCGCATCGGGCTCACCACCGACGTCATGGACGGGCTTGAGGTACGCCTGGATGCGGGCGGGGTCCAGCATGTCGGGGTAGGGAGCGTCGGGCAGCTCCGGATAGGACGATTTCAGGCGGGACACCAAGCCCAGTTGGGCTGCGCGCTCGGCCGCTGTGCTCATGACAGCTCCTCGGGTTGTGCAGACGCCACAAACTGACGCGAGGGCCGGTCCGGCATCCAACACGTACTGAGGAACGAACGCACCCCCGCGTCCTGGCTCACATGACTACGTAAGCGACCATATCCCCGCGTCGGCGGCTCCGTGCCGCTTTGTGCGATTCAGTTGAAGCCGTTGACCCTCAACCGTTTTGCGGCCAGGGCTCGATCACCCCCGCCGCCCGGCTCGTTCCGCGAAAGCGTCCAGCGCGGCAAGTACTTCGGGAGAACGCCACACTCGGTTTCGACGCCCATTGGTTGCCTCGGCAAGGAGGCCCGCATCGGTGAGCGGGTTCAGGTATCGGTGCGCGTTGGTGGACTCGATGCCCAATTCTTGGGCCACCAGTGCTGCGTTGATGACCGGACGGCGAGTCAACAGGTCGGCAACCTTCCAGATCGCCGAGTCGGACCGGGCGTTGATCACGCTGTTCCAGGACTCGCGAATGGCGCGCAGTTCGGCGACGAGTTGTCGCCCGTTGGCGATTGCCAGGATCGCAGCGTGTGAGAAACGCTCGACTATCGGCGCGGCGTCGCCATCTCGATAACTCGTCAGCGCGGCGAAGTACGCGTCGGTGTCGGCCAACAGCCCGGCTGAAACCGGCACCGTGACCTGGCGCGTGAGACCTTTGTTGCGCAGCATCGCTTGTACCAAGGCGCGGCCAGTACGACCGTTGCCGTCCGTGAATGGGTGAATGGTCTCGAACTGCGCGTGGCTTACCGCGATCTGCGGCAGCGCGGGAAGATCGTCGCGTTGGGCGAAGGCGATCAGATCGTCAATCGCCCCCGGAACCAATTCATCGCGTGGGCCGACAAATGTTGCGCCGATCGGAGTGGACCCGCCACCGATCCACACCGGCTCAGCGCGGAAATCGCCTGGCGTATGGCGCGGATCGTTGACCATCAATGCGCGGTGCATTGCGCGGATCGCCTCGGCGTCGATCGCATGCGACAGGGCGACCGCTGCCTGCATCGCGGCGGTGTTGGCAACGATCAGCTCCGCGTTTTGTTTCGCTTTGCCACCGGGCAGCTCGGCCTCACCTATTGCGCGCGCGGATGCGGTCAAGTTTTCGATCTGTGAGCTCGCAGCCGACTCCGACCGCAGCAGGACCGAAGCGAACGGCGCGATCTCGCCGCCCAATTCGGCATCGAACCGCGTCATCTCGCGGCTGGCGGACTCGGCGTCGGCCAGCACCGACGGCGATAAGTCGAGGGCCAGGTCCGCGATAGTGGTCGGTACGGCGGGGTGATAGGTGCCGTACCGCGGCCGCGCTGCACCCGCGTACGTAATGCTCTGCGGCTCCCAGCGAATGTCTTCGTAGCCGATGGGACGAAGTGAAGTCATAGCTGAAGTTTAACTTCATTTAACCCGTAAGTGAGGTTAATGAATGGAGTCAACTTCACTTACCGCATGTCCTGTGCTGACTTCGGGCGGGCGCCATATGAAACCCGGGTCCGCTCCCGGCGCCCAGCATCTTCATAACAAGATCTGAGCTGGTTCATTGCTGGGCCGGTCACTGTGGGCTCATGTCCACTACGTCTCGTACCCGGCGCTACGGCGTCGTCACCCTCGCCGGAGTCGCCGCGCTGTCCCTGGCGGCCTGCGGATCCTCGAGCACACCGTCGGCTGGCTCGACCACCGCCGGCAGCTCGTCGCCGTCGTCCGCCGCCCCCGCACCCGAAGGTCCGGGTGGCAAAGACCGGCTGTCCGGGCTGATCAACTCGGTGTCGGGCAGCACCGTGTCGATCACCGGAAAGGACGGGCCGGGCACCGTGGACATCACGTCCTCGACCCGCATCACGCAGCTCAGCCCCGGTCAGCTGACGGACGTCACGGCGGGCGAGTGCGTCGCGGTCCGCCCGGTGAAGGGCAACGACAACGGTTCCGCGGTGACGGCCGCCAACGTCCTCGTCGGCCGGCCCGGCAACGCGCAGTGCGGCCAGAAGGGCGGAAAGCGCGAGCACGGCATCAACGGCACGGTCGCCTCGGTCAACGGCAACACGATCCAGGTCACCGACGCCGACAACGCCCAGATCACCGTCACGGTGACGCCCGACACCCGCTACACCAAGACCGCCGGCGCGGATGCGAAGGCGATCGCCGCCGGGATGTGTCTGGGTGCGCGCGGCACCAAGGACGGCAACGGCGCCCTGCAGGCGACGTTCGCGATGGTGCGGCCTGCCGTCAACGGCGCCTGCGGCGGGGGCGGCGAGCGCCAGCACCGCTGACGTCACTCCGGGGGCGGCGCGAAGAACTCCAGTGCGATGCCATCGGGGTCGCGGAAGCTCAGGCCCGAGCCGTAGGGCGCGTCGACCACGCCGCCGTGGGTGATGCCCAGCGCATCGAGCTTGGCAGCCCAGTCGACGAGCTCGGCCCGCGAGGCGCAGCCGAAACCGACGTGGTCGAGGCCGGCCCGGAACTCGCTGAACGGGCCGGGCTCGATGGCGCGGTCATGCTCGTGGATGCCGAACAACGTGCCGCCGGGCAGTGCCCACACCAGATGTCGGTAGCCGGCGTCGGTGTGTTCGTCGAGCACCGGATCGTAGCCGATCAGGGCGCGGTACCAGGGACCGCTGACCGCCATGTCGCTGACAGTGACCGCGACATGGTTCAGAGCTGCGAACGCCATGAGATGCCTCCTGATCGTGAATGTTGCGTCATACCACCGGTTTTCCGCGCCGTGCGCGGGCCCGCATGTCCCACAGGTACAGCTGGTAGCCGAACAGCCACACGTCGCGCGGAATCAGCCGGTCGGCCAGGCGCAGCGCTGTCAGCAGCCGGCCGAACCAGCGTTCCTGGCTCGGTGTCCACGCCAGTTTCATGTGGGTGCGGAACTCGGTGGGCAGGAAGCCCGTCGTCGCGAACAGGTTGAACGGCCCGGCCAGTTGCCGCAGCGGCGTGGGCAGGAATGCCAGCGACGCCACGCCGTGCAGATGTTCGCGAACGGGCTCGTCGATCTGCAGCTCGTCGAGCGTGCGTTTCCAGTACTCGTCGAAGGCGACGCGATCGGCCGGCCACATGCCGTCGCGGACCTGCAGCGTGGTGCCCAGGGTGCGGGCGTCCTGATAGATGGCGTCCGCGGCCTCGGGGCTGAGCGGCCCGTACAGGAACTCGTGCTGGTCGACGTAGTAGCGGTAGAGGCACGACGCCACCCACAACTGCAGCTTCGGATCGAACGCGTTGTATTTCACCGGGCTGGACGCCGTCGACCGCACCAGCGCGTGCACCCGGTCCACCTCCCGGCGGATCAGCGCACGGTCGTCGTCGGTGCCGTACACCGCGGCCGCCAGATAGGTGCCGGTCGTGCGGGCGCGTTTGAACGGGTGCTTGTAGACGTTGCCGCTGTCCACAGGGCTCTCCAGCACGCCGTAACCCACCCCGGGCAGGGCCAGTTGCATGATCACGTTGGCCGCCGGCGCCAGCGCCGCCGCGGGGTTGATGAGGTCGACAACCCGCTTCGGGTGCCTGGGTGGACCGAGCCGCATGCTGCCGAGTAAACACCCTGTGAGACGCTGCCCGGCGTGTTTGACAGAAGCGCCCCGAGGGCGGCCGGTCTGGCGCTCGGCTACCTGGCCGATGTGTGCTGGGGCGATCCGCAGCGCGGTCATCCGGTAGCGCTGTTCGGCACTGCCGCGGCCGCCCTGGAACGCCGCACGTACCGCGACAACCGGCTGGCCGGGGCCGGTCACACCGCGGCGCTGCTGGTCGGTTTGGGCGCGCTGGGTTTCGGCCTGGAACGCCTCGCGCGCGGCCCGATGGCGAAGACATTGGTCACGGCCGCGGCGACCTACACGGTGCTGGGCGGGACGTCGCTGGCCCGCACCGGTGCCGACATGGCGGCACGGCTGGAGCGCGGCGACGTGGCCGCGGGCCGCGAGCTGCTGCCGTCCCTGTGCGGCCGGGATCCGTCAGCGCTCGACGCGGACGGGCTGGCCCGCGCCGCGCTGGAATCGGTCGCGGAGAACACCTCAGACGCGCAGGTCGCGCCGATCCTGTGGGGCGCGGTCGCCGGCGTGCCGGGCCTGCTGGTGTACCGCGGCGCCAACACCCTCGACGCGATGATCGGCCACCTCAACGCGCGCTACACCCGGTTCGGTTGGGCGGCAGCACGATTCGACGATGTCCTCAACTACGTGCCGGCCCGCGTGACGGGGCTGTGCGTCATGGCGGCCTCCGGTCGGCCCGCCGCGGCGTGGCGGGCCTGGCGCGCCGACGCGCACAAGCACCCGAGCCCCAACGCCGGGGTGGCGGAAGCGTCGTTCGCCGGGGCCCTGGGTGTACAGCTCGGGGGAGCGACGCAGTACGCGCACCGGCTCGAGATGCGGCCGACCCTGGGCGTCGGGCCCGCGCCCGTGCCCGCCGATCTGCGCCGAGCGGTGCGACTGACCCGCCGGGTGCAGGCGCTGGCGGCCGTGCTGGCCGTCGGGATCAGCGGCGCCGGCCGTAGCGGTCGGCGAGTTTCTGCTCGGTCTTCTCCTCGGCGGTGAGCGGGGCGGCCGGCTCCTCAGCGTTCGGGCCGGGGTCGGGGCCGCCGGAAGTCTCGGTGCTCGAACCGGATTGGGCCTTCTCCAGCCGGCGCTGCCGGATTTCGGCCAGCACGAAGTAGCCCAGCCCGATGGGCGCGACGATGCCGAACGCGATCCACTGGATGCCGTACGACAGAAACGGGCCGGCATCCAGGTGGGGGAGCGCGATGACCCCGAGACCGCCGGGCTGGCCCTCGACGAGCTGCAGGTATTCCGCCGTCAGCGGCACTTTGGTCAGCTGCGAAATCTGCGTCGGGGCGATCGAGTACACCTGCTGGATGCCGTCCTGGTTGAACGGTTCCTTGCCCGACATGATCGGCTCGGCGTCGCGTAGGCGCCCGGTGACCGTGACCGTCCCCGTCGGCGGTGCGGCGAACGGCGGCACGCCCGGCCCGTCGCCCTGCTTCACGTAGCCGCGGTTCACCAGCACCGTCGGGCCACCGTCGACTGCGAACGGGGTCAGCACTTCGTAGGACGGGTCACCGTCGTCGGTCCGCAGCCGAACCAGCACCTGTGCCTCGGGGCGGTAGTGGCCCGTCGCCGTCAGCCGTCGCCACTGCGCGTCCGGGGCCGACGAATCCTGGTGCGGCAGGACCGAGATGAGGGGCGCGGGTTCGGTGTTCAGCGACGACGCGATCTGGTTGTTCTCCCGCGAGGTGCGGGTGTTCTTGCCCAGCTGCCACGGCGCGAGCACCGTGAAGCACAGGTAGGCGAACGCGATCACCACGACGAACAGGGCCAGCCACTGCGGCCGGAGCAGGAACCCGAGCCGGCGCATCAGTCGCCTCGCTCCGCCAGTTGCTTGTCGACCCAGTCGTGCAGGCCCGGCAGCGAGGCCTCGATCACCGCGAAGGTCTCCTCGAAATCGTCGATGCCGCCGTAGTACGGGTCTTCGACGTCGAGCGCGTGTGCGCCCGAACGCGGGTCGAACGAGCGCATCATCCGGACCCGGTCCGGGTCGGCGCCCAGGTCGCTGAGGATGCGGGTGTGGTTGCGGCCCATGGGAACGATCATGTCGGCGGACAGATGGTCGTCGTCGATGGCCGCGGCGGCGTGCGCGGTGGGATAACCGTGCGCGCGCAGCACCCGTTCGGCGCGGCTGTCGGCGGGGTCACCGGCGTGCCAGCCGCCGGTGCCGGCGCTGGTCACCCGGACCACGTCGGCCAGTCCGCGCTCGTTGATCTGGTGGGCGAACATCTTCTCGGCCATCGGGGACCGGCAGATGTTGCCCGAACAGATGAAGGTCACGTGCACGCGGTCAGACACCCAGCACCTCCCGTAGCTCGTCGACGGTGGCGACCCGCCGGACCGTCGAGTCGTCAGTGAAATCGCTTGCGCCGTAACCCCAGTCGACGACGACGGTGTCGATGCCGTGGTGGGCGGCACCGTGGACGTCGTGCGACCGGTCGCCGACCATGAGCACCTGTTCGGGTACCGGGGCCAGCTGGGCGAGCGCATGCGCGACGACGTCGGCCTTGGCCGACCGGGTGCCGTCGACGCTGGCGCCGGCGACGACCTCGAAATGCTCGTGGATGCCGAAGTGTTCGACGATGCGCCGGGCGGTCGGCTCGGCCTTCGACGTCGCGACGGCCAGGCGTACTCCCGCGGCCCGCAGGTCGGCCAGCAGGTCCTCGATGCCGTCGAACATGCGGTTCATGGACCAGCCGCGGGAGGTGTAGTCGGCGCGGTAGGCGGCGATGGCCTCGTCGGCCTTTTCGCCCAGGCCCAGCGAGCCCAGCGTCACATGCATCGGCGGGCCGACGATTCGTCCGACGAGGTCACCGTCGGGAACGTCGGCGCCGACAGCGCCGAGCGCATGACGGAAGCTGGCGACGATGCCCTCGGCGGAGTCGGTCAGCGTCCCGTCGAGGTCGAATAGCACCAACTGCGGGGTCACGGTGTCATTGTCCCTGATGTATCTGGCCGCCTGCGTCGCGCGCATCGTTTCTGCGCGAGAAGGACCAAATGGCTGCTGCGAGGGCACTGCGAGCGACCATTTGGTCCTTCTCGGCTTCCGATACCTCTGAACTAGGGTCTACGTGTGGAATCCAGGGCGCGCTATCACGGCGATCAGGCTGTGGCGCCCGGCATGCTCGACTTCGCGGTGAACGTCCGCGGCGCCGGCCCGCCGCAGTGGCTCGCCGACCGGCTCGCGGCCCGGCTGGCCGACCTGGGCAGCTACCCGACCTCCGCCGACGTGGCTGCGGCCCGCGCGGCCGTGGCGGCCCGGCACGGCCGTGACCTGCAGGAAGTGGCCCTGCTGGCGGGCGGCGCCGAGGGATTTGCGCTGCTCCCGCTGCTGCGCCCGCGCCTGGCCGCGCTCATCGCGCCGTCGTTCACCGAGCCGCAGGCCGTGTTCGACGCCGCCGGCGTGCCCGTCGCGCACGTGGTCCTGGACGCGCCGTTCCGGCTGTCCCGCGCGGCGGTGCCGGCCGAGGCGGACCTCGTGGTTGTGGGCAATCCCACCAATCCGACGGGCGTCCTGCACCGCCGCGACGAGATTCTGGCGCTGCGGGCGCCGGGTCGCATCGTGGTCGTCGACGAGGCCTTCGCCGACGCGGTCCCGGGTGAACCGGAGTCGCTGGCCGGGCGGTCACTGCCCGACGTCGTGGTGCTGCGCAGCCTGACCAAGACGTGGTCGCTGGCCGGGCTGCGGGTCGGTTACGCGCTGGGCGCCCCCGAGGTGCTGGCGCGGCTGACGGCGCAGCGGCCGCACTGGCCGCTGGGGACGCTGCAGTTGGAGGCGTTGACGGCGTGCAGTGCGCCGGCCGCGGTCGCCGAGGCCGAGGCCGGGGCGCGCCGGCTGGCCGACCTGCGGGCCGAGATGGCGGCGGGTCTGACGACCGCCGGTTTCCCGGTGACCGACGGCGTCGCCCCCTTCGTCCTGTTCTCGGTGCCCGACGCCGAACTGGCCCGGAAGTACCTGGCGGAGAAGGGGATTGCGGTGCGCCGCTGCGACACGTTCGTCGGGCTGCCCGGCGGCTACCTGCGCGCGGCGGTCCGGCCGGAATGGCCGGTCCTGGTCGAGGCCCTACAGGAGGTGCTCTGGTGAGTGTGCCGTTGCGTGACGTCATCGCCGCGCTGGACCGCGCGTACCCGCCGGCCCTGGCGCACAGCTGGGACTCGGTGGGCCTGGTGTGCGGCGACCCGTCCGAGGCCGTGGAGTCGGTGACCGTGGCGGTCGACGCCACCGCGGCCGTCGCGGCATCAGTGCCCGACGGCGGACTGCTGCTGGCGCACCACCCGCTGCTGCTGCGCGGTGTCGACACCGTGGCCGCCGACACCGGCAAGGGCGCACTGATCCACTCGCTGATCCGCCGCGGCGCGGCGCTGTTCAGCGCGCACACCAACGCCGATGCGGCCGCGCCCGGGGTGTCGGACGCGCTGGCCGAGGCGCTGGACCTGCAGGTCGACGGTGTGCTCGACCCCGCCGAGGCGCGCGCTGACCTGGACAAATGGGTCGTGTTCGTGCCGCACGTGAACGCCGACGCGGTCCGGGATGCGATGTTCGCCGCCGGCGGCGGTCAGATCGGCGACTACTCACACTGCAGCTGGGCGACCATGGGCGTGGGCCAGTTCCTGCCGCACGAGGGCGCGACGCCGACCATCGGCATGGTCGGCGCCATCGAGCAGGTCGCCGAGGACCGCGTCGAGGTGATTGCGCCGTCGCGGCTGCGGCGGGCGGTGCTGACGGCGATGCGTGCGGCGCACCCCTACGAGGAACCGGCATTCGACGTGCTCACGTTGGCACCGCTGCCGTCGGACGTGGGGATCGGGCGCATCTGCTCGCTGCCGGAGCCGGAACCGTTGTCGGCCTTCGCTTCCCGTGTCGCGCGCGGTCTGCCCGCCACATCGTGGGGGGTACGGGCATCGGGTGATCCCGACGCGCTGGTGTCACGTGTCGCGGTCTGCGGCGGCGCGGGTGACTCGCTATTGGGCGCGGTGACGCGGTCGGGCGTCGACGTCTACGTGACCTCCGATCTGCGGCATCATCCGGCCGACGAGCACCTCCGCGCATCGGACGTGGCGCTGGTCGATGTGGCGCATTGGGCGAGTGAATTTCCGTGGTGCGAGCAGGCCGCCGGGGTCTTGCGTGCACAATTCGGTGATGCGTTGCCGGTGCGGGTCAGCCAGATCCGTACCGACCCCTGGAACGTCGAGATAACCTGCTGAGAGACGTGAAGATGAAAGCTGAAGTGTCGCAACAACGTTTGCTGCTCGAGGTGGCCGAAGTGGACGCCGCGCTGACCCGCCTGACGCACCGGTCGACGCACCTGGTCGAGCAGCAGCGCTTCGACGCCGTGCAGGCCGAGCACCGCGAGGCCAACGATCGGTTGGCGGCGCTGAGCATCGCCGTCGAGGATTTGGACGCGCAGATCGCCAAGTTCGAGTCCGAGATCGACGCCGTGCGCCAGCGTGAGGCCCGCGACCAGCAGCTGATGGACAGTGGCTCGGTCGGCGCCAAGCAGGTGGCCGAACTGCAGCACGAGCTGGAGACGCTGCAGCGCCGGCAGGCCGCGCTGGAGGAGCAGCAGCTCGAGATCATGGAGCGTCGCGAAGAGCTGCAGATCGAGCAGAACGAGGAGCTGGCCCTGATCGACGCGCTGCAGGGCGACCTGACCTCGGCGCAGGTCGAGCGAGACCAGGCACTGGTGTCCATCGACGAGTCGCGCAAGGTGGCGGCCGACCGCCGCAAGGCGCTGCTGGACTCGGTGGCCCCGGAACTGGCCGAGATGTACGAGAAGCAGCGCAAGCTGGGCGGCCCCGGCGCGGGGCTGCTGCAGGGCAGCCGCTGTGGCGCCTGCCGCATCGACCTGGATCGTGGTGAGCTGTCCCGCGTTTCGGCAGCCGCTCCCGACGACGTGCTGCGCTGCCCCGAGTGTGGGGCGATCCTGGTGCGGGTCAAGGACTTCCGTGCGGGAGAAACCGGTCTGTGAGGGTTCTGGTCGAGGCCGACGGCGGGTCGCGCGGCAACCCGGGACCCGCGGGCTATGGCGCCGTGGTGTTTTCCGCCGACCGCGCCGAGGTACTGGCCGAGAGCAGTGCCTCGATCGGGGTGGCGACCAACAACGTCGCTGAATACCGGGGACTGATCGCCGGCCTGGAGGCCGCGGCGGCCCTGGACGCGGATGACGTTGCGGTGTCGATGGATTCGAAGCTGGTGGTCGAGCAGATGTCGGGCCGCTGGCAGGTCAAGCACCCGGACCTGATCCCGTTGAACCGCGAGGCAGTGGCACTCGCGCGGCGGTTCGCGCGGGTGAGCTACACGTGGATTCCGCGGGCGCAGAACGCGCACGCCGACCGGTTGGCCAATGAGGCCATGGACGCCGCGGTGGCGCCGGCGGTGGCGCCGACTGCTGCGGTAGCCGAACCGAAAGCCGCTGCGGCACAGCCGTCCCCACCGGGCTGGACCGGCGCCGTCGGCGCGCCGACCCGGTTCCTGCTGCTGCGGCACGGGCAGACCGAACTGTCGGTGCACCGGCGCTACTCGGGCCGGGGCAACCCGCCGCTCACCGAATTGGGTCGTGAGCAGGCCGCGGCGGCTGCGACGTATATCGCTGGCATCGAAGGCATCTCGGCCGTGATCAGCTCGCCGCTGCAGCGCGCGCTGGATACCGCGAAGGCGGCAGCGAGCGCGCTCGGCCTCGACGTCACCGTCGACGACGACCTCATCGAAACCGACTTCGGTGCCTGGGAAGGCCTGACGTTCCGCGAAGCGGCCGAACGGGATCCCGAGTTGCACCGCAGCTGGCTGGGGGACACCAGCGTCGCGCCGCCGGATGGGGAGAGCTTCGATACGGTGACGCACCGGATTCGCCGGGCCCGCAACCGGATCATCGCCGAGCACGGCGCGACGACGGTACTCGTGGTCTCGCATGTCACGCCGATCAAGACGATCCTGCGGCAGGCGCTCGATGCGGGGCCCGGCATCCTGTACCGCCTGCACCTGGATCTGGCGTCACTGAGCATCGCGGAGTTCTTCGGCGACGGCGGTTCCGCGGTCCGGTTGGTCAACCAGACCGCCTACCTGTAGGCCCCGTCTCTCGCCCGCCGGATCCGGTCCGGCGGTTTGCTGACTCACAGGTTTGTTGCGTCAGGACAGACCAGGGCGGGCAGCGCTCGTTTTTTCGTCGGTTGCGGACATAGGTCGAAAGCTGTCGCCCGCGCAGAATCTGCGTAGCAACATTCCGAACGGTTGTTGAATGCGCATCGATCGCAGCTGGGCAGAGCTGTCGCGTGTCCGACCCGTCTGGCCGCGCACACCGCGGAACGTGTTGGCACCAGTGCTGATTTGACCTCGAGGCAGGGGAGTGAATGGCCACGCTCATCGCCGGGCACGCCGAGACGACGACCGGGGCGGACCGCCTGCACTCGCTGGGCCGCAATCTTCACGGTCCCGGCGCCTACCACGAGCTGGACACGCAACTGGACCGCTTCCGGCGCCGCCTCGAACGCCAGCGCAGTGCCGGCACCGCGACCGACGACCTGTTGGCCGGCGTCCAGCGGCTCCGCCGTGAGCTGAGCGGTCGCGCGGTGGCCCATGGTGCCGGGCGACTAAGTGCCATTCGTCATGCCGTGGACTCGTTGCGCGGCACCTCGTCGCGCGAGACCATCAAGGCCGCCATGACGCTGTTGTGCCGAGACTTTGGATTCAGCCGGGTCATGGTCTCCACGGTCCGTGAGCACGACTGGTTGCCGCGGCACCTGCACGGCCGTGGTGCGACATCCTGTTCCTTCCACGGGTTCTCGGTGGGCGTGCCCGTCCGGCTCGAGGACGCCGAGGCAGAGGCCGCCTTGATCCGCGGGAGACACGGGGTCGTCGTATCCCGTCCGACCGCATCGGCTCGGCAGGACTACCTCGCGGCGCCGATCACCGTCGGCGGCGCGGTGATCGGGATGCTGCACGCCGATTTCCCCGAAGCACCCGGCACCACGGTCATGGATCAATTCGACCTGCTCGAGGCGTTCGCCGAATGCCTCGCTGTCGTGTACGAGCGGGCCGTTCTGGAAGAGAAGGTGTCGCAGCAGCGTGTCGAGGTCGACAAGCTCTGCGCCACAATGGATCAACTCATGACGCGGCCCGGGTCGGGTGTCGCCGCTGTGTCGGCCGGGGGTGACTGTGAATCGGTGGCCCCGCCCGCGAGTGAGCCCGCCGTCCTGCCCGAATTGACCCCGCGCGAGCGGGAGGTCATGTCCTACGTGGCGACCGGCGCGACCAACCGCGACATCGCGCGCTGCCTGGACATCTCCGAAGGCACCGTCAAGTCCCATCTCAAGCGCATCGCCGAGAAGTTCGGCACCACCAACCGCGCGGCCGCCCTCGCGATGTATCTGGCCATGGACGCCGGCGTGGGGAGCGGACGGCTGCGATGACGCGCCGTGCGATGGTGACCCGGCTCAACCAGATCGACGGACACCTGCGCAGCGTGCTCAACCTGCCGAGAGCGGACAAGGCGACCACTCTCGAGCAAGCCATCGCCAACTCGGCGGCAACCACTGAGGAAGTGCTCTTCGGCGACGACGGTGAGGGCATCGCACTCATGCCGGCCGTGGCGCAGCGGCTGCTGATGGCATCGTTGCAGGCGCAGGTCGAGGCGCGCCTGATCAGCGGTGACGACTCCGGTGCCACGGCGCGGTCGGTGATCGACAGCATCCGGCGGTTGAAAGCGGCGCCGACGCTGCAGGCACTCGAGCGCCAGGTGTGCACCGAGCTCTGCCACACCATCGGGTTCAGCAGCGCGGTGCTGTCGTCCATCGCTGCCGACAAGTTCATCCCTGTGACATCACACGGCACGCGCGGAACCGGAAAACCGGTGCCGCGCAGCGCCGCTGTCGCCGAACAGGACTGCGTGCGGTTCCGGCGGATCATCCACGCCGGCGGCGATGAGGCGGCGGCCAGCGAGGGGTTCTGCGAAATACTGGGCGCCGCCGACTATCTGGTCGCCCCCATCGTCGTCGAGTCGAAAGTGGTGGCGCTGGTCCACATGTCCCGCGCGCGGGGCGCCATCGCCGATGGTGACGTCGATACGCTGGGACTGCTGCTGGCGGTGTATTCGTTCGTCTACGAGCGGCTGCTGAATTCGGCGCGGGTCGAACAACTTCGGGTATCGATCATCGGAGCCGCCGCCCGCTTGGCGGAGGAAGCCGACCGCATCGCCGGAACCGCCGTCAGCCTGGACGCCGGCGGTGACGATGACGCGTTCGCGACGGACGCGGCGGTCGATGCCTTCACGGCGGCGTTGTCCAACCGCGAGCGTGAGGTGTTCGCCAGGATGGTGCGGGGCGACTCCAACGCGGAGATCGCCGAGGAACTGGTCGTCTCGGTGGAAACCGTCAAAACGCACGTGAAACGCATCCTGCGCAAGATCGGCGCCGCTAATCGGTTGGAGGCGATCACGCTCTACATGGACGCCCAATCCAGATTCGGTGAACAGGCGCAATAGCCGCACACGCTGTCTCTCCGCAGGGCGCCGGCATGCAGCCGATTATTGCCGCAGTGGTGAATTAACAATCCGGTCGGAATTCTCGTTCGGATGCGAATTCAGCAATCTTCTGATATGGCTTAACTGTGCTATTGCTGCGGAATTCCCATTCCGTGTATGGGGTGTGATCTGAAACACGCCTATCACCCTGATGGGGGACAAATCACAGCCGTGAATCCCTCCATCTAGAGGTGGTTGGCGGCTGAGCTGCATTGATAGCGTCTCCACCCATGTTGGCCGCAGCGATCGCTTATCGACCATCCGTAGTGAATTCGGCGCAACGGTTGGAAAGTGCGGGCGACAAATGGTAGCGATTGCTCGCACTGCGGCTAAGCCGGTTACTTCACTGGGCGGCTTCTTCGCCATGACGTTCGACACTTTCGTGCAAATGTTTCAGCCGCCGTTCGCATGGCATGAATACGTCATGCAGACGTGGTTCGTGGCGCGCGTGTCCGTCCTGCCCGCGCTGCTGCTCACGATGCCGTTCGCGGTGCTGCTGACATTCACGTTCAACATTCTGCTGACCGAATTCGGCGCAGCCGACTTCTCCGGCACCGGCGCGGCGATCGGCACGGTCAACCAGATCGGCCCCATCGTCACGGTGCTGGTGGTGTCGGGCGCGGGCGCGACGGCGATGTGCGCCGACCTCGGGGCGCGGACCATCCGCGAAGAACTCGACGCGTTGCGGGTGATGGGCATCAACCCCATTCGTTCGCTTGTGGTGCCGCGCGTGTTGGCCGCCACCACGGTGGCGCTGGCGCTGTCGGCCACGGTGATCCTCGTCGGCCTGACCGGTGCGTTCCTGTTCTGCACCACGGTGCAGCACGTCTCGCCCGGTGCCTTCGTCGGCGGCCTGAACCTGCTCACCGGTCCCGGGGACATCATCGTCGCACTCATCAAGGCGACGCTGTTCGGCATGGCCGCCGGCCTGATCGCTTGCTACAAGGGCACTTCCGTGCGCGGCGGCCCCGCGGGTGTGGGGAACGCCGTCAACGAGACCGTGGTCTTCACCTTCATGGTGCTGTTCGCGATCAACGTCATCGTGACCGCGGTCGCGATCCAGTACACGGTGTCGTGAGGGAGAAATGACTGTCGACGTCCCCAGCCGCAGGTTCCCGCGGCTCGACAAACTGACCAAGAGCTCGGCCGCGCGCTGGAACCGTATCGGTGAACAGGGCGCGTTCTATTCGCACGCCATCGGCTCGATTCCCGATGCGGTCGTCAACTATCGCGCGGAGCTGCTACGGCTCATCGCCGCAACAGGATTGGGCACCGGCGCGCTCGTCGTCGTCGGTGGCACCGTCGCGATCGTCGGCTTCCTGACGATGACGACGGGTGCCCTCGTGGCGATCCAGGGCTACAACCAGTTCTCATCCGTCGGCTTCGAGGCCCTCACCGGGTTCGCGTCGGCGTTCCTCAACGTCCGGATGATCGTGCCGGCGACCACGGCTGTCGCGCTGTCGGCCACCATCGGCGCCGGCGCCACCGCGCAGATCGGCGCCATGCGGATCAACGAAGAGATCGACGCGCTCGAGGTGATCGGCATCCGCAGCATCACCTACCTCGCGTCCACCCGGGTGCTGGCTGCCGTGGTTGTGGTGATCCCGCTGTACTGCGTCGCGGTCATGATGGCGTTCTTCGCCGCGCGCATGGGCACCACCACCGTCTACGGGCAGGGCGCGGGTGTGTACGACCACTACTTCAACACGTTCCTCAACCCGACCGACCTCATCTGGTCGTTCGTCCAATGCGTCGCCATCACCATCGTGATCATGTTGGTGCACACCTACTTCGGGTTCGCCGCCTCCGGTGGTCCGGCCGGCGTCGGCGAGGCGGTCGGCCGTGCGGTGCGCCTGTCGATGGTGATCGCGGCCGTCGAGATCGTGTTCATCTCACTGGCCATCTACGGCCAGTCCGGCAACTTCAACATGGCGGGTTAGCCGGTGGAAGCGCGCAAGGGAGATCGCCGGATCTCGAACTCATGGTGGGCCCTGATCCTGATCACGGCTGTGGTGCTGTTCATGGTGGTGACCACGGTCATCTTCACCGGCGCCGCGAAATCCTATGTGCCCGTGACGGTCATGGCGGACCGTGCGGGTCTGGTGCTGGAGACCAACGCCAAGGTCAAGATGCGCGGCGTGTTGGTGGGCCGGGTCAGCCAGATCGACGTGAGCAATTCGGGGGCGACCCTGCAGCTCAAGCTGGACCCGGACCAGGTGAAGTACATCCCCGCCAATGTCGGTGCGCAGGTGAGTGTTACGACGGCGTTCGGCGCCAAGTTCGTCGACCTGGTCTATCCCTCGTCGCCCAGCGGCAGCCGGCTGGCCGCCGGCGCGGTGCTCAAATCCGTGCACACCACCACCGAGGTCGACACCGTCTTCGAGAACATCGTCAACCTGCTCGACATGGTCGACCCGGCGAAACTGAACTCGGTGCTGAGCGCTGTTGCTGAAGGCGTCCGTGGCCAGGGTGAGCGAATGGGCCAGGCCACAACCGATCTCAACGAGGTGCTGACGGCGCTCAACTCGCGCTCGGACAAGATTCGTGACGACTGGCGGTCGTTCAAGCAGTTCAGTGACACCTACGGTGCGGCCGCCGACAACATCGTGAAGATCCTCAACGCCGCCAGTACCACCAGCAGCACGGTGACGGGCAAGGCCAAGGCACTCGACAGTCTGCTGATGAACGTCATCGGATTCTCCGAGGCCGGAACGGATCTGCTGGGTCCGAACCGGGACAACCTCGTCGACGCGATCAACGGGTTGGAACCCACGACGAGTCTGCTGCTCAAGTACAGCCCCGGGTACACGTGCTGGCTGGAGGGCACCAAGAAGTTCCTCGACACCGGCGCCTGGGGCGTGTTCGGCGGGGCCGACGGCCGCTCGCTGATCCTCGACGCGACGCTGCTGCCTGGCAAGAACCCGTACGTGTTCCCCGACAACCTGCCGATCAACGCGGCCAAGGGCGGACCTGGCGGGAAACCCGGCTGTGGCTCGTTGCCTGACGTGGCCAAGAACTTCCCTGTGCGGCAACTGATCACCAACACCGGATGGGGCACCGGGCTCGACATCCGGCCGAACCCGGGCATCGGCAGTCCCTGCTGGGGCCAGTGGTTCCAGAGCACCCGCGCAGTGCCTCAGACGCCGAGCATCCGGCAGTGCCTGCCCGGGCCAGCTCCCGGCCCGATCCCGTACCCCGGCGCGCCGCCGTACGGCGCACCGCTGTACGGACCCGGTGGGGTACCGCTGTGGCCGGGTGTGCCGCCCGCGCCGCCGAATCCCGCTGACGCACAACCGCAATCGGCACCGGCGCCCGCCGAGGCTCCGCCACTGCCGGCGGAAGCGCCCGCGTTGCCTGCCGAGGCGGGCGGGAACTGACCGTGATGACCAACCAACGATCGAGGCAGGAGGGAAGCCGTGGAGAACCTTAGAGGCACGCTGCTGCGCCTGTCGGTCTTCCTGTCGGTATGTCTGCTCGGCACCGTCGCCCTCTGGGCGGTCTTCGCCGACCTGCGATTCGACGAGGGACACACGTACTTCGCCCGCTTTGTCAACGTCTCGAACATGAAGAAGGACAGTCACGTTCGCATCGCAGGAGTCGAGGTCGGCCAGGTGAAGGACGTGTCGATCAACCGCGATTCGACGGTGACGGTCGAATTCACCGCCGACAGTTCCGTCGTACTGACCGAAGGCAGCCGCGCGGTGATCCGGTACGACAACGTCGTCGGTGACCGGTTCCTGGCTCTCGAGGAAGGTGCCGGCGGCACCAAGAAGCTCAACCCGGGAGACACCATCCCTGTCGACCGCACGCAGCCCGCACTGGATCTCGATGCCGTCATCGGTGGCTTCCGCCCGTTGTTCTCTGCGCTGAGCCCCGACAAGATCAACGATCTGAGCGGACAGCTGATCCAGGCGCTGCAGGGACAGGGTCCGTCGATCGGCTCGTTCCTGGCGCAGGCCGCGGTGGTCACCAACACCCTGGCCGATCGCGATCAGTTGATCGGGCAGGTCGTCACCAATCTCAACACGGTGCTGACGTCCTTCGGCGGCAAGAGCGACAAGCTCGACAAGGCCGTGGTGTCACTGTCGCAGTTGGTCGACCGCCTGGCGCAACGCAAGACCGATGTCTCGAATGCCGTGGCCTACACCGATGCGGCCGCCAATTCGATCGCCGGCCTGCTGACCGAGGCCCGGCCGCCGTTGGCCAAGACGGTGCACGAAGTGGACCGCACCGCGGGGATCGTGCTGGCCGACCACGATTATTTCGACAACTTCCTCAACACCCTGCCGGACAAGTACAAGGCGCTGTCCCGGCAGGGCATCTACGGCGACTTCTTCAGCTTCTACCTCTGCGACGCGGTGCTCAAGCTCAACGGCAAAGGGGGACAACCGGTTTACGTGAAGGTGGCCGGACAGAGCACGGGACGGTGCACACCCAGATGAAACCTTTTGCCGAGCGAAGTCATTTCGCCCTGGGCGCGATAGGCATCAGTGCTGTCGTGGTGGTCGCCACGGTCGCGCTGCTGTTCCAGAAGATCCCGTTCGTCAGCGGCACGACCACGTACTCCGGGTACTTCGAAGATGCCAGCGGACTGCACACCGGTGCGCCCGTGGACATCTCGGGTTTTCCGGCGGGCCGGGTCGCCAGCATCGACCTCGACGGTCCGCGCGTGCTGATCAAATTCACCGTCGACGACGACGTGCACCTCGGGGAGCGCACCGAAGCCGCCATCAAAACCAAGGGTCTGTTGGGCAGCAAGATGCTCGAGGTCGTCCCCAAGGGCGACGGTGACCTCAAGGGCACCATTCCACTCGAGCGGACCGTGTCCGCCTACCAGTTGCCGGACGCCCTCGGTGATGTGACCAACGCGATCAGCGGGCTGGACACTCATCAGCTGTCGGACTCGTTGGCCACCGTCTCAGAGGCTTTCGCGAACACCGCCCCCGATCTGCGGGACGCGGTGAACGGTATCGCGCGATTCTCCAAGACCCTGAGCGATCGCGACGCGCAACTGCGGAGCCTGCTGGACAACGCGTCGAAGGCGACGACGGTGCTGGCCAAGCGCAGCGACCAGGTGGTGAGCCTGGTCAAGAACACCAATGCGCTTCTGGTGCAACTGCGTTCGCAGAGCGCCGCCGTGAGCCGGTTGTGGAACAGCCTGTCGTCGGTCTCACAGCAACTCAAAGGGCTGATCGCGGAGAACAAGACGCAACTGCGGCCGGCGCTGGACAAGCTCAACGGCGTCGTGGCGATGCTCGACAACCGCAAGGAGCGGCTGCAACAGGCCGTCAAGGGACTGAGTCAATACGCTCTGGCACTGGGCGATGCGGTGAGCTCGGGTCCGTTCTTCAAGGCGTACATCGTCAACCTGTTGCCGGGCCAGTTCGTGCAGCCGTTCGTCGACGCCGCATTCTCGGACCTCGGGGTGGATCCGAACACGAAACTGCCGTCGCAGCTTCAGGATCCGCAGACCGGGCAACCGGGCACCCCGCCGCTCCCGGTGCCGTTCCCGCGCACGGGTCAGGCCGGCGACCCGCGACTGACCATTCCGGACGCGATCAGCGGCAAGCCCGGCGATACCGCTTGTGGCCCACCGGGAATCCCGTTGCCCGGGCCGGGCTGCTACCCGCTTCGCGAAACGCAACCGGCCCCGCCGCCGGGTGGGCCGCCACCCGGACCGCCGGCGCTCGCGCCCGGGCAGACCGCCATGCCGGAACCACCCAAGACCCCGCCAGTACACGTGTCGGATCCCGTTGAGCCGCCAGGAGGACAGCCATGAGCAAGCTGTCTACCCGCCTGCTAGTCGTCGCGGCCGCGGTGGCCCTGGTCGTGGGCGGCGGTTACTTCGCGGTGCAGGCGTTCCAGCGCGCGTCACGCAACGAAGTGGTGGGTTACTTCCAGAACACCAATCAGTTGTTC
The DNA here is from genome assembly GCF_000686745.1 of Mycobacterium sp. UNC410CL29Cvi84. Taxonomy (NCBI): domain Bacteria; kingdom Bacillati; phylum Actinomycetota; class Actinomycetes; order Mycobacteriales; family Mycobacteriaceae; genus Mycobacterium; species Mycobacterium sp. UNC410CL29Cvi84. The sequence continues at coordinate 84,497 of NZ_JMLM01000021.1, forward strand.
AAGGGCGACGACGTCCTGATTCAAGGGGTGCCGGTCGGCAAGGTCGAGAAGATCGAACCGGGGCCCGAAAAGGTCAAGGTCACCTTCTGGATCGACGACAAGTACAAGGTGCCGGCCGAGGCCAAGGCCGTGATCCTGTCGCCACAGCTGGTGACCGGCAGGGCAATTCAGCTGATCCCGCCGTACCGGGGCGGGCCGACGCTGCGCGGCGGCGCGGTGATCCCGCTCGATCGGACCGCGGTGCCGGTGGAGTGGGATCAGGTCCGCACCCAGTTGCAGCGAGTGGCCGATCTGCTCAAGCCTGATCAGCCCGGCGGGGTCAGCACGCTCGGTGGTTTCATCAATACCGCTGCCGACAATCTGCGGGGGCAGGGCGCCAGCATCCGGGAATCGGTGATCCGCCTGTCGCAGGCGGTTTCGATCCTCGGCGACCACAGTAACGACCTGTTCTCGACGTTCAAGAACCTCTCGATCCTGGTGTCCGCGCTGCAGGACAGCACCGGCTTGCTGGAACGGCTCAACACCAACCTGGCCGAGGTGACCGGATTGCTCGCCGACGATCCGGGCAAGGTCGGGCAGGCGCTGCACGACATGAGTGCTGTCGCCGACGATGTGCGCTCCTTCGTCGCGGACAACAAAGAAGCCGTCGGGACGGCATCGGACAAGCTGGCGTCGGTCAGCAGCGCGATCGTGGGCAGCCTCGACGACATCAAGCAGGTATTGCATGTGGCGCCAACGGCATTGGCGGACCTGAACAACATCTACGAGCCCGCGGTCGGTTCGCTGACCGGCGTCCTCGCGGTCAACAACTTCGCCAACCCGGTCAGCTTCATCTGCGGCGCCATCCAGGCCGCGTCGCGCCTCGGCGCAGACCAGTCGTCGAAGTTGTGCGCGCAGTATCTGGCGCCCATCGTCAAGAACCGGCAGTACAACTTCCCGCCGCTGGGCGAGAACTTGTTCGTCGGTACCCAAGCGCGGCCCAATGAGGTTACGTACAGCGAGGATTGGATGCGTCCCGACTATGTGCCGCCGTCGCGGCCCGTTGCCCCCGTGGCACAGCAGGCGGCTGCGGCGCCCGCGCCGGCGGCCCCCCAGACCGTGGCCACCGACGCCAACGCCGGCCTTGCCGGCATGATGTCGCCGCCGGGCGGTGGGTCATGAGCCGCCTGCGTACCGCCGCCGGCTGCACCCTCGCGGTCCTGACGCTGCTGGCCTCGGCCGGCTGCTCGGGATGGCGCGGCGCCAACAGCCTGCCGCTGCCCGGCACCGAGGGTGGGGGACCCGGAGCCTTCGAAATCCAGGCGCAGATGCCCGATGTCACCAACCTGCAAGAGAATTCGCGGGTGCGAGTCTCCGACGTCACGGTCGGCACCGTCACCAAGATCGAGCGACAGGGCTGGCACGCGTTGGTCACCATGCGGCTCAACGGAGATGTGAAGGCACCGGCCAACTCGACCATCAAACTGGGTCTGACCAGTCTGCTGGGCACGCTGCACATCGAGCTCGGGCCGCCCAAAGACGGCCGGCCACAAGGACAGTTGCACCAGGGGTCGGTCATCCCGCTGGCGAGTAGCGGCAGTTTCCCGTCGGTCGAGCAGACGCTGTCAGCGGTGTCGATGGTGCTCAACGGCGGTGGCATCGGCAACGTCCAGGACATCACCGAGGCCTTCAGTACGGCGTTCCACGGGCGTGCCGAGGATCTGCGGAGCCTCATCAAGCAGCTCGACACGTTCACCGCGAACGTCAAGGATCAGACTCCTGACATCATCGCGGCTTCCGAGAGCCTGAACGTGGTCGTGGGCAAGCTGGCCGCGAGCCAGCCGGTCCTGGACAAGGCCATCGACACCGTCCCCGAAGCGCTCGCGGTGCTCAACGGTGAACGGGAGAACCTGGTCAAGGCCGCCGACAAGTTGAGCAAGTTCGCGGCGCTGGCTGCGGACACCGTGGACCGGTCAAAACAGAACGTGATCAAGGAATTACGTGATCTGGGGCCGACGCTCGAACAGCTCGCCAACGCCGGGCCGGCCATGACGCGGGCGTTGAGCTTCATCCCCACGGTGCCGTTCCCGAGCGACACCATCGAGAAGTGGCAGCGCGGCGACTACGCGAACCTCACCGCGATCGTCGACCTCACCCTCAGCCGCATCGATCAGGCGTTCTTCACCGGCACCCGCTGGGAGTGCGACCTGACCGAGCTGGAACTGCAGTGGGGCCGCACCATCGGCCAGTTCCCGAGCCCGTGCACCGCCGGCGGGCCGAACAACCCGGGTAATCCGCTGACCATTCCGTACCGCTGGGATCAGGGGCCGTAAATGCATCTCGACAAACGCGTGAGAATTCAGCTCGCGATCTTCGCCCTCGTCGCCCTGGTCGCGGTGACGATGATGAGCCTGATCTATATGCAGTTGCCCGCCAAGCTGTTCGGTATCGGACGCTACGTGGTCAAGATGGAGCTGCCCGAGACCGGTGGCCTGTATGCCACCGGCAACGTCACCTACCGCGGCACCGTGGTGGGCCGGGTGCAGTCCGTCGGGCTGACGCCCACCGGGGTGCAGGCGGAGCTGTCGCTCAACTCGGGCACCGACATCCCGTCCGACGTGCAGGCCGACGTGCACAGCCAGATGGCGATCGGTGAACAGTTCGTGTCCCTGACGCCGCGCAGCGCGAATTCTCGGCCGCTCAAGGACGGTGACGTCATCCCGCTGGCGCACACCTCGGTGCCGCCGGACATCAACACCGTCATCGACTCGCTGACCAAGGGTCTGCAGGCGGTGCCCAAGGACAATCTCAAGACGGTCATCGACGAATCGGCCACGGCCGTCGGTGGTTTGGGGCCGGAGCTGTCGCACATCGTCAAGGGCGGCAGTCAGCTCGCCATCGACGCACGCGCGAACCTCGACCCGCTGCTGAGCCTGATCGATCAGGTCAAACCCGTGCTCGATTCACAGAACAACACCTCGGGTGCCATCCAGGCGTGGGCGTCGAACCTCGCCACGGTGACCGGTGAACTGCAGGCGCAGGACAAGGCCGTCGGCACCCTGCTCGACAAGGGCGGCCCGGCGTTCGGCGAGATGGGCCAGTTGTTCAACCGGCTGCAGCCGACATTGCCGGTCCTGCTTCAGAATCTCGTGTCCATCAACAAGGTGGCGATCACCTACCAGCCGAACCTCGAGCAACTCCTGGTGCTGCTGCCCCGCACAACGGAAGCGGCGCAGGGTGTTACGTTGGCGAACCGCGACACCAAGCAGGCATACAAGGGCGCGTACCTGAGCTTCAACCTGAACCTCAACCTGCCGCCGCCGTGCACCACCGGGTACCTGCCGGCGCAGCAGATGCGCAATCCCGCACTCGAGGACTACCCCGAGCTGCCGGCCGGCGACCTGTACTGCCGGACCCCGCAGGACGGCATGTTCAACGTGCGTGGTGCCAAGAACCTGCCGTGCGAGACGGTGCCCGGCAAGCGCGCCGCGACCGTCAAACAGTGCGAGAGCGACGAGCCGTACGTGCCGCTGGGCGACGGCTACAACTGGAAGGGCGATCCCAACGCCACCTGGACCGGGCAGGATGTGCCGCAACTGCGGCCGGGCACGGCCCCGTCGGCTGGTGCGCCGCCACCGCCTCCGGTCGCCGTGGCCGAGTACGACCCGGCCGGCGGGTCGTACATCGGCCCTGACGGAAAGACCTATACCCAAGCCGATTTGGCCCACACGGCTCCGAAGGAGAAGACATGGCAAAGCATGATGACGCCGCAGCCGGGGAGCTGACCGACGGCGGCGGGGTCGCCGTCCTCGACCCCGACATCGATGGCATCGACGAGCTGGATGAGGCCGACGGGGAGAGCGTGGATGCGCCTGCCGACGAGCCCACGAAGCCGAAGCCGGTGCGCCGGATCGCGGCGGTGGTCGGGCTGGTCTTGGTCGTGGCGCTGAGCGCACTGGTCGGGTGGTTGGTGGTGCGGACGCACCGCGCCACGGCGGTCGACGAGCGGCAGAGCCAGATCGTCCAGGCCGCCCGGCAGGGTGCGCTGAACCTGACGACCATCGACTGGCAACGGGCTGACGCCGACGTGCAGCGCATCCTCGACAGCGCGACAGGGGAGTTCTACGACGACTTCGCCAAGCGCTCAGCACCTTTCATCAAGGTCGTCAAGGAAGCGAAGTCGACGTCCACCGGTTCGATCACCGAGGCCGGGCTGGAATCGGAGGCCGGTGATTCGGCGCAGGTGCTGGTCGCCGTGGCCGTCAAGACCTCGAATGTCGGTGCGCAGGCGCAGGAACCTCGCGAGTGGCGGATGCGCATCGCGGTGCAGAAAGTCGGAGATGTGATGAAGGTGTCGAACGTGGAGTTTGTGCCGTGAAACTGATGAAGTCCCGCGGCCACGACGTCGCCGCTGAAAAGTCCGCTGAATCAACAGCTTCGGTCGATGAGCTGGACGAAGCGGCCGAGGCCGGTGTCACAAAAACCACTGCCGCAGAAACCACCGACGCGGCGCCTGCCGCAGGGCGGCGCCGCGTCGCGTGGGCGAACGTTGCCGTCTACGGACTGCTGCCCGCTGCCATCCTCGCTCTCGGCGGGGCAGCCGGTTACCTGCAGTGGAAAGACGTGTCGCTGGCCCAATCCGACACGGCGAAAAAGGAATCCACGAAGGCGGCCACCGACGGCACCATCGCGCTGCTGTCGTACAAGCCCGAGACGGTCGACAAGGATCTGGAAGCCGCCAAGAAGTACATGACCGGCAACTTCCTCAACTCGTACACGTCGCTCACCCGTGACGTGGTGATACCCGGGTCCAAGCAGAAGAAGATCTCGGCCGTCGCCACCGTGCCGGCAGCCGCGTGGACCAAGGCGACACCCGACCATGCGGTCGTGATGCTGTTCGTGGATCAGACGATGATCATCGGCGACAGCGCCCCGACGAGTACCGCGTCGAGCGTGCGTGTGACTCTCGACAAGGTCGAGGGGCATTGGCTCATCTCGCAATTCGACCCGATGTGAGCACCATGATTCGACGGTGGACATGTGGGTTTCTCGCCGCGGCGACGCTATCGGTACCGGCGGTGCTCGCGCCGGCGGCGGCCCATGCCGACGCGACTGCGTACCTGATCGGCGTCACGGTGCGGCCCGGTTACAACTTTCCCAATGCCGATGCGGCACTCGGCTACGGCTACGGCATCTGCGACAAGGTGGCAGGCGGTCGGCCGTTCGCCCAGGTGATGGGCGACGTACGAGGCGATTTCAACACCGACGACGACTACCAGGCGTCCTACCTCATAGCGCAGGCCGTCAACGAACTGTGCCCCGGGCAGATCTGGCAGCTGAGAAACTCTGCAGCCCACTACCAGTCGCCGCCCGGTGTGCATCCCTGACGAAAAGGAATCCAACATGAGGTGTCGGCAATGGGTGCTGTCGGTGTTGGCGGTCGTGCCGCTGGGCGCCGTGCTCTGCGTACCGCTCGCGCACGCTGACAACGGCAACACCCTCATCCCGAACAACAAGCGGCTCAACGATTCTGTCGTGTCGAACGTCTACACCGTGCAACATCAGGCGGGATGCACCAACGACATCGCGGTCAATGCGCAGCTGCAGCAGGCCGCGGAGCGGCAGGCCAAGGACATGATGGCCAACCGGAACCTGGACGGCGACATCGGATCTGACGGCTCCACGCCTCAGATGCGGGCCGAGCAGGCGGGTTACCGGGGCGGTCCGGTGGCGCAGACGGTGGCCACCAACCCGGCGCTCGCGATCAGCGGAGTCGAGCTGATCAACCAGTGGTACTACGATCCCGTCATCAAGCAGATCATGTCCAACTGCGCCAACAACCAGATGGGCGTGTGGTCCGAGAACAGCCTCGACCGCACCGTCGTCGTCGCCGTGTACGGCCAGCTGCCCGAACCGCCGCACCGTGACGAGAAGGAGGGCGGCGGCAACAACGGTTTCGACCCGAGTCCCGACTACGACGGCAGCGACGAGCTGGAGCACGGCCTCACCTGGTTCCCCTGGATCCTGCGCGGCGTCTTCCCGGCACCGGCGTACCCGGCGAACTAGCGGGGCGCTCGGGCTCATCGGTTCTCCTGTGGCACATCCGATCTGGGGCCGTCAACTTTCCTTGACCGTCAAGGAAAGTGGCTCTGTTGACGTATGTGTGGGTCATTGTCGGCCGGGGAGCGCTGGTCGGTGTCCTCCGAGGGTGAGCATGGCCAGGGCGATCAGGGGCTCGGGTGTGGCGAAGCCGTAGGCGACGCGGGTGATGAGCCGGATCTTGGTGTTGACCGATTCGATGAGTCCGTTGGACAGACCATGTTCGATGGCGGCCAGTATCTGGGTGCGGTGACGGGTAACGCGTTGTTGCAGTAGGACGAACGATTCGATGCGACAGCGCCGCGCCCATGAGATCCAGCGGTCGAGGGCGTCGGCGGCGTGGTCGGTGGGCAGTGTGAAGATCGTGCGCAGGGCCTCTT
>NZ_JMLM01000022.1:0-90061 GCF_000686745.1 Mycobacterium sp. UNC410CL29Cvi84
GCTCCTTGACCTCATCACCAAGTGTCGACGGACTCGACTTCGGTCGCCGGGTCCTCGGTTCAAGCACCGCAGCCTGACCATCTGTCACGGCCCGTTTACGTAACGCGTAGAACGACTTTCGAGAAATTCCATGCTCGACGCAGAACGTCGAGACCGCCCCACGAGGCGCGTCATCGGGCCACTGCGCGATCGCCAGACGGACACGAGGATCGATGGGTTCATTGACAGCCACCGCCCGAGCCTGGTGGCAGAAGTGTCACCACCAAGACCACCGGAACTGTCACCGATGTCCTGATGCAGAACTGTCACCGATGTCTTGAGACATAACACCGGGTCTGCGGGAACGGGCGACTCCCATGCGACTAGATCCCAAAGGGCGCCAGAGAGGGACGGACGATGGCCATGCTGAGGCACTTGGGCAATCTGGAACGCGAGGTGATGGATCACCTCTGGGACGCGGACGGGCCACTGACCGTTCGCGAGGTCCATCACGCCATCTGCGCCGAACGCAAACTCGCGTACACAACCGTCATGACGGTGCTGCGCAGACTCGCCGGCAAGGGCGTCGTCCACCAACTGCGCGACGACCGGGCGCACCGTTACTTCGCTTCGCGCAGCCGCGACGAGCTGGTGGCCGGTCTCATGGTCGATGCGCTCGGACAAGCTGCAGACCAAAGCGACCGGCACGCGGCCCTCGTCCACTTCGTCACGCAGGTCGCGGCCGACGAGGTCGATGTCCTGCGCCAGGCGCTGTCCGCCGTGGACCCCGGAACCAGTCGCCGCGCAGGGGGTTTGACACCCCGACTCAGCGCCTAGTGCGGACCGATCTCAACCACCGAGCAGGCATCGCTCGCTGCCCCCGCGGGCCGCTTCATACCTCTGCAGCAGTTCCTGAGGCAGCCGCCCCCGGCTACCGACCTCATGGCCGTTCATCCGCAGCCACTCGCGTGCTTGCCGGTGGTGTGATCGTTCCTTGCCGGATGACGCCTGTTCGACAGGCCAGTTCGTTCGGTCGCTCCCACGGCTCGCCCTGCTGGCCGCCCGGATATACGGCTCGAAGCAGTTCCGCATCCGCACCGCATTCGCCTCGGACAGATCGATCGCGTATCTGACCCCATCGAAGGAGAACTCAAGCGTCGTTGCCGCGACGGAGCCGTCCAGATCGTCCGTCCATGCAGTCGAATACTGTTTCGCCACTGGAACATTCACCTCCACACCACGCCGGCCTGCAGTGTTTCCCCGGAAAAGCTAGCGGAGCGGCACGAGACGGGCAATGCGCTTTCGCCTCTTTTATTTCAGAAGCTCAAGTGGTAGAACCCCCACGGACTGCGGCTAGAAGTCGTCGGGCACGCCCGGCGCGACGGGCCAGCCGAAGGCGACGGCGGCACGGTGCACCAAACCCGGCGTGAACTCGCGAACCAACCCGGCACTCGCCAGCGCCTGCAGATCCACCCCACCGAGGTACACCGCACCGAGCTCGCGCACGGAGATCGCGATATCGGCCGGTGCCGTGGTGGTTTCACATTCGGCGCCGTCAGGACCCCCACGCAGACGCACCCGACCGGTGTTCCACGGGCACAACCCATCCGTGACCTCCAGCACCACGTCGACCGGAGCGGCATAGCTGCGCAAGCCCAGTGCGCGCGGCACGTCGACCAGCCTGACGTAGACACCGTCTCTGACTTCGCACGCCAGCGCACGCCGGTCTGCCACCAGACTGAGGAGCGGCTCATCGACGGCAGCGCCGTCGTAGGCAAACGTCCTGACCAGATCCATGTCCAGGAGATAGCGCCAAATCTTCGCGTACGCACGATGATTGGTGGCCACTACTTCTTGAACGTGGACTTCACTATTGGGCTGGCCGCGGTCCGTCCAGCCGTTCTTCGGCCGGTAGATGCCGAATCCGCTGACGGTGCCGTCGGGCTCGTGGTGCAGGAGGAAGCGAAGCTTGCCGGAGTCCTTGCGTCTCACCTCGTTGTCATGGATCCAGTTGTCCCACCACGGGCGCGGCCGCTCCATCAAGCCGGGGCGTTGCAGCATGGCCTGCTGGTGAATCTCGGGTCCACTGGCCAACAGCGTCTCGGCGTCGACGTGCGTCACCGACCCGTCGCCGAGTTCGACGTCGTCGCGGAATCCCAGCTCACGTACGTTGCCGGAGAGCTCCGCCACCGGTACTGCCATCCCGTACCCGAAGCGCCCATAGATGGCCGCCTCCGACGCGAACAGTATTGCCAGAGCCTCGGTTCCACGTGCCCGGACATCCTCGAGCTGGTGGCGCATCATCGCGGTCAGCAGGCCGCGGCGCCGGTGGCTGGGTGACACGGTCACCGCGGTGACGGCGGCCACCGGCGTGGTCCCGCCGCCGGGCAGCACCACGTCCTTGCCGAAAGCGCCGGCAGTGGCGACCCAACGGGTGCCGTCGTGGAAGCCGAACATGCGGTCGTACTCAGTGAAGGCGCGCATCAGGTCGATCTCGTCCTGCTGCGGATCCTGAAGGAAAACCCCGTACGACGTAGCCATGAACGCATCGAAATCATCACTGTCGCTCACAGAGCGCAGCGTCAAATCAGTCATGTACCAACGGATATCACACGGCCATATCGCACGTCATCCGAATTTCCTTGCAGCAAACAAAGTCTGAATCTCTGAGCATGTCGGCGGCGCACTCACCGGAGTCTTGACCGACAATGAAGACTCTCTTAATCATGCATCAAGAAAGCGGCCACGGGTCGCCCCCAACAGTGAGGAACCACATGTCGGATGGAATAGGCGACGCGCAAGTCGCACCGCTACCGGTACTCGACGAAGCCGGACGGCAAACCCTTTTCACGCGGGCGCGGACCGTCCACGCTTTTGCCGACGATCCCGTATCCGATGACCAACTCATCGAAGCCTGGGAACTGGCGCGGTGGGCGCCAACATCAGTCAACACACAACCTCTCCGAATTCTCTTCGTACGCAAGGGCGATGCTCGCGACCGACTGGCCCCCCACATGTTCGATTCCAACCAGGCCAAGACGGCCGGTGCGCCTGTTGTCGCAGTACTGGCCATCGACAGACGGTTCGATCTCTTCGAGGCGAACACTGAATTACGTTCCGAAACCGGAATTTTCAGCGGCGCCTTGCAGTCCGCGTACTTCATCATGGCACTCAGAGCAGTCGGCTTGGCAGCCGGACCGATGGGCGGATTCGACATGGATGCCGTCGACCGCGAGTTCTTCCCTGATGGAAAGTGGAAATCCGTTCTGATTGTCAACATCGGTTACCCGGGTGCGAATCCGTGGGCAGACCGACTGCCCCGGCTTGACCCGGCTCAGATCATCCGGTCGGCATAGGAAAATTCTCTGCACGCTCACTGATTTGTGCACGAAAATCCGCGCTGGCCGCGGATTCTCGTGCACAAATCACCGGTTAGTTACGAAGTCGGTAGAGAGCGGCCAGCGGAGGCGTATTGGTCCGTCAACCGAGCCGCGGCCTTCCGGTAGCGGTCGACATTGGCGAGCTTGATCGATTCGTACCCGCGAATCATGTCGGGCAGGTCGGCGATCTCGATTGCCAGAGCCAGGTTCGTGTCAGTCAGCCCACTCAACACCTCGTCGAGCATCTCGCGATACTCGACGACGAGTTCACGCTCACACCGACGCACCCGCGCCAGCCCGAACAGGTCGGCTCTGCTTCCTCGTATTTTCCTGCCTGAAGCCAGAATTCGAAACGCGGGACGGGCCCATGGCCCCAGCGAGATCTTCCGTTTGAGACCGAGTGCGCGAAGGAACGGTGGGTGGAATCGGTAAGCAACGCGCGCGCCCGGACCGAACTCGGCCGCAACCATGGCTGTCACCGCCGGGTCCAGTGACAGCCGCGCGACCTCGTATTCGTCCTTGTACGCCATCAACTTGTACAGCTCGCGCGCGACCGAGGCGGACAGTTCTTCAGATCCCGGGATCCGCGTCTGTTCCGCACGCACGACGAAGGCCAGATAGCGGGTGTATTCGCCCGCATAACGCAGGCTTTGGTAATCGACGAGATCTGCGATCCTGATGGTCAGCAGACGTTCCAGTTCGCCGCCCGGGCGGGCACCGACCTGCCGAACCAACTCCTGCACGGCGGCAGACTTCCTCGGGCTCGGATCCTCCTGTGGTGCCGCCGCCTTCGCGAAGGCGGTCGGGTCGGCAACTGCCAACCGGCCGTAGCGGAACGCAGCGATATTCGCCTTCACCCCAGCGCCATTGAGGCTGATGGCCTGTTCGATCACAGAGGGCGGCAGGGGCAGGGCACCAGTCTGGACCGCTGCGCCCGCCAACAGGAGGTTGGCGTGCTGGTCGGTACCGAACAATCGGTTCACTGTCGCTCGCGCATCGATGAAGATGCTGTCGCGCACGGCATCTCGCAATGCATCGCGCAGCGGCCTCGAATCCGGAAATGACACAGCCGGATCGACGACCATCTGCCCGGTCGGCACCTCACTCGTCGACACCACAGCAGTGGTGCGAGCACGGTCGACAACCCTCGAGTACTTGTCGTCCACCGCGACCAGGAGGTCACAACCGAGATAGAGGTCGCACTCCCCCGCGGCAGCCTTGCTGGCTTCCTCGACCGGCGCTCGGGTGATCTTGATGTCAGAGACCACGGCGCCGCCCTTTTGCGCCAATCCGGTCTGGTCAAGGGTTCGCACCCGCCAGCCGGCCAATGTCGCAGCCGCACTGAGGATCTGCGCCAGTGTCACCACACCGGTGCCACCGACACCTGTGATCCGGGTGGTATGTGTCGCGGTGTCCGACTTCGGCGGCTCCGGCAACTCGGACCAGAATTCGGTTGAAACGGATTTCCGTGGCTTGCCATCAGGGGCAGGAATGACGGTGATGAAGGAGGGGCAATCTCCCTCCAGGCACGACAAGTCCTTGTTGCACGAAGATTGGTCGATGCGGGTCTTACGGCCGAACTCCGTATCGACGGGTTGCACCGACAAGCAGTTGGACTTCTGCCCGCAATCGCCGCAGCCCTCGCAGACACGCTCGTTGATCATGATGCGCTCCGCCGGTTCCGGCGCAAGACCGCGCTTACGCTTTCGCCGGAGTTCGGTGGCACACTCCTGGTCGTGGATGAGCAAGGTCACGCCGGCCGTGTCCGCCAAGGCCAGCTGGGCCTCGTTGAGGCGGTCGCGACTCCACACCGCAACGCCGCGAGGCAGCTTGACCTTCCGGTACGCCTTCACGTCATCGGTGGTCACGATGATTCGCGCCACCCCTTCGGCGAGCATGGCCGCACAGATTTGGCTGACGGTCATGCCACCCACAGCCTGCTGTCCGCCGGTCATCGCCACCGCGGAGTTGTAGAGCAACTTGTACGTGATGTTCACGCCCGCTGCCACCGCCGCCCGAATTGCCAGACTCCCTGAATGATGGAAGGTCCCGTCCCCCAGGTTCTGGATCAGATGGTCTCGGTGCAGGAACGGCGCCATGCCGATCCACTGGCTGCCCTCACCGCCCATCTGGGTCATGCCGATGACGTCACCAACTTGTCGTTCATCCATCAAGGTCACGAGCGCGTGACAACCGATCCCAGCCCCCACCGTTGACCCATCGGGGATTTTCGTCGAGATGTTGTGTGGGCACCCGGAGCAGAAGTATGGGGTGCGGCTTACGATCGGCAGGTTCAGTGACAGGCGCCGTTCGGTTCGCGGTCGTGCCGAAGCAAGTACACCGAAGCGCGCGAACATCGGCGCCAGGTGTTCGGCAACAACTTCCGGATCCAGTTCGCCGTCGGTGGGAAACATGCTGTCCCCGTCGGGATTCCGCTTGCCATGGATCATCGGCGAATCGGTCACCCCGTACAGGATGTCCTTCAGACCCATCTCTATCAGTGGTCGCTTTTCCTCCACCACGATGATGTGCTCAAGGCCCTCGGCAAACTCGGTGACGATGTTCGGCTCGATCGGGTGAATCATTCCCAGACGCAGCACCCGCACTCCACTCTCGACCCCCAGCATCCGCATCGCTTGAGCAAGATCGAGATAGGACTTTCCTGCCGCGACGACGCCGATTCGGTCGCCGGCCGCGCGTCGGGTGATGTCGTTCAATCCATTGACAGCGGCATACCTCCGCGCAATTTCCAGCCGCGAGCCGTCACGGCTTCGCTCAAGCTCACCCAGCCCGGGTTGAGCCAACCGCGCCGTCACTTCGTGCCGGTACATCACCCCGTTGAACTTCAGGTCGGGCACCACCGGCCGCACCCGCCCCGGGTCCATGTCCACCGTGCAGGATCCGTCGGCGACATTGGTGACGATCTTCATCGCCACCCACAGCCCACTGCACCGGGACATCGCAATTCCGTGGCGACCGAAATCCAAGGCCTGCTGCGGATCTGCAGGGTAGAGGATCGGTAAGCCAAGGTCTGCCAGCAGCAGTTCGGACGCCCCGGGCACACTGGACGACTTTGCCGACGGATCATCGCCCACCAGTGCCAGCACCCCGCCTTCAGGGTGCGTGCCCATGAGATTGGCGTGCCGGATGGCGTCGGCCGCGCGGTCGAGCCCGGGCGATTTGCCGTACCAGACTGCGGCCACTCCGCCCACGCGCTTGTCTGGTTGCATTGCAGCCAGCTGGGTGCCCTGCACCGCGGTGGCCGCCAACTCCTCATTGACCGCTGGTACGAAGACGATTTCGTGTTCGTCGAGCAACGAGGCGTTCCGCAGCAGCTCGGTGTCGTAACCGGCCAACGGCGATCCCTCATAGCCGGAAATGAAGGCGGCAGTTGATCTGCCGGCAGTGATGTCGTCGCGCCGCTGGTCTAGGACCAGCCGCACGAGAGCCTGGATGCCGGTGAGGTGGACCTCGCCGCGGACTGTGGTGTACCGGTCCAACTGTGCGGGAACGGGGTCAAGCACGAATACTCCTCAGAAAACTACGATTGCGTTTCGAGATCGGCTGCGCAACAGGCTTGTCTCAGCGCGAAGTTGATTTCCCTGACGTGGTCCGCGGTCAGGCCGGTACCGATCCAAGCGATGTGGCCGTCGGGCCGAACCAGAACCGCACGATCCTGTTCGAACCCCGGCAGCGGATCACCCTCGGTCATCAAGTCGCGCCCAACCACGAACGCTTGCAGCGGAATTGCGATGTCATCCCGACATAGTCCGTCCAGCCATGCCGCACCGTCAGGTCCGACCAGAAGAACGAACCCGGCACCGACAAGGTCCAGTGTGGAGATCCGTTCACCGGCCAGCGCCACCCATCGGTGCGGCAGGCGGCCGCCCACGACCGGAGCGTTGATCGGGTCCGCGCCCGCCGAGCCAGACTGTCCGTAGACATAGCCGAGCTCAAGGTCCAGATAGTCGAAATGCGGGCGTTGGTACGGTATCGCCTCAGCCAGCCGAAGACGCTCCGCCGCAGCGACTTCGGGATCGTCACTCTCCAGTCTCTCTGCAACAACCCGTGTGTTGGGGCCGATCCCTGCATCTGCCATCTTGACCGCGTTGGCGATGCTGTTTTCGGCGTTGGCCAGCGCAACCGGTCGGCGTTCGGTTTCGTATGTATCGAGCAGGCCCTCCGGTGCCCAGCCCTGCAAAACGGCCGCAAGCTTCCAACCGAGGTTGTCGGCATCGACGAGGCCGGTGTTCATGCCCAAGCCGCCCGTAGGTGGAAATTGATGTGCGGCATCGCCAACCAGAAATGTCCGGCCCTTTCGATACTGACGCGCTGTGCTCGCACCAAGGACCCACGTGCCGACGGAGCGCACGTCGATCTCGAGATCAGAGATACCGACCGCCTGACGGATCAGCTCCCGGCACCGGTCGGGTGTGTAATCGGCGATGGTCGTGGTCGCGGGATCGAAGCTCGTGTGAAACGTCCATCGGTTGGCGCCCAGCCTGATGAACACCCCCGGGCACTCGGAGTTCAGTACCCAGAAGAGCAATTCAGTTTGCTTGTCTGTCCATTCCGACAAATCTGCGTGGAAGTAGATGTTGAGCTGTTGCCCAAACTCTGGAATGCCGTCCATACCGATACCGATGCTGTCGCGCAGTCGCCCGCCGGCGCCCTCGGCGTCGATGAGGTAGGCGGCCGTGAGCGTTTCCCGCCGACCATCCGCGTCCACCGCTACCGCGACGTCACCGCCACGGTCTTCGATACTCAAAACTTTTGTGCGGTAGCGCACTTCGGTCATGCCAGATATCCGCACCGCATCAAGCAGGCGCTCCTGGACCCGGTCTTGTGCACACGAGGCCATAGCGACCGGCGATGCGTTCTGCCGCCGAGCGAGATGCTCGGCGGGCGCCTCGGCCAACTCGATTCGACCGAATTCCTCACCGGCTACAGTGTGCTTCCACAAGATGCTGATGCCGTCGTGGACGTGGATCGCTTCGGCGCTGATGTCATCAGCGATTCCCCAATTACGAAGCAGCTCCATTGATCTGGTGTTGATGACGTGGGCTCGGGGATGGGGGTTGATGCCGTCGTGCTGGTCGCACACGACCGTGCGCACGCCGTAGCGACCCAGCACATACGCTGCCGCCAATCCCGTGGGACCCGCACCGATGATGACCACAGCAGTCATTGAATCGCTCTCCTTCACGGCCACTTGACCAACTCAGCGAACGGCTCACCGGCCTCGAACCGCGTGATCAGTTCCTCGGGTTCGAAGGTGATGCCGATCGGGTTGGTCGCAAAGGCTTCCGACGTGACGAAGTTCTGTGTCTCCTCGTTGGTCATCGCGTCGATCTGTAGCTCAATCTGGTTGCCGTCTGGATCGCGGTAGTACATCGAGAGTGTCGGACCGTGGTTCACACACCAAAAGGGCTGCACGCCTTCGTTCTTCAGCTTGGTGTAGTTGTCAAGAAACGCCTGCATCGACCCGAAGGTGAACGCGACGTGGTGCAAGCCGGTGTGTCGGTCCTCCGGCGGCTCCGAGGCCCCCGTCGCAACAAATGCGATTCGGTGATGCTCCTCGTCATAGGTCATGAACGCGAGCATCTGGTTGGCGAAGGCAACCTCGCCGTCGAGCAGGCGTACGTACCAATCGGTCATCTCTCGGACACGACCGGTACGCAGCACCACGTGGGCGAGTTTCTCTGGTGAGGGCATTGTCAAAGCTCCTGGCTGTAGCGGCATTCACACCACTCTTGAATGTGAGACAAGACACGCTAACCATTCTCATGAATGGAAGTCAAGAGAACTTGCTACACCAATCCCCAAGCAGCACAAAGAGACCGGCCACCTAGGACCGGAGCCGACTACGGCCTAGCCGCTCACGAACCGCGCTTCGTCGCGGCCACTGCGGCCAACGACTCGAACACGAGAGCAATCAGCTCGCCGGCCGAGCGGTCCAGCCGGCGACTGCTGATCAAGATTCCCTCGAACAACACATGCGCCATGTCGGCGATCAGTTCTGCGTCGACACCATCAGGATTCCGTTCCTCGATCGCCGCGAGGAGCCGCTCGTCGAGCCATGACTGCACGTGCTCGTAAGCGGCACGGATCGACTCCGACTCTTCCATCCGCTCATAGGCCTCGCGATGCAGACTGCGATACGACTGAGCGTCCGATACCAGTGCCACCAGTTCCGAGTACGGGTCACCGTTGATCTTCCGATCGGCCTCGACCCGTTCACGGAGAGAGTCGAAGATGGACGTGAGCGCCGCGGCGAAGAGATCGTCCTTGGTCGGGTAGTACCAGTGCACCGCAGCCGGGGCCACGCCGGCGGCCCGCCCCACCGCAGCCACGCTTGTCCCCCGATATCCATGGGCCGCAAACAGCTCCACAGCCCGCTCGAGAATGGCCGCCTCGCGCTCGGCCCGCGGAATCTGCTGACGGTTCCTTGGCATGCGGAAATGATACCGATCTACCCAGGGCTCTTGACTGAGCGTCAAGTATTCTCTTAACTATCGAACAAGAGAATCATCTGGCCTGAGGAGCACCCATGCGGCTGTACACAACTGACCGTGGCATCGGCAGGGAAGATCGCGCCGGCACACTGGGCCTGCTCAACCTCCCCTACCGTGACCTCGGGGAACTGCTGGCCGGGCCGGGCCTCGCCGCCGCGCGAGCCGCATCGGTTACCGAAGAGGTCGAACTGGCTGAAGCCACCCTGTTGGCACCGATCATTCGGCCCGGGAAGATCCTGATCGTCGGCCTCAACTACCCGAGCCACGCAAAAGAGGCATTGCAGGCCTTCGCGGCCATGGGTCGCGGCGACATCGCACTACCCACCGAACCGAACATGCAGCTCATTGCCGGATCGGCGACCATCGGCACATCCGACGAGATCAAGTTGCCTGCCGTCGCACCCCTCGAAATCGACTACGAAGGCGAGCTGGCCGTCGTCATCGGTAAGACGGCTGCATCGATTCCCGCCGACCGAGCATGGGACCACCTGGCGGGCCTGACTATCGTCAATGACGTCGGAGCCCGCGACATCCAAATACGCGCCATGACAGGCGATCCCGTCGCATCGATAGGAGTGGCGAAGAGCTTCGACACCTTCAAGCCCCTCGGCCCCTGTCTCGTCACAGCAGACGAGTTCCAGGACGGCGTGGATTTGAGACTGCAAACCCGCGTGAATGGTGAAGTGCGACAAGATGATCGAACTAGTAGCTTGATCTTTCCGATCGCAGATTTGGTCGCACATTTCTCGAAACACCAGACGCTTCAACCCGGCGACGTCATTTGCACCGGTACACCGAGCGGAGCCGGCTTCTTCACCGGACGCTACTTGCGCCCCGGCGACGAGGTCGAGGTCAGCATCGAACGCATCGGAGTGTTGCGCAACCGAGTGTCCGCCGCATGATGTCCAACGGATGGCCGCCGCCTGACCTGGATGTGCCCGAAACCACGTACGACCTTCTGCTGCGGTCGACCACCCGCTTCGGCGACAAACCGGCATTACATCTGCTTGCGGCCGGTCCGAACTGGGGTACACCCACAACCTGGACGTACGCCGATCTACTTGGCCGTGTTACCCAAGCCGCCAACATGTACCTGGACGTCGGGCTCCCCGCCGGAGGAGTGGTTGGTCTGCTGCTACCCAACACGGCCGCGAGCTACCCCGCATTCCTCGGCGCGCAGGCCGTCGGCATCGTAAACCCCGTCAACCCGATGCTGGCGACCGAACACGTCATAGACATATTCAGGCTCACCGGGCCAATGTCCTTGTCGCTCCGGCACCGAGCCTCGATGCCGATGACTGGAACAAGGCATGTGAGGTGCTCGCCGCGCTCCCCAACATCACGGCATTGATCACCGTGGGCTTCGAAATCGCCTGTCCCGCTGTGGAATCAACTTCGATGTCGACGACTTTGGTTCAGACTCCATGGCTGTGTCCACCCGGCCGTCCGGCATCCCTGCTCAATGACCATGAGAACGACTCGGAGTCCGACTGTGCCGGCGCCGCAGCCCGATCCACGACGCCAAAATTGCTGCGATCACCACGATTTCAGCCACTGCTCCCCAACCGCGTGGATACAGCACCCCCGCGACGTGGTGATCGATGAACCCGGCCCGAGGTAACGGCGACATCCCGGCGCGGTCGCGGGCCCACCGCTCGACCGTGGTCAGCGGACATTCGACGACACCGGTGAGGATGATGGCGGTCCAGCCGACGATGAACGCGTGCACCCAGACGGTCACCGGCCAGCGCCACGCCAGGAATCCGCCGCCGATGAGGTAGCCGAGGAAGGCGAAGTGTGCGGCAACCGCCGCGGCTGCGATCGCGGAATACGGCATCGGCCTGCCTCTTCGAACTGGCGTAGCTGCTGGGACCTGGATACCCGGGGTGGAAACCGGCAAACCGTCGGCGTACCTACCCGATCGGGTAGGTAACGACCTACCCACGTGCACATTGGTCCGGACGGCGGCACGCCGTAGGCTGGGCGTGTTACCTGGATCACGGATGAGGAATGGGTCTGGTGAGACTCGACGTGATGGCGCCCGCACAGATCGCGGCGACGACGGCGGCGACGGCCGTGCCGACGCGGCTGTTGAAGTTCCATGCCCCGGAGATCGTGTTCGGTATCGACTCGATGGCGGAGGCTGCGCACGCCGCCGTCCGCCTGGGCGGGCTGCGGCCCATGCTGGTCACCGACCCCGGGCTGATCGAGGCCGGCTGGGTGGCCGAGCTGGTGGGGCACCTGCGCGCCCAGTGCGTCGAGGCGCACGTGTGGAGCGCGCTGACCCCGAACCCCAAGGACCACGAGGTAACGGCCGGCCACGAGTTCTACCGGTCGCACGGCTGCGATGTGCTCATTGCCTTGGGCGGCGGCTCGGTGATCGACGCGGCCAAAGGCATCGCGATCCTGGCGGCCAACGGCGGCCACATCCTCGACTACGCCGGAGTCGACAAGGCGACGGCGCCGATCCCGCCCCTCGTGGTGCTGCCGTCCACGTCGGGTACCGGCGCCGACGTCTCTCAGTTCTGCATCGTCACCGACACGACCCACAACACCAAGATCACCATCCTGGGCCGTGCCCTGGTCCCCGACATCACCGTCATCGACCCCCGACTGCTCACCACCATGCCCGAATGGCTCAACGCGGCAACAGGTCTGGATGCGCTGACGCACGGCATCGAGGCGTTCGTGTCGCTCGGGCACAACCAGCTGACCGACCACCACGCATTGCGGTCGGTTGTGATGGTCACCGAAAACCTGGTCACGACCATCGAGCGACCGCAGGACATGCCGGCCCGCGTGCTGATGGCGCAAGCCGCGCTGGAAGCGGGTCTCGCGTTCACCAACGCCATCCTGGGCGCCGCGCACGCCATGAGCCACCAAGTGGGTGGGCTCCTCGACTTGCCGCACGGCGTCATCAACGGCGTGCTGCTGCCCCACGTGGTGCGATTCAACGCCGAGGCCGACCCGGCTCCTTTCGCCACCATCGCCGCCTGCCTCGGGATCGCCGACAAGCGCGCCCCAGAGCTGGAATCCGCACTGGCACTTGCCGACCGACTCCAAGAGCTGGCCAGACAGGTGGGCGTGCCGCGCGGTCTCGCCGAATTGGGAGTACGTGACGCCGACGTTCCGGTGTTGGCCCACAACGCCCTTCAGGATGCGTGCCTGACGACCAACCCCCGCCCCATCGACGACGCACAACTGCGCGCGCTGTTCCGGGCTGCGCTATGACGACCCTGCCCGGCAACCCGGTGGTGCCGCGACGCGCGGCCGCCCCGGATCTGGACCAGCTCACCGGCGTGCGTTCCGGCAAAGGCACGTTCTATCCCGAGTTCCGGGTAGCCGCGCAACGCACCGAACGGGTGGTCGCAGCGCTCGACGCCATCTCACGCGCTCTGGTGCAGACCGTCAACGGCCCCGAGAATCTGGTGCGTGCCGTCGCCGAGGCGGCCCGCACCCATCTCGGTGCCGAATGGGTGTTGTTGGCGCTGGCCGACGGCGCCCTGCCGGAGGCACGACCCCGTCACCTCATCCTCGACGCGGAGGGGCACGCATACTCCTTCGAAGGCCTGTCGGGCACCAAGCATCCGGTACCGCACCTTCCGGATGCCGTCCTGAACCGGCTCAACGACGTCCTTCGGGGTCAGCTCGCCCAGTTCCGGGTACCCGTCATCGAAAACCACCACTCGCACGTCCCGATCGAACTCGACGGCGGGGTCGTCGGCGCGTTCGCGGCCTGGACGCCACCGCACCGGTTGCTCGACGGTATCGACGAGGCGGTGATGCGCATCCTCGCCAGTCAGACCGCGGTGGCGCTACAGAACTGTGAACTGTTCCAGCGCTCGCAGACCCTGTTGGCCCAATCCGAGGCACGCAATGCGCAGCTGCTGGCAACGCAACGCGAACTCGGTGCGGCACAACGCCATCAGGTACTGGACTCCGAGCGGCACCGCATTGCCCGGGAACTGCACGACAGCGTCACACAGACCGTCCTGTCGGCCGGTATGCAGATCGAGGTGTGCCGAAGTGAGGTCGAATCACGTTCCGGTCCAACAGGTCTGGCCGAGCGCCTGGACACCGCCAAAGCACTGACCCGATCGGCGATCGACCAGCTACGGTCGGCCATCTATGCGCTCAACCATTCCTCCGACGCCGACCGCTCCAGCCTCCCCGAGCTGCTCGAACAGCTCGCCACGGTGCACATGCCGAAAGACCTGCGGGTGACGCTGCGGGTCGACGGGGATGTCGCCGAACTGCCCAGTGCTGTCGAACGGAGCCTGCTTCGGATCGCCGGCGAGGCACTGTTCAACACCGCGATGCACGGCCGCGCCTCACGGGCCATCGTGCGATTGAGCTACCGCGCCGCCGGGGTCACCCTGTCGGTGTCCGACGACGGCATCGGTGACCCGGACAAACTCCGGATCCGGCTCCAACTCGCCGATGTCGCGGACCTCGACGGACACCATCGCGGGCTGGCCAACATGCTGGCACGGTGCCGCGAATACGGTGGCACCTTCACCGTCGGCCGCTCGCGTATCGGGGGCGTGCGGGTTGTCGCCACCATCCCGCGGGATCCACAAGAAGCTCCGGGCGAAGGAGTCGTGCCATGACCGTTGACACCAGCACCGGGACCATCCGCCTTGCACTGGTGGACGACCACGCCATCCTTCGCCAGGGGCTGCGGTCATTGCTGGAACGCGAAGACGACCTCGTGGTGGTCGGCGAGGCCTCCAGCGAGCCGGAAGCCGTGGCCATGGTCGCAGCGACGCAACCCGATGTGGTGCTGGTCGACCTCAAACTCTCCGCGGGGTCGGACTTCGAGGGATTATCGTTGTGCACCAAGCTTTCCGGCGCCCACCCCGACCTCGGCCTGCTCGTGCTGACCACGTTCCTCGATGAGGATCTGGTGGTACGTGCGGTGCACGCCGGAGCGCGTGGCTACGTGGTCAAGGACGTCGACACCACAGAACTGGTGCGGGCGATCCGTGCCATCTCCGCCGGACAGAGCGCGTTCGACTCGCGCAGCGCCGCTGCCGTGGTCCGCTCGCTCAGCGGCCGCGGCGATCAACGCGAGAAGCTCACCGACCGGGAGATCGAAGTGTTGCGGCTGCTCGCGGCGGGGCTGTCGAACCACAAGATCGGTGAGCAGCTGTACATCTCGGCGACCACCGCCAAGTTCCACGTCAGCAACATCATGCGCAAGCTCGACGTCAGCCGGCGCGCCGAGGCCGTGTACGCGGCCAGTAAACGCGGACTGATCTAGGCCGACGATCTTCGTCGGCCTAGATCAGCTGGTGTAGATGTGCGGGTTGACCCTATGCGCCGCTAGGCATTCCGGTAATCGATGACGATGCGGCCGTCGATCTGTCCGTGCTCCATCCGCGCGAACACATCATTGATCTCGTCGAGGCGCGCGCTGGTGACGGTCGGCTTGATCAGGCCGCGTGCGTAGAAGTCCAGTGCCTCGGCCATGTCTTGCCGCGTTCCAACAATCGACCCGCGGATGGTGAGTCCCTTGAGGACGATGTCGAAGATCGGGGCCGGGAAGTCGCCCGGCGGAAGTCCGTTGAACACGATGGTGCCACCGCGACGGGCCAGTGCGATCGCCTGACCGAACGCCTGCGGGTGCACGGCGGTGACCAGGACACCATGGACGCCTCCCGTGGCCTGCTGCACCGACTCCACTACGTCGGTGGTACGGGCGTTGATGGCCACCTCGGCGCCGAGGCGGGTGGCGAGCGCGAGCTTGGCGTCGTCGACATCGATCGCCACCACGCGAAGCCCCATCGCGCGGGCGTACTGAACTGCGATGTGTCCCAGCCCGCCGATGCCGGAGATCGCCACCCACTGGCCGGGCCGGGTGTCGGTGACCTTGAGGCCCTTGTACACGGTGACGCCGGCGCACAGGATCGGCGCGATCTCCAGTGGATCGGCGCCGTCCGGGATCCGCGCGGCATAGTCCGCGTTGACCAGCATGTAGGTGCCGAAGCTTCCGTTGACGGAATATCCACCGTTGCGCTGACTTTCGCACAAGGTCTCCCAGCCCGTCCGGCAGTATTCGCAGCGGCCGCAGGCCGACCACAGCCAGGCGTTGCCAACCTTGTCTCCGACCGCCAGGTCGACCACGCCCTCGCCGAGTGCTACGACCGTGCCGTAGCCTTCATGCCCCGGTACGAACGGCGGCTGCGGTTTCACCGGCCAATCACCGTGCGCCGCATGTAGATCCGTGTGGCAGACACCGGATGTCTCGAGCTTGACCAGGGCTTCGCCATAGCCTGGCGTCGGCAGTTGCAGGTCGTG
This sequence comes from Mycobacterium sp. UNC410CL29Cvi84, assembly GCF_000686745.1. NCBI lineage: Bacteria > Bacillati > Actinomycetota > Actinomycetes > Mycobacteriales > Mycobacteriaceae > Mycobacterium > Mycobacterium sp. UNC410CL29Cvi84. The sequence continues at coordinate 16,175 of NZ_JMLM01000022.1, forward strand.
CACCTGCAGCGGCATGCCGAAGTCGGTGACGACCGCGGCCCGCATGGTGTCGGCGTGTCCCGCCACAGTTTCAGTGGCCAGTGTCTGTGTCATCGATTCACTCCATTCGTGAGAATTGTTGTGGGAAAGGTTTGAGGTTCTGATTGGCGCAAAGCTGATAGCACACAACGCTATTGACAGTGACGTGCCGCCACATGCCCCGATCGGGCCGAGTACCGGACCTGCCCGGGCGGGCCGGGTACTGCCCAATCGGGCAGGGCCGTCGGGCGCCGACCGAACGCTCCCGGACCGACGAAGCCGTTCCGCAAAGGCGCCACCCTGACGCCACGCACCCGCCATGATGGGTGCCGTAACCAGACACGGCGAAGGTGGATCACGTGGCAACGAGCGAACATCCGAAGGGCACGAGCGCGGACACCCAGCCCGAACGCCGCGGCGTCATGCAATCCCTGACGGCACTGTGCGTCCGCTACGTCGAACGCCTGATGCCCGACCCGTACCTGTTCGCCGTCATCCTGACCGTCCTGGTCGCCGCGATGGTCGCACTTCTGGTCCACGGCGCCACCCCCAGCGGCATGCTCAAGGCCTGGTACGGCGGCGTGTGGGGTTCGCAGAACATCTTCACGTTCGCCTTCCAGATGGTGCTGATCCTCGTGACGGGTTACACGCTCGCCGAGGCGCCCGTCCTCAAGCGCGCCATCGTCCACATCGCGAGCAAGCCGAACAACCAGGTGCAGGGCGCCCTGCTGTGTTTCAGCGTCAGCGCTGTGCTGTCCCTGCTGAACTGGGGACTGGGACTCGTCGCCGGCGCGCTGGTCGCCCGGCAGGTCGCAAAGCGTTTCACCGACGCGCATTTCGGCTACCTGATCGCGGCGGCGTTCATGGGCTTCATCGTCTGGACGCAGGGACTCTCGTCATCGATCGCGCTGGCCAACACCGACAGCAGCAGCCCCATCAACGTGATCCACAAGCTCACCGGCATCACTGTTCCGTTGAGCCAGACCATCTTCCAGCCGTACAGCTGGCTGTCGGCGATCGCGGTGCTGGCGCTGCTCGCGCTGGCGGTCTGGCGCATGGCTCCGACGCAGAGTCTGGCGCCGGATCCGGCGGTGTTCGAAGACGAAAACCAGCCGGACAGCGGGGCTGCGGCAGGATTGCCGGCGCCCGGCAAAAAGACCTTCGCCGAATGGCTCGAGAACCTCTGGATCCTCAACGTCCTCGTATTCGCCGCCGGCATGGCCTATTTCGTGCTCAGCGGATTCGCGCTGAACATCTCCTCGATGATCATGCTGTTCACGATCACCAGCGCGCTGCTGCACCGCACGCCGATCCGCTTCATCCGGGCGTTCACCGGCGCCGCCAAGGTGTCCGGCCCACTGCTCCTGCAGTACCCGCTGTACGGCGGCCTCGTCGGCCTGCTCGGCTACCAGGCGACGAAGACCGACAAGCCGCTGCAGACGCTGCTGGCCGAGGCCGTCGTCAACGGCGCGACGGAGCACACGCTGCCGTTCCTGACCTTCGTGGGGTCGTTGATCATCAGCCTTTTCGTCCCGTCGGGCGGCGGGCACTGGGCCGTGCAGGGCCCCATCGCGGTCGACTCGGCGCTGGCGATCGGCCAGCGTTCACCGGAGTACCTGGGGCTGATCTCCATGGCGGTCGCTGTCGGCGAGGGCGTCGCGAACATGATCCAGCCGTTCTGGCTGCTGCCGCTGCTGGCGATCGCGAAGTTGAACGTCCGTCAGGTCATGGGTTTCACGGTCGTCGCGTTCCTGATCGGCGTCGTGGTGCTGGGGGCCACCACGCTCATCGCCCCGTATGTGCTCTGACGCCCAACACGCCGCGCGGGCGTGAGAAGAATACGCGGCGCTTTTGGTGCCGGAAACAAAACTTCGACCGATTTGTCCCGGCATCTTCCGTCGCCGCGTTGTGATGGATCACAATCGGCACGTGTTGTCCCCCTCTCAACTGCCGCCCATCCCGGCGGACGCACCGTTGCGGAAGGTGATCGAGGACCGGATCGACGAGATCGCCACGACGCTGCTCCACGAGGCGGTCCAATCCATCGAGTGGCCATCCCCCATGCCCCTCGAGCATTTCGACGGCGAGGTCACCCCGTACATCATCAGCGGATTTCTGTACGGGCTTGACCTGATCACCGAAGGGCGCAGGGTGACGCGTGCCGAGGCGGCCACCTTTGTCCTGCCGGTCGCAGAACGGCACGCCGAAGACGGGATTCCACTGCCGTTCCTGTTCACCGCACTGCACGCGGGCGTCCGCAAGCTGTGGGAGATCGTGCTGGAATCGGCCACCGAGGGCGACTCGGAAACCATCGCCGCGCTGGGCATCTACCTCGCCGACCTCACCGGGACCATCAGCGTGCTGCTGACCGAGGTCTACCAGGACTCGGATTTTGCGGTGCGGGCCACCACTCGCCGGCAGTTGAGCGCCGTCTGCGCCGGCCTCATCGACGGCGACCCCGGCGTCGACGTGATCGCCAAGCAGGTCGGCATCAAGCTCAGCGACCGCTACGACGTGTTGGCGATCCGGGTGGACGTCGACGAACCGCGTACCACCCATGAGACATTGGCGGCGCGCCGGCGGTTGCGGCTCGCCAACCAAGTGTTCTACGGGCGCGGCGCCGGTGAAATCCTCAACACGTTCGACGGCCACACGGGCGTCATCTTGCTGCCCGCACCCATCGTGGAACCGCGCGACGACTCGGCCATCGCCACCCACCTCGGCACGCTGGTCGCCGCGCTCAGCGAGCGACTCGATGGCGCGATCTACGCCGCATATCATCCCGGCGCCACATTGGCCGCCATTCCCGCGGCGGTCTCGGAGGCCGACGAAATCACCCGCCTGGCAAGGCAACTGAACCGGGTACCGGGCATCTATCAACTGGCCGATGTCCTTTTCGAGTACCAGTCGACGCGCCCCGGGCCGGCGCGTGACCTGCTCGCCCGCCACATCGCGCCGCTGTGCGATCACCCAGGGCTACTCCAGGCGCTCCAAGCGCACCTACAGCACGGTGCTGACCGGAAGGCCGCCGCGGCAGAGCTTTTCATTCATCCGAACACCCTGACCTACCGCTTGCGGCGCATCCAGGACATCACCGGATACGACCCCACCGATCCTCATCAATCACGATTGCTCGCCGCGGCGATGACCATCTACGCCATCGACCATGCGGGTACGGCGGTCGCCGCCATGGCCCCCGGCGATCCCGACTAGCCCGGCCGGACATGGTCATCGAACTCGAGTCTTTCGCACGCCTACGGAACGAGATGTGAATTCAGCTGTGAACTATCACGAGTCACTCCGCAACGCGGCACGGCAGTTGCGACACGCGGCCACGCAGAGCACGAGTCCGACCGAACGCATTCATTCGTACATCGCGGCGATGATCGACCACATCTACCCGGCGGAGCGCTGTGCCAAAGCCTCGGTGTTGGCGTCGATCTGGCTCAACCGAGCTGGACCGCACGTCGACCAGAACGATGCACTCGTCGACGAGTTGATCGAGCCGCTGCGCGCGGCGATTCGCGTCGGATGCCGAACAGGCGAGATGTCATCACCCTGCCCAGACACCGATGCTCAGGCGATCTTTGATCTGGTCACGGGCATGATCCTCACCCACGGAGTCCTCGGCCGGCGCGCCTCTGCAGAACACATCAAAGGGGTGGTCATGGACGCTGTTGGACACTCCCTCAAACTCAACACGCCGTGACCCGCGGCTCTGATTGCCGCTGAGGACTTACGCGGACTGCTCCTGCGTTGCGCTTCGGGCGAATGCCGACTCGATGAACCGCGTCACCTCGCCGAGCGCACGCGCCGCTTCGGGAACGATCGAGGCCGCGGCCTGGAACACGTGGACCTGGTCCCGCCACACCTGTAATTGATGCGGCACAGCGGCTTTCGCCAGTGCAATGGCCAGCTCCTCGGCGTCGGGGTGGAGCAGTTCGGTGGAGCTCACCTGGATCAAAGACGGTGGCAGCCCACCCAGATCCGCGTCGAGCAGCCGGTGCTCGTCTGCCGGCGGGCTGTGCCGCATGACGAACTGATGGAACGCGCGGGCGAAGGCCTTCGAGAACAGCACATCGGTTGATCCCGAGGGTGCATCGATCTTGGCCTGCAGGTCGAAGTCGGTCAGCGGCGCCATCGAGACGATCGCGCCGGGCATCGGCAATCCGCGGCGGGCCGCGAACACCGCGGTGATGAACACCAGGTAGGCGCCGGCCGAGTCCCCGATGAAGGCGATGTTCTCCGGCGCGATACCTCGCCCGAGTGCGAACCGATAAGCATCGATGCAATCTTCGATACCGTCGGCGATGGTGTGTTCGGGCAGCTTGCGGTAGTCCACCGCGACGACTTCGCTCTGCAGCGACGCGGCAATCCGCGAGATCATCTGACGGTGCAGGTGACGGCCACCGACCAGAAAGGCGCCGCCGTGCATGTACACGATGTAGCGGTCCCCGCGCACCGCCGCGGGGCGGGTCGTCTCGGCGGAACAGCGCGCAAGGCTGACTGGCTGTCGGGTGGTGCCCGCGACCGACCGCAGCACGCGCCCGACGTGATCGACCGCCCGGTATGGCCAGGGCAGACCGGGCACAAGTGCCCACACCGTCAATGCCGGTTTGACCGTGGCCTTCAATGCCAGCGCGAGGATGCGCGACTGGATGCTGCCGCCTTCGAACTCGACGCGACGGGAACTACCCCGGTCCAGCGGGATCAGATTCTCTGGTGCGGCAACCACGTTGTAGCCCTCCTGTTTCAACGAGCCCCGTTCGGTGGCTGCGGCAGCGCCGATGCTGCCTCGTTGTCCGAATCAGTATCGATGCCCGAGTGGCTGCCGTCTCTGCACCGAGCGCCGAAGTATCCGCCTCGGCGTTTGTGATCAGTCACAAACGCCGAGGTAGGCGCGGGTCGCCACCACTGTGTTTGCGCACCAGGTGATCTCGCCACAGCGCGGCGAGATCACTCGTGGTCGACGGGCAGTGCCCCACTTACGGCGACGCCGAGCAGCACGCCCATCAGGTGGCTGCTGACGACCATTGCTGCGCGGAGCGGCTGGGGCGGGACGCGGCGCTGCAAGATCGCCGCAGGTCAGCGGCACCGGACGCCGTCGAATTTCGGCCCCCATGAGCGCCGCCACTGGTGAACACGCCAATGACGCTGGGAATCAGCAGCGCGCAGCCCCAGGGGACAGCTACCCAGAACGGCCAGAAGTAGCCGGCGCCGGTCGCGAGCCAGATCGCAAGGCACAGCAGGTTCACCGCGCCCCACGGCATCCACATGATGACGACCCATGCCGGAATCGATTGTCTCCATTGCCGTTTGGGCTCACCGCGCGCATCGGAGGCCGGTAGGTCAGAGACGATCTCGGCGAGCTCGCCACGGGTGACGGCCCGGTAGAGCAACTGGAGGCGACTGTCGTACTCCGTCAGGGTCAGCCGGCCATCAGCGACGGCACGGCTGAGCCGGCGAGAAACGACTTCGCGGTCGGCATCGCCGGCCCTGATGTGAGTGCCGAGCGTGTCGGTCACGGCACCGCCGGCACTGTGGCGCGTCGGCTCGGGAAACGGGAGGTCCTCATGGTGGTGCACGATGCAACTCCATTCGCCATAACAGTGTTATGGACATTCCTAACACTGTTATGGATGGATGGCAAGGGGTAGTTCAGCGCGCCGGGTGTGCGCGCGTGGCGAAACGATCAGCGACGAAGAGCAGGGCGACGAGCCGACGGGACGATCGCACGCCGATGGGCACTTCCCCACAGCAATCGGTTTGCGGCACAATCGGATTGAACGGCGGCCAGACGGAAACGGTCGGTCCGTGCCGGCGTGGACGCACAGAATCGGCCCTCATAAATACCCGCCGATCAGTCAGCCGAAACATGTTATTTGCCACAACCGCGGACAGGCTGTGTCCTACTAGGTTTGGTGCAGCGGGCAGCAGAAGCGCCGATAGTATTTGGACTGTCGGCTTACGTGTGTGAGCCCCTCGGAGGTGACAATGACAGGCCAGCCAGTCCAGGGAAGCGGCAACCCTGCCGCGGCCAGCTGCGCAGTCGAACAAAGTCAGATCGGCGCGGTCAGCGTGGTCACGGTGTCCGGAACGGTGGACATGCTCACCGCTCCGCAGCTCGAATCCGCACTGAGCCCGGCAGCAGTCGGCACGGCCCAGGCTGTCGTCGTCGATTTGAGTGCCGTGGACTTCCTGGCCTCTGCCGGGATGGGCGTGCTGGTGGCGGCGCATGCGGAGTTGGCGCCGGCGGTTCGGCTCGTCATCGTCGCCGATGGCCCCACGACCAGTCGGCCGCTCAAGCTGGTCGGCATCGCCGACTTGATCGAGCTGTTCGCCACGCGAGACGAGGCGCTCGCGGCTGTCACCGCCTAGAGCGGTCATTGTCAATCGGAAGGTAGGTCGAGCAGGTCGCTATGACGGAGCCGGACCAGTCGAGCAGCGGGGCACGTTTCAGTAAGACGGACGTGGTGGCCATCCCCGAACATGCGGCATCCATCCGTCAGGAGTTCTCGACCTGGTTGACGGGGCACTTCGCCCTGGACCGGGTCAAAGCGAGCGACATCGTGCTCGCCGTCAACGAAGCATTGGCCAATGCCGTCGAGGCCGCGTATGCCGATGCCCCCGCGCCCGGTGTCATGCACGTTCGCGCCGACTTCGACCGGCAATCAGGTCTGCTGACGGTGACCGTGACCGACGAGGGCAGGTGGCGCCCCGCTACGGCACAGCTCGCGAACTCTGCCCGGGGACGCGGAATTCCGTTGATGCAGGCGCTGACGGACCATGCCTCGATCGAACCGACCGATGCCGGCACGCAGGTGCGCCTGCAATGGGACGCCGTGGAAACCGCCGCCGCCGATGCCGCAGGCGGGTGACATCAGGGCTGCGGCAGCCGCACCACCTGGACGAAGAACTCGTCGATCTCCCGCACCGCCTTCATGAACTGATCGAGGTCGACGGGCTTGGTCACGTAGGCGTTCGCATGCAGTTTGTAGCTGCGCAGGATGTCCTCTTCGGCCGACGAGGTGGTGAGGACGACGACCGGGATATGACATAAGTCCTCGTCGGACTTGATCGCCTCCAGCAGTTCCCTGCCGTCGTACTTCGGCAGATTCAAGTCGAGCAGGATGAGGTCCGGAGTCGGGGCGTCCGCGTGCACGCCGCGCCGGTAGAGAAAATCCAGACCTTCTTGACCGTCTCGGGCAACGTGCAGAGTGTTCTTGATCTTGTTGTCGGCGAACGCTTCACGGGTGATCAACTCGTCCCCCGGGTCGTCCTCGACCAACAGGATGTCCACCACTCGGCCGGCTGACGACGCATTCATGGGTGACTTCCTTCCGGCTGCTCGGATGCGATGGCGTTCGGTTCGGTGGTCGGGGTAGCCGGCAGTGTGAACACGAACCGCGTGCCATCGGTGTACGACGTGTCGATCCCGATGGTGCCGCCGTGATGTTCGACGATCTTCTTGCACAGCGCCAAGCCGATGCCGGTACCGCTGTAGGCATCTCGGCCATGCAACCGCTGAAAGATCACGAACACCTTGTCCACAAACTCTTCGGCAATCCCAATACCGTTGTCCGTGACCGTGAATACCCAATTGTCGGCATCTTCACCCGTTCCGAGTGTGCAGTCGATCACGATCCGGGGCGCGAGTCCCTCGCGCCGGAACTTCACCGCGTTACCGATCAGGTTCTGCCACAACATGGTGAGCAAGGTGGGGTCGCCGTCGACCCGCGGCAGGCCGGCCGGCGGCATCACCACCTCGGCGCCCGACTCGGTGATCGAGGTCGCGAGGTTCTGCATGGCCGACGCGACAACCTCGCCCAGGTCGACCTCGGTGTGCGTGGCGTTGATCCGGCCGACGCGCGAGAAGGTGAGCAGGTCGTTGATCAGCACCTGCATACGCTTGGCGCCGTCGACCGCGAAGTTGATGTACTCGATCCCGCGCTCGTCGAGCTGGTCGCCGTACCGCTTCTCGAGCAGCTGGCAGAAGGACGCGACCTTGCGCAGCGGCTCTTGCAGATCATGCGACGCGACGTAGGCGAACTGTTCGAGTTCGGCGTTGGATCGACGCAACTCCTCGGCTTGCTCGTCGAGAGCCAGACGGGCGAACTGGGACGCTTCGAGTTCCTCTACGATGCGCTGCCGCATCTCCTCGACATCGACGGCGATCGCGCGAATGTCCGTGGGTCCCTGGGGAACTATGCGCTCATCGAACTTGCCCTGCGTGATGCGGCGGCACGCCGCGGCAAGTGCGCCCAAGGGGCGGGTGACCGAACTCCGCACCAGCATGGCCAGTACCACCGCCATGACGACGAACGCACCGACCATGGTGGCAAGGACTCGGTCGCGCCATTGGCGAATCGACGCCAGCCGGGCGGTGTCGGCGTCTCGTGCCTGTTCCAGGTGCCGGTTCTGCGCATCGAAGAGCGTACGGAGGTTGTCGAACGCATTCTTGCCGTCCTCGTTGGTCCGGCTGTCGACGACGGCCGGACGTCCCACGACGACACTGGCGATCAACGGCTTGGCATAGGTGCTGCGCCAGGTACCGGCGGCGCGCTCGATCGCGTCGAGGTCGGCGATGAGCGCGTCGCGCCCCGTGAGCAGGCTTCTGAGCTTTTGCGCCGCAGCGGTTTCCGCGCGCTGTCCGTCGTCGTACGGCGCCAGGAACTGGCTGTCGGCGGCGCTGGCATAACCGCGGACCGCGGTTTCCTGATCACGCAGTCCGGCCTGCAACCGGTAGGCGGCCACGCGAGCCGGTTGCAGGTGCTCGATCAGTTCGCTCGACACCATGTCGGTCCGGTTCATCAGGAGCGCACCGCCGACGGCGCCGGAGAGCACCACCGCGCCCATCGCCGCCAGAACCAGGTTCTGCCAACCCTGCACCGTCAACTTCATCGAACTGAGCGCTCCACTCGAATGACGGCGATGTCGTCGGTGAGACCACCGAAGGGCTCGGCCCGCGCCTCCGTCTCACTGATCAACGCCTTGACGAACTCGGCACCGGGCAGTCGCGCCAATGAGCGCGCGGCCGCCAGCAGTCCGTCCTCCCCGAGGCGTTCGCCGCCCTCCCCCGCAGGTCCCTCGAACAGCCCGTCCGTCAGCAGCATCAATCCGTCGCCCGGCTGCAACTGCAACCGATTGACCGGCCATTCCGTGGCTCCGAGGCCCAGGGCCGGGCCGGGCGTCGGTTCGAGCCAGTCGACGGTGCCCGCGCCGTGCATGAGCAAGCCGGGATGGCCTGCACGCACCACGTCGAACTGCCCGGTGTCGGGTGTCAATGCCACACTCAGCAGCGTGGCGAAAGTGCCGCGGCTGGGCCGCTCGGTGGTCAGGATGCGGTCGAGCTGACACATCCGCTGGTTGCCCCGCAGACCGGCGAAAGTCAGTGCGCGCCAGCCGATTCGCAGCGCCACCCCCAATGCGGCCTCATCTGGTCCGTGGCCGGCCACGTCGCCGATCATGACGTGCACCGTGCGGTCCGGGGTCTGCACGACGTCGTAGAAGTCGCCCCCGATCAGCGCGTCGCGCCGACTCGGCAAGGACTGGGTGACGACCTCGACGCCCGGATTGTCCAGAAGTAGCGGAGAAGGTAGCAGACCCCGCTCCAGGCGGGCATTCTCCTGGGCGCGCAGTCGACTGGCGTGCAGATCCACCGCGGTGACCTCGGCACGCTTGCGCTCGATCGCATAGAGCACCGCCCGGCGCAGTGTCTCCGGGTCCACGCGGCCCTTCACCAGGTAGTCCTGCGCGCCGGACGCCATAGCGGCAACACCGAAATGCTCGTCGTTCAGACCCGTGAGAACAACGATCGGCAGGCTCGGATCGAGGGCTCCCAGGCGATCGAGAGCGTCGACACCACCGGCATCGGGCAGGTGCAGGTCGAGCAGCACACAATCCGGGCGGATCGTCTGTAGCGCGCCCGCCGCCTGGGTCAATGTGGACGACCAGTGGAAGTCGATGTCGATCGCGGCGTCGGCGATCAGCTCCTCGACCAGCAGGGCATCGCCGCGGTCATCCTCGACCAGCAGCAGCGACAGCGGCCGGTCTCCCGCAGGCCCCGACTTGGAGGAAGTGGAGCGGTTCATCTGCGGCTCCGCCGGCATGGACAAGTGGTCACATCCTTCGCCAAGGGGCCACCTACCTCGTGCTGACCATCTTGTTTCGCTGTGCTTACCGTCGCGGACGTTACCAGTTGGTCCGCACCGCACCGGGCCATCGACGCGCACCACACGTCGCCGGACGCTGCCGCAAGCTACTCCAACTTCTCCCGAAGCTGGGCCAGGGTTTTCGCCAGCAACCGCGAGACGTGCATCTGCGAGATGCCCACCTTGGCCGCGATCTGTGACTGCGTCATCGATTCGAAGAAACGCAGCACCAGCACGGTCCGCTCGCGTTCCGGCAGTTCGGCCAGCAGCGGCCGCAGCGCCTCGCGATACTCGACCTTTTCCAAGCCGGGGTCCACGTCGCCCAGCGTCTCGGCGAGAGACGGGCGCTCCTCGCTTCCCGCAGCCCCATCGATCGAGGTGGTCTTGTACGAGCTCCCGGCCATCAGACCATCGAGGACCTCGTCGCGATCGATGCCCAGCTCGGCGGCCAGCTCAGAAGCGGTGGGCGCGCGCCCCAGGCGCTGCGACATCTCGGCGCTGGCCGTGCCGATCTGCAGGTGCAGCTCTTTCATCCGCCGCGGCACTTTCACCGACCAGCTGTTGTCGCGGAAGTGGCGCCGCAGCTCGCCCATGATCGTCGGAACCGCGAAAGAGGCGAAGTCCGAACCCATCTCGACGTCGAATCGCTTCACCGCGTTGATGAGGCCGATGCGTGCGACCTGCAGCAGGTCATCGCGCGCCTCACCCTTGCCCTCGAAGCGCCGCGCGATGTGGTCGGCCAGCGGCAGACAGCGCTCGATGATCGCGTCCCGCTGCTCGATGTAGTCAGCTGAGTCCTCGGTCGTCCCCTGGAGCTGACGGAACATCTCGAGAACGTCCGCATACTCCGCCGTCACCGCTGCAGACTCACTCGTCTCGAGGTCAACGAAACACCCAACACCTGGGTGCCGTCGATGGCCGGCTCGTCGGCGAAGGTCGACACCTCGTCGGCCAGGGAGTTGAGCACGTGCCAACCGAAACTGTCCGGCTTCACCACCGAGCTGCCGCGGCTGGCGTCGGCCACACACGTCGCCGAAGCACGAATCACCACAGCATCATTCGACGGATCAACGACGACCCGCAGGCTCGACCCCGGCACCGCGGCCCGGACCAGACCGGTACAAGCTTCATCGACCGCCAACCGGATATCGGCGATGGCGTCCAGATCGAAATCTTCGAACGCGGCGACCGCTGCCACGAGCGTCCGCAGGACGGCCAGGCTTTCCGGAGACGCCGCAACAATCAACTCAACAGACCGGTCGCTGGACGCCATGTTGCCCTGCCCCACTGCCTCAACCACGTATTTCCTCCAGCGTCCCTGTGCAGGCCACTCCACGTCGCACTCTGTGTACCCATTGTCCATGGCTGCTCAAACAAACGTGCACCGCCCGCTGCCACCCGCTGTCGGCGGGGGCAGTACCCGAAGTCGGGCGACGGCATCAGCACGCTTCGCAGTCTGCGCAGCCGTCCGATTCATCCTGTCCCGCAGGCTATTTCGATCAGGCTCCGCTCCCCGCCGGGAAAGCGACCCCATCGACGCGTACCCCACTAGTACCAGTAGCGGCGGCCGGCGATCTGCCGTCCGGTCGCCCCAAGCAGCCAAAAAACCGCACCCACCACCAGCACGACAACGCCGGCCACCCACAAGGGGTAGATATTGAAGATCAGCCCAAGAGCAAGCAATACAGCTCCGACCAGAATCATGGTGCCTCTTTCCGTTGTGGGCAGCGCACGCAGTCGCGGTGCCTGCCCCGTCTGACCGTGCCGGTCAGCCGGCAGTCCTTCCGTACCCACGGGAATCAGCTGCTCAAACATTCCCGACCGGATCGACGGAATGCCCTGTGGGGCACGCACATCCGTGTGGCGTAGATCGCATTAGTCGCCGTTTGGCGGGCGCCAGAGCTGGGAATTCTCGGCAGGCGTGGGGAACGGTTCTCCGTGCGATCATCCGATCCGTGAGCGGAAGGGTAGCCATGAGCGAGGACAAGAAGACCGGTCCCGAGGAAGCCATCCGGGGCGTCGTCGAAGGCGTCAAGGGCAAGGCCAAGGAAGTCATCGGCACCGTGGCCGGACGTGACGACCTGGTCCGCGAGGGCCAGGCACAGCAGGACAAGGCAGACGCGCACCGTGCAGCCGCGCGGAAGGAAGCCGAGGCCGAGGCCGCACGCGCGGGCGCCAAGGCCGCTGAGGCGCGAGAGCGAGCCGAGCAGCAGAACTAGGGCTGGCACTGCAGCACAGTCCAAGGCCCAGTCCAGCCTCGTGCTGGACTGGGCCGCTCTCGTGTCTGGGCGCCGATCCGAAAAGGCGTTGCGCTGAAAGAGCTTTCGGACCCCTGAGGACGGCGGCCACGCACAGGTCCGCGCCGCGGCCGGCCGAGTGTTTTGCGCGCCGATGGAGTGGGTAACTGTGAAGTCAGCTGACGCACTCGCGCGTTGCCCGACTCGAAGGAATCAGGGATGACACTCGAATTGATGGCGGCGCCACGAAGTGCGGACGAGACGGCGACAGGGATCGAGCCAGCATCCGACGACGCCGCGGCACCCGGCGTAACCGTCCACCTGCCGGTACTGCTGGTGGGTCTGCGCTGGCTGTTCGACACCGAACAGCCGGCCGGCGCGGTCCAGTGCCCAGCCGGCGACAGCCTGCCGTCGGTGGGCGGACGAGCGTTCCGCTTCATTCCCGCCGATCGCGACGGCCGGGCTGCCCTGGGCATCGCGGTGACCACCGGCATTGCCGGCGACGCGATCGGAGGCCATGAGGCGGCCGACTTCATCGATCTGCTCGAGGGCATGGGTGAAGAGGTTGTTGCCATCAGTTCCGTGGCGGCGGGGGCGTTTTACCTGCTGACCTTGGCGCGCCCCGCGCATCCGACGTTGCGGAGCGCGGTCGTTCGTTACCGCGCGCACCACCTTGCCGATTCCACCGCCTCACCGTTCGGACCGGCGCAACGCTCCGATGACGTCGGCCGGGTGAGCGCGGCGGACCTGCAGCGGCAGCTGGCGTCCACCGAGCAGGACCGCGAGCCGTCGCCCAGCGATTCGGGTGGCGTGCATTGGATGGACCGCTTCGGTTTCTCGACGACCGCCGTGGTCGGCGGCTCCGAGCCGTGTCTGGCGATGCAGATCTAGCCGGCGACGCGACGGCAAGCCGCTGTCAGGGCCGCGGCAACCGGACCACTTGAACGAAGAACTCGTCGATCTGGCGAACCGCGCTCAGGAACTGCTCGAGATCGACGGGCTTGGTCACGTAGGCGTTGGCATGCAGTTTGTAGCTGCGCAGGATGTCTTCCTGCGCCGACGACGTGGTGAGCACGACGATGGGGATGTCGCACAGTTCGACGTCCGACTTGACCTTCTCGAGCAACTGCCGCCCGTCGTATTTGGGCAGATTCAAATCGAGCAGAATCAGGTCCGGTCGCGGCGCACCCGCATGGGCACCGCGCCGATAGAGGAAGTCCAGGCCTTCCTCACCGTCGTGGGCGATGTGCAAGACGTTCTTGATCTTGTTGTCCGCGAAGGCTTCCCGGGTGATCAACTGGTCGCCGGGATCGTCCTCGATCAACAGAATGTCGATCGCCCTGCTGTCGCGCGGCACGGTCACATGCACACCTTCCCCACCTATACCTAGATGACGTTCGATCCATCGTCCGGCCGCGCCGGGAATGTGAGTACACGGCGGGTTCGGCGTTCCATCTGCGGCGCCCACCGACAGTTTCCTGCCATGGCACACATTCCCCAACCAGAATCAGTTTACATTGTAAACAGGCGTGCCGGCAGCGGGCTCCGATCAGACACCCGCTCAGCGCCGCGGCAAATTCGATTCGAGCCGATCCAATAGCGCTTCGAGCGCTTCCTCGAACTCGGTATCGCCGTAGTCCTCCGAGAGCAACGGTTGCAGTCGCTGCAGCTGCGGGTAATCCGACAGGCTGGCTCGCGGCCGGTCAGCCTCCTGGAGGATCGCCTCGGCAGGACTCAACTGGGCGCCGCGGGCTGATACCTCCAGCAAGAGCTGTCCCACCAAGAACGTGGTGTACGCCCGGTATGCCGCCACTGCGGCGACGTCGTCGAACCCGTATGAGAGCAAGGTGTCGAGGAAGCTCTCCATCCAGCGCATGCTGCGTAGCGGCGGGCGAACCCAAGGCGCCTCCGGTGCCTGCGTGGCCACCAGCGGGAAGAGTTCGGGATGCTGCAGGGCGATCTGGCGCACTCCGTGTGCAAGCCGGATCAGATAGTCCTGCCAGCCGTCTTCCTGCCGGCGGGCCGCCAACTGCTCGGCGTACAAGCGGTCGACGACATGGTCGACCACGCCGGTCAGCAGGTCTCCCCTGCTGTGGACATACCGGTACAGGGCCATCGCCTCCACACCGCATGCCGCGCCCAGCCGGCGCATGGTCAGCTTGTCCAGCCCATGCTCGTCGATGAAGGCGATCGCGGTGTCCAGGATGAACTCGCGCGACAATGCCGGGTGGCCATCGCGCAGGCCATCACCGGACACGGCATCAGAGCCGCCCGCCGCCGTTGCGGGGACTCCGGAGTCATTGGCTCCCGACAACGCGCCGACCTCCCAGTACTCGCTGATTCCGGGACAACGCTAGCCGCAGTTCGCGACGAAATGGTGGAGCGTCACCACGGGCAGCGTGCTTGTTTTCAGGAAACGGTACGGAACACCGTGAGGGCACGGCCTTCCACTGTCACGGTAGCTTCCGCCTCGAGCGGCGTGTTCTCAGCGTCCACGGTGGCCAGACCACTGGCGGTGTCGAGTATCAGTTGCCATCTGGAGCCGAATTGTTGTGGCGGCAGAGCGAATTCGATGGCGTCATCGTGAGCGTTGAAACACAGCACAAACGAGTCGTCGACGACCCGCTGCCCGCGCTCGTCCAGGTCCGGGATGCCCTGCCCGTTGAGGTAGACCGCAACGGACTTGCCGAAGGCGGTGTTCCAATCGTCGTCGGTCATCTCCGAGCCGCTCGGGGTGAAGAAGGCGACGTCCGGGACGTCCTGCGCGCCCCGGGCGCGCACCGGGCGACCGTTGAAGAAGCGGCGACGCCGAAAAACCGGGTGCGCGGTACGGATTGCGGCGACGCCACCGATGAACGCGGTCAACTCGGTGTCCGCGGATTCCCAATCGATCCAGGTGATTTCGTTGTCCTGGCAGTAGCCGTTGTTGTTTCCCCCTTGCGTGCGGCCCAGTTCGTCGCCGTGCGAAATCATGGGCACGCCCTGGCTCAGCAAGGTGGTGGCCAGAAAATTGCGCTGCTGGCGCCGCCGCAGCGTCTCGATGTCGGGATCGTCGGTCGGACCTTCCACACCGCAGTTCCACGACCGGTTGTTCGATTCGCCATCGGCGTTGTCGTCACCGTTGGCCTCGTTGTGTTTCTCGTTGTAGGACACCAGGTCCCGCAGCGTGAAACCGTCATGGGCGGTCACGAAGTTGATCGAGGCGACCGGCCGGCGCGAGGTGTGCTCATACAGGTCCGCCGATCCCGTGAGCCGTGACGCGAACTCACCGAGCGTGGACTCCTCACCGCGCCAGAAGTCACGCACGGCGTCGCGGTACTTGCCGTTCCATTCCGTCCACTGCGGCGGGAAGTTCCCGACCTGATAACCACCGGGCCCGACATCCCACGGCTCGGCGATCAACTTGACCTGGCTGATGACCGGATCCTGCTGCACCATCTCGAAGAACGTCGAGAGCCGGTCCACGTCGTAGAACTCCCGCGCCAGCGTGGACGCCAGATCGAAACGGAAACCGTCGACATGCATCTCGGTCACCCAGTACCGCAACGAATCCATGATGAGCTGCAGGGCATGCGGGTGACCGGCATTGAGGCTGTTTCCCGTGCCCGTGTAGTCCATGTAGAACTTCTGCTCCCCATCGACCAGCCGGTAGTAGGCGGCGTTGTCGATCCCCCGGAAGGACAGCGTCGGGCCCAGGTGGTTGCCTTCCGCGGTGTGGTTGTAGACCACATCGAGGATCACCTCGATGTCCGCCTGGTGCAGGTCGCGGACCATGGCCTTGAACTCTTGAACCTGACCTCCGGGCGTCACCCCTGACGTGTACTTGGGGTCCGGCGCGAAGAACCCGATGGTGTTGTACCCCCAGTAATTCGACAGCCCTTTGTCGATCAGCACGGAGTCGTTGGCGAAGTGGTGCACCGGCATCAACTCGATGGCGGTGACGCCGAAGCTCTTCAAATGGTCGATTATCGCGGGATGCGCGACACCTGCGTAGGTACCGCGGTCGCGGTCGGGAACGTCGGGGTGACGCTGCGTCAGCCCCTTTACATGGGCCTCGTAGATCACCGAATCGGCGTACGCGCGCTGCGGCGGCCGGTCCGTCCCCCAGTCGAAGTACGGGTTGATCACCACCGACTTCGGCATGCGGGCGGCAGAATCGTCGTCGTTGCGGCTGTCTTCGTCACCGAAGTTGTATCCGAAGAGGCTTTGGTCCCAACGGAATTCGCCGTCGATCGCCTTGGCGTAGGGATCGATCAGCAGCTTGTTCGGGTTGCAGCGCTGCCCCGCCGCCGGGTCGTACGGCCCATGGACCCGATAGCCGTAGTGCTGTCCGGGTACAACGTCGGGCAGGAATCCGTGCCAGATGAATCCGTCGACTTCCGGCAGCACCACTCGCGTTTCGGTGCCATCGTCGGCGAACAGGCAGAGCTCAACCCGCTCCGCGGCCTCACTGAAGACGGCGAAGTTCGTTCCGACGCCGTCATACGTCGCTCCGAGTGGATACGCCTTGCCCGGCCATACTTCGGTGCGACGGTTGTCCTCCGAGTCGGCGGACTCTGTCATGTGCTCTCCTCGAACGAGAGGGCTTGGGTGGGAGGGATAGCCCGGATCAGCGCCATCCAATCATCGCGGCGGTGGGATTGCACGGTTGGTTTGACCGGGCGCCGACGTGGGTACCTGAAAGCCGCCGGCCTTGACGAAGACGTCAACGCCCCGAGCGAGGAGCGCAACACATGATCATCTTGGGCATTATTCTGCTGGTCCTGGGATACGCCTTGGCCGTGCCGATTTTGGAGACCATCGGTGCAATTCTGGTCGTGATCGGGGCGGTCCTGTGGATCCTGGGCGCCGTGGGGCGGCCGGTCGCAGGACGCAAAGTGTGGTTCTAGCCGGGCCGTAAGCATTCCTGCGCACCGCGGGCACTGTCGTGACGAGCGCCCGGCCGTGCGGTAACCGCGAACCACCCGACGAGGCGAAACACGTAGAGAAGACAGGTGAAGCCGGCCAGCCGGCGCACCACGAAATGGTGGGGCAGCCGCACGGCACCGATGAGGAACCGATCGCCGCGGCCGAAGCTGTTGCCGCGGAGATGAAAACCGACGCCCGTCCCCATGGGGAACTGGGCCGCCGGTTCGATCGGCACTCGCCGTTCTTCGTCGGGATGACGGCGGCAGCCGGCGTTGCCGTGACGTACGGCGCCATGCACCTGCTGGTCGCCGCGCAGTCGGTGCTGGTGCTGATCGGGGTGGCCTTCTTCCTGGCATTGGGGTTGGAACCCGCCGTCTCATGGTTCGTCAACCACCATCTGCCGCGCTGGCTGGCCACCACAACGGTTTTCGTCATCTTTCTCGCGCTGATGGCGGCGTTCGTGGCAGCGGCCATTCCTCCGCTGTCGCAGCAAGCCACGCAGCTGATCCATCAGGCGCCGCACTACATTCAGCAAGCGCAGAGCCACTCGTCCACGATCGGAAAGCTCAACGACCGCTTCCACATTCAGCAGCGGATCACCGACACGATGAACGGTTCGGGCGGCTCGATACTCAACGAGATCGTCACCGCCAGTTCCGCGGTGTTCGCCGCACTGGCGGACATGCTCATCGTCATCGTGCTGACCGTGTACTTCCTGATCGATTTTCCGCGCATCCGCGCAACGTTGTATCGGCTTGTCCCCCAAACCCGTCGACCCCGGGCGATACTCATCGGCGACGACGTCTTCGCCAAGGTCGGCGCCTACGTACTGGGCAACGTGGCGATATCGGCGATCGCCGCCGTGGCCACCGCGGTGTGGCTCACCGCCTTCGATGTGCCCTACCCGCTGCTGCTCGGCATCTTCGTCGGGCTTTTCGATCTGGTGCCGGTCGTGGGCTCCACCATCGCCGGAGTGGTGGTGGCGGCGGTGGCGCTGACAGTGTCACTGCCCGTATGTCTCTCTACCGCAGTCTTTTTCATCGTATTCAGAGCGCTCGAGGACTATCTGCTGGTTCCCCGTATCATCGGGCATGCCGTCAAAGTGCCCGCATTGGTCACCGTGGTGGCGGTTCTGATCGGCGGCGCGCTGCTCGGCATCGTCGGGGCGTTGGTGGCCATCCCGGTCGCAGCGGCCGTACAGCTGATCGCCCGCGAGGTGTTGTTCCCGCGTCTCGATGGCACCTGATTCACCTCTCACACGGGCAACCTGATGTCCTGCAGGTCACAACACCACGGTGTTTCACCGCCGGGCGGAACGGAAATTCTTTCAGCAGGGCGCGGCACAGCGATACCGCTCCTGACGCAATCCATCCATGACTACCGAAAGGGCAGACATGAGCGAGAAGCAGAACACCGGACCTGAAGAAGCCGTGCGTGGCGTGGTGGAAGGTGTGAAGGGCAAAGCGAAGGAAGTCATCGGCACCGTGACGGGCCGCGACGACGTGGTCCGTGAGGGTCAGGCCCAGCAGGACAAGGCCGATGCACAGCGCGACGCCGCGAAGAAGGAAGCCGAGGCGGAAGCCGCACGCGCGGGCGCCGAAGGCGCCGAGCGCCGACAGGAAGCTGAGCAGCAGCGTCGCTGACTCACAGATTGGCCCAGCCGGGAGTTCCCCCGGCTGGGCCAATTGCTGTGCGCACGTTCATGTTCCGCTACAGCCCCGCGGTTCCCGCTATGGTCGACCTACGGCACCGCGACGTCACTCGACAAGCTTGCTCAGGCAGTACACCCGCTTCGGGGTCGTGAAGACCATCGCCTTCGCCGCAGTGGCACAGGCCGATTCATCGGTGCTGTCGTCGACGCGCTGGGACACCTTGAACACGCCCGTGTGCGAGTTCGCGATCGCCGGAGCCTGCGCGCACTCGATGTTCCGGACGCTCTTGCCGGTGAGATCCAGCGCGTAGCAGTCACCCTCGTGCAGGTTCAGCGCAAAACACAGGCTCGGGGCCTTGGGATCCTCCTGATTGCTGGTGGCGTAGAAGTACGGACCCTCCGATGGCGCCTTGCCGTCGGGGCACAGACCCTTCGAGGTCTCGCCCGCCAATTCGTATACAGCGTCTGATGATTCGCAGCTGGTCGAGGTGAATTTGAACTTCTCGTAGTCCGAGGTCGTGACGCACTGCCCCGACTTCAGGTGAGCGCCGAAGACCGTCGTAGTGGTGCCCAGTCCCTTTCGGACCGCGTTGCCGATGCCGCCGAGGACGACCAGCACCACCACTACGCCCACGATCCACATCCACGGCTTGACGCCTGACTTGCGCGGCGGCGGCGGATATCCGGGAAACGGGTTCGGGGCGCCGTAGTTGGGCTGCGGCTGACCGGCCCACGGTTGTTGATTCGGCGTCGGCCAACCCGGCTGCGGCTGCCACGCCGGCTGCCCTGGCACGGGCGGGATCGGTTGCCCCGGTGGGCCTCCCGACGGTCCGTGCGGCGGCGGATCCCATGGGCCTTGTTGCGGTGGTGGTTGAGTCATCGGCGGGTCAGTTCGGAGCCGACGTGCACAAGATGCCGTGCGCAGCTTTCGCGAGCGCACCGGTGGGACCCGCATCGGCGCCGTACTGCCCGGCCAGCGCGCCGACGACGTCAGGCCGCGACTGGCCACTGAACGCCATCTGACACGCCTGCAGCCCGGCCTGCATGATCGCGTCGTCATCGCCCGGGAAGCCCGCATTGCGGGCCTGGTTGATGAACCGCTGCTGTTCCGGCGTGAACGGCATCGGCCATGCCGACGCGGGTGCAGCGGCGGCAACGGACAGCGCGGAGACTGCGGCAACCACGCCGGCAGTCAGGCGAATCTTGACGGACATTTCTCCCCCAATGCGTCTGATTCCGCGGGGTCGCGGAATCTCAACACGACTGAGCCTAGTAGCCCGAGCCCGGTTCTCGGGACCGATGTCCTCGGCTTCACCCGAGACCCGCCCTCGCACCCCAGTCTGCGCGCACGGTCAGTGTCTATCTGCCGTGGCCTTGTTCCGCAATGTCATACACGATGAGCGCGGATGAGAACTGCAGGCCGATAGTTGGGTCGGCCAGATCCACGCCACACAGCGACTCGATGCGCCGTAGGCGCTGGGCAACCGTATTGGGATGGATCAACAGCTTTTCTGCGGTCGCGGTGCGGTCCTGTTTGCAGGCGAAGTGGGTTCGTAGCGTGGCAATGAGGTCGGTGCGGTGTCGGGCGTCGTAGTCGACCACCGGCGCCAATGTCCGGTCGGCGAAGGCTGTCAATTTGGCTGGATCATCAAGCTGCAGAAGCAATCCGACGATGCCGAGCTGCTCCAGGGTCACGACGGAATCGGTGCGGCCCGAGCGCACGGCGATCTCCAGCGCGCTCTTGGCGATCTGGTAGGCGTCGCCGTAATCGGATCCGTGGACAGGCGACACCGCGACCGTGGCGGAGATGTTCGGCGCGAGCCTGGACAACTCTCGCTGGACGCTGACACCTGGAGACCCATCGCCGGCACCGGTTTCGGGCCATAGCGCGACCAGCGTCCCACCATGCATCGCCACCAGGGGCCGCGGCTGATGCCCCGACGCCAACTCGGTGACCACCGAAAGCGCGCGTTGCCAGGCCCGGCGGGTGGCCGACTCGCTGGACCCGGCCAGCGTGGCGACGACGGCGACGTGAGCGACGGTCAGATCATGACCCAAGCGTTGGGCACGCTCCCGAATCTGGCCCGACGGCGGGCCACTCTCGGTCAGCACATCGGTCAGCAGCTCGCCGCGCACCCGTCGTTCGACCTCGGCCGCAGTCTGCACCCGCAGCAATTCCACCGAGATGACGATGGATGCGTGCTCGACCGCCCGAATCTGCAGGGGGTCAAGCGAATCGGGACTTCCGGGGAACCAGATGCGTGCCGCGACCTCGCTACCCAGACGCACCCGCGCGACGAGCCAGCCGGTCGATGCGCCCTGACTGTCGACAGCCTCGCCGACCGTTGCCGAGGCCGCGGACTCGGAGTCGGCCGTCGCGGTCCGGACTGCGGCGGCCGGGTAGTCGATGCCGGCGCCGGAGCGCGCCAACTCGGCCTGCCGGGCGTCGTCGATGAGCACGGGCCGGCCGATCAGGTCGCTCAATGCCGCGGCGATCCCAGCGATGCCTCCTGAGCGCAAGGTCACTGCGAGCAGGCGCTCGTGAATCTGTTCCGAACGCGCGAGCGCATCGCGTTGCTCGCGCAGCGAATTGGTCAGGGTGCGCAATTCATCGAGCCGGCGCGCCGAAGTCACCGCGATCGCGGCATGGTTGGCGAGCAAGGTCAGCCGCTCGACCTCGTAGCGGGTGAAGGTGTGCACCGAGGCGTAGTAGCCGTTGAGCGTCCCCAGCACCTCGGCACCGGCGATGAGCGGTACGGCAATGATCGCCCGGTAGCCCTGCTCCTGTGCCACGCCCGCCCATAGGGCGAATTGGGGTTCGATTCGCACATCGCGGATCGCCACCGGTTCACCGGTATGGAAAGCGCGACTCGACGGCGACGTGCTGTCCAGCCGGATGGGACGGTCGGAGTTCACCCGCCCGACGTACTCGTCGGACAATCCGCTCCAGCCCCGTACGAGCAGCTGGTCCCGGGTGTCGCCGGGGATGAGTACGCCGCAGAAGTCGAAGCCCAGCAGCGTGCGTGCGGTGTCGGCGACCAGGCAGAGCACCTCGGCCAGATCCGTCTCGGCACAGGCAAGGGCACTGAGGGTGCGCAGCGCCGCCAGCCACGTGACCAGTTCCGCCCCCGGCCGTTCGCGGCCCGTCGACGTAGACATCCGCCCAGTGTGCCCCAAAAGCGTGTGTCTTCGTACACATATTCAGCCGAGAACTATGTCTTTCTTGACATTGAACGCCCATGGCGTTGTGACGAGACTCATTGGCATGACCCAGATCTCACCGGCTCCCACGTCCGTGGTCACGGACTTTGCCCGCACTCCTACCCGCCAGATCCTCGGCCCCGCCACTGGGGCGGTGATCGCTACCGTCCCGGAGCAGGGCGCGCGCGAGGTCGATGCCGCGGTCGCCAAGGCCCGTGCGGCGTTCGAGGATGGGCCGTGGCCGGCCATGGTCCGGAGCGAGCGGGCCAAACTGCTGCTGCGCATCGCCGACGCGATCGAGTCCGCCAGTGAAATGCTCTACACACTCGAGGCGCAGAACAACGGACGGCCGATCACCGAAACCCGCGCTCAGCTGTCTCGCGTGCCGGAATGGTTCCGGTACAACGCCGGGCTGCTGGCCGCCCAACGCCAGGCCGTGCTGCCGGGCGACGGACCGTACCTCACCTACCAGCAGCGGCTTCCGCTGGGCGTGTGCGGCATCATCACGCCGTTCAACCATCCGATGCTCATCCTGGCGCGGAGCCTGTCGGCTGCGCTCGCCAATGGAAATACCGTGGTGGTCAAGCCATCTGAGCTGACACCGCTGACGACGCTCGCCCTCGCCGAGATCGTCACCACCGCCGAACTACCCGACGGCGTCCTCAATGTGGTCACGGGCGCACGCGAGGCCGGCGAGCGCCTCACCGGCCATCCCGACATCGCCAAGATCACTCTCACCGGAGGCACCGAGGCCGGCAGGTCGGCGGCCGTCGCGACAGCGTCCCGGTTCGCCCGCATCACCGCCGAGCTGGGCGGCAAGACGCCGGTGCTGCTCTTCGACGATGTCGACCCTCAGATCGCCGCCGACGGCGCGGCCTTCAGCGCGTTCGTCGCGGCGGGCCAGTCCTGTGTCGCAGGATCGCGATTCCTGGTGCAACGTGGCATCTACGACGCATTCGTCACTGCGCTCACCGATCGTGCCCGGGCCATTCGCGTCGGAGACCCGGCACTGCCGGACACCCAGATGGGGCCGCTCATCAGCGCCCGGCAGCGCGACAAGGTGACGGCACTTGTCCAGACCGGTCTGGACGAAGGCGCGACCCTCAAGGCCGGTGGCCAAATACCTTCGCTGCCAAGCCCTTTCGACGGCGGCTTCTACCTCGAACCCACCGTGTTGTCCGACGCCACCATGAACATGACGGTAGCCCGTGAAGAAATATTCGGGCCGGTCGCCGTGGTCATACCGTTCGACAGCGAGCACGACGGCGTGCAGATGGCCAACGACAACCCGTACGGGCTGGGCGCCGGGGTCTGGACCACCGATGTGAGCCGCGCCCACCGCGTAGCGGCCAACATCAACGCGGGCATGGTCTGGGTCAACGACCACCACCGCCTCGAACCCTCGCTGCCTTGGGGCGGCATCAAAGAATCCGGTTCCGGAAAAGATGCCGGCACAGAGTCTTTCGACGACTTCTCCTGGGTCAAGACGATCGTGGTGCGTACCGCCGCCGACCACGTCGACTGGTACGGCGGACAACCACAGAGCCGCCTCAACTGACCATTTCCGACAGCTCGAAAGGCACACCATGTCCGCAGCACGCTGGCATCACGACATCACCCGAACACAATGGTTGGTCCTGGCGGGCACCACGCTGGGCTGGGGCCTCGATGGCTTCGCCGGCAGCCTCTACGTCCTGGTACTCGGACCCGCCATGAACGAGCTGCTCCCGAACAGCGGCATCGACACCACCTCCGCGACCATCGGTTTCTACGGTGGCATGACAGTCGCACTCTTCCTCATCGGATGGGCAACCGGCGGGATCCTTTTCGGCATACTCGCTGACTATTTCGGACGCACCCGGGTGTTGTCTGCTGGCATCCTCACCTACGCGGCGTTCAGCGCCCTCGCCTTCTTCGCCGACACCTGGTGGCAGCTCGGCATTCTGCGGTTCATCGCGGGCCTCGGATCGGGCGTCGAGGCACCGGTGGGCGCCGCCCTGATCGCGGAGACCTGGCGCAACCGATTCCGCGCCCGCGCCGGTGGAGTGATGATGGCGGGATACGCCGGTGGGTTCTTCATGGCGGCAGCCGCCTATGCACTGATGGGCGACCGCGGATGGCGCGCCATGATGCTGCTCGCCGGTATTCCGGCCCTGGTGGTGTGGTTCATCCGCCGCTACGTACCCGAGCCACCCGAGATCGGCGCACATTTGCAGGCACGCAAAGAGCGGAAAGCACTGGGCCACAATCATGCCCACGATCAATTCGTACTGCGACGCCTGTTCAGCCCGCCACTGCTGCACCCCATGCTGGTCTGCACCGCACTGGCCACCGGAGCGCTGATCGCCTTCTGGAGCGTGTCGACCTGGTACCCGCAGATCATCCGGCAGGCGACCAAGGCCGAGGGCCTCAGTCCTGACGTGGCCGACCACCGGGTCGCCGTGGCAGCGATGCTGTTCAACGCCGGCGGCATAGTCGGCTACGCCGCATGGGGTTTCGTCGCCGACGCGATCGGACGCAAGAACGCCTTCGCGATCAGCTTCACGGTCTCGGCCGCCACCATCGCGTGGACGTTTCCGTTCGACCACAGTCACACCGAGCTGCTCATCGCGATGCCACTGCTGGGGTTCGGGTTGTTCGGCGCACTGTCGGGCACCTTCATCTACGGTCCGGAGCTGTTCCCGCCCAGCGTGCGCGCCACTGCGCTGGCCGTGTGCAACAGCGTCGGGCGTTACGTCACGGCCCTCGGGCCCCTCACCGCCGGGGTGATCGCCTCGTCGTGGTTCGACGGGAACCTCGGCATCGCCACCGCCTCCGTGTCAGCAGTCGGCCTCATCGCCGTGATCGGTCTGGCCTTCGCCCGCGAGACCCGCGGCGTACCCATGCCCGTGGACCACCCCGCCACCCACACCGTCCGGCTGAGCGAAAAGAGCGCATCATGACCGAATACTCCACTGCCACGGCGATCGTCGTCGGCGGATCCATCGGCGGTCTGACCGCCGCACTATTGCTGCGCGACTTGGGCTTTCACGTCGACGTCTACGAACGTACGCCCACTCCCCTCGACGGGCGCGGTAGCGGCATCGTCCTGCAACCGGACACCGTGCGCTGGTTTACCGAACGCAGCCGGCAGCACATGGCCGACCTGCACACCGCCACCTCCTACGTGCAGTACCTGGACCCCACCGGCGCCACCGTGCACCGGGAGCCCGCCCGCTGGACCTACACCTCGTGGGGCACTTTCTACCGGGCACTGCTCGCCGACTTCGGTACCGAGCACTACCACTACGGCGAATTCGCCTGTGGTTTCAGCCAAGACGAGCACACCGCCACCGTTCGGTTCGTCAGCGGCAAGATGGCCAGTGCCGACCTGATCGTATTCGCAGACGGCATCACCTCACCGGCACGCGAGCGTTTCGATCCCGATGCGGCACTCGTCTACTCCGGCTACGTGGGCTGGCGCGGAACCGTCCCGCTGTCCGAACTCACCGCCTCCACCCGTGATGTGCTCGGCGATGCCATCACCTACACCGTGATCCCGAACTCTCACATCACCATGTATCCGATTCCGGGTGAACACAGCCTCGACGAGGCCGACCGGTTGATGAACTACGTCTGGTACCGCAATGTGCCTGCGGGCCCCGAACTCAGCGAATTGCTCATCGACAAAAGAGGATTCGCCGGATCGGTGTCGGTGCATCCCGGCCAGGTGCAGGATCGCTTTGTCGACGAACTGCGCACGGCGGCAGCGGCACAGCTGGCGCCGGCTGTGGCCGAAGTGGTCCTCAAGACCCCCCAGCCCTACCTACAGGTGTTGTCCGACGTGCGGTCCAAGCGGATGGCTGTCGGCCGGGCAGCGTTGATCGGCGACGCTGCGTGCGCCTCCCGCCCGCACGCGGCCGCCGGAACCGCCAAAGCCGCCGCGGACGCCTGGGCACTGTCCGAGGCGCTGGCCACCTCGGCCGGAGACATCGTGTCGGCCCTGGCGAAATGGGAACCGGCGCAGCTGCAGCTGAGCGACAGCTTGCTGCGCCGTGTGGTGGACATGGGTGAACGCTCGCAGTTCCGGAACAGCTGGACACCGGGCGACCCAGATCTGCGATTCGGCCTCTACGGCCCCGGACGCTAAAGCCATTCACTACGAAAGGAATTCGATGATGACCGACAACAACTATCTGACCGACCTACCGCTCGCCGGCGAGTTGGTGGCCACCGACTTCGAGAGCTGGCCGGGATGGCTCAAGACCGAGTTCGCCGAGCACGCCTTCGACGGAAACGTCGGATCCCGCTTGCTGAGCGAGGACTCCCGCGTTCGGGTGTGGGAGATCAGGCTGGCGCCGGGTGAGCGCTGGCACGCGCACCGGCATGTGCTGGACTACTTCTGGACGGCGATCAACGCGGGCAGCAGTCGCCAACACACCCACGACGGCACCGTCCGCGAAGTCTCGTATCAGGCCGGTGAGACCCGCCACTTCCATTTCGGGCCAGGCGAATTCCTGCTGCACGACATCGAGAACATCGGCGAAACCGAGCTGGTCTTCACCACCGTCGAGCACCTCGACAGTGACAACGATGCATTGGACATCACCCGATGAGCCCGCGAATTCCCGACGGCGTCATCGACGTCCACGCCCACTGGCTGCCCCGCGCGCTGTTCGCGCTGCCACCCGGCGCCCCTTACGGTGCGATGAACGACCGCGACGGCCAGCTGTATCTCGGCGACCTCCCGCTGTCGATCGCGACCGATGCCATGAGCGACGCGGCCGCGATCACCGACGACATGGACCGCGCCGGCATCGCAGTGCGCGTACTCTCCGCACCACCGTTCGCCTTTCCGCTCACCGGGGCGGGCGCCGAGTACGCCGGCGCCTTCAACACCGCGCTGGCCGACGTCGTCAAGAGGTCGGAAGGACGGTTACTCGGCCTGGGCATCGTGGCCCTGGGCGAGCCGGCGGACATCACCGTGCAATTGACCGCGCTGCGTGACACGGCGGGCATCCTAGGCGTCGCGATACCGCCAGTGGTAGACGGCGACTCACTGAACCGGGGAGCGTTGCGGCACATCATCTCCGAGGCCTCGCGGCTCGATCTCGCCGTGCTGGTCCACCCGATGCAGATCGCCCGGCCGGAGTGGACCGACTTCTACCTGGCCAACCTCATCGGCAACCCCGTCGAAACCGCCACGGCGGTCGCCAATCTCGTGCTGAGCGGTCTCAAAGACGAACTGCCCGCGTTACGGATCTGCTTCCTGCACGGAGGTGGCTGCGCACCGGGCCTGCTCGGCAGGTGGGACCACGGCTGGCGCGCACGCGCCGATGTCCGCGGCGGAGGCAGCCGATTGCCGTCCGACGTCGTTGCCGATCTGTATTTCGACACCGTCACCCATGACTCCCCGCAGCTCGAACTGCTCGGCAAGGTCGCAGGGAGGGACAAAGTCGTCTGCGGCAGCGACTACCCCTTCGACATGGCCGAATCGGACCCGGTTCGGTTCGCGGTCAAATACGGACCCGATGAGGACGCACTGATCCGTGCGGCTCGAACCTTCTTGGGAGTGAATTGATGTCGACTCTGTTCACACCGCTCGCCCTTCGCGATGTCACCTTCGCTCACCGAGCCTGGATGTCACCGATGATGCAGTTCTCCGGCGTCGTCGACGGGCCGGAGGCGGGTACCCCGACCGACTGGCATCTACAGCACTTCGGTTCGCGAGCTGTCGGCGGCGTCGCCCTGGCGATGGTCGAGGCCACGGCCGTTGACCCCGTCGGCCGCAGCAGCGTCTACGACCTTGGATTGTGGAATGACCGGCAAATCCCGGCATTTCAGCGCTTGACCCACTTCATCACCGCTCAGGGTTCGGTACCGGGCATCCAGATCGTGCATGCCGGCCGCAAGGCATCCACCGGGCGACCCTGGCCTGACCCCAGTCGGAACGCCGAATCCTGGACCGCACTGGGTCCCAGCGCCATCGCGTTCGGACATCATCCCGTTCCCGCCGCACTCGACGTTGGTGACATCGAACGAATCGTGGCTCGCTTCGCCGACTCCGCCCGACGAGCCGCCTCGGCCGGCTTCCGGGTCCTCGAAATCCACGGTGCGCACGGCTATCTCATTCACCAGTTCCTGTCGCCACAGTCGAACACGCGCACCGACGACTATGGCGGATCGCTCGACAACCGAATGCGATTCGCGCTGCAGGTCGCCGAAGCGGTTCGCGCCGCATGGCCGCAGCATCTGCCCTTGTTCTTCCGGGTTTCCGCCACTGACTGGCTTGCCGGGGATACCGACGACCCGCGCCCGGGCTGGACCGTCGAGGACACCGTCGCCCTCGCCGCGGGTTTGAAGAAGGCCGGGGTCGACCTGGTCGACGTATCCACCGGCGGCGCGGTTCCTGATGCCCGAATCCCGGTAGTGCCCGGTTATCAGGTGCCCTTCGCGAAAAGGGTTCGCGCCGAGGCTGCTATCCCCACCGCGGCGGTCGGATTGATCACCGAGGCCGAGCAAGCCGAAGCGATCGCCTCCGGCGGCGAGGCCGACGCAGTCTTCGTCGCCCGTGCCTTGCTGCGCAATCCGAATTGGGTCCGCGACGCCGCGCAACATCTCGGGGTGACACTGCCGCACCCACCTCAGTACTCACGGGCATTCGCATGAGTCCCCGTGGCGGGCAGCGTCACCTGCCCGCCCTGCCTGCCAATCTCGCCCAGGTGCTGGCATGGGGCGTTTCTCTTGCCTCCGCGTGCAGCGAGCGGACGGACGGTGATGGCACCGCACCTATTGGAGCGGAAGTTCCACTCCGCGATCACGCTCCGGCCGCGGGCCGAAGATTCGCCGGTCACCCTCGTCGATGCGGACGTCGTTGATGCTCGCCTCACGACGTTCCATCAGGCCGTCCGCGTCGAACTGCCAGAGCTCATTGCCGTAGCTGCGCCACCACTGCCCCGCGGCGTCATGCCACTCGTACTGGAATTTGACGGCGATCCGATTCTCGTGGAACGCCCACAGCGTCTTGCGCAGGGCGTAGTCGTGCTCGCGCTGCCACTTGGCGGTCAGGAACTGCACGATGTCCTCGCGCCCGGTGACGAAGGTGTCCCGGTTACGCCAGACCGAGTCGGGCGTGTATGCGAGGGCGACGCGCTGCGGGTCGCGGGTGTTCCAGGCGTCCTCGGCGGCCTGCACCTTCTGGAGTGCGGTTTCTTTCGTGAACGGAGGGACGGGCGGACGTTGCTCGGTCATGTTTTGCTCTTCTCCTTTATTGAGAACGTGCGTTCTCTACGCGACTCGACTAGCGTAGGGAACGAACGTTCTCGACGTCAAGGAGAAACCACATGCCCGCGCCGATCAGCGACGAACAGAAGTCCCGCGACCGCGAGGCACTGCTGGACGCCGCGGAGGCCCTCTTCTACGAGCGCGGCATCCAAGCCGTGGGCATGGACGACATCCGCGCGGCGGCGGGAATCGCGCTGAAGCGCATCTACGGGCTCTTCGCAACCAAGGAAGACCTCGTCGTCGCCGTGCTGCAACGCCGCGACCGCCGCTGGCGCGGCAGCCTGGCCGACTACGTCGAACAGCACGCAGATCCACGAGAACGGGTTCTGGCGGTCTTCGACTGGCTGGGGCAATGGTTCGCCGAACCCGATTTCCGCGGCTGCGCCTGGATCAACGCCTACGGCGAGCTGGGTGCCACCTCGCCGGCAGTCCTGGCCGAGGTACGCGCCCACAAACAGGCGTTCCATGACCAGATTGCCGGCTGGGTCACCGCCGGCACCGATGCGGCGCCGGAACCCCTATGCCTATTGGCCGAAGGCGCGATCGTGACCGCCGCCATCACTGGGGATGCCAAGGCAGCGCAGCGCGCCCGGGAAGCGAGCAAATCCCTTCTGGGATGACGACGCCCACCGACCGACGGTCAGAACGGCCGGCTGTTCGCCTGCCATTTGGCGGATTCCGGTCGCGGACCGAAGCGCTCGACGTAGCGGTCGTGCATCTGGGACTGCTTCTGCCGCAGGACTTCGTCGATCAGGTTCGGGTCGAGGCCGTGCTGGCTCAGACGGTAGCGGCGCCACACCTTGTTGAGCACGAACGCCATCACGAGGGCCCAGAAGTAGATCGGCAGCGTCATTTCGGAGTGCACGTACACCGACGCCGGCAGCAGCCACAGCGGCGCCAGTACGAAGATCGGCGGGATGGCGTACCGGATCATGTGCCGGCGCACGGCCCCGTCGTCGGTCAGGTCTTGACGAACCCAATCCCGCAAGTGATCCGGTAAGCGACGCCCGTAGGCGTAGGTGATGCGCTGCCAGAACGTCGGACTGTCGGCGACCATGACGACTCCTTTGACTGATCAGATCGACGAGCACCATGCTCTTCGTACCCTAATAGTTAGGACACTATCATTTAGTTTCCTATTCCAAGAGGCCCCAATCAGCGGACCAGCACAGGGGTGAGTCCCGTCACGCTGGTTGGATCAACCTGCCGCGCAAGGCAATCACCAGGCACGACGGGCACAAATCGTTAGGGCCCTAATTGGTAATAGACTGAGCAACATGCCCGCTGTCTCGGAAGAAGTCGACCCCCTGGCCCTGGAACGGCAGGTCTGCTTCGCACTGGCCATCACCAACCGCGCGGTGCTGGCGATCTACCGGCCGCTGCTCGAACCGCTGGGGCTGACGCATCCGCAATACCTGGTCCTGCTGGCGTTGTGGGACAACGCGAAAGCCAAGCAAGACCCGTTGACCGTCAAACAGATCGCTGCGCTGCTGCAGATGGATTCGGCCACCGTGTCACCGATGCTCAAACGCCTCGAGAGTCTCGAGCTCATTCGCCGTACACGCAGCGCCACCGATGAACGCACCACGCACATCACGCTGACACCGAAAGGCGCCGCGCTGCGTCGCCGCGCGCTGAAGATTCCGCCGGCGGTGGTCGAACAACTGGGCGTCGACCTCGACGAGCTGGAACGCCTGCACGAAGTACTGACCCGAATCAACGCCGCCGCCGTTGCCGCGGGCACGCTGGCGGCGAATTCCGAGTAGCGGTCGGCAACGCCCGCGGGGCACCCGCCTCGAAGGTTGTCAACACGATGCGCCGAAAGCGGCTGCGTTCAAGCCTTTCGCACCGGTAGCTAACGGCAAAGTGAGTTGAGGGGATGTCGCTCGCAGTACGGGCTTGGCTGCCGAGCCGGAGTGAATTTGTGCGTCGGGATGGGAGATTGAGTCGACATCCAGTAGTTGTATCCGCCTTCCAGCAAGCCATAGCCGAAATACGCCAAGCCCGCGAAGAGCAGCGCGATAGACCCCCACGCTATGGCTCCAACGCCGCCGCGCACCTGCAAGAGCAGGTTGTTGACCAACCTGTCGACGTCAGCCGCGTCGACCGAACGCACCAACGTCGGCCGAACAGTCTGATCGAATACGTCTTTGGCACCTGCCCCGATCTTTCCGCGCGGCGGCGGACGATTTGTACTTTGGCGCTGCGCTTGGTTGTACGCGTTGCGCGCGGATTCGCCTATCGCGTAGCCGGCGCGACTGATCATGTATATGCCCGCCCCGCCGAGACTCAGCAGTGAGATGAACCCAGCAACGAGTCCAGCGCCAGTGGTCTGGCCAGCGGCGAACAATCCGGGCATGATGCGGCCGACGACGAAGGCAACGACCGCCAGGCAGACCGCGAGAGCGCCCTTGGTCAGCGCGCCCGTCAAGACAAGACTCTTGGCCTCCTTGATGAGGGTGCCCTTGATCGCGTCCAAGGTTGCGCCCACGTAGTCACCCTGTCGCAAGTCAGGGACTAGGTCAGTCAAGGGCTGGGCAACCGCTGCCCCGTCATTCATCTCAGTCCGGATCCTGTGGGCGGTTGCCGCCGCCGACGCGGCGACGATCGCACGCAGAATTGCCAACTCCGTCTTTGAATTGCCGAATCTCGCCCGACCTTCGCGTAGCGCCGAACGATAGGCGTTTGCGAGGTCCTCTCCGACCTTCGAACCGGCCATCTGCTCACCCACCCCATTTACAGGCAGTAGTCACGAGACTCACAGCTAGACAGCTATGCTACGTCGATTTGCTGACGGCATCGCGAGATCGTGGATGATTCACGTCAAAAAGTTGATATCGACGACTCCATATGCTGTTTGCCCTATTGGGCATCGTTTCGCAACAACACGGACGGTCGAGAGCGGTCCCGGGGATCGATTCTGAGTTTTGCGCCAGATCACGACCGATCCCGACGCCGAGTCATAATCCGCAGTTCCAACAGCTATCTGACCGCCAGTCAGCGATATTCGCTCGATTCAAGATCAAATTCGTTGCTTGTGCCGAAAACCCGCTGAAAACAATGTGAAAATTGTTGATTAAGCAACAATTGAGATTGCTGTTGTGCACCTGACGCAGCATCGACGGGCAGATTCGATGCACGCCGCACAAGTTGGGAACCGTGTTGCGCGATCGACCAAAATCGGAACTCCAGATGGCTATCGTCGTTGCGAGAAAGAGCAAACCGAGCACCCGCGACGCACCGAAATCGATGACCATTCTCTCCGTCAACCTCTGAACCTAGGCCTCATCCCCGACGAAGGAGCGATGGGATGTCCAAACGACTGGTGGTGTGCTGCGATGGCACCTGGAACACCCCCGACCAACACTCCCGTGGGGCGCCCAGCCCGACCAACGTCACCAAACTCGCATTGGCGATTGCACCCCGTGACCCGAAGGGCTGCGAGCAGCGCATGTTCTACCATCGCGGCGTTGGCACCAGCCGGTACGAACGCGTCCGCGGCGGAGCCTTCGGCCTCGGGTTGGCCCGCGATGTCCGCGACACCTATCGCTTCCTCGTGGAAAACTACGAACCGGGCGACGCACTGTTCTTCTTCGGCTTCAGCCGCGGCGCGTTCACCGCACGCAGCACCGCCGGGTTCGTACGCAATTGCGGAATTCTGCGCCGCGAATACGCCGACAAGATCGGCGAGGCATACAGCTTCTATCGCGGGCGCAGCAGCACCAGCCATCCCCGCAGCATCGAGGCGACCCTCTTCCGAAGTTCGTACTCCCACGAGCCAGACATCCACTTCATCGGGGTCTGGGACACCGTCGGCGCGCTCGGCATCCCGCTGAACGGGCTGCGCCTGGTCAACCTGTTCAACCGGCGCTTCCAGTTCCACGACACGGAGTTGAGCACCAGGGTCCACGCCGCGTTCCAAGCGCTCGCCATCGACGAGAAACGCGGGCCGTTTCGGCCCGCCGTCTGGAAGCAGGCACCGGACGCACCAAAATCCCAACACGTCGAGCAGGTGTGGTTCGCCGGCGTGCACTGCGACATCGGCGGCGGCTACGACCCGCCCGGCCTCAGCGATATCACGCTGCCGTGGATGGTCCAGCGCGCCCAGCGGTACGACCTCTACTTCGATCCGAAAGCGTTCACGTATCGGGACTGCGCCTACGCCCCGGAACCGGACGCGACCGCGACCCTGGCCAGCCGGACCTCGGTACATCCGGACCCACTGCAGCTTCCCGAGAACTCGCGCACCCTCTTCTATCGACTCATCCCGCCATACATCCGTCCGATCGGCGCGACTGATTGGGACCGCGAAGCCGTCGCCTCGACCGCGGTCGAACTCCATGAAGCAAAGCCGCACTACTACGAACCGAAGAACCTCGTGGCGTACCTGGGCGGGCCGCACCACACAGACAAGATCGACGTGCCCACAGAGTGGCGGTCACGAGGCGACGCATCCGATCGAGCTTGACGGAGTCCGCGCACAGCCGACAAAGCGATGCCCTCAACCCAGCAGGGCTCCAATGGCGCTGTCACGCAGATCGGCCAGTAGCGCGCCAGGATCCTCGTAGACCTCGGCCATGCCGGCGGCACGCAATTCATCGCCACCCACCCCACCGGTCAGGAGACCGACCGACGTCACCCCCGCCCGCGCACATGCCACTGCGTCCCAGACGGCATCCCCGACGAACACGGCTTGCGCCGGTACGACACCGGCCTTGTCGAGTGCCACCTTGATGATGTCGGGCTCGGGCTTGGCCGTGTCCACGTCCCCGGACATGGTTACCGCCGACACCACGTCGTCACAGTCCAGGACCTGGCGCGTCAGCTCCAGTTCGTCCTCCGGCGCCGACGTGGCCAGCACCACCTGCAGGCCCAGATCGGCAACCCCGTGTAAGAGGTCGCGCGCGCCTGGCAACGGCTGCATCAATCCCGCCGACTGGCGGTAGTAGCGACTGTGCAGCTGCTTGAGCCTCTGCCCGGTTTCATCGGACGCATCCGGACACAGATCATGGATCAGCGACGTCCCGTCCATCCCGATGCACCGATGCACGCGCCATGCCGGCACCGACAGGTCTTCGTCGGCGAACGCGCGCAGCCACGCATGCACGTGCAGATAATTCGTATCCACCAACGTGCCGTCGACGTCGAACAAGACTGCTGGGTGTGCCGCCATACCGCCGGGAGTACCCCCGATCAGGGCCTTCTACGCCAACCCGAAGGATCAGCGTTGACGAGCACCTTGCCCGATGACCGCCGGCCCGTGAATCACCTTGGTAGTGCGGCGATTACAGCGGTGGACTAGTTGACCCCAGCAGCCTGAGCCGCCGGTTGCGCCGGCTTGGCCACTCCCCCGACCCGGCTTGCCACGTAATCGGCGGCGCGGTCGGTCAGCCCACGCGCCTGGTACGCACCGTGGGCACCCTGATCGCCACCGGTCGGCGAGCACACCGGATCCTCGGGGATGCAGACGTCGTCGGTCTTGCCGACGTAGCGCGGGCCGACGGTGATGGGCGGCGCGCCCGTGTAGATCATCTGCAGGAATCCGCTGGACGGTTTCCCGAACAGGACGACGCCGGCCACGCGATCGGCCACCGATGCCGGCATCGGCCCACTCAGGCCGGGCGGCAACGTGAAGCCCTGCGGCACGCTGTCCTCGGTGATGTACGCGGCGACCGCCGCGCCCTGGGAGTAGCCGCCGAGCACGACTTTGGTGTTCGGGCAGGCGCCCGCGGTGGCCATGACCTTGTTCTTCGCGTCGATCACGCCGTCGGCGGCGGTCGCGAAGTCAAGGGAGGCAGGGTAATTGACGGCGTAGACGTCCACCGACTTTCCCGGTGTTCTGGCGCGGAGGGCATCCACGAAGGCCTGCCCGACGCCACCGACACCGGCGGGCTCGAAGGTGCCTCGGGCGAACACCACCTGCACGTCAGGACAGGCCTCCGCAGCGGCGGGGCCGGCGGCAGCGATGCCCCCAGCCGTGACCGATACCGCTGCGGCGACAGTGATCAGCCACCGATCATTTCGATTCATTTGGACGCGCCCCCAACTCGACACCAAAGCAGGAGCAGCGATGCCCCCGCGGTCACCTCTTTCATGTCTACCCCATTCAGCTCAATCGAATCCTCCGCCGCCCAGTGATCCACACCACGCGACCGAGATCGCACCCCGCAGCGAAATCGGCTGCCTCGAAGCAGAACTCACCGATCGGATCGGCTGACGTTCATGCCTGACGCTCATCGCACCGGCCTCAGACGGACGCCAGGTCGGAATCGGATTCGCGCGGGACCGGCTTCGGCCAGGGCTGCGGCACCGGACGCTGACGCACGCGCTGCGGCCACCAGAACCAGCGTCCGAGCAGGCTGGCGATCGACGGCGTCATCAGGGACCGCACCACCAGCGTGTCGAACAGCAGACCCAGACCGATGGTCGTACCGACCTGGCCGATGATGATCAGCTTGCTCACCGACATGGACATCATGGTGAAGGCGAACACCAGGCCCGCCGAGGTGACGACCGAACCGGTGCCCACCATGGCGCGGATGATGCCGGTGTTCAGCCCGGCGTGGATTTCCTCCTTGATGCGGGAGACCAGCAGCAGGTTGTAGTCCGCGCCCACCGCCAGCAGCACGATGACCGACATCGGTAGCACCATCCAGTGCAACGGGATACCCACGATGTGCTGCCACAGCAGTACCGACAGACCGAAGGCCGACGCCAGGCTGAGAACCACGGTGCCGACGATCACCGCCGACGCGACGACCGCACGGGTCAGGACCAACATGATGATGAAGATCAGGATCAGCGCCGCAGCCGCGACGATCATCAGGTCGTAATCGGCACCGATCTGCATGTCGTTGTACATGGCTGCGCTACCGCCGAGGTAGATCGAGGAGCCCTCGAGGGGCGTGCCCTTGATCGCGTCGGCCGCGGCGACCTTGAGCGGTTCGATGCGCGAGGTGCCCTCCTGCGTCAACGGGTTGCCCTGGTGAATGATGGTGAACCGCACCGCATGGCCGTCTGGCGACATGAACAGCTTGAGGCCGCGCTGGAAATCTGCGGTCTCGAAGGCTTCCGGCGGCAGGTAGAACGAATCGTCGTTCTTGGCTGCGTCGAAGGCCTCGCTCATCGCGGTGCCGGTCTTCTGCATCGCAATGGTCTGGTCCTGCTGCGCCTTCTGCATCTGGTACTGATTCAGCAGCACCTGCTTCTGGTGCTTCATCGACGCGATCTGCTTCGGCATCGTCGCGACCATCTTGGGCATGAGGTCGGCCATGCGCTGCATGTCGGGAACGATGGCCTGGAAGTCATCGGACATCAGGCTGATGCCGTCGATGCTCTCGAAGACCGACCTCATGGACCAGCACACCGGGATGTCGAAGCAGTGCGGCTCCCAGTAGAAGTAGTTGCGCATGGGCCGGAAGAAATCATCGAAGTCCGACAGGTGATCTCGAGTGTCACCCATGTCATCCGAGGTGGTCTTCATCTTGTCGGCCATCCGCTGCGACACCGCGGCCAGATCCTTCTGGATGCTCATCATCTCGGTCATGGCATCGATGCTGTTCTGCAGATCGTCGGCCTGCGAGAGCAGATTGTTCAGATTGGTCTGCGTGTAGTCGTTGTTCATGAGCTGCGTGGAGCCGCTCTGTCCGACGGTGTACGGGATCGTCGAGTGCTTGATCGGGTCACCGTCAGGTCGGGTGATGGTCTGCACCTGGGCAATTCCGTGCACGTTCTTGAGCGCCTTGGCGATCTTGTCGATCACCAGGAAGTCCGCCGGGTT
The DNA here is from genome assembly GCF_000686745.1 of Mycobacterium sp. UNC410CL29Cvi84. NCBI lineage: Bacteria > Bacillati > Actinomycetota > Actinomycetes > Mycobacteriales > Mycobacteriaceae > Mycobacterium > Mycobacterium sp. UNC410CL29Cvi84. The sequence continues at coordinate 53,384 of NZ_JMLM01000022.1, forward strand.
CCGCATGTCGTGATCGGACTCGACCATCATCAGATCCGGGTTCATCTTGGCCTGCGAAAAGTGCCGGAACGCAGCGTCATAGCCGACGTTGGCGGGGATGTCCTTCGGCAGGTAGATCCGGTCGTCGTAGATGGTGTGATAGCCCGGTAGCGCGATCAGGCCGACCAGTGCCGCCACCACGGCGCCGACCAGAATGGCGCCCGGCCAGCGCACCGTCGCGGTACCGACCCGATGCCAGCCGGCGGTTCTCGTGTTCATTCGGGGCTCGAGCACCCGGCCGAAGCGGGTTGCGACCGAGATCACCGCGGGCCCCAGCGTCAGGGCCATCGCGACCACCATCACCATGCCGATGGCCAGCGGGAAGCCCATGGTTTGGAAGTACGGCAACCGGGTGAAGTGCAGGCACAACGTGGCGCCGGCAATGGTCAGGCCCGAGGCCAGCACCACGTGCGCGGTGCCGTGAAACATGGTGTAGTAGGCCGACTCTCGGTCCTCGCCGGCCCGTCGCGCTTCCTGATAACGCCCGATCAGGAAGATGACGTAATCCGTCGCCGCGGCGATCGCCAGCGTCACCAGCAGGTTGGTGGCGAAGGTGGTCAGCCCGAAAACGTTGTGGTAGCCCAGGAATGCCACCAGACCGCGCGCCCCGGAGAGTTCGAGCACCACCATCACCAGCACCAGCAAGGTCGCGATGACGGATCGGTAGACCAAGAGCAGCATGACCGCGATGACGCCGAAGGTCACCAGTTCGATCAGTTCCATGCTCTTGTCACCGACGACGTTCTGATCGGTGCTGGTCGCCGCGGGACCGGTCACATAGGCCTTCACCCCTGGCGGAGCAGGGCTTTCGGTGGCGATGTGGCGCACCGCGGCGACCGACTCGTTGGCCAGCGTCTCACCCTGGTCACCGGCGATGTAGACCTGCACGTAGGCGGCCTTGCCGTCGCGGCTCTGCGCACCCTTTGCGGTCAGCGTGTCGCCCCAGAAGTCCTGGACGTGCTGTACGTGGGTGGTGTCGGCGCGCAGATCGCTGACCATCTTGTCGTAGAACGCGTGCGCGTCGGCCCCCAGCGGGCGATCACCTTCGAGCACGATCATCACCGAACTGCTGGTGGTGTACTCGTCGAACACCTTGCCGACACTCTTGGTGGCGATCATCGAGGGTGCGTCGTTCGGGCTCATGGACACCGCGCGCAGCTTGCCGACTTCCTCGAGCTGCGGGACGACGGTGTTCAGCGCGGCGATGACCCCGATCCACGCCAGGATGATGAGCACCGCGAACCGGCGGAGGAACCGCGGTATCCCCTTGTGCCCCTTGTTCTCCACCACCGGGATGGCGTCGGTCTGGGCCTCGTCGGCCGGCGCGCTCATGCGGCCTTCACAAAGCAGAAGGTTTCGGCGTTCATACCGGTGGCGGTCCTCTCTTCTTTGACCACGTCATCGACACTGACCCGGCAGCTGATGCTGTTGCCGTCGCCCTGGGCCAGGATGTTGGGCTGCACAGAAGGCAAGGTGGTCGACAGCGTCAACGTCCACGGCAAAGACACCCCCGCGGCGCGCTGCGGCTTGCCTTCGAGGTCCATGTAGTTGATGGTGGCCGTGCTACCCGTGCCGTAGATCTCGTACTTGACGAACTTGGGGTTGAAGTCCTCGGCGTTGTCCGAGCTCTTCTCGGTGATCACGACGGGATTCGCCCCGAACACCTGTCGCACATTCGACACGATCACCACGCCGCCGGCGACCGCGACGATCACCAATAACGGTAGCCATGCCCGTCGAAACACTCTTGTCATCGCTGCCTTCTTCAGAAGTTGCCGACCGCGCGGTCGTCGGGCATGGGCAGGCACACCGCCGTTGATGCGCCCCCGGACATCTAGCTAGGTAACCTAACGGAAAAAATGGATAGAGTCCATCCATTTAAATGTCGTCTTCGTTACAACCTGGCGCAGGCCCGCCGCATTCCTGCCCCGCGCGGGCAAATGCGATTTCCGCTGAAAAGCCCTTGGTCAGCAGCGAAATTCGGACCTAAATCACTCAGCTGTTGGAGGCGAAGTCCCAGACCTGCATATTGCCGGCGGGGTAGCTCAGGCACACGTCGGTGGCCTTGGCGACGACACCCTTGTTGTTGAAGAACACCTTGGCCCAGTTACCCCAGTGCGTGGCCACCTGCTCGTAGTAGACGTTGGTGGCGGTGTCCTCGGAGTACTGCCGGCGGGCCGCCGGGTCGAGCGAGAAGAACCAGTGGATGCGGTCCTGCGCCATCTGCTGGATGTCGGCGGGCCGGTTGTTCCGGTCGATCATGTAGCGCTGGTAGTACACCGGACTGGTGTCGCGTACCGCCTGCAGGTACTGCTCGGCATCGCAGGTGGTGGTGATGATCCGGCGCGGAATCGGGTAGTCGTCGGTCGCATCAGCGGCAGCCGGCGCGGCAAGCGGCACCGAGGTCGCCGCCAGGCCGACCGCCATGGCGGCCAATCCGATACGGAGCGATCGAAGCGTCATGCGCGAGCTCCCGTCTGCGACTGCTGCGCGGCGTCTTCCAGCACTGACCGTTTGTCGGGGCAGTAGAAATCTATTGCAGCACTGAGGAATTGCCAGTTCTGCTGAGTGGCGTTCTGCCGTGACAGGTTGGTGGCGACGAACTTGGCCGACTGATAGGCGTCGTGGTCGACGTTGTTACTCAGCCGCTGGCATGCGATCTTCCCCAGCCAGGCGTTGTAGTCCTTCGGACCGTAGATGCCGTAGGTGTGCAACTGGTTCGCGAAGTCGGTATCGGGATCGGCATGCGCAGGTCCGGAACCGGACACCGCCACGACGATTCCGACTGCGGCGGCGGCCAACGCAGGTACGGCCCGGTGGTGTCGTGTCATGCAGCGCGCCCTCCCGATCGCGAATCACCGCGATCGTGTGCCGGTCGCAGCGTCCGGCATGAAACTATGCCGCTAAGTGGATGGCGTCAATCCACTTACTGGAATGGTGTCCCGGATTACACTGCGGGGGTGATGACCCGCCCGACCACAGATCGACCGTTGCGCAAGGATGCCGTGCGCAATCGTCAGCGCGTGATCGACGCGGCCCGCGACCTGTTCGCGACACAAGGCCTGAGCGCGACACTCAACGAGGTGGCGCACCACGGCGGGATCGGCGTCGGCACGGTGTATCGCCGGTTCTCCACCAAGGACGAGCTGATCGAGGCCATCTTCGAGGACGCGATCGACGAGATCGCCGCGGTGGCCGATACGGCATTGGAGTTCGACGACTCCTGGCAGGGCTTCTCCTGGTTCGTGGAGCAGATGTGCCAGCAGACGGCCACCGATCGGGGCCTGCGAGAAATCCTCTACAGCCAGAACGGTTGCGGCAATCGGGTGGACGCGGCACGTACCCGTCTGGTCCCGAAGATCGCGAAACTTGTTGCGCGGGCCCAGAAAGACGGCCATCTGCGGCCTGGCATCTCCGACAGCGACATGCCGATCCTGGGTCTCCTGGCGGGCACCGTCAGTGAATTCGCGGGGCACGTCGACGCCGACCTGTGGCGCCGGTACGTGGCGATCTTCCTCGACGGTCTGCGCGCTCGCGATGGGCAGGACCCGCTGCCAGTCGATGCGCTTGACGAGGACCAGGCCGCGATCGCCATGACCACGTCATCGCCGGGGTCCTGCTTCAGCAAGGAGTAGCGGCCCGCGGGCCACAGGAACGCGTTGCGGTGCTTGTTCGTCCGATGCGGCGGCTGGTGGCCGGCCTCGTCGCCAGGGAAACTCGAAACATGCGCGGCGCCGAACCACTGCTGACACCCATGCTCATCATCGTTTGTGTGGTGATGGCCCTCGCGGCGGCCGCGGTGAACCGCTTGGCGCTCAACGGATCAGTGTGGGAGGCGCCGAGCGCCGCGGTGCGTGCAGCACTGCAGCTGGCGGCGGTGTCGACCGTGCTCGCAGTCGCATTGCAGCGGGTGTGGTCGTCGATGCTGGTTCTGGTGGTGATGTTCATCGTCGCCTCGATTACTGCCGCTCGTCGCAGTCAGGCGCATCACGGCGCCGGGTGGCTGACCGTCGCCCTCGCCGCCGGCATGGTCATGGTGATTCCCCTGCTGACGCTCAGCGGTGTGGTGCCGTTCACTGGCGTCGCGGTGGTGCCCGTGTTCGGCATCGTGCTGGGCGGAACGATGACCGCATCAGCGGTGGCGGCGCGGCGTGCCCTCGATGCGCTGACCCAGCGTGCCGGTGAGGTTGAAGCGGCTCTCAGTCTTGGTCTGTCGGAACGTTTCTCGCGGATGCTGGTCATCGAGCGGCCGCTGTCGGACGCCCTGCTGCCCAACCTTGATCAAACTCGCACCGCCGGACTCGTCACCCTTCCCGGGGCATTCGTCGGCGTGCTGCTGGCGACCGGCTCGGCCGCACAGGCGGCGGCGGTTCAGGTCCTGGTACTGGTCTCACTCTTACTCGCGCAGGTCTGCGGCGTCGCAGTCGTCGGGGAACTCGTGGTCCGAGGCAAGATCACGCGCCAAACCGTTACTTCCGCAGCCCCAGGTCAACGACGGAACCGCCACCGCATCAAGACAATTGGGCCAAGCACCGGGGTCAGCGGCGCCCGAGTCCTTCCGAGGCAGCGGCGATGACGTCGTCGAGAACCGCTCGGCGACTCGTCAGCTCGCGGATCTGCTTCTCCAGCCGCGAGCGCTCGGCAACGAGATCCTCGACCAGACGCGGCGTGGCCGTCTCGGCGGGGCCGCCGTCCGCATCACGCATGCATGGCAGCAGTTTGGCGATGCTCTCACTGCCCAGGCCCGCCGCGAACAGTTCCTGGATATGGATGACCCGGTCGACGGCGGCGTCCACATACTCGCGTTGCCCGGTGGGAGAGCGATCAGAGGCCAGTAGCCCGCGTTGCTCGTAGTAGCGCAACGACCGCTCACTCACACCCGTTCGCCGCGCCAGCTCGCCAATGCGCATGAACCCGTTATACCCGCCGGCTTGCCCCTGACATCGGTGTCAGGTCTTACCGTCCGAGCATGACCGCTCGGGACCACGAACCGCCGTTCGTCTACACGCCGATCACCGAACGCCCGCCACTGCGCTGGCCGGGCGGCGCCAAGGTCGCGGTGTACCTCGGATTGAACATCGAGCAGTTCCTCCCCGACGAACCATCGACGAGCATCTGGCCAGGCACCGCGGAGTTGCGCCCCGACCCCCTCAACTACGGGTGGCGGGATTACGGCGCGCGCGTCGGCATCTGGCGGACCATCGAAGCGCTTGACACGCACCAGGTCCGGCCCAGTGTTCTGGTGAACTCCAACGTGATTGATGCCCATCCGCAAATCGTTGCCGCGGGGCTGGACCGCAATTGGGTGTGGCTGGCACACGGACGCACGAACTCGAAGCTGCACACCGCCATGACGGTCGAGGACGAGCGTCGCGAACTGCGTCACATCACGGAGACGATCGCCGCAGCGACGGGTCGGCCACCGAACGGATGGATGGGACCGGGGCTCACCGAAACCCACCACACGCCGGAGTTGCTGGCCGAACTGGGTTACCGCTACGTGCTCGACTGGACAAACGATGACCAGCCCTACCGGTTGACCGTGCCAGGCATGCTCAGTGTGCCCTATTCGGTCGAACTGAACGACCTCCTGCTCTTCTCGAAGGGCTACACCGGTGCCGAGTTCGTCCAGATCGTGGTCGACCAATATGAACAGCTGCGCGCCGATTCGACCTCAGGCGGCCGCGTGTTGGCTCTCGCGCTGCACCCCTTCGTGATCGGCCAGCCGTTTCGCCACAAGTACCTCGAAGAGGTGCTGCGCTACCTGTCCGCCCAACCAGACGCATGGCTCACCACCAGCGACGAGATCGCCGACCACTTCCTGACGCAGGAGAACCACCAGTAGGCCGCGCATACTTGCTCGTCGCGCTGTACCACCTCACGACCGCCTTGGTTCCCTGGCGATTGCGCACCCAGCCAACGGCAGGCCGCTACCGCCTTTGGCCGTGGCCACCACCTGAGCCAGAATCGACAGGGCGATGTCTGCCGCGTCGCGACCACCCAGGTCCAGCCCGATCGGCGACTGAAGGCGGTTCACATCATCGGGCCGTAATCCTTGTTGGCACAAGGCCTGACGCTTACGCACCGACCGACTCTTCGACCCGAGCGCACCCACAAACCGCGGTTGTGCGCCGGCGCTCCACCGCCGCGAATCCAGCGCCTCTGCCAGCACCGGTATCGAGAACCGATCGTCGTGCGACAAATCCACGATGGCCGTCTCGGCGTCGACACGTCCATCGGTCCGCTCCTGACGGAGGTAGCGGTCCGGCCAGTCCCGAACCAGCGCCACCCCGGGTCTGAAACGCTCCGCGGACAGGAACGCCGATCGGGGATCGCAGACCGTCACGGCATAGTTCACCCGCAGCGCCAGTGCCGCCAGACCGGTCGCAATGTCGCTACTACCGAAGATCAGCATGCGCGGCGGCGGTTCGTAATGAGCACGGAACGACGGCGAATCATCAAGCCGGGTAAGGGATGTGTGGCCGGTCTGCAGGTTGAGGAAGGTCCAGGCGGGGCGGCCCCCGCGCACCGCTGCGACAAGCGTGCCGAACTCTGGAAAATGGAGTGGCGTCACCGGATGGAAGGCGATCCGGAGAGTTCCATGGCAAGGCCCCGACGACTCCAACAGATCACCCTCGGGCCGACCCGAGTCGAACTCCAGTACCTGGCAACCAATCCCAGCCAATGTTCCCCGATGATCTTCGAACACGGCTTGCGCACGCTCGTAGAGATCGGCCTCGACGCAGCCCGAGGACACGCTGCCCTCGAAGCGGGCGTGCCGGTCGAAGGCCATCATCGACCCGACCGGATAGGGAGACCGGGCAAAGGTCTCTATGACGGTGGCGACAAGAACGTCTTCGCCGCGCTGGTATCTGTCGTAAACCCATTGGAGTACAACTTCATTTCTCATCGATGTCGTCTCCGTCGGCCAGATGGGTGCATTCCACGCAGACAAGATCGGGACTGCCTACTCCCCCGCACCCCCACAGCCTCTGCCGTTCGACCGCGGTGCACATCAGTCAGGTGACTGATGTGCACTGGGCGTCAATCCGCCAGAGTTCATCAGACAGTTCTGCCTACACTGGCCACCCCGCGCCCAAGCGGGAGCCCATCGGCCCAGGAGTGACATGACCCCGGCACACGCCAATGACCTCTGAGCTCACCACGGCGGTGCCCGTCGCCGCGCTCACCGAATTGGCCGAAGGCACGCCGACGGCCGCCAGGGTTTCCGGTGTGGACCTCGTCCTGGTCCGCCGGGGAGACGACGTCCAGGCGCTGTACGGGCGTTGCGCGCACCGCGGGGCTCTGATGTCCGACGGCCGCGTCGAGGGCGACCTACTCGTCTGCGGCGTGCACGGCTGGCGCTACGAGATCGGGACCGGAGTCGCACCCGTCAACCCCGCTGTCGCGCTGGCGACTTTCCCGGCCTGGGTCTCTGACGGCTCGGTCTACGTCGACCAAGCCGCGGTTGAGGCGTACGCCTCGGCCAACCCGCAGACCTACGACGACGACGGTTACCAAGGCAAGTGGATCAAGCCGTCCAACACTGCCGAAGAACCCTTCGTCACACAGATCCACGACTGGGCGGCGCACGGACTGAACAGCGCACATGGTCCGACGGCGGCCATGGGTGTGCCGCGCGATCTGCTGCCCTCCTGGGACTCGATCCAGATCGTCACCGCGCAACTGGCGCGGCTGCCGCTGCTCGACGACGAACCGGTGAGCACAAAGACGGTGATCGGCCCGGCAGCCAAGCGACCGCTGGTACTCGACATCCCTTTGTTCGTCAGCGACATGAGCTTCGGTGCGCTGTCCGAGGAAGCCAAGACGGCTCTCGCCGCCGGCGCCGAACTGGCCGGAACCGGCATCTGCTCGGGTGAGGGCGGCATGCTTCCCGAAGAGCAGCAACATAATTCGAAGTACTTCTACGAGCTCGCGTCGGGCAGATTCGGGTGGAGTTTCGACCGGCTCCGCCAGGTGCAGGCCTTCCACTTCAAAGGCGGTCAAGGTGCCAAGACCGGCACCGGCGGACACCTGCCCGGCAACAAGGTGGTCGGCAAGATCGCCGAGGTGCGCGGGCTCGCGCCGGGGACCGCGGCCATCTCGCCGGCACGCTTCCCGGACTGGACGTCATTGCAGCCGTTCGAAGAGTTCGCCGCGCAAGTCCGTGAAACCTCGGGCGGTATCCCGGTGGGATACAAGATGAGCGCACAACACATCGAACGCGACATCGACGCCGCCCTGCAGATCGGGGTCGACTACCTCATCCTCGACGGCCGTGGCGGCGGAACCGGTGCTGCACCAACGATATTCCGCGACAACATCTCCGTGCCGACCATCCCGGCGCTGGCCCGTGCCCGCCGGCACCTCGACCGGTCACAAGCCGACCATGTCACGCTGGCAGTCACCGGAGGTATCCGAACCCCGGCCGACATGGTCAAAGCACTCGCGTTGGGCGCCGACGCCATCGGTCTGTCCAATGCGGCCCTGCAAGCGATCGGTTGCGTCGGCATGCGCGCGTGCAACACCAACACCTGCCCGTCCGGCATCGCCACGCAAGATCCCGGACTACGTGCCCGACTGCCCATACCGGCTGGTGCGCAACGCCTGAACCGGTTTCTGCGGGCGGCAGTCGATCTGATGGTGGTCCTGGCGCGCGCATGTGGCCACCGGAATCTCGCCGACTTCGACATCGACGATCTCGTCACCTTCGATCGCGACTTCGCCTACCTGAGCGGAGTCCCCTACGCAGGAGCCATCCCACTGTGACCGAGCAAGATCTGAACTGGCACAAGGCCGCCGACGCCGGCCAGCTCGACGACGGCGAAGTGGCGATGTGCCCGGTCGGGATCAAGACGGTGGCCCTGACGAAACTCGACGGCCGATACGGAGCCATCGACAACCGGTGTCCCCACCAGGGCGGTCCGCTGGGTCAAGGCACGCTCGAGAACGACAAGATCCGTTGCCCCTGGCACGGTTTCGACTTTGACCCCTTCACCGGCGAGGCCGCCGGCGGTCCCGACTTCAATGTCCGCACGTATCCGGTCGAGGTCCGTGACGACGGCATCTACGTCGGTACTCCACCGCCGGCCGAGCACCCTCGCACCGTCAGCGATGTACTGGTGGAAACGATGACCAACTGGGGTGTCGACACTGTCTTCGGTATGGTCGGCCACTCGAATCTCGGGGTCGCCGAAGCCTTGCACCGTGCCGAAACTGACGGCAAACTACGGTATTTCGGCATCCGGCACGAAGGGGCCGCAGCGTTCGCGGCAGCCGCTTACGGCAAGCTCACCGGCCGGCCCGCTGCCTGTTTCGGCATCGCCGGTCCCGGCTCCACGAACCTGCTCACCGGTCTCTACGACGCGAAATCCGACCGAGCCCCAGTGCTGGCCCTGTCAGGCAACGTGGACTCCTCGGTGGCGGGCAAAGGCGCTTTCCAAGACATCGACCTGCTCGCGGCATTCGCCGATGTGTCCGTCTACTCGGCCATGGTGCGTTCGGGCTCCGACCACGCCGAACTGATGACCATGGCCCTCAAGCACGCCATCCTCGAGCGCGGCGTCGGGCACCTCGTGCTTCCTGACGAGGTGCAGATCCTCGAAGCCCCGGGGCAGAAATCCTCTGGGCCCCAAGGCCGTATGCCCGACCTCCGGGTGCCACCTCCGGCTGCCGCGCTACAGCAGGCCCTCGACCTGATCGAGACATCGACCAGACCGCTGATCGTCGTCGGCGCCGGCGCGAAGTTCGACATGCCGGCAGTCATCGACCTCGCCGAACGCTTGAACGCGCCGGTACTCACGACCTTCAAGGCCAAGGGGCAGATCTCGGACGCCCACCCCCTTGCATGCGGCGTGCTGGGACGGTCGGGGACCCCCGTCGCGTCGTGGATGATGAACAAGGCCGATCTGCTGCTGGTGTTCGGCGCCTCGTTCTCGAACCACACCGGAATCTCGCCATACAAGCCGATCATCCAGGTGGACACCGATCCCATGATGCTCGGCCGGTTCCGGCCCGTCGCGGCTCCGGTGCTGGGCGACGTGGGCGTCACCGCCACCGCCATGCTGGCCGGCCTTGGCCCCAACGCCGCGCTGGTGGACCAGCGTCCCGAGGTCGCCGAACGCTGGGCGGTCTGGCGGGCCGAGAAAGCCCGGCGCGCCGTCAAGCATCCAGACGGACGAGTAGCTGCCGCAACGGTTTTCGAAGAACTCAGCCGCCTGGCCCCGGCGAACGCCGTCCTGGCCGTCGATGTCGGCAATCACGCCTACTCGTTCGGGCGCTACTTCGAGACCGCCGAGCAGTCGGTACTCATGTCCGGCTACCTCGGCTCGATCGGGTTCGGATTCCCCGCGGCGATGGGCGCCTGGGCCGCCGCTCCGGACCGGCCCATCATCGCGATCACCGGTGACGGCGGCTTCGGTCAATATCTCGCCGACTTCACCACGGCGGTGAAATACCACATGAACATCACCCACATCCTGCTCAACAACGGTGAGCTCGCAAAGATCAGCGAAGAGCAGCGCGGCGCCGAGTACGCGGTTTGGCAGACATCACTGCTCAACCCGGACTTCGCCGCGTACGCCAGGAGCTGCGGTGGCTACGGTCGTCGCGTCGCCGACCCGACGGAGGTCGCCCCAGCCATCGCAGAGGCACTCGAGCACCCGGGCCCGGCGATGGTGGAGATCATCACCGACCCCAGTACGCACTAGTCCCCCAACAGATCACGCAGTTGGTGCCGCCGGCTGACCCCCAGTTTGGGATAGACGTTGTACAGGTGGGACGCGATCGTTCGCGGTGACAGATTGAGTCGTTGTCCGATCTCGGGGTTGGTGAGCCCCGACGCGGCCATCGACACGATCTGACGTTCTTGTGCCGTCAGTGAATCCAAGCCCGATACCGCCCCGGAATTCGACGACGTCACCCCGGCGGCGCGTAGTTCGGCGCGGGCGATCTGGGCGTACGGCGCCGCGCCGAGTCGATCGAACACCTCGAGTGCAGCGGTGAGCTGGGTACGGGCCTCGGCGGGCCGACGTACCCGGCGAAGCCATTCGCCGTAGTGCAGACGCGCTCGTGCGCGCTCCATCGGCCACTGGTCCCCTGCCGGATCGAACACGGCCAAGCGGAAATGCCGTTCAGCCAGGTGCGTCGTCGCGGTCAAGGCGAGCGCCTGGTGACGTAAAAGGCGTAGTCGCACAGGCGGGTTGGACCCCAGCTGTCGTCCGATTGCAGCAACCAGCGGCCTCACCTCATCGATGTGACCACTGCGCGCACCGGCCCAGGCCAGGTCGGCGATGGCGCGATGGGAGATGACGAAATGGGTCGGCTCCCCATCGGCGTCGAACATCTGCCGCAAAGCCTGGTATGCCGATTCGAAGTCGCTGCGGGCCAAGGCGTTCCGACCGGTGGCCCACGCCAGTGCGGTCCGGGTCGCGCTTCCGCCCTCGTCGGCGATGACGCGCGCCGCCGCGTCGACGGCGGCGTCCGCAGCACCTGCCTCACCACGACATGCCAGCAGATGCGCACGTACGACGTTGCTCTCGGCGTGCAGTAGCGCCAGATCATAGACAGCACAGAGAGTTTCGGTCTCATCGAGCAGGTTCACCAGTTCGGACCAGCGACCGGTGTCGTGTAGCCCCCACGCCAGAGGCGCGATGGCGAAGGTGAATCCGCGCAGACCACCGGCAGCCTTGAGCTGCTCGACCGCTGCCCGCAGCTCGGTGACCGCCAGCTCGCTGTCCTCGGTGGCGTATGCCATCGCCCCCACGACGAGGCGGCGGAACGGTTCGACCGGAGCGGGCATGGGATGCAGCCACCGCCGGTCCCATGGCGCCGGGCGATCGTGGGCGCTACCGGCACTGTCCGCGTACATCGCGATGTACGCCCGTTGTACGGGCCCAGCCTCGGCCGGGAAAGGCGTTGGAACGCTGCTCTCCCCCAGTATGTCTCGGGCAGAGTCCGCGAGCCAGCGGCCCAGGCGGCGACGGTGGGACAATTCACCGGAGTAGTACGCCGCCGACGCGGCGGTGTACATCAACGCCAGCCGCAGAACCGAATTCGCCGGCGGTTCACCGTCGAGCGCGCTGCGAACCAGCTCGGCCGCCTCCGCGGGACGCGCCGACTGCAGCAGCACCGAGGCCCGCGTCAACGCGGCATGGCCGACGATCTCGGGGTCCCCTGAGCGCTGCACCGCACTGGCATTCAACGCGAGCGCCCACGACGGGTCACCGCCGAAATTGGCTGCCACCGAAGCGAGCGTGAACCGCCGGGCCGCATCTCCGGAATCAGGACTCAATTCCGCGGCACGCTGCAGGGCCCTGGCCACTTCCAGGTAGCCACCCCGCTGCCGCGACCGTTCCGCCCCCTGCTCCAACAGCGACGCGACGGTCTCGTCCGGACCGTCCGCCGCGGCCGCCAAATGCCAAGCGCGGCAGGCTACGTCCAATTGCGGCGAGGCCGCCAGGGCAATGTGGGCGGCACGGCGATCAGCCAGATCTCCTTCGCTGTAGGCCACACTGCGCAGCAGGGTGTGGCTGAACCGCACCCGCCTGTCCTCGGTCACCGTCACCAGAGATCGTTCCAAGGCCGGTTCCCACCGCTGTAGGTCTGCGCCGAAACCGGCGGCGGCGGTGATGGTGTCGACGGTCTCGTAACCGGCACCCGCCGCGGCGAACAACGTCAACCGGCGCGCATCCGCGGGCAGCTCGGACAACTGCTGGACGAACAGCGCGTGTGCGAATCCGGGCCCGACCATGTGGTTGACCCGGAAACGCAGCGAACCCGACTTGCCGTAGAACCGCGCAGATTCGATGAGGGCCAACGGATTACCGCCGGACCAGCGGATGATCTCGCCGCGCACACTTGCGTCGGGCACCAGCGACTGGGACTCGATCAGCTCCGCGGCTGCGGAATCGGTGAGTGGACCGACATCCACCACCTTGACCGAACGATCAAGCCCGTTCAGCAAGTCCACTCGCCGTGCGCTGATCAGCACTCTGACCGCGAGGTGCGGTACCCGGCCGATCACATATGTGAGCACCTGGCGGGAATCCGGCTCGAATCGGTCGAAGTCGTCGAGCACGATCACCAGCAGTCGATCACCGGCCGCAATCGCCACTAGGGCCAGTACTGCCTGCTGTACCAGCGCCGGGCCGTGCCCGGCAGCACCGGCATTGCCATTGACGATGTCCTGCAAGGCATCCCGCATCGGCGCCGGCAGGTCTGCGATGCGATCGGAGATGGGCCAGAGCAGCTCGGTCAATGCCGTGAACGGTCGCACATGGTCCGGCTCCGAGCCTCCGGCAAAGAGGATGGTCGCATCTCGCAGAGCCGGTGCGGCAACAGCATGCCGGAGCAGCGCCGACTTGCCGATGCCCGGCTCGCCGGCCAGGATCACTGCCTGCGGCGCATCAGGAGCACCGGAGGCGACCTCGTTGACGAGCCTCGTCAGCTCACCGCGCCCCACCATGGGCGATTGCGGACGTGTCATCGTCACCGGGAAAATCGCTTCCTGCACAGCATGATCAGGCACCGTCGCGTCATCGGTGGATCGCTCGATTGAGGAACGACACACCCTGATCGAGCGCCGCCCGCGCCGACGGCGTGTCACTGAGCTGGGTCAGCACCACGAAGTCGTGCACCGTTCCGAGGTAGCGGGTACAGGTCACCGGTACACCTGCCGAACGCAGCCGATCTGCGAACGCTTCGCCTTCATCCCGCACCACATCAGCTTCCGCGGTGACGATCAGCGTCGGTGGCAATCCCGTGAGGTCCTCCACCGCTGCGCGAACCGGAGATACGGTGGGGCAGTCGGGATCACCGTCGTAGTACTGATCCCAATACCAGGCCTGCTCATCGCTGGTCAGCAGATAACCCTCCGCGTACGTGTCGTGGGACGGGTATTCACACCGTGCATCAGTTGGCGGATAGTACAGCAGCTGCGCGCGCAACCGCGGGCCACCGCGGGACTTGCACACCATGCTGACCGCCGCTGCGATCGTCGCGCCGGCGCAATCACCGGCCAGGGCAATCGCTTTCGGATCAAGGCCCAATGAGTCCGCGTTGTCGCGGGCCCACAACAGAACGGCAAAGCACTCCTCCAGCGCAACCGGGTACCGCGCTTCCGGCGCCCGGCTGTACTCAGGAACCAGTACGGCAGCCCGGCACCGCGCGGCGATCGCCCCGACGACGCGCCCGTGCGTGTCCGCATCGCCGAACATGAACCGACCACCATGCACATACAGGATTGCCGGCAGCGGGCCGGTCGCATCGTGCGGACGAACCAGCCAAAATCCCACCAACCCCGACGGACCCACGGGCGCGGTATGGAACCGGGCCTCGGTACCCGGCTGCTCGATGGCCGTTCGCTGTGCTTCACGCAGGGCCAACCGGCCGTCCTGCGGCCCCAACTGTCCCAGCGTCGGCGGTGTCGACATTGACGCGACCAGGCGCGCAATCGTCGGATCCAGCACCACGTCTCGACCCACGATGTCCTCCCAATCGACGAGGCCTCCGGTGCCGAGGACTCTACGCCCATCGCTGCGGCCCGGCGTCGATCACCGAGGCGGCCCAGTCATCCGACTGATGCCGACGCCAGGTGCGTACTGCACACTTGGCAGGTAGCAAGGGAGGACAACATGGCTGATACGTACGCGGTGATCGGTGCCACCGGGGCGACCGGCGGTGCTGTCGCGAGCGCCCTGGTCGAGCGTGGCCTGCGCGTGCGTGCCGTCGCGCGTAATCCACAATCGTCGCGCGCACAGAGACTTTCAGACGCGGGTATCGAGGTCGTCGCGGCTGACCTGGGTGACGAACAAGCCCTGACCCATGCCTTCACCGACGTCGCGGGAGTGTTCGCCGTCACCACGCCGTTCGAAGAAGGCCCCGATATCGAAGTAGAGCAAGGCCTACACATCATCGGTGCCGCTGTCCACGCGCACGTCCCTCATCTGGTCCTTTGCTCTGTCTCCAACGCCGACCAGCACACCGGGATTCCGCATTTCGAGAGCAAAGCCAGGGTCGAAGACGCGTTGGTCGCCTCCGGTGTGCCGTACACGATCGTCGGCCCGACCTACTTCTACGACAACCTCCTCGGCGGCATCGACGAGCTCCAGTCCGGCCGGTTCACCCTGCCGCTGCCGGCCACCAAACCGCTGCAGCAGCTGTCCCGGCGCGACCTGGGCCGGTTCGTCGCCACGATTCTTCTTGACCCGCAACGCTTTGCGAGGACGCGCATCGACATCGCATCGGATGCACCGACACCGGAACAGATGACCGCTGTACTCGAGCGCACGCTCGGCTATCCGATTCAGCTGATCACCTACGACCCGTCCCAGATCGCCTCCGTCGATATGCGGGCGATGTTCAGTTTCTTGTCCACGCAGGGGTACAGCGCCGATATCGCCGGCCTGCATCAGCGCTACCCGGATATCGGCTGGCAAACCTTCAGCGAGTGGGTGGCCGAACATCTCACTGTCCATGCGAGCCCACGGTAGTCGCACGTCGGCTCGCGGGTCGGCGCGTGCTATCGAATCTGAAAGAACGACTGCTGGTCGAACTGCCCGTCAACGGCCGCGAACGACCGCTGCCGATCAGTCGGTGTGGAGCTCGGCGACGTAGCCGCCCGGCCATTGCAGGACAGCCGAGCTCGTGTGGCCCGAACGCACCACCGGCACCAACACTTTCGCGCCGGCGGCAACAGCCTTGTTCGTGACGGCCACGACGTCGTCCACCACATATCCAGCGAGTTCGTGGCCGTACGGATACGGCAGGTGGCCGTCGGTCACGGCGACCATGGTGTTGCCGAACGGCGACGTGATGTGAATGCGCCGAAAGGTCGTGCCCGGCTTGCCGATCAGCACCCCCTCGGCGTCGGCCGCATCGGCGTCGACACGGCCGTGCGTGAACTGTAGGTAGCTCTTGAGGAACGGGTCTACGCTCGCCACCGGTAGATAGACCCGGTTGTCCGGCACCGACACCAGCGGCTGATAGTTGGGCGCTGCTGTATGCCAGTACAATTGGGCGTTCACGCCGCCCGGGAACGCAATGATGGCGTCGCGGCCGATCGGATCGGGAAACGGCTCGACGACGACGGCAGCGCCGGCGTCGCGGGCTTGCTGTACGCCGGCATCGAAATCACCCATCAGCCAGCCGGTTCTTTCGGAGCCGAATGGGTACGGCACCGCCGAGGTGAACTCGAATGCCGAAATGGTTCCGACCGGGGACAAGATCAGCTGCGATTTCGTCTGACTGGGTGTCGGCGTGACGGTGACGACGGCGGCGGGCTTCGCCGATCCACCGAACGTGGCGAGCCAGCTGCTGACGAAGGCGTCGAGCTGACCCGGCGCGACATAGACATGCACCGAGTCATACTGCGGGCCGACCGCCTGGCTCGCGGCTTGCGTGGTCGCAGGACCCGTCGGCGCCGGCTCGCCGGCACAACCGGCCAGCAGAGCCGCTGCCAATATCGCTGCCGTCCAGCGCAATCGGCTTCGCAGCACGGTATGAGGCCGTACCGGTACCGCTGACATCCTGATCACGGGAGCCCTCTCAGTCCAAGATCCGGCGGGCCACACTGGTGGTGATCAGATCCAGCAGTTCGTCCGAGTGCCCGGCCAGCACCGTGCGGATCGCGTAGAGGGAGAATCCTTTCGCTTGTTCGGCCGTGATGGTCGGCGGGATCGTCAGTTCATTGCGCGCCGTGACCACATCGACCAGCGCCGGCCCGTCGTGGGCGAGTGCCTCGCTGACAGCCGACTCCAGCTCCGATGGATGCTCGACCCGGCGGCTGAACAGCCCACAGGATCGCGCGACCGCCGCGAAGTCCGGATTGTCCAGATCGGTGCCGAAGGTCACGATGCCTGCGGCCTTCATTTCAAGTTCCACGAAGTTCAACGACGAGTTGTTGAACACGATCAGTTTGACGGGTAACCGGTTCTGCACCAACGTGATCAACTCACCGAGAAGCATCGTCAGGCCACCGTCACCGGCGAGCGCGACGACTTGGCGGTGACGATCGACGCTTTGCGCCCCGACAGCCAAGGGCAACGCGCATGCCATCGTGCCGTGATTGAACGATCCGAGGAGCCGCCGTCGGCCGTTCATCGTCAGGTACCGAGCGGCCCACACCACCGGCGAACCCACATCGACGGTGAAGACAGCATCGGTCGCGGCCAGCCGATCGACCAGTGCAGCAACATATTCCGGGCGAATCGGCGTGCGGTCATGGTCATTGACCGCCAGCGCGTCGAGGCGGCGGCGCGTGCGGCGATAATGATCGACCGCGCGGTCGAGATGGCTCCGATCCGTTTTCTGGGCCAGGAAGGGGCGCAACGCCGTCAACGTGTCTCGCACGGTGCCCACCAAACCCAGGTCGATCGGCGTGCGCCGGCCCAGGTGCCGTCCGCGGATATCGACCTGAATGACCGTGGCGTTCTCCGGATAGAACTGCCGGTAGGGAAAATCCGTGCCCAGCATCAACAACACATCAGCTTCCTTGATGGCCTTGTAGCCCGATGCGAAGCCCAGCAGCCCCGTCATCCCGACGTCGTAGGGATTGTCGTACTCGACGAACTCCTTGCCGCGCAACGCATGCACGACGGGCGCCTGCAACGTCCCCGCCAACTCGACCAACTGCTGATGGGCGCCCGCCGTCCCGGCACCGGCCAGAATCGTCACCTTGGCAGCCTCATTGAGGATCGCGGCTGCGGTCGCAAGCGATGCGTCGTCTGGGCGCACGATCGGGCGGGCCGGCAGCACCGGACGGATGCGGCCAGGATCGGGCAGCCGGTGCAGGAACACCTCTCCAGGAATGACCACCACTGCGACACCCTGCTCTTCCACCGCGGCGCGCATGGCCATCTGCAGTACGCGAAGGGCCGACTCCGGGGTAGTGGCCATCTCGCAGAAGACGCTGCACTCGCGGAAGAGTTCCTGTGGGTGGGTCTCCTGGAAATACTGTGACCCGATCTCCCCCGCGGGAATGTGCGCGGCGATCGCCAGCACCGGTACCCGGCTGCGCTGCGCGTCGAACAAGCCGTTGATCAAGTGGAGATTTCCCGGGCCGCAGCTTCCCGCGCACACGGCCAGTTGACCCGTCACCGCCGCGAAACCCGCTGCGGCGAACGCGGCAGCTTCCTCGTGACGAACATGTTCCCAGGAAATGCCGCCGGCCCGGCGGATCGCATCGGTGAATCCGTTCAGGCTGTCACCAGGGAGCCCGAACACGCGGTCGACGCCGCTGGCCTGCAATGTCGCGATGATGTGGTCGGCAACGGTAGACATCAGACCTCTTCCTCAGTTGCGGTGGCTTTGAACAACCACGTATAGCCGACGCACGTGCCCGGACACATCAGTTCAATGACTGGAAGATTCGGTCAATACGCCGGTTCGTCGCATTTGCGACAGTCATCTGACTGATGACACCCCGGCGGCGCGCTGGAACCGTAGGTGCCGGCCACCGTCGCCAAAGACACTTCCCGGGCCGCGCAGGAGGTTATGTGACGATCACGGTGTATCCATCTCCCGCGGGCCCGGAAGGGATCCCAGTCCGCGTCGTCACGCTCGAGGAGCACTTCGCCACCCCGGAATACCTGGCTGCGACCGAACAATTCCTGCCACCCATCGCGCGGTCGGCGGCGCTGCAGGCCGCCCTGGTCGACCTCGATGATGCCCGGATCGCCGCGATGGACGCAGGCGGAGTCGACGTCCAGGTGCTCTCGCTGGCCGCCGGCGCGCAACACCGGCTGGCGCCGAACGACGCCACGGCCCTGGTCCGAGATGCCAACGACGCCGCGCATGCCGCCACACGCCGGCACCCCGACCGGCTCCGCATGTTCGTCAGCCTGGCCCTCGGGCAGCCCGACCACGCCGCCGATGAGTTGCGCCGCGGCGTGCGCGAACTGGGCGCCGTCGGCGGCTTTCTCGACGGCACCGGGGGCGGCTCCTTTCTCGACGATCCGCGCTACACCCCGATCTTCGAGGTCGCCTGCGAACTCGATGTGCCGCTGTATCTTCACCCAACTCCGCCGCCACGCGTCGTACAGGAGACCTATACCGCGGGGCTTCCCGAGAGCAGCGCCTACTTCCTGGCCACGGCGGCCTACACCTGGCACGCTGAACTCGGATTACATTGTCTACGAATCATTCTCGCCGGTGTCCTCGACCGGTTCCCAAAGCTGCGATTCATCATTGGGCATCTCGGTGAGCACCTGCCCTACTCCCTGTTGCGCGCCCAGGACGGGTTGCCGATGTCGGTAACCGGGCTGCAGCGCTCCGTCAGTGACTACTTTCTCGACCACTTCACCGTCACCACGAGCGGCTACTTCACCACTCCCCCGTTCATGTGCGCACGTGACGTCGTCGGCACCGACCGCTTGATGTATTCGGTGGACTACCCCTACCGATCCCCGCAGGCTGGTGCGGAATTTCTGCGTCGGCTACCGATTTCCGTGTCCGAGTTGACCGCCGTGGCCTCGGGCAACGCCGAACGAATCCTCAAGCTATGACGGGGAATCCCGAACGCTGGAGCGTCGCGATCGTCGGCGGCTCGCTGGCCGGACTCGCCGCGGCCCTAGAATTGCGCCGCGTCAGCACCGCAGACATCACCGTGTTCGAGCAGACCGCCGGACGCCTCGAGGGCCGCGGGGCCGGCATCGTGATGCAGCCGGAAATTGAACTGCTGCTCTCGATCTCGCACGTATCGCCCGAGTCTGTCAGCGTGCCATTGGTGGAACGCCAACTGCTCCACCGGCACAGTCCGCGACGCGTCTTCACTCAGCCGCAGACCATGACCTCCTGGGACACCCTCTACCGCACGTTTAGGGGCGCGCTACGCAGCGTCGACTATGTCCAGGGCACCACAGTGTCAGCGGTGGCAGCAGGAGAACATGGCGCCACGCTCACCTTCCACGACGGCGCCACCTCCGACTGGGATGTAGTGATCGGTGCCGACGGAATCGGTTCCACTGTGCGGCAATTCGTGCAGCCCGAACATCCCAGGTACAGCGGGTACGTCGCCTGGCGCGGACTGGAACGGGAAAGCGACCTGCCCGCCGACCTGACCGGTGAGCTGATCAACCGCTTCACCATGTTCAGCGCCGGCGGCATTCAATTCCTGTGCTATTTGGTGCCCGGCCCCAACGGTGAGACCGAACCGGGGCGCCGACGCGTGAATTGGGTGTGGTACGTCAACGCATCCGACGAGACTTTCGGCGACATCATGACGGGCCAGTCCGGCCGACGGTACGGCTATTTTCTACCGGCCGGGGATGTGTCGTCGGCGAGTGCGGCCACCCTGGCGGCACTGGCAGCCACCGAACTTCCGCCGTTGATGGTCCAGCTGGTCAGCCATTCGAAGCCATTCCTGCAGCCCGTCATGGATCTGGCCAGTGGGCGCATGCGGCGTGGGCCGGTGTTCGTGATCGGCGACGCGGCCGGCACCGTCCGGCCCCACACCGCATCGGGCACATCCAAATCGATCGGTGACGCCGGATTCCTGGCGCAAGCCTTACGGACCCGGACCGCAGGCGGTCCTCTTCCGGAATCCGCACTACGACAATGGGAGGACCATCGATTGCGATCTCTGCAGGACATCGCCGCGGTCGGCATCTCCCGCGCGGTCGTATCGCGGCTGGGTACCACCGAGAACGTCCCCGCGTGGGATCGGGCCATCCGATGACTGGCGACGACGCGATCGGCCGGCCCGTCAACCGGGTCGAGGGCAGCGACAAGGTGACCGGTCGGGCCCGCTACGCGGCCGACACCAACCTGCCCGATGTGCAACATGCCGTGATGGTGCAGTCGACCGTGTCACACGGCCGAGTCACCCGCGACTCGCTGATTGCCGCGACTGACCGTGCCCGGTCCGCGCCGGGTGTGACGGGCGTGCTGTCACCGCTGAATTGCCCTGCATTACACACCCTTCCAGCTGACCTCACGTGGGACCTGCCCCTGGAACGCCGGCCGCCCCTGTCAGATTTGACCGTCCAGCATCGCGGTCAACATCTGGCATTGGTGGTCGCCGACACTCTGGAGAATGCGCAGTACGCCGCCTCGTTGATGGACCTGACGTACGACGAGCTACCGGCACTGTTGACGGCACGCGACGTGCTCGACGGGCCTTCGCACGAGGACAGCGGCCCGATCGTGCGCAGCGGCGTGTACCAGCCCGATCACTTTGTGAAGCTGGAGGAAGAAAAGCTCCAAGACCACCGGGGTCCCGCCGATGAACCGATCGACGGCGTCAAGGTCACCGCGCGCTACACCACGCCGGAGAACGCCCACTACCCGATCGAACTGGCGTCGACCATCGCGAGATGGGACGGTGACCACCTGACCGTGCACGACACCACGCGGTGGATCGCCGGCGAACGGCAAACGCTGGCAACCTATCTGGGCATCCCCGTCGACAACATCCGGATCATCGCGCCTCTGGTCGGCGGGGCGTTCGGTTCGAAGAGTTTCATGTGGATGCACGTCGTGCTGTGCGCAGTGGCTGCGCGGATGACGGGACGGGCCGTCAAGCTGGTGTTGCCCCGCGCCCAGATGTTCACCTCGACCGGGCACCGTCCGCCCACCGAGCAGCATCTCAGTCTGGTCGCCGACGCCCAGACCCGGCTGACCAGCATCGAGCACCACACCCTCACCGAGACCTCGACCATCGCCCATTTCTGCGAACCCACCGGGCTGTCGACACGGTTCCTCTACCAGTCACCGCGAATGGTGGTGTCGCACAGCGTGGCCCGGGTACACCGCCCCACCCCGTGCTTCATGCGCGGCCCCGGTGAAGCGCCAGGGCTGTTCGCCCTGGAAGTGGCGATGGACGAGCTCGCCCATGCGCTCGGGGTGGATCCGCTGCAACTGCGGATCACCAACTACGCGGCCGCAGACCAGGCCAGTGGCCGACCGTGGTCCGAAGCGCATCTGCTCGAGTGTTATCGGCAGGGAGCCGACCGATTCGGCTGGGAGCACCGACCGCACCAACCCCGTTCACTACGACGCGACGGCGTGCTGGTCGGGTGGGGCATGGCCACCGCCACGTATCCGGGACGCCGGATGCCCGCAGGCTGCCGCGTACACACCCGCACTGACGGCACGGTCGAGTTCTCTTCTGCCACGCACGAACTCGGCACCGGCGTCAGAACCGTGATGACCCAGATCGCCGCGGACTCCACCGGACTGCAACTGCCACAAGTTGTGTTCTACTCCGGCGACTCGGACTTCCCCACCGCGCCGTACAGCGGAGCATCGCAAACCACAGCGGCCGTCGGGTCGGCGGTCTTCGCGGCCGGCCTCGAATGGAAGCGCCGGCTGCTCGAGTACCTGGTTGCCGACCGCGACTCACCGTGTTCCGGATTCGAGCTGTCCGCGTTGGACATTCGCGCCGGCTATGTTGTCAGCGCGCACGCCGACCGGCCCGTCAGCACTGTCGCGACACTGTTGGCCGCTGCCGATTCCGGCCTGCTCGATCACCTCACCTTCACCAGCTCCAGTGGCGGCGCGCCGGAGGACGGACCGATGTCGCAATCGTTCGGCGCGCACTTCTGCGAGGTGGAGGTCGACGAAGAGCTCGGACGGGCATCGGTGACGCGGTGGGTGGCAGCGATGGACTGCGGACGGGTCATCAACCCGAAGCTGGCGCGCAGTCAGGTGGTCGGCGGCATCACTTTCGGGCTCGGCATGGCTCTCCTCGAAGACATGCCGTACGACCCGGGCACCGGCCATGCGCTGGGTGAGTACTACGTGCCGACCCACGCAGACGTCCCGTCATTCGACATCACCTTCGTCGATGGCGCCGACACCCATCTGACAGAGTTCGGCGCCCGCGGCGTCGGCGAGATCGGCATCTGCGGCGTCCCCGCCGCGGTCGCCAACGCCGTCTTCCACGCCACCGGTCGGCGCCTGCGCGACCTACCGATAACCATCGAAAACCTGTTGTCCCCATTCAGCGAAACACACCAGGACCGATCCTCATGACTGCTGCCGCCAAACCTGAACACACCATCGAACTGTCGATCAACGGCACGATGCGCATCGTCCAGACGGATGTCCGCTCGACCCTGCTGGATCTATTGCGCGAGCGCCTCGGCTTCACTGGAACCAAGAAGGGCTGCGACCACGGTCTGTGCGGCGCGTGCACAGTGGCTGTCAACGGTCATCGTGTGCTGAGCTGCCTGACCCTCGCCGTGTCGATCGATGGTGCCAGCGTCCGCACCATCGAGGGCATCGCCGATGACGAGGAACTCCACCCGCTGCAGCAGGCATTCATCGATCACGACGGCTTCCAATGCGGCTATTGCACGTCCGGCCAGATCAGCTCTGCGCACGCGGTACTCAGCGAGCATGCCCGTGGCGACCTGTCCGCGGCCTCGTTCGACGGTCCGTACGATGACATCGCCAGAGGCCCCGAAACCTTGTCGGTCAACGAGATTCGCGAACGGATGGCCGGAAACATCTGCCGCTGTGGGGCCTATCCCCATATCGTCGATGCGATCGCATCGTGCCTGCCCGGATGCCGCCGATGAGAACATTCGACTTCCAGCACGCCCGAGACGTCGACGACGCCCTCAGCATTGCCGCCGCCGGCGCAACGTACTTCGCCGGCGGAACGAACCTGCTGGATCTGATGAAGCTCGGCGTGACCGAGCCGGTGGCGCTGGTCGACATCGGCAGGCTCGGCCTCGACCAGATCACGGCGACCGACAGTGGCGGCATCATGATCGGCGCGGGTGTGACCAACAGCGCGGTAGCCAATCATCGGCTGGTCCGCACCCAGTACCCCGTGCTGTCGCAGGCGATTCTCTCCGGCGCGACAACGCAATTGCGGAACATGGCCACTGCCGGCGGCAATCTCATGCAACGCACCCGATGCCCGTACTTCATGGACGTGTCGTTCCCCGCATGCAACAAGCGCCGGCCCGGTTCCGGGTGCGGCGCACTCGAGGGATCCAACCGCGAGCACGCACTGTTCGGCGCCAGCGCGTCGTGCGTCGCGGTACACCCGTCCGACATGGCGGTCGCACTGGCGATCCTTGACGCCGTCGTGCACGTGCAGGCGCCCACAGGACCTCGCAGCGTCGCACTGTCGGAATTCTTCCAGCTCCCCGGTGCCGACCCGTCACGCGACAATGCGCTGGGCGCGGGCGACTTGATCGTCGGCATCGAGTTGCCGACGTCTGAATACGCCTATCACAGTTGGTATCTCAAAGTCCGCGACCGCCACAGTTACGCCTTCGCCCTCGTGTCGGTGGCTGCCGGCCTGACCATCGACGACGGAATCATCACGTCGGCGGCCATCGCGCTGGGCGGGGTGGCTGCGAAACCGTGGCGGGTATCAGCGGCCGAGGCGGCCCTGATCGGCCGCCCCGCAGACACCGGGACATTCAGCGCTGCTGCCGAATTGGCGATGAGCGGTGCTGCGACGTTGAGCCAGAACGAGTTCAAAGTAGATCTCGGAAAACACAGCGTCGTACGTGCACTGCACAGGGCCAGCACCCGGCGGTGACAGCCGAAGACGCCGTACGACCATCACGTCCCGCCGACAGGTTCACCGCTCAAACACTGGCGGCTGACTGTACAGCCGCGCAAACGTGTCGAGCCGTTCCTGCTTGGTCCGCTGGAGGTGCGCGGCGATGGCTGTGCTGGCGGCGTCGGCATCATGGCGCCGGACCGCGTCCATGATCGCTTCGTGCTCGGTGACCACGTCGGCCAGATCGTCACGGTGCATCGCCTCGCGGTCACACAGGCGCAGCCTGGCCACCAGGTTGGTCAGGGTTTCCCGCAACGTCGAATTGTGCGAGGCAGCCCAAAGCACTTCGTGCCATTGCGAATTCAGCTGGCGTGCGGTGGCGGGATCCTCCGCCGCGACCGCTTGCTGGTGCAGTTCCGCGAGGTGCGCCACTTGCAGTTCGGTCCGCCGTGCCGCTGCCGCCTCCGCGGCCGCCTTCTCCAGTGCGATGCGGACGTCATAGATCTCGATGACATCGTCCGGTGAGCCCGAGCGGATGCGGTAGCCGCGCACGGAGCGGCTGATCAGCCCCTCCTGCTCCAACCGGCTCAACGCCTCGCGTACGGGCGTCCGGGAGACTCCGTACGCGGCGGTGAGTGCGCTTTCGGTCAGGGGTTCAGCCGGGGAGAACCGGCCTGCCAACAGATCGGCACGAAATGCGCTGTGAAATGGCGTCCGTTGCACCCATCCTCCAACCTTGTGTTCACGTTGAGAATACATACGGAGCTGTTTTGTATACAAAAAATACTCATGATGAACCGAAGGCATACAGCTTTTGCGTGGGCCATCCATACTTGTGCGTGTCGCGGTTCCGCGCGACGGCATAAGGAGACCTATGAGCACCCCGCCCACCCTTGATCGCCCCGTACTGCGCTGGCGCGTCGTCGACATCGTCGTCGCGAGTGTGCTCGCGACGGCGGCAGGGCTGATCTTCGTGCTGTGGAACATCGCATCCAATCCGGTCAGCGCACCCCTCGGCGCCGTGCTCCCCGGGCTGCAGGCGCTGCTCGGCGGCGGGTGGTTGTTCGCCGGTGTGCTCACCGCCCTGGTCATCCGCAAGCCGGGTGCGGCCATCTACGGCGAGCTCGTCGCGGCCTCGGTATCGGCGTTGGTGGGCAATCAGTGGGGTGTGCTCACACTCGAATCCGGCCTGGTCCAGGGTGTGGGCGCGGAGCTCGTCTTCGCGGCGTTCCTCTATCGGCGGTGGGGACTGCCCACCGCGGTGCTCTCCGGAGCAGTTGCCGGGGTCGCCATGGCCATCAACGACCTGATCCTCTGGTACCCGGGTTCGGCAGCCGGCTTCGCGGCGGTCTATGTGGTTTCGGGCATCGCCTCCGGTGCGGTACTTGCCGGAGTTCTGTCCTGGATCGTGGTGCGGAACCTGGCCAAGACCGGAGTCCTCAGCCGTTTTGCATCAGGACGTGTGGCGCCGAGCCCGGCTTCGTGAACGTCCAACGCGAACACGCGCACGCGTCGGCAGATGCGGAGCGCTCCGTCGGCGCTGCCGTCGACGCGCGCGGCTGGGGCTGGCAGCACGCGACGCGCGCGAATTGGGCTGTGCGCGATCTCGACTTGTTCATCGCCCCCGGCGAACGCGTGTTGCTGCTCGGCCCGTCCGGCGCCGGGAAATCCACACTGCTGCACGGCATTGCCGGGCTGCTCGGCGGCGCCGAGGAAGGACGCCAGGCCGGACACCTCCACGTCGACGGTGCGCCGCCGGCCGAACGCCGGTCCCGCATCGGCATGGTGCTGCAGGACCCCGATTCGCAGGTGATCCTCTCCAGGGTCGGAGACGACGTGGCCTTCGGCATGGAGAACCTCGGCGTTCCACGCGATCAGATCTGGCCGCGGGTCCGGCAGGCACTCGACTCGGTCGGGCTGAATGTGCCACTGTACCAGCACACTTCGAAGCTGTCGGGCGGCCAGAAGCAGCGCCTCGCATTGGCGGGCGTGGTCGCAATGCACCCGGGCCTGATCCTGCTCGACGAGCCGACCGCGAATCTCGACCCCGCCGGTGTCGTCGAGGTCCGCGACGCGATCGCCGAGTCCGCGTGCCAGACAGGCGCGACGCTCATCGTCATCGAGCATCGCACCGACGTATGGCTGCCCGTCATCGATCGCGTGATCGTCCTGGGTGCCGATGGCACGGTGGTCGCCGACGGAACACCTGACGACACGCTCCGGCGCGAACACGACTACCTGGTCCGGTCCGGCGTCTGGGTGCCGGGCGTTCCGCTGCCTGAGATCTCCAGGCGCCGTAGCGAGGACGACGGCGTCCTCCTTCGCGCCGCCGATCTGTCCGTGGGGCACCGGGGCGACGCCCCGCTGCACACCGGGCTCGATTTCGAAATCCGGCGCGGACGTACGACCGTCGTCACCGGCCCCAACGGAGCCGGCAAGTCGACATTGGCCCTCACGCTCGGCGGGCTGCTGCGACCACCGGTGGGCCGCCTCACCGCCGACGCCGCGCTGGCTCCCCCACGGTCGCGGCCCGAACCCGTCCGCTGGCGATCGAAGGAACTGCTCACCCGGATCGGCAGCGTCTTCCAGGACCCCGAGCATCAGTTCCTCACCGGCGCCGTCCGCGACGAGCTGGCGCTCGGTCCGCGGGCCCTCAAACGTGGTGCTACCGAAATCACTTCCCGCACAGATGAATTACTCCATCGGCTGCGACTGCAACACGTCGCCGACGCGAATCCGTACACCCTCTCCGGCGGCGAGAAACGTCGGCTGTCGGTGGCGACCGTGCTGGCCACGGCGCCGGCAGTGATCGTCCTGGACGAGCCGACGTTCGGGCAGGACCGCCGGACGTGGGAAGAGCTGATTCGGTTGCTGGCCGACCTCGCCGACGAAGGAACGGCCATTGTGGCCGTCACCCACGATCTCGACTTCACCACCCTGCTCGCAGATGCCCGCATCGAGCTGCCTGCGTGGCAAACCGCAACGGAGACGACGCCGTGACCACCGTGGACATCGTCGGCACACGCCCGGTCAATCCCGTCGCCCGACTGCTCACCGCCCTCCTCATCGCCGGCGGACTGGTGCTGTCCGTCGACTGGGTGTCGGCGTTGACCGCACTGGTGCTCGAGCTCACTCTGTTCTTTGCGGTGGGCGCTCGGCTGCGGCCGGTACTCACGCGCGGCGCGGTGATCGCCGTCGCGGCGGCACTCACCGCGGTGACCATCCTTCTCTACGGCCAGCCCTCCGGCACAGTGCACTGGCACTACCTGCTCATCACCGTCAGTGACGGGTCAATTGCCCTGGCGTTGGCCACTTTTCTGCGGGTTCTCGCGATTGCGCTGCCATCGGTGATCCTGTTCGCCGATGTCGATCCGACCGAGTTGGCCGACGGGCTGGGCCAGGTGCTGAAGCTGCCCGCGCGGTTCGTACTGGGCGCGCTGGCCGGCCTGCGTCTGGTCGGCTTGCTGGGCGAGGACTGGCAGTACCTCGGATACGCGCGCCGGGCCAGGGGCGTCGCCGATCACGCGCGGCTGCGCCGTGTCGCCGGACAATCGTTCGCGCTGTTGGTTTTTGCGGTCCGACGCGGGTCCAAACTCGCCACGGCGATGGAGGCGCGCGGTTTCGGTGCGCACCACCACCGGACCTGGGCCCGCCCCTCGCCATTCGCCGGGCGTGAGTTCGCCCTCGTCACAGCTGGATTCGTGATCATCGCGGTGGCGATCACCACGTCGGTCGCTGCCGGAGCATGGAACTTCATTGGTACTCGATGAGATTGTGAGCCGCCTCGACGAAGCCGCGACGGTGTTGGTCGACGGCCGTTCGGGATCGGGAAAGTCCACGCTGGCAATGCAACTGCACGACGTTTGGGCAGACAGCGTCGTGGTTCGTCTCGATGACATCTACCCGGGGTGGGACGGATTGTTCTGGGCCGCAGACCATGTGCACCAATCACTGCTGGCGCCCCGCGCCGCCGGCGAAGCCGGACGCTGGCGCAGTTGGGACTGGAGCGGTGCGTGTCCGGGAGATTGGCATCGTGTCGACCGCGGACAGCGCCTCGTCATCGAAGGCATCGGGGCGCTCACCCCGGCCACACGGGCGCTGGCCGATCTGGGTATCTGGGTCGATGCCGACGACGCGACCCGCAAGCGCCGGGCGCTACGCCGTGACGGTGACCTGTACCGACCGCACTGGGACCGCTGGGCGGCTCAGGAAGAGGATTTCGTCGCCCGCCACCGGCCCAAGGAGTGCGCCGATCTGATCGCCGTGGCGACCCCAGCCGGATTCGAATTCATCGATCCACGAAGGACATCATGACCACCTCAATCTCGCTGGCACTCGAGTACTTTCATCCGTGGCCGAACTCAGCCGGGTTCTATCTCGCCCGGCACCACGGCTGGTACGCCGAAGCGGGAATCGACCTGCAGATCCGGACCGTGGACCCCGGCATCGGCGACAGCCTCGAACACCTCGGGCGCCGCCTGGTGGACATCGCGGTGTTCCCGACCAACCGCCTGCTCGTGCGTACCGAGCGCGGCGAACCGCTCAAGGCGATCGCCGCGGTCAACCAACGCGGCCTGGAGACCATTCGCACGCTCGCCAGCAGCGGGATCAGCAGTTTGGCCGAGTTGGCCGGCAAGCGGGTGGCACTCAATCCGACGCCCCGCGGCGTCGCGATCGTGCGCGACCTGGTGTCGCGAGCGGGCGGCGACCCCGATGCCGTCATCCTGGTCGACGTCGGTGCGCGTGAGTTGACCAGCGCCGACCTGGCCGCCGGCGCAGCCGACGCCACCTTCGGTTCCTACTGGGCCTGGGACATTCTGCTGAGCGAGCACCCGGACCGCCCCGAACGGATTTGGCGGGTCGACGAGGAGCTGCCGTTCGGCTATCACAGCTACCTACTCGGGGCACATGCCGAGCTGATCGACCGAAACTCGTTGCTGCTGGAGGACTTCCGAGCGATCAGCGAACGCGGCTTCCGCTACGCAACTCAGCATCCCGAGGAGACCACCCAGCTGCTGGGCGATGTCATGCCGTACTTCCCGCCCGATGTCATCGCCCGCTCGCTCGACGCCATCGCCGGCACCTGGTTCTTCGGGAATGACTGGGGCACAGTCCGTCCCGAGCTGATCGAACCGTACGCGCACTGGCTCGCCGGGCACGGAATCCTCACCGCGCCCGAGCGGTGGCGTGCGGCATTCGCGAATATCTCTGCTGTCACGGAGATTCAGGCGCGGTGAATCCGGGACCCTTCATCGGCGCGGAAGAACTCTTCTCGGCACTGAGTGGCGGCACCCCTCCGGTGATCCTCGACGCCAGCCTCGTCCTGCACCGGCCACAGTTCGACGGTGACTTCCGTACCGAGAGCGGGCGCAGCCGCTGGGAAGACGCCCATCTGCCCGGTGCCATCCACGTACGGGTCGACACCGACCTCTCGGTTCCCGCCGCGACGCACAACCACCGACCGCCACCACAGGAACTGGCCGACCGCCTCGCGCAGTTCGGCATCGGCGCGGACACACCGACGGTCGTGTACGACACCACCGGCGGTTTTTGGGCGGCGAGAACCTGGTATCTGTTGCGCTGGATCGGGATTCCAGTGCGGGTGCTCGACGGCGGATTGGATGCCTGGCGTGCCTCCGGGCTGCCGGTGGAATCCGAGACCCGCCAAGCGCAGCCGGTCGCCCTGTGGTCTGCGGACCGGGTGCGGGAGGCATGGATCGAACTCGACGAGCTTCGCGAAATCGATTGCGATACCGGGAACCTGGTGTGCGCTCTGTCTCCGGCGGCATTCGCGGGCACGGAACCGACACGGTACACACGCCGCGGACATATCCCCGGCAGTGTCAACGTGCCGGCCCGCGAACTGTTCGACGACGACGGCCGGGTGCGTCCTCCTGCGGAGATCATCGACCGCTACCGGGACGCCGGCACTGACCTCGACCGCGAGGTGCTGCTGTACTGCGGCGGCGGCATCTCAGCGACGGTCAACGCACTCGCGCTGGTCTCAGCCGGTGTCGAATCCATCCGCGTCTATGACGGCTCACTGGAGGAATGGAGTGCCGATCCGGCGCTGCCGCTGCAGGTCGACGAATCCGTCGACTTGTGAGCATGACTCAAAGACTGGTTGTCGATACCGCGTGCCGACACCCGCTGCTACGACAATGCGGCCTCTCGGGTGAACGGCTGCGTCAGCACGGGCGCCATGGCAGGCTCCTGGCCGACCTGCGAACGGCGGTGGCTCCACAGGACAACGGCGGCGATGAGCAACACCACACCACCGGCGCCAACCGGTAGCGTCGTCGATTGACGGTCGGCCAGTATCGACTGGCACTGCTCGGCATAGTTGCTCGCCACGAACATGGGCCCGCTGTTGGTGTGCAGGTCCAAATTGATCTGGTCTTGCACGCGGGCAACTTCGAAGTTCGGGTGAAAGCCGTTCCCGCAGGGAATCGGCGTGCCAAACCGGTCCACAGCTCCGAGCTGCACGGGGATTGCGGTGGACAGCAAGGCGCCGAGAACCGCAGCGGCGCCGGCGAGCGATAGTAGACGGCTCAACATGTTGCTCCAGTTCCCCTTTCGAGATGCCGCGAACGTCATTTCCCAGACAAGGCACTGAACCCTCGTGGGACCAGTACCGCTATATGGGGTTAGTCGTGCCCTCTGGCCGGAACCGAACGTCCGCGTTTTGTGATCTCGAGCACACCGGCATGCAATGGATCGTGCCGGCTCTGTCGATCGCGGTAACGCACGAAAGCCGGCACCGCGAGACTGTGATGGTCGTCATGGTTGTACGCGCGCTATGGGTCAAAACCGGCGCTATTCATACGCTTTCGCAAGCATTGCCCTAAAAAATCCATGGATTCGACCGTTACCTTCACGTTCTGCACGGGAAGCGATCGGCGCCGGAGGAAGTCTCGGCCACGCCGGTCGTGCTGGGGCTTGTCGCCGATGCCGCGCGTCGTCGGCAATCCCACGGCTGCCGGTGGCTGAGTAGGCAGCGTCGCCCATCACCGGACCGTTCACTCGCTGGTTCGGCAATTCGACACATGGATCGGAGCACATCATCGTCATGACAGAGCACCACGCCCCTGAGGAGATGGTTGATCAGCCGACGCGGGTACAGACGCTGCGCCGGATTCTGGAATCGTTCAGCGATGCCGCCACACCGATCGTGGACCTGCTGCGTCCCTATGTAGAAGGGCTCGAGAACCTGCCCGCCGATGGCCGATTTCTGTTGGTGGCCAACCACACTCAGGGCGGCGTGGAGGTTCCGCTGATCCTGCATTTCGTGCGACGTGGCATCGGGACGCGGGTGCGACCGTTGGCTGAACGGGGTATGGGCAAAATGCGCGGCCCGATGCGCGATGTGATCGCCGCGGTCGGGGCGGTCGTCGGATCTCCAGAAAACGCTCAGGCGTTGATGCGGAACGACGACACGATCCTGGTGTTCCCCGGCGGCGGCCGGGAGATCGCCAAGTTCAAAGGTGAGGAGAACACCATCAACTGGCGGGGCCGGGCAGGCTTTGCCCGCGAAGCCATCATCGGCGGCTACCCGATCGTGCCGGTGACGCTGGTGGGTGGCGACGATATGTACGAACATCTGTTCACGCGCAACAGCACGCTGGGCCGACTCAGCCTCACCATCAGTGAGAAGATCACCGGCCGTCCGAACATGCCGATGCCGCTGATGAGAGGGATCGGTCCCACCCTGATCCCGCGGCCGCAGCGCATGTACCTGCGGTTCGGCGCCCCGATCACGACCACCAAACCCGCCGGCGTCACGGACGAGACTTGGCTCGCAACCGTCAAACAGACGACCCAGGAAGCGCTGGAAACCAGCCTGGCCGAACTGCTGAAAATTCGGGCCGCCGACCCGTACCGCGCCTTGAATCCGCTCGCTTGGCCCCGTGCCACGCGTCCGGCTGACGTGAGCGCGGACGCTCGTGGCTAGTCCGGAACGCACCAGTGGTCGCTCCGATCTGCTTCCCGGGGAGATGGCGCATGCCGCGGTCGTCGCTGCGGCCACGGCAGGATTGGCGATCTCGGCGTCCGTCGTCCCGGTGACCGGGTTCCTGGCGCTGGTCGCCATGGTGCCGATCGGACTGCTGGCCTACCGGCACCGGCTCCGGGTACTGATTACCGCCGCCATTGCCGGCGCGGTGATCGCATTCCTCATCATTGGTGTTCCCGGCGCCATCACCGTGCTGTCCTGCGCCTACATCGGCGGGCTGGCCGGCATCGTCAAACGCCGCGGCGGCGGCATCGTCACAGTCGCAGTCACCGGTGTCGCCGCCGGCATGGCCCTCGGGGCCGTCACGTCGAGTGCGTTGCTGGTACTGACCCCGTTGCGGGCGCTGATCTTCAGCGCTCTGAACGCAACCGTGAATGGGCTGACTGTCGCCCTGCACGCCGTCCCTGCCCTACGTGGCCTCGGCGACGGCCTGGCACACCTCACCTCGGCCGGGTTCAGAGCCTGGCCGCTGCTGCTCACCGGGTGGCTGACGAGCCTCGTGACGATCGTGTCGATGATCGGCTGGTGGGTGATGTCCGATGTCCTGCGACGCCTCGGTGGTGTCCCCGACGTCCACAAACTCGACCCGTCACCTGCCGACCTGGCCGGTGCCGCGCCCGCCCCGCTGCCCCTCCATCTGGACGACGTCGGCTTCCGGTATCCCGGCGCCGACCACAATGCACTGGCCCCGACCAGCCTCACCGTCGATGTCGGCGAACGTGTCGCCGTGGTCGGCTGCAATGGGTCCGGCAAGAGCACGCTGGGGCGCATCCTCGCCGGCGCCGCACCGACCACCGGCACCGTGTACCGCCCCGGTGCAGTCGGCCTGGGGCGCATCGGCGGCACCGCCGTGGTGCTGCAGCATCCGGAAACGCAGGTGCTGGGGATGCGGGTCGCCGACGACGTCGTCTGGGGTCTGCCCGCGGACACGCCTGTCGACGTCGACGGGCTTCTGCGTCGGGTGGGAATGGCCGGGATGCGCGAGCGCCACACCAATGGACTGTCCGGAGGTGAACTGCAGCGCCTCGCCGTGGCAGCCGCTCTGGCCCGCTCCCCGAAACTGCTGATCGCCGACGAGATCACGTCGATGATCGACCCCGCGGGCCGTGAAGCGCTGCGGGCGGTGGTGGACGGCCTGACCGCGCACCAAGAGATGTCGGTCGTGGAGATCACCCACTACCGCGACGAGGCCGAGAACGCCGACTGGGTCATCAGCCTGTCCACAACCGGGGACAACACAGCCATGGTGCCCACCGCTACGCCACCGGTTCCACCTCCACCGGCGGCTGGTGGACTGCCGGCGGTAACCAGACTGCCCGGGCTGCCCGTGATGCAGCTGGACGGTGTCAGCCACCAGTACGCCGCCGGTACACCGTGGGCACACACGACCCTGCGCGACATCAACCTCACCGTGCATGAGGGTGACGGCGTGTTGATCCACGGAGGGAACGGGTCCGGCAAGTCGACGCTGGCCTGGATCATGGCCGGCCTGACCACGCCCTCCGCAGGATCAGTCCTCTTCGACGGCAGACCCGCTGACGAACAGATCGGCGCGGTGGCCATCGCCTTCCAGGCCGCACGTTTGCAACTCATACGGTCGCGGGTCGATTTGGAAATCGCATCCGCGGCGGGATTCGAGGTGCATGACACGGATCGCGTGGTGGCCGCGCTGGCCAGCGTCGGCCTGGACCCCGCGCTCGCTCGGCGTCGCGTCGATCAGCTCTCCGGCGGCCAGCAGCGCCGGCTCGTGCTCGCGGGCTTGCTGGCCCGGAGGCCACGCGTGCTGATCCTCGACGAACCGCTAGCCGGTCTGGATGTCGCCAGCGCACGCGGGTTGGTGGAGCTGCTGACCGCACTGCGCCGCGACACCGGACTGACGATCGTCATGATCTCGCATGACTTCGCCGGCCGGGACCAGTTGTGCCCGAGCGTCTTACGCCTGCACAACGGCGCGATCCAGACTCCGGTCTCATCCTGGACGGGAGCATCGTCATGACACGCCGTGCACCAGTCAGGCATCGGGGCAAAAGACCACTGGTACTGCTGCGTCCCGTCCCGGGCACCAGTCCGGTCCACTCGTTGTGGGCCGGCACCAAGATCATCATCCTCGTCGCCGCCGCCGTGTTGCTGGCCGTCGATCCAAGCCCCATCCCGATCGTCGCGGTGGGCGTCCTGACGCTGGCCGCGATCTGGCTGGCCGACATCCCGCGCAGCGCCTTTCCCTCCATACCTCCTGCGATGTGGGCGGTCGTCGGGATCGGCGCAGTGTTTCTGGCATCCACAGGCGGAGCCCCGGTCGTCGTGGTCGCAGGCCTCCATGCAGGACTCGGTGGCCTGCTGCAATTCCTACAACTGTCGGCGCTGACGATCGTCCTGCTGCTCTCGGGTGCGGTGCTGTCCTGGACCACCGACGTTGCCGACGTCGCTCCGGCACTCGCGACACTGGGTCGTCCGCTGCGGGCATTGTCCATCCCCGTCGATGATCTCGCGGTCGCCCTCAGTCTGGCGCTGCGGTCGTTTCCCATGCTGATCGACGAATTCAGGGTGGTGAACGCCGCCCGCACCCTGCGACCCACACCGCAATTACGGGCCATAAGGAGAGTTCGACAGCGCGTGCGTGACGGCGCCGACCTGGTTGCCACCGGCACCGCGATGATGTTGCGCCGCGCCGACGAAATCGGCGATGCGATCGCTGCCCGCGGCGGAACCGGACAACTCACCGCAGCACGCACCAAGCTGGGCCGGTCCGACTGGATAGCACTGGCGATCGCCGCCGCCGTCTGCGCCACCGCCGTCGGTCTCCACGTGATCACCGGCGGCATCGGCTGTGCCCCCGGGCTCCCACCAGGGTTTGAACCACCCCCGTCCGGACTCATGGGCGGCGCCGGATCGGGTGGATTACCGCCCGGATGCAACCCGCCGGCCCACTGACTTCGCTCAGTATTCGGCTTCGGCAGCGACGTCACTACTGCAAATCTCTACTGACGCTTGCAGTTCCAACGAAACGCCGGCGACCCAGCTCAGCTTCACGCTCGTCCAAATATTCAACGATTCAACGAAACTCATTGCCGTCAAACCGCTTTCGCTTCGGACTCTACTCCATACGACAGTCTCCTCCATCGCCGGCAAATCCTCACCCCACAACCGTCGACCTGAGGCGGACGAAAGACCAAGGCGAACAACTGATATGACTGCCCTAATCAACCAACAGCCTCTGCCCACGTACGACCGTTACCGTCGATTCTGTTGCCCTACCGACTTTGCAGAGGAGAAGGACTCGGTGAAGAAGTCACGTCTTGTAGTCACATCGGTGGCCGTGTGCGCCGGATTGGCTTTCAGTGCAATTGGATTCGAGGCGGGGACGGCCGGTGCGATGCCGCCGCCTCCCCCCGGCCCAGGAGCACCAGGACTGTGCGTTCCGCTGCTGCCGTGTGTGGGGCCGCCGGCGCCACCGCCACCGGTGCCCGGCGTACCCAATATCCTGGGAATTCCATTGCCTCCACCGCTGTAGGCCGACGGCGGATGCACGGCAGCGTGGATCTGCACAGCCAGGCCTCAGCGCTTGCAACGGCGCGTAATGTACGGCGGCCAAGGCGGACTGGGCCTCGGCCGCCGTAC
The DNA here is from genome assembly GCF_000686745.1 of Mycobacterium sp. UNC410CL29Cvi84. NCBI lineage: Bacteria > Bacillati > Actinomycetota > Actinomycetes > Mycobacteriales > Mycobacteriaceae > Mycobacterium > Mycobacterium sp. UNC410CL29Cvi84. Next base: position 89,515 of record NZ_JMLM01000022.1, read on the forward strand.
ATTTGGCAGAACAGGCGCGCACCGCGATCCGCGAACGACGGCACGACGGCACGACGGCACGACGGCACGACGAAAGTCACACCAGAAATATGGCTACTAGCTGCTGAAACACTTGCTTCATAGGTTCTCCATAAGCCAACCACAGATCGTGGCTAATCCCGTTGGCAACAATGTCGCGATGCGATATGCGCCAGACGCCTACGCCGCGACCGGGCGGCCACACACCGCCGGACACGCAGCTCCGGCGCCGATGACCCGCCACGATGGCAGCCCGATCGAGGTCCTCGTGGTCGACGACGAACCGGCGCTCGGCGACCTGGTATCCATGGTGCTGAGGTATGAAGGGTGGCAGGTCACCGCCGCTCAGGATGGTGCGACGGCCATCAAGAAGGCCGCTGCCGAGAAACCCGACATCGTGGTGCTGGACATCATGCTGCCCGACATGAGCGGGCTCGACGTGCTCCACGAACTGCACCGCATCCGCCCCGAACTGCCCGTGCTGCTGCTCACCGCAAAGGACACCGTCGAGGACCGGATCGCCGGATTG
>NZ_JMLM01000023.1:0-84391 GCF_000686745.1 Mycobacterium sp. UNC410CL29Cvi84
TTGGTGCGTTCCTAGACAGCTCGCACTTCACTCGGAGGTCTTCTTCATGTCACCACGCCACGCCGTACCTAACGTCCGTGGTCAGTACAGCTAGCTGGCCTGGATGAATGCGGCGATGCCCCGCGCAACAGCGTTGGCGATGGCCTGCTGACCCTGCTGAGACGACATCAGTGCGGCATCCTGGGGGTTCTTCATGTTGCCGCACTCGACCAGGATCGACGGGTACTGCGCCAGGTTCAGGCCGGTCAGGTCGGCCCGGCCGTACAGACCGTTGCTGCCGATGTACGTGGCCGGCGTCAGGCCCCCCGCCACCAACTGGTCGCGCATGATCTGCGCGAACCTGACAGATGGTCCCGCCTGCACCTGGTTGAGCGGGGGCGCGGAGTAGTTGACATGGAAGCCGTGGCCGCCGGCGGGACCGCCGTCGGCGTGAATCGACACAACGGCATTGGGTCGCATGGCGTTCGCCATCGCCGCCCGCTGGTCCACACACGCAGCCACCGCATTGTCGTTGTCCCTGGACAAACCCACCTGCACTCCGGCATTGATGAGCTCTTGCCGGATGAGTAGCACCACATTCCACGTGAAGGTGTGCTCGGGAAAACCTGCATTGGTCGAGGTGCCACTGGTCTGGCAGTCCTTGGTACCGCCGCGGCCGGTGGGCACCTGCTTGGTGATCGACGCGTCGTTGGCCCCGTTGTGGCCCGGGTCGAGGAACACGATGGAACCCGCGAGAGTCTGCGCATTGGACGTTGGCGCTGTCAGCGACGACACAACGGCAGGCATACCGACCAGAACCGGCGCCGCAGCAGCCATTCTCAGCATGCTTCGGCGCGAGATGCAGCCGACGCCCTTACCTGCGTCGTCTCTTTCACACGGGCTACTGGTCACTGATCGGATGCTACGGACCGAGACTGGGAACACCCCCGAGCGCCCTGACACGGTTCCGTCACGAAGCAATAACTTCTTTCGGGTTCGGCGTACGGTCGAGGCGTGGAGACGAATGTCGAGACAGCAGGCGTCGGCGCACGGATCAAGGCCATGGCAGGCTGGGCGGCCGCACGCACCCGCAAGACCAGCCCATCGCCACTTTTGCCGTCCTGGGAAGCCCCGCCGGCGCAGTACGGCGTCGGAGTGCACCACAACGTGGCAGTGCCGATGAGCGACGGCATCTCGCTACGGGTGGATATCCACTATCCGACCGACCCGGCGACGGGCGAGCCTGCTGCCGGCCCTTTCCCCGTACTGCTCTCGATGACGCCGTACGGCAAGAAGGCGCCCCCGCCGGCCGCCCAGATCGGTGGTGGCGCAACGCCGTACCTGATCCGTCGTGGCTACATCGAGGTGATGGCCGACGTGCGGGGCACCGGAGTTTCGGGCGGGTCTTTCGAGATGCTCGGGCCCGAGCAGGTGCAGGACGGCGTCGACCTGGTGAATTGGGCTGCGACGCTGCCCAATTCGAATGGCCGCGTCGGCATGTTCGGCATCTCGTATCTGGCCATCAACCAACTCATGACGGCCGCCGCGGTGGGTCCCGGCTCGCCGTTGAAGGCGATCTTCCCGGCGATGGCCGCCAACGATTTCTACCGCGACGTCGTCACCATGGGCGGCGTCCCGCACATGCGTACGGTTCGCGCCTACGGTGCCACTTACTCGCTGCTGAACATGATCAACCCGGCACTGGAGTTCGCCCATCGCGGTAGCCATGAAAGGCCCAGGGCCGGTGGCATTTCCGCGGTGCGTCAGCGCGGCCGCGACCAGCGCAGCTATTTCAAGAGCCTGATCAAGGACGCCATCGGTGGCGGCGACACCGCATTCGACGGCACGTTCTGGGACACCATGCGCCCCGCGGACGTGGTGCCGAAGATCGCCGAGAACGGCGTCGCGGTGTTCCTGGTGGCCGGCTGGCATGACGCGTTCCAGCGCGGCGCGCCCTTGAACTATGCGGCGTTGCAGAACACGTTCGCCGGCCGTCCCGCCGACGCAGCCATGACCGCCGACCAGCCCGTCTCCGACAAGTTCCAGCTCATGGCCGGTCCCTGGTATCACGTCTCGGATCTCGACGGGCAGCATCTGCAGGCCTTGCAGTTGCGCTGGTTCAACCGCTGGCTCAAAGACGACGACACCGCGGCCGTCACCGATGCGCCGGTACGGTTCCAGGCGATCGGCAGCCCGAAGTGGTTCCGCACCAATGCCTATCCGTTCCCGGAGGCCACCCCGACGCGGCTGTACCTGGGCCTGGGCGGCGGCCTGCATGCCACCCCGTCGGCCGACGAGTCGACCGCCACGCTCCAATACCTCTCTCGCGGACCGGTTTCCGGACGCAGCCTCGAGCAGTGGAGCCTCGGTATGGGCAGTTTCATGGTGTCGCAAACGGGCCGCAGCGTCCGGTACGACCAGGACAACTCCCGGCTGCAGCGCGACGCACTGACCTACACCAGCGAGGCGTTCGACACCGAACAGCTGCTCGCCGGTCCGGTAGGCCTCACGATCTACGCCACCGCCGACCGCACCGAAACCCTGTGGGTGGCGCACCTGGACGACGTCTCCCCGGACGGTGTCAGCCGGCCGCTGACACAGGGCGCGCTCCTCGGGTCGCATCGTGCCCTCGACCCCGAGGCCAGCTGGCTCCTGCCCGACGGCACCGTGCTACGGCCGCAACACATCAGCACCAAGGCTGCCGCCGAGCCCGTCGTGCCCGGTGAATTGACTCGCTACGACATCGAGGTGTTCCCGACCGCGGCGCTCCTCGCCCCGGGTCACCGGTTGCGGCTGACGCTGACGACGTACGACTTCCCGCATCTGGTGCCGACCCGCCCGCAGCGGACAGCACTGGCAGGCGGGACGTATCGGATTTCCCAAGGGGGCGTACACGCTTCGCACCTCGTGGTGCCGTTGGCCGACCCGGCCACGATGCAGCAGTCGTAGCGCGAGAGACTACGCCAGGAAGCGCTGCGTGTAGGGCGCGAAGCGGGTCTTCAGGTCGTCGGGGTCGAGGCCGAACATCTCGCACGACGTGTCGACCCGGCCCAGCCGGCCGCGCTGGTGGCCGGCGAGGTAGTCCGCCATCGCGGTGCGCTCGACATCGGAAAGTTGTTCCTCCGCAAGGGCGAAGACGCTCTCCGCGGCGCCGAGATCGTCGGCCATGAAATCGTCGAAGCGGATGTCGATGGAGCGGTCCCGGCCGATGATGTCCCGGTCCCGGACCAGCCCGGCAAGCATGTGCTCCAGTCGCTGCACCCAGTACGACGCGATGTATTCGACGGGAACCGGGCTGCGATGCATACGCGCCGAGTAGGTGAGCATCGCGATCATCGACAACACCACCGGAACCGGATCGCGGTGCGTGAAAACGCCGACCACACCGGGTAATTCGGCATTGAGCACCGGCAGCTGCTCGAGATGCTGCGGCGACTTGAGCAGCCAGCGCCGGCCGCCGCGCAGGAACTGCAGGGCCTTGAGCTGGGTCACCATGTGCCGGTAGTGCGGCGTCTGGTCATGGGATTCGTAGTAGTCGCGCCACGCGGGCACGTCGGCCAGCGTCTCGAAGTACATCGTGGAAAAGTCGTTGGCCAGCAACTGGATTTCCTCGTGCACGTGGTCGGTGGTCATCTCGTGCATCAGCGGGAAATGCGGCATGACGATGTTCATCACGTTGACCGCGACGTCCATCCGGGTGCGCCGCGGGTCCGGCTCGATACCGGCCTCGGACGCCAGCGGGAACGGCTCCATCGACTCCCAGTACGGCAGGGTCCGGAAGGTTCCGGCGGCGGCCAGCAGGTTGTGCAGGTGCGTGGTCCCGGTGCGCGGCAGCCCGACGATCACCACCGGGGGCAGCAGTTCGATGTCGTGAATCTCGGGGTGTCGCTTCAACAAATCGGTGAGCAGCAGCCGATTCTTCAACAGCTGCAGCAGTTGGCCGTAGAAGTTCACGATGCCGGGGCCGTTGAGGCCGTCGATCTGCCGGAGCGCGCCCAGCAGCAACTCGAGGCGTTCGCGGTAGTCGGTGGCGCCGAAGTCGTCGAGGCCGGTGTCGGCGCTCGCCTTGGCGTGCAGCGCGTCCGCGTCGAGCGGACAGTCCGCCGCCATCATCGTCATCATGTCGCGGAACTGCTGCGCCTCGGCCGTGAAGGTCGGACAGGCCAGGTCATCGAGCCGGACAACGTCTGTGGTGTCAGTCACACTACTTATGTTACTATGAGTTTCGTAATGGCGAAAGAACTTGGTAGACCCCGTGATCGGCGCATCGACGACGCCGTACTGGACGCGACCGTGCAGCTCCTCGGCGAAGTCGGTTATGCCGCACTGTCCGTGGACGCCATCGCCAAGCAGGCCGGCACCAGCAAGCCGGCGATCTACCGGCGCTGGCCCAGCAAGGCCCACCTCGTCCACGAGGCCGCATTCCCCGCCGGTGTCGCCACGGAACTGCCCGACACCGGCTCTCTCGAAGGCGATGTCCGGGCCATGGTCCGCGGCACCGTGGCGGTGCTCAGCACCCCGGCGGCCCGCGCCGCGCTCCCCGGACTGCTCGGCGAGATGACCGCCGACGCCACCCTGCACAACGCGCTGCTGGATCGATTCGCCGACGCGCTGGGTCCCGGATTGCACGCCCGCCTCGATGCCGCCGCGGCCCGCGGGGAACTCCGCGCCGACGTCAACGCCACCGACCTGACCGAGGTCATCACCGGCATCGCCCTGCTCGCCGCGCTCACGCGGAGCACCGCCCCCGATGACGACTGGATAGACCGCAACACCACACTGATCCTGAAAGGTATTGGCGCATGACCGAATCCGCTGCCGCATGGCGGGAACTCCTCGACACGCTTCGCGAGCTCGACACCTCCTTCCTGGAGGGCCCGCGCGCCGTCACCGACGACCGCCAGATCGCCGACGGTTACCGGATGCTCGCGACCGGACTCGGCGTCGCCCTCGACTGCTATCTGTTCCCCGAGCCGGGTCGGCCGCAGTTCGTCGCCGTCAACACCCCGACGCGGCACGACCGCCGCTGGGGCGGCGACAACACCGACGCCTACTACCACATGTGCCCCGTCGACCCGGAGCGCAAATACCGAATCTTCGGCAACAAGGGCGACAGCGTCTACCTCTCGCTGACCGCGTACAACGAGCCCTCGCCCGGCGCCTGGTCCAACCGCGTCGTCGCGATAATCCGTGACAGCGACATCGAATTCGACGCCGACGGCAACTTCTCCTTCGAGCTCGGACCCCTGCCCGACGCGGCCGTCTTCCTCACCCGCGACTACCAGGCCGATCCGACGACGGGGCGTCCGGTCACCTGGAACATCGAGGCACTCGATCCCCCGGGACCATTCCGGCACAGCGACGCCGCGACGGCCGCCGCGCTGCGGTCCAGCGCCACCTGGATCCGGACGCTGTTCGCCATCATGCCGATGCCGGTGGGCACCCGAGCCGTCGACGAGGCCAGCCTCGGACACGAAACCGCCCATCGGGCCAATGAATTCGCCGCACCTTATCAGGTGCCGGACGCCAACTTCGGCTGGTCGGCGCGCGACGCCTGCTATTCATACGGCAGCTTCGTGCTCGCCGAGGACGAAGCCCTGGTCATCACCCACCGTCCGCCGGCCTGCCGGTTCTGGAACCTGGTGGTGTGGAACCAGTTCATGGCCACCCCCGGTGCCAGTGACGCGCGGAGCTCACTCAACGGCTACAGCGCGGTGCCCAACTCCGATGGCACGGTGACGGTCGTCCTGTCCCGCGGCACCACCGCGCATCCGAATTCGCTGACCACGCTCGACTATCCGGTGGGCAACCTGGCGTTCCGCTGGTTCCTGACAGACCTGGTGCCGGACCGTCCCGAGGTGCAGCTCGTCAAGATCACCGACGCCCCCACGTCACCTTCCTGAGGGATTTGTGCACGATTTTCCGCGCCGACCGCGGAAAATCGTGCACAAATCACGGGACGACGGCGTCGATGGCCCGGTAGATCCGCTGCTCGCTGACCGGCCGTGGGGTGCCCAACTGCTGGGCCCACAGGCTGACGCGGAGTTCCTCGATCTGCCGGGCGATGTCGCGGACGTCCTCACCTTGGCAGCGCAGCGGCGAAAGCGCTTGCCGCAGTTCGTCGTATGCGTCCTCGACGGCGTGGACGCGGTCCATCCGTTCCCGGTCTGCCGCCGGCGCCTGCGGCAGGCGCTCCAAGCGTCGGCCGATGGCCGTCAGGTAGCGGGTCAGGTCGGCCAAGTGGGTCACGCCCGTCGCCGCGACGAATCCCACCGGCAGCAGCCGGGCCAACTGCGCGCGGATATCGGCGACGGCGTCGGCCTGGAGCGCAGAAGGCTTGTCGGGCAATGCAACCTGCGCTGCGTGCGCGGCGGTCAGCACGCGCTCGACGCGGCCGACGACGTCGAGCGTCGTCGGGACCAGCTTGGCTGCGACGGTATCGCGCAGCGCCGTGAAGTCCACCGCGGTCCACACCGACTTGGGCGCCAACACCCGCACCGCTGCGTCGGCACAGTCTTCGAGCAGCGCAGCCAGGCTGCCGTCAGGATTGCTCGACAGCGACAGGCGCGCGCGGGGATTGAGACCGCGCTCGGCAGCCTTGACCGGTGATGGCGCCGCGAGCCGCAGCAACCGTCGCAGCCCGGGACCCATGGCCGCGGCCTGCTCGGCCGCCGTCGGAAATACCCGGATATCGACTGCCGCACCGGTATCCACGAACGCCGGGAATCCGCGCACGGTGTGGCCGCCTGCCGAGCTCTCCACGGTGCGGGGCAGCTCGGCGAGGTCGTCCGGCCAGGCCTTGAGGCCGGTACGTTGCAGATCGCCTGCAACGGCGCCGGCGACCGCCTGGCGCACCGACCCGGCCAACTTGTCGTGCAGCGCACCCAGGTCCTTGCCGCGCGCCACCTCGGTGCCGTCTTTCTCGACGGCGAAGGTGACCCGCAGGTGGTCCGGAATCTTGCTCAGGTCGAAGGCGTCGATCGGCACCAGAATGCCGCTGCGCCTACGCAATTCACGCTGCAGCTCCTCGAGCAGTGAGCCGTCTCCCGGATGGAGGTCCGGCAGCACCGCCCGCGCGGTGTCGGGCGCGGGCACGAAATTGCGGCGCAGGTCCTTGGGCAACGATTTGATCAGCGCGGTGACCAACTCTTCCCGCAGCGCGGGCACCTGCCACGCGAAACCGTCGCCGCCGAGCCGGGCCAGCACCTCGACCGGAACGTGTACCGTCACACCGTCGTCGGCAGCGCCAGGCTCGAACCGGTAGCTCAACGGCAGCGACAGGTCGCCGGTCTGCCAGGTGTCGGGCTGGTCGGCGTCGGTGTCGGTGCGCAGCAGGTCGTCGCGCGTCATGGTCAGCAAGTCCGGCGTCACATGCCGCTGCTTCTTCCACCAGGCGTCGAAATGCCGTGCCGACACCGCGCTTTCGGGGACCCGCTGGTCGTAGAAGGCGTAGACCTCGTCATCGCCGGCCAGCAGATCCCGGCGCCGGGCGCGCTCCTCCAGCTCTTCCAGTTCAGTTCGCAGGCGCGTGTTGTCGCGGAAGAAGTGGTGCCGCGTCTGCCAGTCACCTTCTACCAGCGCGTGCCGGATGAACAGCTCGCGCGCGACCACGGGATCCACCTGCGCGTACCCGACCCGACGGCGCGGCACCAGCGGCAGCCCGTACAGCGTCACCCGCTCGAACGCCATGACCGCACCCCGGCGGGCATCCCAGTGCGGCTCACTGAAGGTACGCTGCAACAGATCTCCGGCGACCCGCTCGACGGTCTCCGGTTCGATGCGCGCCGCGATACGGCCGAACAGCCGACTCGTCTCCACCAGATCTGCGACGACGATCCACCGCGGCGGCTTCTTCGTCAGCACAGACCCCGGCGCCAGCACGAATCGCGAGTTGCGGGCGCCCTGGTAGTCGCGCGTCTCACCTTCCCGCAACCCGACGTGCGACAACAGCCCGGCGGTCAGCGCGGTGTGGATGCGCAGCGGGTCGGCGTCGTCGCCCGACTCCCGGATACCGAGATCACCGGCGATGCTGCGCAATTGGCCGACCAGGTCCTGCCATTCCCGAATCCGCAGGTAGTGCAGGAATTCGTCGCGGCACATCCGGCGGAAGGCGCTGCCGGACAACTGGTTCCGCTGCTCGCGCAGGTAGTTCCACAAGTTCAGATAGGAGATGAAGTCCGAATGCTCGTCAGCGAAGCGTGCGTGCTTCTGCCGCGCGGCCTCTTCCCGGTCGGACGGCCGCTCCCGCGGATCCGGGATCGACAGTGCGGCGGCCAGAATCAGCACCTCACGTACGCAGCCTTCGGTGTCGGCTTGCAGGATCATCCGGCCGACGCGCGGGTCCAGCGGCAGGCGGGCCAGCCGGCGACCGACGTCGGTGATGGCGCCCTTCGCGTCGAAAGCGCCCAATTCCTGGAGCAATTGGATGCCGTCGCGAATGCTGCGCGCATCCGGCGGGTCCAGGAACGGGAACGCCTCGATGTCACCGAGCCCCAGCGCCGCCATCTGCAGGATGACCGCGCCCAGGTTGGTACGCAGGATCTCGGGGTCGGTGTACCGAGGTCGGCTCGCGAAGTCCTCTTCCGAGTACAACCGGATGCACACACCGGGTGCGGTACGGCCCGACCGGCCGGACCGCTGTGCGGCCGACGCCTGCGAGATCGGTTCGATCGGCAGCCGCTGCACCTTGGTCCGCCGGCTGTAGCGGGAGATGCGCGCTGTGCCGGGGTCGACGACGTACCGAATGCCCGGCACGGTCAGCGAGGTCTCGGCGACGTTGGTGGCCAACACGATCCGGCGCGGCCCACCCGGCTTGGCGGTGAAGACCTTCTGCTGGTCCGCGGTCGGCAACCGGGCGTACAGCGGCAGGATCTCGGTCGGGAAGGTGTCACCCGACAATGCGTCCCGCAAAGCCTCTGCGGTGTCCCGGATTTCGCGCTCACCGGACAGGAAGACCAGCACATCGCCCGCCGGCTCGGATTCCAGTTCGCGCACCGCGTCGACGATGGCCTCGGTCTGGTCGCGCGGCTCGGTGCGGACGATCTCGTGGTCCGGGTCGTCCGGGTCATCACTGTCGTCCACCGCAACCGGTACTTCCAGTGGCCGGTAACGGATTTCGACGGGGTACGTGCGGCCGGAGACCTCGACGATCGGCGCGTCATAGAAGTGTTTGGCGAATCGCTCGGGCTCGATGGTCGCCGACGTCACGATGACCTTCAGGTCCGGACGACGCGGCAGCAACTCGCGCAGATACCCGAGCAGGAAGTCGATGTTGAGGCTGCGTTCGTGCGCCTCGTCGAGGATCAGCGTGTCGTACCGCAGCAGCCGCCGGTCCCTCTGAATCTCGGCGAGCAGAATGCCATCGGTCATCAGTTTGACCAGGGTCGAGTCGCTGGCCTGATCGGTGAACCGCACCGTGTAGCCGATGGCCCCGCCCAGTGCCGTGCCGGTTTCGTCGGCGATGCGCTGCGCCACCGTGCGCGCGGCCAGCCGCCGTGGCTGGGTGTGCCCGATGGTGCCGCGGATGCCCCTGCCGAGCTCGAGACAGATCTTGGGCAGCTGCGTCGTCTTGCCCGAGCCGGTCTCGCCGGCGACGATCACCACCTGGTTGTCGGTGATGGCCTTGGCGATCTCACCTCGACGGTCGGTGACCGGCAGGTCGGGATAGGTGATCGCAGGAACAGCCGCGAGGCGGCTGGCGATCACCCCTTCCGCGGCCGCGATCTGTTCGGCGATCTTCTCGGGATTGTCGCCCCGCAGATTCTTCAGCCGACGCTCCAGCCGCGCGGCGTCACGGATGGTCAGACCATCCAGACGATCACGCAGTTCGCGCAGCTGAAGGTCGGACACCAGTCCCAGGATAGGTGGTGGCCTGCAGCACGGTCGTTCGGCTGTAGAGATCGAGGACCACAGCAGTTGACGAATTCGCGGCAGCGTGCCCGCTCAGGCAACGCGGCTGACGTGCGCGGCTGATTCTCCGATTGTTGTCGTGGTGTCGCCGATCATGGTGCGTAGCAACGCTTCTTGCTCGCGCTGTCCACACACGTCAGCTCGATCCATGCCACCAGGAAGAACCAGGGCAGCCACACTGCGCGTCAGGTTCACCGGGATGCGCAGCACCGGGTACCACGGCGGCACGTAGGTCAGGCCGAGGTTTTGCATTGCGCGGGGTCCCAGGAACCCACTGGTGACCGACAGGTGCTGTGCCTGTGCGACGCGGCGTCGCAGGCTCGGCAGTACGCGGTAATGCCAGGCCAGTGGATCCTGAGCCATCGGCATCGCCAACTGTTTGGTTGATTCATCGGGCGCAGCCAAAGCAGTGAGCGTGTGGTACAGGACGCGAACCCCGTCACGGAAGCTGCGCGGCAGCCACTCGTCGTGGACACCGATCAGCCACCCGACATAGCGGGTCAGATGCGCAACACCCTCGAGTTCGTTCGGCGAGAACACAAATCCCATCCCGATCGCTGCGGCGGGCGGAGCAATGAGTGCACCGACAAGCGTGGCGGCCATATCGGTCTGGTTGACCGGCACACCCCACTCATCCGCCCGCCAGTCCGGCATTGCCGCGACATGGCGACGCACGAAAGCGTGGATCAACCGCACCCGGACCGTGGACCGGTAACCGACGCCGAGCGGCTCCAGTCCACCATCGGCAATGACATCCAGCGCCCACTGCATGGTCTCGGCGAAACGCTTGTTGGAACCTTTCTCGAGCGCGCCGGTGCGCAGCAGCGTCTTGTTGAAGCCAGAGAACTGATAGCCCCCCAGAAGTGACACGTCACGCGCGACGTACATCCCGTCAGCTCCGGCCCGGCGGAGCGTGCGCGCACCGACACGCAGTTTGGCCAGGTCCACCCAGTCCGGGGTCTCCTCGATCTGGGTAAAGAATTCCCGCAGCGGTTCCGGCGCGTCGGGCACTCCAGCGATGCCCTCGGCCAGCGCCCGGTCAAACAACGGCCGGGCCTGCTGCGTGCCTGCGGTCATCATCCAATCGACAAGGCGGTCGGCGGGCTCGTCGCCGACTGTGAGCCGCTGACCGAGGTGCTCCCACTGCTCGGCATTCGGCTTGCCAATACCCAGCAGCAGCACGAACAACCGCACCAAAGCCGGGACACCGCGGGGCTCCTCAGGGTGACGAGCGGGAATGGGTGCGGTCATCGGCGCACTCCGTCGATGTGCGGGTGCCAATTCCGCGAGGCACCGGAGCTGCCAGAACGTCGTTGTTCTCGGGTCGATGAAGCCATGCCCAAAATGCTGACACGAGCTTTTACTCGCATACAATTCGTTTCGTGAGTGCCCGATGAGCAGCACACCGAGGGTCCCGCGACGTACCCCGCGACAGGAACGCTCGCGTTTGATGGTCGAACGCATACTCGAGGCGGGTCGGCAAGTGCTGATCGACCGCGGATACGACGCAGCTACAACAAATCGGATCGCGGAGGTTGCCGGCATCAGTCCCGGTTCTCTCTATCAGTACTTTCCCAACAAGGACACCATCGTCGCGGCCATCATCGACGCGTACACAGACCAGGTCCTGCGCTCAGTGACCACACGCCTCGTGGAGCAGGTCGGCCAACCCGAAGACATCCGCTCGCTCCGGGAAGTCATCGCGATCCTGCTCGACGCGATGATGGATCAACCAGAGATGCTGCGAGCGCTGATCGAACACACTCCCAGACTCGGCTTGGGAAACAAGATCGCCGACTTCGAACAGCGGGTCGGCGAGCTTGCGATCGCGCACCTGCGGCTGCGCGACCAGAATTCGAACCACCCCGACACGAGAATCTGGATGGTGGTCCGTGCCGTCGAGCATCTGACCATTCGATACGTGCTCGACCGCCCCTCCATCGACCACGACGAATTCCTCGACGAACTGACCGCTCTCGTGGCGTTCTGCATGATCCGCAGCCGTCCGGACGATACGTCCGAGATCACGACCGAAGCCCGCTAGCTTGTGGCCGGATCCGCTGGCAACAGACATGCCGCGAGCGCGATCCAGTCCGGTAGATGCGGGTCGCGCAACGCATTCCGGCGATCGAAGGCGTAGGTGAGCGCCACGCCGCGCATGCTGGTGTTGAGCGTCTCGCGCACGCGGGCGTAGTCGGGATGCTGGTTCAGCGGCTCGCCGAACATGGCATCGGTCACCGTGCGGACCTGGCGGTAGAGAACCCGCTCCTGTTGCTCGAGGCTGTCACGTAGCTCGGCGTTATGTCTTGCGGCAAGCCACAATTCGGTCGCCGCCCAGAAGTAGTCCTGCTGGTAGGTCGACCACATCGTCATCACGGCAGCACGGATCCGTTCCCCGGGATCGTCCGGCCACGCGGTCCGCGTGCTCAGTTCATTGAACCGCGCTTCGGCGAGGTGCTGAACTGCTGCGACGAGTAAGGCGTCACGCGAAGGGAATTGGTGCAACAGGCTTCCCCGACTGACCTCGGCCATCTGCTGGATGCGCAGCGTCGACGTGCCCGCGTACCCGTGTTCGACGAGCGCCCGCACGGCAGCGTCCAGGATGCGTTCCTGCACCGCGATGCCGCGGCGTTGTGCACGTCGAGGTGGCGTCATCATCAAATCATAAACTAGTCAGAGTTGACTAGTTTGCCCGGATTTGCCTACGCTCGGCCGCAACCGACGCAGGAGGACGCGCATGGACACCGAATCCATCACCCGGACCGCCGATCGCATGTGGCACGACGTGTTCCTGCCCGACGACGTGCAGCACGTCCGGGCAATGGCCCGCGACGCCGTCGCCACGCACCTGGCACCGGTCGCCCGCGAGATCGCCCAACGCGAGGAGTCCGTCGACTCGTTCCCGTGGACCGCCTTCAAGGGCCTTGCCGGCGCCGGTTGTTTCGCGGTGCCGTTCGAGCAGCCGTTCGGCGCGGGTCTGCAGCACCCGATGCTGGCGACCTGCATCGTCACCGAGGAAATCGCCTACGAGAGCTCCAGCTTGGCCGGCGTGTACGACGGGCAGTGCATCCTCAACGCCCGCGCCCTCTCGTTCGCCCAACCCCACATCCGCGCGCAGGTCCTACCTGGCCTCATCAACGGCGACGCCGTGTTCGCCTTCGCCACAACAGAACCCGACGCGTCGAGCGATCTGACGCCGACCGCGCTGCAGACCGTCGCCACGAGAACCCCGGACGGATTCGTCGTCAAGGGCCGCAAACGGTGGATCACCAATTCGGTTGTCGCCGATTGGGTTTGCATCCTGTGCCGCGACGGTGACACCGACAACGCCACCATGCTCCTGATCGACATGCACAGCCCCGGCGTCCAGGTCGGTGAACCGGATCTCAAGATGGGTCACCGCGGCCAGATCACCGCCGACATCGTTTTCGACAACGTCGCCGTGCCGGCAGACCACGCGCTCGGCGAACCCGGCCGCGGCTTGGCCACGGCATTGGCGTCCTTGGCGGCCGGGCGACTCGGCATCGCCGCGGCCGGTGTCGGCGTCGCCCAGATCGCACTCGACCTGGCGGTGGCCCGGCTGCGGAGCCGAGAGCTGTTCGGCCGCAAGCTCGGCGAGATGCAGTACTGGCAGTACAAATTGGCCGAACGCGCCACCGAACTCGAAGCCGCCCGCTCGATGTACCAGAAGGCGGCCGTCCGCCTCGACCGCGGCGACCGGTCCGGCGAGCCGGAAGCATCCATGGCCAAGTCCTACGCGACCCGGCTCGCCAACGACCTCGCCCGCGACGCGCTCCAAATCCACGGCGGCTACGGGTTCGCACGGCGGGTGTCGGCGACCGGCGAAAGCTACCGACTCGAGGAGATCTACCGCGACGCCAAGATCCTGGAAATCTTCGAAGGCGCCAACGAAGTTCTGCAGTGGGTCATCGCCCGCCACCTGATCGGCCGCGACATCACGGGCTGAGCGGATCGCGGCCGGCCGAGCCCATCGCCGCGCCGGCAAGCCGATGTTCCAGACCCTGGACGACGCGCAGCACGGTCATCCGTTCCGCCTCGCTCAGATCGCCGACGGTCAACTCTTCGATCTCACGCCACACACCCTCGATCTGGTCCCGCAGTCCGCGGCTGGCCGGCGTGGCCTCGATCAGATGGGCGCGCTTGTCCTCGGGGCTCGGGAAGCGGCGGACGAATCCGGCATGCTCCAGCCGCTGGATCATGCGGGTCATCGTCGGCGCATCGGAGCTGGTGAGTCGCACCAGATCCGTCTGACGAAGCGGGCCGCGATCCCACAGGTACATCATCACCAGCTCCTGGCCCGGGTACAGACCGAGGGGACGCAGGAGCGTCGCGATGATCGTTCGCGTCAGCCGGGTGAGCTGAAAGACCGCATGACTGACGGGGCCGCTGCGGGCCGCCGTCGGCAATGCCATCGCCTCGCACGTCTCCCGATCTTCATCGCCGTCCGTCGCCATCGACACACCCCCAGAAACTCATTGGTTGTCTAACCATCTTACCTCGGCCGGAGGACAAGGAAACCCCAGTTGGAATAGCTGCCAGAAGATACTTGTTTGAGCAAGTATCTAGAAAGGGCAGCGCCATGAACACCACCCACCACACCGGCACCGAGCTCCGTCGTTCCATCACGCGCCTCGTGACAGGGACCGCCATCGGGTTGTCGGCGCTGTCCATCGCCATGGCCGCGCCGGCGGCGGCAAAAGGTCCCCACCCGGGCCCCGTGATCGACCGCCCCGAACCGACCAGTTCCGTCAGCGCACAGACCAATGCCGGCCGCACGTCCACCGCGCCGATGACACCCGCCGGGCGCGTGGCGCCCGGCGCCATCCCCAGGTCTCAGCCGGCGGTGTCCATCAACGCGCAGCAGTACACCGGAGGCGCCGTCGATCCGGCCGCGACTCAGATTCGTAAGACGTCGGACTCCATCGACGATCCGGGCGACACCGCCCGCCGCGCCGAGGTCCGCATGCCGACCATGCCCGGCGGACTGACACCCGCCGACGCTGGGCGGTTGTTCGGGGGAATGGCCGGAGCCTCGAAATAGGCTCCGCCACAACGAAGTATCGGCGCGAGAGGCTAGCCCTTGTCGGGCGCCCAGTACTCCAGCATCTCGGCGAAGGTCTCGAACGCCGGCTTGGAGACGCCGTAGGCGGCTTCCAAGTGGATGCTGATCGGGAAGCCGAGCTCGCCGACGCCATCGATGACGCGCTTGTACAGGTCGAGCATCAGCGCACGCTTGGCCGCGGGCTCCTCGCCGGCCAGCCGCGACACGAACTCCTGCTCGGCGGCGACCAGCGGGTTGCCCGGATCCTGGATCAGCCAGTTGATCAGGCCGACCTTCGACTCCATCTTCGGGACGAACCCGAACGACAGCAGAATCTCAGGCCGGTGCTCGGTGGTCGCAGCGAACTCCTTCAGGAAGCCCACGATCGTGTCCGAGTACAGCAACTGGGTCATCCCGTAGGTGGCGCCCTGGTTGATCTTGAAGTTGAAGCGTCCCTGCTCGCCATCGCGCGTCGGAATCAGGATGACGCCGCGGTTCGGCACCTGATCGCGGTAGATCGTCAACGCGTCGGTCGGTGCCACGCCGGCGCCCTCACCGTCGCTCATGGTGCGCGGGACGCCGACGAACGCGATGCCGTCGAAGTCCGCCTCCTGCAGCACCGCCAGCCGCTTCGAGAGCGCGTCCTCGTCCAGGAACGACGTCACCTGGGTGCAGAGCCCACGGATGCCCGGCAGCTCGGGCTTCATCAACTGCCAGAAGTCGAGGACGTCCATCTTCGGCTTCATCTCGATGGGCCGGTCGCCGTCTTCCTCGATCATCCCGGGGATCATCACGTGCCGGATGCGGCCCTCGAGGCCGACGGCCGCGGCGTTGAGCAGCACCTTGTGCGCCTCGTCGACCGCAAACTGGGGACCGCGCTCAATATTGGGCGGGACCAGTTCGAAGGCGATGGTGTTCAGGGTCACGACTCTGCTCCGGATCTCAGGACTACATACGGGGCGCAGGCGTCACTGACCGCTACGACCCGCAGGTCGTGTTTCCCGTGAAACCTCCACCCTACCGATGGCCTCCAGCAAAGAATCGGCCACGTCCGGCTTGCCAGCCGTGATAAACCCGTCCCGTGGCTGAACGCGTCAAGTTCCAGAGTTCCACCGGCCCCATGCTCGCCGGGATCATCGACCTCCCCGAAGGCACCCCGCGCGGCTGGGGCGTCTTCTCCCACGGCTTCACGCTCGGCAAGGACTCCCCTGCCGCGGCGCGCATCTGCAAGCAACTGGCCTCCGATGGCATCGGAATGCTCCGCTTCGACGCCATCGGCCTGGGCGACTCGGAAGGCCACTGGGGCGACGGGTCCTTCACCCACAAGACCAACGACGTCATCGAGGCATGCAAGTTCATGTCCGAGCGCGGCACGCCGTCGGCGTTGTTGGTGGGCCACTCGTTCGGCGGGGCGTCGGTGCTGGCGGCGGCACGGCAGGCGCCCGGCGTCCGCGCGGTGGTGACGGTCGGTGCGCCCATCGACCCGTCGCACGTCGAGAAGCAGTACGACGACATCCTCGACTGCGTGCTCGCGAACGGCAGTGCGCAGTGGATGGTCGGCGGGCGCGAGCTGACGCTCAAGCGCGACTTCGTGGAGGACGTCCGTGCGGCCAAGCTGCACGCCAAGATCAAGGAACTGCACCTGCCGCTGCTGATCCTGCACTCTCCCACCGACAACACCGTGGGCATCGAGAACGCCAGCGAGATCTTCCGCACCGCCCGTCACCCGCGCAGCTTCGTCTCGCTGGAGGGCACCGAACACCTGCTCACCGGGCCAGGACAGGCCAAGCGGGCGGGACGGATCATCGGCGCCTGGGCCGACGCCTACCTGGGTCCGGACAAGGCACGTCCGCGGTAACCCGCCTTCAGCTACCGGCGGCCTTGTTGGCCTTCGCGATGGCCGCGGCGAGTTCCTCCAGCAGCGGCGGCACATCCAGTTCGGTGACGACGGCTTCGATGAAGACGAGGTCGTCCGGATGGGCAGCCGCGTCGGCCAGTGCGGCCTCCAACTCACCACAGGTTGTCGCCCGGTGGGACAACGGGTTTGGGATACCGAGCGCCGCCGGAATGTCGCGCCACCGCCAGGTCACGATGTCGTTGTACGGCGCGGCCGGACCGTGGATCGCGCGTTCGACGGTGTAACCGTCGTTGTTCACCAGGATCACCACGGCGGGCACACCCTCGCGGCCAAACTGGCCGAGTTCCTGGATGGTGAGCTGCGCGGCGCCGTCGCCGATCAGCAACACCGGACGACGGTCCCGCTCCGCCAGACCCGCACCGAGGGCGGCCGGCAGCGTGTAACCGATGGAGGCCCACAACGGCTGGCCGATGAACGCCACGCCGCTGGGTAGCCGGTGCCGGGCCATGCCGTAGTACGACGTCCCCTGCTCGGCCAGGACCACATTGCCCGGGGTGAGCGCACCACAGACCTTGTCCCACAGGGCCTTCTGGGTGAGCGGCTGATCCGGTTCGAGCACCGGGTCGGGTGCGTCGGGCACCGGCTGCGGTACCGCGGGCGACCGGGTGGGCCGGGCCGTCAGGATGCTGGTGATCGCTTCGAGCGCGGCCGACATGTCCAGTGGCGCAAAGACTTCGCCGGCCACGGTGCTCTGGTTGGGTCCGATGTCGATGGTCCGCGCGGGGTCGATCTGCTGTGTGAACGATGCGCTCACCATGTCGGTGAACTGAACCCCGGCGGTCACCAGCACCGGGGCCTCTTCGATGGCCCGGCGAACCGACTCCTGGCTGGAGGTACCCGCGTAGATGCCGAGGAACTCCGGTGCGGATTCATCGACCAGGCTCTTACCCCACATCAGCGTTGCGTGCGGCACGACGTCGGCCGCCAGCAGTGCCTCCAGCTGCGGGACGGCTTCCAGTCGGTGCACCAGCAGGTCGGCCAGCACCGTCAGCTGGTGCTCGCCGATCAGACGAGCGGCTGCCGCGGTGAACAGCGAGAGCGCCCGCGGGCTCGTGCCGCTGGTGTAGCGCGGCAACGGTCCGGTCGGCGGTTCAACGGGGAACCGGGCGACATCGGTGGCCAGCATCAGGTAGCCGGGCAGCTTGCGCTCGTGCACCTCGGACAGCACCCGGTCGATCTCGCGGGTGGCCGTGGCCGGCACGAGTTTGGCTTGTGCGCATGTGATTTCGCGGGCGATGCGGTGAAAGTGGTCGAAGTCGCCATCACCGAGCGAGTGGTGGATCACCCGGCGCGAGCCTTGCACGTCAATGGACGGCGTGCCGACGATGTGCACCACCGGGACATGCTCGGCGTAACTGCCCGCGATCGCGTTCGCCGCGGACAACTCGCCGACGCCGAACGTGGTGATGAGCGCCGCCATGCCGCGCAGCCGGCCGTAGCCGTCGGCGGCGTAGCCGGCGTTGAGTTCGTTGGCGCTGCCGACCCATCGGACATCCCGGTGCGCGATCACATGATCGAGCAGTTCCAGGTTGAAATCACCTGGTACACCGAAAATCTCGGTCACACCCAATTCAGCGAGCCGGTCCAGCAGGTAGTCACCGACGGTGTACTCGGGCATACCGACCTCCTGGTGTCGCTGGTACCGCGATGGTAACCGTCCCAGCCCGGACACCGCCCCACAAGCACTACCATGACGGCCATGACCGTTCGCCCACATCGGCTCGTGTGGCAGGTCGCGGCGGTGTCGCTGCTCGCGGCCTGTGGTTCGAATACGTCAGCGGCACCGTCGTCGACCACATCGACCGCGCCCACGACAACGGCAGCCCAGCTCCCGCCGCCGGTGCCCGTCGTACCGGTGAAACCGAATGCGCGGCAGGCCAAGTGGGTCGACCTGCAGGTGGGCGACTGCCTGAACTCACCGCCACCCACCGACCCGAGCGTCGTCGAGGTCACACTCGTGGACTGCGCGGCCCCGCACATCGCCGAGGTATTCCTGCGTGCCAATGTCGCGGTCAACGACGCCATCGCCGGTGTCGCCGACCAGCAATGCGCCGCGGGCCTGACGCAGTACGCCGGCCAGAGCAGCCGGTACACCTCGACCTATCTCATCGACTCGAACATGGATCGCACCGGACACACGCCGCTGCCCAGCACCGTCATCTGCCTGCTGCAGTCGGCCACCGGCGTGTCCCTGAACGGCTCCGCTAAGGCTTAGCCGTCAACAGGATGTATTGGGCGGCAACCTGTTCGTGCACATCCTTCAACTCGGCGCCCCGCGCCTCGATGGCATAGTCGCCTGCCGGCGCAACACAGTAGAACTGCTTCGGGTTGGCCAGCAGGATGCAGCGGCTGAGCGTCAGCGACGGCACCGGATCGGCGGTCTCGGTGCCGTCCACCGACACCTCTTTGCCGAAGGTGTTCGCCACGTTCACCGCCGACACCGGGTCCTTGGCCCGATACACGCTCGTCTTGCCGCGCGCGAACGCTGTCACCCCGTTGTCTTGGAACACCTTGCTCGACGCGACCGGGTCGCTCTGGAAGTGCAGGGCCCCGGTGCCGGAGTAGACGGCGTTCTGCGAATTGCGTGGCGATTCGGTCTGCAGCGTCAAGGCCAGGAGCCCGGTCGGATCGATCGGCACGGTCGGCAACTCTGCCGCGGGTTTGAAGGGCTCGATCGCGGTGACCTGGGCGCCTGTCGCCTTGGCCACCAACGCGATGGCCGGATCCGGGCCGGCTGTTGATTGCGCCAGTTGCGTCAGGACATAGGGGCCGTGCGCGGTGAAGGACCGCACGGTGGTCACCTTCGTGCCGCGGGAGTCGACGTCGTACGTCGACGCCAGCGCATCCGGATGCTCCGGAATGGCAACGGTTTTCGGCTCTGCGCCGCGGATCTTGACCTGGAGGGCTGCCGCGTTCATGTCGCCGGCCGCGGCAGTGGCATCAGCGGGCGACGCAAAGCGCAGTACGCCGTTGATCAGCACCGTCTTGGCCGCAGACTCCCGCGCCGAGGCGAACCCATCGATGAAGTTGTGCCTGCCGGCTGCGGTCGCGATGTTCTCGGGCCCGAACTGGGCCAGCAGACCGGGCTCGTCGAGCACGAAATACGTTGACAGATAAGGCTCGATGAGCGTGCTGTCGACCTGCCAGGGTCCCACCACGTAGCCGGCCAGCTGTTGCGCCTCGAGCCTCGCGCCGGCCCCGGGGGCACCCGCGGTGCCGTAGGGCTCATGCGGCTTGGTCGGGTAGTTCCCCGGCTTCAGCTGCGCCGGGGCGACGATCGGCGGTGGCGGCGGTGTCGTCGACGTCGCCGGCTTCGCAGATGACGTGGCCGGGCTCGACTGTGTCGATCCGCCACCACAGCCCGCGGCCAGCAGCGCTACCGCGACCACCGCTCCACAGCTGACCAGACCCCGCATGCGTCCCTCCCCTGCCGACTGCAGACCAACCTACTCAGTGTCAGGTCTTCGCGGCACTGAACTGCATCACATGCCCAAACACCTTGGTACTGGTATCGATACGCAGCCCGTTGCGACGTCCTTCGGCAACCAGTTCATCGGGGTTCACCAAGCGGAACGGCGACCGGTCCACCCGGTGCACGACCGTGGCCACCGGTGTCCGCGTCAGGTCGTAACCGACGAACACCCCGCCGGGCTTGAGCACCCGGGCGATCTCGGCGACGGCGGCCTCCCATTCGATGACGTGGTGCATCATCAGGCAACTGACCACCGAATCGAACGCCTCGTCGGCGAACGGCAGGCGGGTCGCATCGGCGCTCTGCACCGTCACGTTCGGGTTGTCCTTCAGCCGGTGCGCTGCGGCGTCGACCATGACCGGGTCCAGATCGGTCGCGGTGATGGCCAGCCCGGGACGCGCGGTCGACAACCCCTCGGCGATGGCGCCACTGCCGGAACCGATTTCGAGCAACTGCTCGCCCAGCTGATCAGTGGGCAGCATATCGAGCACGGCTCGGGTGGTGGTTCTCCACATGGCGCCGCAGCAGAATGCCCGCTCGACTTTGGACATCACCGGCATCGCGGTCTCCTCCTCGTAGTGTGCGTCGAGTATGGAACCGCCTGCACCGTCAACGCTTGGACGGATCCGTCGAATCCCGCAGCGCGCGGGCGATCTCGGACGGCGCCGCTCCGGTCATCTCACGGCATACCCGGTTGGCATGGGAACCGTCGGCGAATCCGGCCAGATGCGCGGCGTCGGTGACCTGCTCACCGCCCGCGAGATGTTTCAACCCGGAAAGCAGTCGCGCCCAGCGGGTGGCCGCCGAGAAGGAGACACCGGTCTGCTGCCGGCACAGGCGGCCGAGGTAGTCCGGCGACACCGCGACCTCGTGCGCGATCGATGCCAGGTCCACGGATTCGGTTGCGCCGCTGTAGATCAGGTCCATCGCCTGCTTCAGCTGCGGATGCAGCCCGGGCTGCTGTCCCGGATCACCGCAGAGACGCTGGATCAGCGTGGCGGCGGCCAACTCGGGGGCGGTGTCGAACGCGGCGGCCACGGCCCGTGCGAGTGCCCGGTGGTCGGCCGGCAGCCAGATGCCGTCACCGGATTCGCTCTGGCTGAGGGCGTGCAGCGCTGCCCCGGGCCAGGTGTGCGGCGCCAGATACAGAGCCAACGTCACATCGGTGGGCTGCGACCGCACCGCGTGGCCGGCGCCGCTGGCGATGACCACGACGTGTCCGCTGCGGGACGCCTCGCCGGCGGTTCGGACCGTCAGTGGCCCGGTCAGCCCCACCCCGACCTGCACTGCCGCATGGTGATGAACATCCAGGTCGCCGAAGGTGCCGACGACCATCATCTGCGCCGGACCCAGCTCCCAGACGGGCATACCCGATGTTAACGCCGCGATTGGCGCCGCTCGATGACCTCGAGCGCCTGCTGCGCCCACCGCAGGTTCTCCTGCTCGAACGAGATCCCGCGCATCAGCGTCAGATAGGGCCCCACCCGCTCCGCCTCGGCGAGGAACGCCGCCTCGCTGCGGCCGCCCAGGATTCGGTTGCGAATCCGTTCGTAGAGTTCGAGTTGTTTGGTGGACCACTGGATTCGGTCCCGCAGGCCGGCGCATACGGCAGCCGCGTTGCCACTGTCGACGGTGGACACCTGCACCAACAGGTCGTCGCGCATGGCCAGGGGCTTGGGTGTCGCTTCGGTGAAGTCATGCACCGCGGTGCGGCCTGCCTCGGTGAGCGTGAACATCCGCTTGTTGGGCCGGCGCTCCTGCTCGACCACGCGGGCCTCGATCAGCCCGTCTGCCGCGAGCCGGTCGAGTTCGCGGTACAGCTGTTGCGGGGTGGCCATCCAGAAGTTGGCGACGGACGCGTCGAAGCCCTTGGCCAGGTCATATCCCGAGGCCTCACTGTCGAGCAGGGCCGCCAACACGGCGTCGCGCAGAGCCATGCCCAGGAGTCTAATAGTCAACAAAGTGATTAGTCACATATAGACATGCCGCGCTTGTCCCGCTAGCGTCACCGGTACCTAATCAACAAATTGACTATGCGAGGTATGCGATGCAGGCATTCCGCAAGGCGGTCGAGGCCGCCGACGGCGAAGCCATGGCCGCCTGTCTGGCCGACGACGTGGTGTTCACCAGTCCCGTCGCCTTCAAGCCCTACCCGGGCAAGCCCATCACCGCCGCCATCCTGCGCGGCGTGATGCGGGTTTTCGAGGACTTCCGCTACATCCGCGAGATCAATGACCCCGAAAACCACAGCCATGCTTTGATTTTCGAGACCAAGGTCGGCGGCAAGACGATCAACGGATGCGACTTCATCCACGTCAACGACGAGGGCCTGATCGACGAGTTCACCGTCATGGTCCGGCCACTGTCCGGAGCGCAGGCCCTGTCGGAGGCCATGGCCGCCCAGTTCCCGCAGATCCAGGCCGAGGCCGCCGAAGCCATCGCCGCCATGGCCGCGAAGGAGCAGTGAGCATGAAGATCGGTCTCGGCATCAACTACGCCGGCGGTTTCAAAGAGGTCGTGGCCGAGGTCGCCGACCTTGAAAAGGCCGGCCTGGACGTCGTTTTCGTCCCTGAGGCGTACTCGTTCGACGCCATCAGCGCGCTCGGCTACCTGGCCGCCGCCACCGAGCGGGTGGAACTGGCCTCCGGCGTCCTGCAGCTCTACACCCGCACCCCCACCTTGACGGCCATGACGGCCGCGGGCCTCGACTACGTGTCCGACGGTCGGTACATCCTCGGTCTCGGCGCGTCCGGCCCGCAGGTGATCGAAGGCTTCCACGGCGTCCCGTACGACAGCCCCATCGGCCGCACCCGCGAGGTCGTCGAGATCTGCCGCCAGGTGTGGCGCCGCGAGCGACTCGCCTACCAGGGCAAGCACTACACCATCCCGCTGCCGGAAGGCCAGGGCACCGGGCTCGGGAAGTCGCTCAAGCTCATCAACCACCCTGTGCGCGAACGTATTCCGGTGTTGCTGGCAGCACTCGGGCCGAAGAACGTCGAGCTGGCCGCGGAGATCGCTGAAGGCTGGCAGCCGATCTTCTACATGCCGGAGAAGGCCAAGGACGTCTGGGGCGACGCGCTGGCGGCCGGTTACGCAAAGCGCGACGCGTCGCTGCCGCCCATGGACATCTACGCCGGACCGGCGCTGGCCATCGGCGACAACGTCGAGGGGATGCGCGAGTTCATCAAACCGCACATCGCCCTGTACATCGGCGGCATGGGCGCCAAGGGCAAGAACTTCTATCACAACGTGGCCACCAAGTACGGCTATGGCGCCGAGGCCGACCGCATCCAGGAGCTGTACCTGGCCGGCGACAAGGACGGTGCGGCGAAAGTCGTTCCCGACGAACTGGTTCGGGACATCTCGCTGATCGGTAGCCGCGAGTTCGTCAAGGAACGGGTGGCGGCATTCCGGGAAGCCGGCGTAACGGTGCTCAACGTGGTGCCGATGGGTGCGACGACCGCCGACCGCGTCAAGCTCATCGAGGAGCTGCGCGAGCTGGTGTAGGGCTGGCGCTACCTCTACGCGCCCGGCTGACCGTACAACGCGACGACGACCGAACGGTCCCAACTGTTCTCGGACCAGACGCCCATGACGGTGTTGGCGCAGTTGGCCATGATCGCGTAGGTCGGCGGGTCGTAGTACCACTGGTTCAGCACATCCAGGTTGTTGATGGCGATGGACCGGTTGATTGCCACCGTCTGAAACACCTTGCCCCGGAAGCCCGCTGCTTCCGCGCGCCGCTGTGCCGTCGACCCGTCCGAGCCGAGGTCGCCGTCGAGGTCGCGGTTGTTCAGCACATCGTTCGCGTGCCACTCGGCGGCGAGCCGCAGCTGCGGGCTGACCGCCACGTCATTGGTGCAGCCGGCCTGGTGCTGAATGGTGTAGACGTTGGCGACCACGCTGTTGTTGAGGCGCGTGTTGTCCGCGTGGGCCACCGCAGGCAGCGCGGCGCCGCACGCGAAGACCGCCAGGATCACCCCGGCCAACCGGGTACTCACTGTGCCGCCGGTCGGTAGTTGCCCGCGGAACTGCGCAGCGGCCCGATCAGCTCGGGGCACAGTTCGTTGATCACCTGTCCGACAAGATAATTGGCCTGGCCTTCGTCGCCACCCGTGACGTCGACCTTGATGTCACCGATGATCTGCCCGTAACTCCGGCCCGCGGCGATCTTGTCGCACACGCCGCGCCCGTAGGCGATGGCGGCATCGCCGCTCGGGAAGTTGAAGCCGCCCCGCACGTTGACGCTGTTCATGTACGTCACCGGGTCGGCCTGGGCCGGCGGCACCATCCATCCGGCCGCGGCCCCCGCGGCGAACACCATCACCAGCGCCCGCGTCACACGGGGTCGAACTGTGAGATCAGCCATCGATCGTGCACCTTGTCGAGAGTCACCCGCACCGTCGAGGTCGACGCGGTGGGCGCGTCGGCACCGATGGTGGTCGTCTGGTTCACGAAAACCAGTACCACGGCGTGGTTTTCGGTCGCCGACACCGAGGCGGCGTCCGGAACGGTCGCGACCGCGGAGATGTGTTTCTGTTTGGCCCCGGGCGCCACGACGGTGTCGACCAACTTGGTGTACTCGTCGCGGAAGCCGCCGGTCAGCCGGCCGGCGGCCGATTTCAGCTCGGTGTCAACCGTTTCCGGCCGGTACGACAGCATGGCGACGGTGCCGTCACTGGCCGCCCGCACCGACTCGGTGGCCGCGGCTTGCGCGAGCCGCACCGACCCGTCCTGCCAGTTGAAGTATCCCGCGGCGACGGCAAGCAGCATCGCGGCGAACGCCAGCATCAGACCCGTCCACCGCGCCCATGGCCTCCGCGAATCACTCTGCACCGCTGCGGGTTCGGTTTCGACAACCGCCTCCTCGGCGGCCTCGGTCTCGTCGGGTTCGACGGGACGTTCTTCGACATCCACTGTCATGATCTGTCCTTCATGTTGCCCTGACCGTCCGATGTGCTCATGAAACGAACTGGACGTTGGAGATTCGGGCGCCCGCGCCGTCCTTGGCGACGCTGATCCGCATGCGCCAGTTTCGTGGTGGACCCGCAGGCGCCTCGGCCAACGATGTCCGCACCGACACCGCGAGAAGCACCTGTGCGCCATCACCGGTCGCCGACTCGAGGCCGGCTTCGGTGACGGTGCCCTCGGATTTGGATCGGGCCTGCTTCACCACCGCGACGAACGGCTCGGACCGGCGCTGGAAGTCTTCCCGGAATTCGCCGGTCGACGAGTCGAGTATCCGGCGGATGTCGGTGTCCGCCTCGGTGTAGCTGATCGTGGTCAGGTTCAGCGCGGCCTGGCGGGCCGTCTGCACGTACAGGTTCCGCAGCGCCTGTCCCTGTTCGGCCTGGTGCGCCCGGAAGCCCAGCCAGCCCACCAGGGCACCCCCGGCGACGACCAGTGCCAGTCCGGTCGCCACCAGCGGCGAGACACGCGGCAACCGTTGCCGGAGCGACGGTTTCGGCGTCACGACCGCATCCGCGTCGGCTGCATCGGCGATGTCTAGCTGCTCGGGATCAGCATGCTCTGCCATGTCTTGCCTTTCGTGGTGGCGGCCAGGTCGGAGTCGGTGTACGGCTTGCCGTCAGGCCCCACGTAACCGCCGGTCGCGGGGTCGTAGGGCACGACAGCCACCGGGGGTGCCGGGGGTGCCGGCCCAGGTGCGGCACTGGGGCGCTGCCGGGGATCGGTGCCCGGCGCGTACTGCGGGACCCCCTGCCCCGTCAGCGTGGCGTTGGGATCGCCCTTCCAGATGTAGCCGTCGTTGAGGGGCACGTACTGCTCGTTGCTTTCGCAGAGCTCCACGGTCGGCGACCGCTTGGCCAGGTTGTTCTCGCACGGAATGTTCCGCACGCCACGAACATTCAGGTCGGAATCCTGCGGAACCCGGCAGTACAGCTCACCGGCGGGACGCTCGGGATAGTCCACCTCGGTCGGTACCCGTTGCTGTTTGACCGGCAGGAAGCCGGTGTTGCACGGCGGCGGCAGATTCATGTTCAGCTTGAAGTCCAGATAGATGCCCCGATAGGGCGTCTTGAGGTCCGCGTCGGCGACCGCGATCGCCGACATCAACGCGGTGCCCTGCGGGAAGAGCACCAGCAGTTGTTCGATGTCGTGCCGATAGACAACCGCGATCTCACCCAGGCTCACCATGTTGGCCAGCAGGACCGGCAGTGCCGGGGCGAACCTGTCGAACAGGGCGCGGCCCTCGTTCAGGGTCGGCTGCCCGAGCTTGAGCAGCTCGGCGAACGCCGCATTCTGGGCCTTGAACTGGCCGGTGATGGACGCGGCTCGCTGCGCCCACGTCGCGATCGAGTCCGCGGTCTGCACTTGCGAATTCAGCACGGCCGGGCTCTGGTCGATCAGTTGCGTGATCGGGCCGACGTTCTTGCCGGCCTCGATGGCCAGTGACGTGGAGCCGTTGACGATACGGGACAGCTCAGGGCCGAGTCCGCTCACGGCTTTGTCGGCTTCGTCGACGACGGTACGCAGATTGTCCTGCGGGATGGCTTCCAGCGCCCGGTTGGTGGCATCGAGCAGGTTGCCGATATCCGGCGGAATCCGCACCTTGGCCACCGGGATGGTCGCTCCGCCGCGCAGGGTCGGGCCGGTATCGGATTGCCCTGCCGCAGGGATCAATTCGACGAACTGTTCACCGACGGCCGAGCGGCTGTGGACCGCGGCCGATACGTCCGCAGGCACCTTGATGGCGGAGTCGAGATTCAGCTCGGCCCGAACCCCGCCCGCGGTGACGTCGACCGCTTTGACCCGCCCGATCTCGGTGCCGCGGTAGGTGACCACGGACGTCGGGTACAGACCACCGGACTCCGGCAGCTCGACCGTCACGGTGTATCGGCCGTACCCGAGCAGAGCCGGTACGTGCACGAAGCCGAATGCCATGACGCTGCAGGCAATCACGGTGACGGCACCGAGGATCGCCAGCTGGATCCAGACTGTCCGGGACAAGCGCAGACGCAGCATGTCAGTACCCCCCGAAGTGATAGGGAGCGATCAGCGGGTTGCCCGCGGTGTACGGGCTGGGCATCTGACCGATCGTGCGGCCCCACTGCATTTCGAGTTCGGTGAGGTTGCCCTCCCACCGGGTTCCGGTGAACAGGCTGCTGTCGAGCCGGCTCAGCGTCAGGTCGATGACCATCGTGATGTTGGCGAAGTCGCCCCGGAACCAGTTGCCGAGATTGCTCTTCACCCACGGGTAGGTCGACAGGAAGTCCAGTCCCTTGGTCAGTGCCGGTCCCGCATCGGCCAGCGACCGCAGCACGGGCACCATGCTCCGCAGGTTCGCGACGAGGCTCTCCTTGGTCTGCTTGACCGTCGACGACGCGACAGCGCTGAACCGTCCGACGGCATCGATCGCATCGGTGAGCTTCGTCCGCTGCTCTGCCAGTACCGCCAGGGCCTGCGGGATGGTGGTGAGCGCCTTGTCGACCGTGCGCTGATTCGCCGCGAACTGACCCACCAGCGAGTTCAAATGCTCTGTGGCGGAGATGATGTCGTCGGTCTGGGCATTGAGTCGGGAAATGAACGTGTCGAGCTGGGTCAGCAGGCTGCGCATGTCGTTCTCGCGGCCGGCCAATGCCTTCGCGAAGGTCTGGTTGATCTCCTGCAACTGGGCCAGGCCACCACCGTTCAGGAGGATCGACGCCGACGCGAGGGCCTGCTCGGTGGTGGGATATGTTGCGGCCCTGGACAGCGGGATCACCGCGCCGTTGGTCAGCTGGCCCTGAGGCGCTTCGCCGGTCGGCGGGCTGAGCTCGATGTGCATCGAGCCCAGCAGGCTGGTCTGCCCGACCTTGGCGGTGCTGTTGGCGGGCAGGTGGACGTCGCCGTTGATCCGCATGGTGACCAGCGCGTGCCAGTCCTGTACCTCGATCTTCGTGACGTTGCCGACGTTGACATCACCGACGCGCACGCGGGTGTTCTGCTGGATCACCACGACGTCGGGCAATTGCGCTTGAATCACATACGAACCTGGTCCGTCGCCGGCGGTGCCGGGCAGGCTCAGCGAATTCAGGCCGCGCCATTGGCATCCCGGCAACGTCAGCACACCGAGGATGACGAGGGTTGCGGTCACGAGGCGCTTCATGGCTGCGTCCCCTGCTGCGGGACCATGAGGCCGGCCAGCCCCTGGCCGGGGTCGGTCGGGGTCGATACGGGGGCCTCTGCCGGCAGCGGAGCCGACGCGGGGTTCTCCTGCGGCGGGGCCCCGCCCGGCCGCAGTCGCGGCTCGCTGTAGGTGACCTCGTTGGGCCGGGCCGTCGCGCCGACGAAAGGATTGCCGCCGATCGGCACGAAGTTGTACTGCCGGTTCTTGATGATCGGCGCCAGGTACTGCACGCACAGCTTGGCGGACTGCTCGAAGCCTTCCCGTGCCGCGGACTGGATTGCGCCGCAAAGGAACTGCACGGTGTCGGCGAAGTTGACGGGCGCCAGGATGCCCGTGATGGCGCTCTGCGCGGGGTCGTAGATGTTGGTGAAGTTCTGGAACACCGTCGGCGCGATGTGCAGGACCTGCTTGAGGTCCGTGCGGCTGTCGTTGAGCGCCGTGGTGATCGCGTTGAGGTGGTCGAAGGTGGTCCCCAGCCCTTCCCGGTTCTCCGCGATGAAGCCGCGCAGATCCTTGACCGCGGTGTCCAGATTGCGTGTCGCATCGGCGATGTTGTTCGGTGTGCTCGACAGTGCGGTGGTGATGGACGCCATGTTGGTGTTGAAGGCGGCGAGCAGATCGCTGCTGGACGACAGCGCCGAGACCAGCAACTGCAGATTGCGCACCGTGCTGAAGATGTCGGTGCTGTGGTCGCCGAGAGCCGACATCGCGCGGGACAGTTTGATGACGGTGTCACGCGCGGTGTCGCCCTGGCCGCGCAGGTTGTCCGCGGCGCTGTTGATGAATTCGCCGACAGCACTGGGCCCGCCGGGACTCGTCGGCTGCAGCGAGTCGGTGAGCTTCTCCAGTTGCTGACGGAAGTCGTCCCATTCCACCGGCACCACGGTGCGGTCCAGGGCGATGGTGGAGCCCGCGGCGAGTTTGGGCCCGCTGGTGTAGGCGGGCACCAACTGAATCGCGCGGGCGCTCACCAATGATGGCGACAAGATGGCGGCACGGACGTCTGCGGGCAGCGCGTATTGCGAGTCCACCGAGAAAGTCACTTTGGCGGCATGCGGTTGCGGTTCGATCTTCTCGACCGTGCCGACGGTGACGCCCAGAATCCTGATGTCGTCGCCGGTGTACAGGCCGTTGGTGTTCGCGAAGTACGCGACGTAGGTACTCCGGACAGCGGTGACCCACCAGGATCGAGCCAGTCCGGTGGCGGCAACCGCCAGGATGACCACGAGACCGAGCGCGAGGGCGATGCGCCACGTCCGGCGGCTGCCCACGTGAGGTGTGGGTTCGGGGCTGGTCATGGTCACCTCCCTCCGACGGGCGAAACGGGATCTGACACCACACCGGGCGAACCGGTGTGCGAATTGTTCGACGGCGGGAGCGGCGTCGGGGGCGGGACCGTCGGCGGCGGCACCTCACCAGGGGCCGGAGCCAGCGCCGGCGGTCCGGGTGCCGGGCCTCCCGGTGGCGGCGCGGGCAGCGGTTCCCGATAGGGGTAACGCGGATCTCCGGGATTGCCGGTGATCGCGTCGGGCAGAGTGAGATTCGGCGGTCCACCCTGGCCGGTGCGCGGATACGGCGACGGCAGCGGCGGGGTACCTGGCTGGCCGGCGCCGGGCTCGGTCAGCTGCGACGGCAGCAGCACGTTGGGGTCCAATCCCAGGTCGGAGAACGCCGCGTCGATGAACGGCTGATCGAACTGACCCGGGAACAGGTTCACGAGCGATGCTTTGAAGAACGGCCCGGCACCGAGCACTTCGCCGAACGACATGGCGTACCGGCGCAACAGGTACAGCGTGCGCTGCAGCTCCTTCTTCCGGTTGTCGAGGATGCTGAGAACGCCGTTGAGCTTGTCGACGGCCGGCTTCAGTTGCGTCCGGTTGTCCTGCACCAGACCGGAAAGCTGCACGGTGGCGGCGCTGATATTGGCCATCAGTGTCTCGACCGAATTGCGTTGCGACAGAATCTCCCCCAGCAGCGCGTCGGTGTTGACCACCAACTGCGCAATCTGGTCACTACGCTTGGCCAGCACCGAAGTCACCTTGTTGGCATCGGCGAGCAGCTGGCGCAGCTTGGCATCGCGGGTACCGAGGGTGTCGGAGAATCGCGCCACGCTCTCCAGCGCCAACTTCAGATCGGGTGGCGTGTTCTGGAACGTCTGCGCCAGCGTCTTGAGTGCCGAAGACAGCTGGGTGGTGTCCAGACCGCTGATGGTGGTCGTCAGATCACCCAGCGCGGCCGGCAGATCGTACGGCGAGGTGGTGCGTTCAATCGGGATGGGGCCGTTGAGGTTTCCGTCACCGCGCGGCGTCAGCTCCAGCACCTTGGTACCCAGCACCGTCTCGGTCTTGATGGCGGCTTCAGTGCGGTCGCCCAGTTCGACGCCGTCACGCACCGTGAAATCCACCCGAACCTTGGCACCCTCCAAGTGAATTCCCGAGACCCGTCCGACGCCCAAGCCAGACACCCGCACGTCACTGCCCGTCTTGATACCGCCGGCATCGGCGAAGTACGCCTGGTAGTCGGAGGTCCCCTTGATGAACGGGATCTTGTCGTAGCTGAAAGCGGCGACGACGATCGCGACGATCAGCGCGATGCCGGTCGCGCCTACCGCCAACCGGTTACGTTCGGCCAGGGGCTTGATGTTCAGCTTGATGCGCGTCATTTCGGTGTGCACCGCCCCGACTCCTGCCCGGCCACTTTGACGTACACCGGTTGGCCGCCCTTTCCATTCAGCTTCAGCAGTGCGTCGCAGAGATAGAAGCTGAAGTAGTCGCCGTACAGGCCGTTGCGGGAAAGAATCTGGTACGCGTCCGGCAGCGTCCGCACCAGCTCGTCGACGTAGGCGTGGTCCGCCTCGATCTGGCCGGACACCCGATCCGTCTGCTGCACAGTCTGTTTGATCGGCTCGCGCGCCACAGTCAGCAGGTCGGCAACCGACCGCGCCGCGCTGTTGATGTTCGCCACCCCGGTCGCGATGTCGGATTTGCGGGTGGCCAAACCCTGAACGAGTTGCGACAGCTTGTCCAGGCCGTCGGCGAACTGCGTGTCGCGGGCCGCGAACGTCCCCAGCACGGTGTTCAGGTTGGTGATGACCTCACCGATGAGCTGGTCCCGGCCCGCCAAGGTTGTCGTCAGTGCCGACGTCTGGGCCAGCACCGACGAGATGGTGCCGCCCTGGCCCTGGAACACCCGAAGCAGCTCGCCGCTCAACGCGTTGACCTGATCGGGATCGAGCGCACGGAACAGTGGCCGGAAGCCGCCGATGAGCGCGTCGACGTCCAATGCCGGTGACGTCCGCGCCAACGGGATCGTCTGGCCCGGAAGGAGTTTGCGCACCGCCCCGGGACCTTGCTCGAGCGACAGGTAGCGGTCGCCGATCAGGTTCTCATAGCGGATGGTCGCGGTGGTGCCTTCGGTGAGTGTCAGTTGCCTGTCGATCGCGAAGTCGATGGTGACGGTGCCGTCCTTGTGCAGCGTGAGGCTCTTGACCTTCCCGACCTCCACGCCGGCGATACGGACGAAGTTGCCGCCCTTCAACCCCGACACGTTGCTGAACACCGCCTGGTAGGAAGCCCGCGAATCGAAACGGAACTGCCCGAACACCGTCAGCAGCCCGAACATGAAGAGCAGGCTGACCACGGTGAAGATCACGACGCGGGTTACGGTCCCACGAATCCGGCTTCTCATGGTGACCCCGGCTCAGGTTGGGGCACGCCCATCTCGACACCGGGCAACCCGGGAGCCGGGCCACCTGGGTACCGGATTCGCGGCGGTTCGGGCTGCGGCTTGGTCACCGGGAAGTAGTTGGCGAAACCGGGGAAACCGATGCCGGGGTTGGGCCGCATATCCAGGCCGTCACCGTAACCGGTGTCGGTCACCAGGTACTTGACCGGGAAGTTCTTGCTGACGTCGGGCAGCGAACCGCAACTCGGCTTGCCGCCGGGCCCACCACTGGCATTGACGACGGGCAGGTTGTCGGGGAACCGGTAGGGATCGGCGCCGGCCAGCAGCCCGACATCCATGATCACCGATTTCCCGTTGCCGCCCATGGCATATCGGCCGCCGTGTTCCAGGAACCACTGCGCGCCCTGGAACAGGCAGGTGTACGTCGGCGAATACTTCTCGAGGAGCGCGGTGGTCGGTCGCAGCACTTCCATCGCCCGCGCCAGGGCAGTCTGGTTGGCGCCGATGGTGTCGATGCCCGACTGCGAGAAGCCGACCGCCGACAACAACAGGCCGTCGAGTTCCTTCGACTGGCCGGTGATCGTGGTGGCGGTGGTCGAGAACGAATCCAGGATGGACACGATGTCCTGTGCCGCGGCCGAATACGCCTGCGCGGTCTGCCCGAACAGCTGCCAATCCTTGCGCACGGTGTCCATGCGCGGATTCACCTCCAGCAGAACGTGGTTCGCGTCGGTGATCGCCTGGCCGATGACGTCGCCCTTACCGCGCAACGATTCAGCCACCGCCGAGAGCACCGAGTTGAGCTTCGTCGGGTCGATCACCTGGACCACCGACTGCAGGTTCTCGAACACGGTGTTGACCTCGACCGTCACGTTCCGCGACTGCAGCACCGCGCCCGATCGGAGGTGGCCGCCGCTCGGACCGGTCGACGGCACATTCAGTTCGACGTATTTGGCGCCGAACGCGGTACTCGATCGGATCTGCGCTTCGACATTGCCCGGCAGCTGCGCGAACGGCCCCGGGTACATCCGGAGTTTCAGCGTCGAAAGTACTTGTCCCGCAGCATCTGTCCGACTGCCGATCGATTCCACTTCGCCGATCTGGACGCCCCGGAGCTTCACCTTCGCGCCGTCCTCCATGACCAGACCGGCGCGGTCGGAGATCAGGGTCAGTGGCACGAATCCCCGCAATGATCCGGAGAACAGCAGCCACGTCATGGCGGTCATGGCGACGACCACGATCACCAGGACAGGCGCCCACCAGATCGGGTCGATCTGCTCACGCCGAGTTTTGTTCGCACCCTTCGCCATTCGGTTCAGCCAGCCAGGTGGAAGTTGCCGGACTGGCCGTAGACGGACAGTGTGATGGTGAGCAGGATGAACACGCCGGCGGTGATCGAGGTCCGCACCGCGCGGCCGACGGCCTCGCCGACACCGGCCGGTCCGCCGGTGGCGGTGAAGCCGTAGTAGGTGTGCACCGCCATCACCGCGGCCGCCATGGCCAGCGCCTCGAAGAAGGACCAGGCGAGGTCATTGGGATGCAGGAACGTCGTGAAGTAGTGGTCGTAGACGCCGCGCGACTGGCCGTAGATCATCGTGGTCCCGAACCGGGTCGCCAGGAAGGACATCAACACCGCGACGGTGTAGATCGGCACGACGGCCACCACGCCGGCGACGATCCGGGTCGCCGCCAGGTACGTGATCACCCGGATGCCCATCACTTCCAGGGCGTCGATCTCCTCGTTGATGCGCATGGCGCCGAGTTGTGCCGTCGCCCCGGCCCCGATCGTGGCGGCGAGTGCCACCCCGGCCGTTGCGGGAGCGATGAAGCGCACGTTCAGAAAGGCCCCCAGGAAGCCCGTCAGCGCTTCGATACCGACATTGGACAGGGTGTTGTAGCCCTGGACGGCGATCAGGGCGCCGGTGGACAGGGTGAGGAACCCGACGATGACCACGGTGCCGCCGATGACGGCGAGTGCGCCGGTCCCCATGCCCATGACCGCGATGAGCCGCAGCACCTCGCCCGGGTAGCGCCGGACGGCGTCGGCGGTGGCGGCCAGGGCGCTGCCGTAGAACGCCGTCTGTTCGCCCAGCCGGCGGGTCGCCGCGATCGCCTGGCCCGCCAGTTCGCTGAGCGGTGAGGGGTGGTCGACATCCACATCTGCTGTCATGGCGCCACTTTCACGCCGAACGCGGTCGCCAGGATGTTGATCAGGAACAGCGCCATGAACGCGAAGACGACGGTCTCATTGACTGCGTTGCCGACGGCCGTCGGTCCGCCACCGACCGAAAGTCCCTTGTAGCACGCGATCAGCCCGGCCGACAGCCCGAACAGCAATGCCTTGACCAGGGAGACGATCACCTGCGGCAGGCCCGTCAGCAGCGTCATGCCCGCGATGAACGCGCCGGGCGTCACGTGCTGGATATAGACGACGAAGAAGTAGCTGCCGGCCAGGCCGACGACGGCCACCATGGAATAGAGCATCGCCGCGACGAATGTCGCGGCGAGGACGCGGGGCACGACGAGTGCCGGAATCGGGTTGACGCCAATGACTTTCATGGCGTCAATCTCTTCTCTGATGGTTCGTGCGCCGAGGTCGGCACACATCGCGGTCGAACCGGCACCGGCCACGACGATCGCGGTAACCACCGGCCCCACCTGTGTCACCGAGGCCAGCGCCGCGCCGGCACCG
This sequence comes from Mycobacterium sp. UNC410CL29Cvi84, assembly GCF_000686745.1. Classification (NCBI taxonomy): domain Bacteria; kingdom Bacillati; phylum Actinomycetota; class Actinomycetes; order Mycobacteriales; family Mycobacteriaceae; genus Mycobacterium; species Mycobacterium sp. UNC410CL29Cvi84. Next base: position 34,845 of record NZ_JMLM01000023.1, read on the forward strand.
GACAGGTCACCGGCGCCGACCTCGATCAGCACGATGTTGAGCGTGAAGACGATCAGCACCGTGTATGGAATCGACAGCACGACGGTGGGTACGACGGAGACGCGCGCGACGAACCAGATCTGCTCGATCAGTTCACGCCAGGCGTACGGCGGACGCAGCATCGCGGCGAACGTCTCACCGGCCATGACGATGAAATCGCCGACTGCCACAGCGGGGCGCGTCCAGGCCGTGGAGGCGCGCGGAGACGACTGGAGCGTTTGCGCCACAAGCTGCCTCCCAGTGTCGGTCCGTCGTCGAGCTTGGCCCGGACGTTAGGAAGGCACCAGTTTGCTGTCAACGCAACAAAGGGGGGTACGGCAACGTCAATTACCGAAGATGCAGGTGGACTCAACGCAATTGCTTCGGTTCACCCGGATTGAATCGCGCTGAGCCAAAACCTACCTGCAAGCGCCCTGGTTACGGCGTCACGATGTTGAACCAGAGCTGGAAGGTGTCGAGCAGTCCGACGAACTCGTCCACCGACTGCCGCTTGCCCTCCACGGTGACGTTGTTCGCCGATATCGCGTCGGCGAGTTTGACTTTGCCGAGCTGAATCTCGTTCATCGTCGCCTTGGTCAGCTTCAGGCCGGCGTCGGCGTTCGGAATGGTTCCGTCCACGTAATTGAGTACGCCGTTTTCGACGGTGAGGCCGTACTGCTTCTTGAGGTCCGTGAAGTCCACGTTGAGGGTGATCTTCTTGCCGGCGGCCTTCGGACCGTTCAGCCGCACCGCGAGGTAGTCGAACATCATCTCCGGCGGCATCGCGTTGATGGTGTCGGGGCTCGCGGTGTCGGTGCCGCCGGAGGTGGGCACGCCGTTGCGCAGTTCATACGCACCCTGCAGATAGACCGAGCGCCACGGCCCGGATTCGGACTGATAGCCCATCTGCTCGTAGCTGTCGGCCAGCAGGTTCTTGCCGTTGACACTGTCGGGGTTCGCGAACACCACGTGCTTGAGCACCATCGCGGTCCAGCGGTAGTTGCCTTCGTCGAAGTCTTTCTTGGCCTTACGCAGAATCGCGTCCTCGCCACCCATGTACTCCACGTACTTCTTGGCGGCGGCCTGCGGCGGCAGGTCGTCGAGGTCGGAGGGATTGCCGTCGTACCAGCCCATGTAGCGCTGATACACCGCCCGGGTGTTGTGCTTGAGCGTGCCGTAGTAACCGCGGTCGGGCCAGAAGTTGCCCAGCTCCGGCGGGAACTGCATCTCCTCGGCGATCTCGGAGCCGACGAGGCCCTCGTTCATCAGTCGCACCGACTGGTCGTGCATGTACTTGTACATGTCACGCTGTTTCTTCCAGTAGTCGATGATCTTGTCGCGGCCCCACATTGGCCAGTGGTGGCTCTGGAACTTGATCTCGGTGTTGGGGCCGTACACCCGGATGGTGTCGTCGAGGAACTTCGCCCAGATGCGGGCGTCACGCACCTGGGCGCCGCGCAGCGTCAGCAGGTTGTGCATGGTGTTGGTGGTGTTCTCGGCCATCCACATGGCCTTGAACTGCGGGAAGAAGGTGTTCATCTCGGTGGGCGCCTCGGTGCCCGGCGTCATCTGGAATTCCAGGTCCACCCCGTCGATGGTCATCTTCTGCCCGGTGGTGGTGATGATGTCGGTGGGGATGACCAGCGTCGGCAGGCCGGTGGAGACCGTCATGCCCAGGCCGCCGTTGACGCCGCCTTGGGCGTTGCGCGGCAGCAACGCACCATACATGTAGACGGCGCGCCGCGACATGGCGTTGCCGGCGATCACGTTCTCACTGACGGCATCTTCCACGAAGGCCTGCGGGGCAACGACTTTCACCTTGCCGGAGTCGACGTCGGCCTGGTTGATGATGCCGCGGACGCCGCCGTAGTGGTCGACGTGCGAGTGACTGTGGATGACGGCCACGATGGGCCGGGGCCCGAGCTTCTGGTTCACCAGATCCAGTGCGGCCTTGGCCGTTTCGGGCGAGATCAGGGTGTCGTAGACGATCCAGCCGGTATTGCCCTTGATGAAGGTGATGTTCGAGAGGTCATAGCCACGGACCTGGTAGATCTTGTCCGGCAGGACCTCGAAAAGCCCGTATTACATGCACAATTGGGCGTTGCGCCACAGGCTCGGGTTGACGGTGTCCGGGGCGGCCTTGTCGTCGGAGATGTACTTCTTGTACTCCTCCAAGTCCCAGACGGTGTTGCCCTTCTCGTCCTTGATGGTCAGCGTGTCCGGCCGCGCGATGAGTCCGCGCTTGGCATCGTCGAAGTCGCTGCGCTCGTTGAACGGCAGGGAGTCGAGAATCTTCTTGTTCGCCGCCCTGGTGGCGTCGGTCGCCGGCTTGACCTTGTTGTCGGTGCTGACGGCGTCCCCGCCCGATGAGCCTGACGAGCCTGCCGAGCCGTTGTCGTTGCACGCGGCCACCAGGGTGGTGGCGACGCCGGCTGCGGCCAGCCCACCGAGCAGCTTGCGGCGCGACACCTCGCCCGGGTTCTCGCCATTGTCGCCGTCCGTCTGCACTTTCGTAGTTCGCCCCATGCGCCCCGATTATGCCGATGCCCGCCGCCGATATCGCGCAAATTTACGAATACGAACATTCGATCTCGGAGAGAGCTCGGATTCCTGCGCCATTTGCAAAAAATATTTACGAGTCAATGAATAAAAAGACCGCTTCGCCGAAAGCGAAGCGGTCATTGTCAGACGCGGTCTAGTGCAGCCACTTGCCCGGCTTGTCCCAATGGCCCGGAGGTGGGACAAACGGCAATTGACCGACCTGACCTGGGGGAACACCGAAGAGCTGGCCGATGTGGCCCGGTGACGGGGCTGGTATCCACCACCAGGTATTGTCGGCGTTGGCCTGACCCGCGCCCAGCCCGATCGCAGCAAAGCTCAGGGCGCCTGCGGCAACAATTGCGAATTTGTTGATAGACATGTCGAGCTCCTTGTCAGCGCATCAGATGTCATGTATTCCATGATGCCACCGTGTGCTGTGGACCGCTATCAACAATTGTTGGCTAACATTTGCTCACTCGTTGTGTGAGGCACCCTGCGAAGACGCCTCAGCGGCAGCGGCCTTCACCGGCTTCGGCTTCAACTTCGGCGCCTCACCACGCGGCGACTGGCCCTTCGGGCTGTCGTCGGCAGCCGGGCGGGCCGCCGGCTTGCCACTGCCGGTCGGGTGTTGCCCGGCCTTCTTGCCCTTGCCGCGCTTCGGCGCATCGGCTTGCTTCGGCGTATCGGAATCCGACTGGCCATTCTTAGATCCTGCCGAGTCGTTCTGGCTCACCGGCTTGTTGTCGTCGGACTCTGCCTTGGGCGCGCCCTTGACCTCAGGTGTCGCCGCCTCAGGTGTCTTCGCTTCCGGCGTCTTCACCTCGGGCTCGGCAGCGGCGTCCTTCTCCGTCCCCTTGGTCGGCGCCTTCACAGCATCAGGACCGTCGGCGTCCTTGACATCGGTCCCCTTGACCGGGGCGACCTTCGCACCCGGCTCCGGTTTCGTCGCGGCAGTCGTCTTGGGCGAGTCCAGTTCCGCCGCAGCCTCTTTCATGGTGGCCACTGCCTTCAGCGCCGCTTTCGGGTTCACCGCGGCGACCGACGCCGGCGGCCGGATGATGTCGCCGATCTTCTGGATCACGTTCGAGATGCCCGCGACCACGGCCTTCGTCACATCGACGGCGGTGTTGGCCACCCATTTCACGCCCTGAACGACGGCATTGGTGATCCATTTGACCGTGTTGACCACTGCTTTCGTTACCGCCTTGGTGACGTCGACGAACGCATTCCACGCAGCGTCAACAACTTTCACCACGGCTTGTCCGATTTTGACGGCGGTGTCCACGACCGCGCCGATCGCCAGTCGCACCGCGGCCAGTATCCGCGCCGCGATGCCTTCGACTCCTCCAACGCCGTTGAGCCGCAGGATTTCCTGGGCGATGACGAAAGCGGCCTCCTTGGGAATCCAGTCCGCGTAGAAGACGCCGAACTTGCCGCTGCCGGGTTGGTCGTCCCGGGTGGTGTAGATGAAGATCGGCCCGCCGTACTGCACTCCGTCGGTGGCCATCGTCTGCCAGGTTTCGATGAGGTTCTTGATGAACTCGGCTTGCGTGTGCTCGCTGACGTTGTTGGTCGGCACCCCGTACTCGGTGATCCAGATCTTCTTGAGACCGTCACCGTTGGCCGCCATCAGGTCGTAGATCTTCTGGATCTGGGTAAAGGGCGACAGGACCACGTTCTCGCCGTCCGAGAACTTCAGCGTCTCCTGGTACGGGTGGAACGCCAGCGCGTCGAAGTAGCCCTTCGCGCCGGCGGCGTACATCCCGTTCACGTAATCCACCGGGTTCATGGTGACGCCACCGAACGTGAAGACGCTGCCGAGCCCTGCCGCGATGACAGTCGCGGTCGGGTCGGCCGCCTTGATCGCCGGGTAGGCAGCCTTCAACAATTCGGTGTAGCTCGACGGCGAGATCGGGTCGTAGAAACAGACGCAGTTGACCTCGTTCCACACTTCGTAGGCCGAGATCGTCTTCCCATACCGGGTCGCGACCTGCGTCATGAAATTCGCGTAGGCGACGGGGTCGGGCGTCTTGGCCCCGGGGAAGTTACCGTCCGTGCCGGCCCAGACCGGCGTGCTGTTGACCATTGCGAGGACGCCCATGTTGCGAGCCTTCGCCGCATTCATGATGTCGTCGATCGGCGCCCAGTTGTACTGGTTCGGCAGCGGCTGCGTGTACACCCACGGGATGTAGACCCGGACGTCCTGGACGCCCATGGATTGCAGCATGTCCAGGGTGGTGTCGATGTCCTGCTTCGACATTCCGTACAGGCTGGAGTCCGCCATGCCGATGGTCGACGGCGCCGAGACGATTTCGGCGGTGGGCGTCACCGCGGTGTGGCTCACCGGCTCCACCAGTTGCGCCGCGTAGGCGCAGACCACGGCCAGGGGAATCAACACGGTCAACACCCGGTGCACTGCCCTGCAGCCGAATCTGCCGATCCGTCCAGCCACCAACGCCCCCTTTGAAAGTGCCGCCCTCGCAACGCGCAATGGCCATCCAACGCAAATTTACGTCCGCGGATGGTAACCCGTGGGCGATTTGCCGGAGTCTCCTCACCCGCCGCAGGTCGACGGCGTGAGGCGGTGCCACCTACCGGCGGCGGATGCCCGCAGTTCGCCGAGCTACGGTTATTGACGATGCTGGCAAAAATCTTTGCCAGAAGCGCTGCGGCAGCCGTTCACAACTGTTAATTTTCTGTCTGTACTGCGGCAGGACACCCGTCTGCCAGACTGCAGTGCGGTAATGCCGCAGTAGCGGTCGATCTGCCGGGGTCCGATGGCCGTGCGGCGTGACTATGGAGGGCCCGAAAATGGCTGGTGCGCACCGTCGCCCGCAACGCCGGAAGTTGGCGGTATCGACGTGGCTGGGCACGGGAGTCGCCGCCGTCGGCGTCAGCGCCGCACTCCTCGGCAGCGCGGCCGTCGCGAGCGCGGCCCCATCGACCGACTCGGAGTCCGCCTCGTCGTCGGCGCCGGCACAGCCGAAAAAGCCGCCGGCGCAGAAGACCACCAAGAACAAGAAGAAGGACACGGCCGCTGCCGCGGACCCGTCGGACAGCAAGGCCACGTCGGACAGCAAGCCCGCATCGGACACCAAGGCCGCGTCGGCCCCCGACGCCGCCCCCGACGCCGCGGCCGACGCCTCCGCCGACGGCGACGACGACGCGAAGCCGGCGCGCAACCGCCGCACCAAGGCGGACAACACCGGACGTTCGGCGACCGCCCCGAACGCCGGGACCGTCGCGAAGCTCCCTTCGGCCGCCGCCCAGGCGGTGACGAACAACCCGGCGACCAAGAATCCGCTCAAGACGGCCGCCGCGGTCAAGCCGGCCACCGACACCGCGGCCAAGGACACGGCGGCCAAGGACACGGAGTCGCCGGCGGCCGCGGCGACGGTCGCGGCGACGCCGTCACCGACAGCAGCCGCCACCCCGCAGGTCACCGTCGCCGCGGCCCAGACATCCACGGCCGCAATCACTTCGATTCCCAACACCACCGCCAAGGCGTTGAGCAGCGTCACCTCGCCGACGGCCCCCACCAACATCTCCGGACTGCTGTCGGTGCTGGCCGCCTTCGGTCAGGCTGTCGGTGCTGCAACGCAGCGCACTGAGGAGTTCCTGGCCGCCTCCGTCGTCGGCACCACCGAGACCGTGAGCCGGTTGCTCGGTATCGTGCCCGCGCTGGCCACGAGCGAAAAGACCAGTGCCGCATCGACTCTCACTCCGGCGCCCACCGACACGTGGCAGCCGGGCCAGACCGTCACCGCGGACGAGTACATCAACACCGCGCTGGCGGAGATCGCGCAGGCGCGCACCCTCCTCGGCACCAGTTCGGCCAACGGGTACTCCCGGTACGAGCTGCGGATGGCGGCCACCTACCTCACGACGTACCAGGCGAACCAGCAGAATCTGATGGACGCCTACGCGGCGGATCCGACCAATGCGACAGCCCTGAAGGCCCTCAAGTCCAACGAGGCGCTGATCGGCAAGGCCGTGACTGCGCTGAAGACCGCGCGTTACTGGGCGGCGAATCGCGACATCAAGGCCGTCATCGTCGACGCCACCACCAACGCCCGCATCTACGCCTCGGTCCCGCTGTCCATGTATGCGGGCGTCGAGCCGATCGTCACCATCTCCGTGAACGGCGGGCCGAAGATCAAGGTGCTGGTGGACACCGGATCGTCCGGACTGGTGGTCAACGCCAAGAACGTCGGCCAGACCGGCCTCGGCAATTCGGTGGGCACCGGCACCGGCGCCTACAGCGGCGGGCTGACCTACACCTACAACACGTACAACACCACGGTGGACTTCGGCAGCGGCCTCGTCACCACGCCTGTCCCGGTCGACGTCATCACCGACCCGGCGCAGCAGACCGCATTCGCCAACTTCCTGAAGTACAACGGCGTCGTCGGCGTCCTGGGTGTCGGCGCCAACGCGGTGGGCCCCGGCCCCGGCCTGGTGACCACCGGCCTGCCCAGCGCGCTGAAGAACGGCATCTACATCGACGAGGCCACCAAGACGCTGACGTTCGGTCCCAACCCGCTGCCGGCGCGCGTCACCACGTCGGGTTCACCGAACGTGATCGGTTCGATAACCATCAACGGGGTCAACACACCGATCAATCTGCTGATCGACTCGGGAGGTGTCTACGGCACCATCCCGTCGACGCTGGTGAACTCCTCCCAGATGACCGCCGTCAACGGTACCGACGGCACGGTGAGCTACTACCTGCTGAACGCGGGCACGCCGATCTCGGTGTACGACGCTGACGGCAACCTGCTCTACTCCTACACGACCACTTCGACGTACCGACCGACGGTGACCACCGACGACTACAACGCCGAACTGTCGAACACCGGCGCAATGCCGTTCCTGCACAACCGGATCTACATCGACTACTCCACCGCAAACGGATCGACCGTCTTCGACCTGTAGCCGTAACCCGAAATCGTCCGCTGGTTTCGCCGCACTCCGCGGCGGGACAGCGGACGGCTGTCACGTCGAATTTCGGCGCGCGATACCCAATCATCAGGCGCTTCGAGCGGGGTTAACAAAATACGCGATCCCACGTTGCGGATCTGACGTGCCCGTTAGTCTTCTCGCACGTGGTCGCCGGTTAACGTAGTCCAGCTATTTCACTGGACGCGACTGATGGGAGACAGCCAGGTGGAGAATCTCATGGCCAATGCGTTCGCCTACCCCTGGTGGGTGTACGTCACCATCCCGTTGGGCGCGGCGTTCGTCGGCTGGATCACCAAGATCATGGCCCTGAAGATGATGTTCTACCCCGTCGAATTCAAGGGCATTCCGCCCTACCTCGGCTGGCAGGGCCAGATTCCCAAGCGGGCGCCGAAAATGGCTGCGGTGGCGGTGGATTCGCTGACGTCGGAGATCCTCAAACCCGAGGAGATGTTCGACAAGATCGATCCGAACGAGTTGGTCAAGGAGCTCGCCGAGCCACTGCGGCAGACCTCCGCCGAGATGGTCGACACCATCATGATGTCGTTCCAGCCGCAGGTCTGGCGGGCTACACCGGACCAGCTCAAGGACGTCGTCGTCAAGAACGTCGAGAAGCGCATCCCGACGGCCATGGCCGCGATGTTCGACAAGCTGCGCGGCCAGGTCGACCAGATCTTCGACATCAAGCACATGGTCGTCACCAACCTGGTGCGCGACAAGGTCACGCTCAATACGGTCTTCCAGGACATCGGCAAGCCGGCGTTCAAGTTCCTCATCATGTCCGGCCTGCTCTTCGGCTTCCTGATCGGTCTGGTGCAGGCCGTGGTGTTCGGCATCACCAACTGGCACTGGTCGCTGCCGCTGTTCGGTCTGCTGACCGGTGGCCTCACCGATTATGTTGCGCTGCAGATGATTTTCCGCCCGCTGGAGCGCAAGAACGTCTTCCTCGGCATCAAGTGGCAGGGCGTCTTCCAGCGGGAACGCAAGCAGGTCGTCGAGGGTTACGCGGCGCTGATGGCCCGGGAGATCTTCACGCCCCAGGCCATCATGGAGAGCATGCTGAACGGCCCGTCGTCGGACCGGTTCTTCGACATGATCTCCACCGAGATCAGCGCGACCATCGACACGCAGATGGGCTTCACGGGCAAGATCATCAAATCCGTCGGCGGCCGCCAGTACGTCGACATGAAGAAGCAGATCACCGACTCGATCATCGACAAGCTGCCCGAAACGTCCACGTACATCGAGGGATACATGCGCGATCGCCTCGATCTGGAGAACGTCATGGTCAGCAAGATGATGGTGCTGGACTCATTGGCGTTCGAGAACCTGCTGCGCCCGGCGTTCAAGGATGACGAGTGGATCGTCGTCGTACTCGGCGCCGCCCTCGGTTTCCTGTTCGGTGAGTTGCAGGCGCAGCTGATCCTGCTGCTGGCGCACTGACCTACGTCGGGCCGGGTGTTCCGGTCAGCTTCCGGACGGTGAGGACCTCGCTGTCGCGGAAGGCCCGCCCGTTGGGGTAGAGCAGATCGCTGAACCAGACCTTCGGCTCCGCGGGGTTCGGGTGATCCCAGGAATCCCACGGGAAGTAGGTCTGGGTCTTGCCGGCCACGAGTCCCCAGCTGTACGCACCCACGTTGCGCTGCTTGGCAACTGGCAGAATGCCTTCAACGGTGCTGCCCTGGTTGCGGGCGAGGTACTCGGTGCAGATGATGGGCCGGCCCAAAGGAGCCAGCTCGTCGATCCGAGCGGAGAAGTCGGCCGGCTTGGCGTAGCTGTGGAACGAGATGATGTCCGAGTTGTCCAGCTGGATCGACGCGATGGCACTGCGCTGCGCGGGGTTGGCCCAACTTCCTTGCCACACACCACTTGTCAGCGGCTGCACCGGGTCAACGGCGCGCGCCCACGCAAACACCTGCGGCAGCAGATCGGCAACGAGTTTCATCTTGTCGCTGCGCTCGACCTTGCGGTAGACCGCCGCCGGGTTGTCGGGCTCGTTCCACAGATCCCAGCCGAGTACGCGGTTGTCGTTGCGGAACAGGTTGATCACACCGGTGACGTAATTCTGCAGTACCCCACGGTAATTCGGATCGGCGATCCGGTCCGCGCCCGGGCTCTGCACCCAGCCCGAGTTGTGCACCCCCGGGGTCGGCGCCCGCTGCACGCCGAGTTTCGGATGCGGGTCCCAGCACGAGTCGAAGAACACGAACAGGGGCTTGATGCCGTTGCTCGCGGCGATGCCGACGAACTGCGACAGCCGCTGCGAGAAGCCCTGCGGGTCCTGCGCCCACAGCAGATCGTGCAGGAAGACGCGGACAGTGTTGAACCCGAACCAGCGGGCGGCGCCGAGCTCGGCCTTGATGCGCCCGGGGTCGTAGGTGCCGGCCTGGAACATCTCGAGCTGATTGACCGCGGTGGAGGTGATGTAGTTCCCGCCGACCAGCCAGCCCTGTCCCTGGTACCAACTGTTGGCCCGCTCGGGCGTCCAGCGCGCCCCGGCCGCGGACGCCAGAGCCGGTCCGGAGAATCCGGCCATGGCAGAGCCCGCCGCCAGCAGCAGCGGCACCTTGAGAGCGGTTCTGCGGTCCACCGCACGAGGCTACTGATCTTGATGGAGCAATTGGGGCGTGCTTATCGAGTTGCAACAAACACGATGTCCGGCGGTGACGTCGGGCGGCGGGCTCAGGCGTTGATGCCGGCGGTGAGGATCGCCGCAAGCTCGCGATATGCACTGGCGTCGTCGAGTCCGGTACTCTCGCGCACCCGCCGCTGCTGGATGCGCACCATCATGGTCGCTGCCAGGTCGGCCGCGAAAGACGCATGGACATCGCGGAATTCACCGCTCTCGACGCCGTCGGCGATCATCTCCTGGACCCGGCGGGCCGCGATCTGGGTGTTCTTCTCGTAGACACTGCGCGCGGGGGCGAAGGCGTCCAGGTCCATCATGAACTGGTCCGATGCGGCGTCCAGCACCGTCCCCACCGCCGACAGATAGGCCGTGATCCGCGCCCGGGCGCCGTCGACTCCGGCCACCAGTTGTTCGACCTCGTCGGTTGCCTGCCGGAAGAACTGCACGGTCGCAGCGCGCACCAACTGCTCCTTGCTGCCGGCGAGCGTGTACAGCGTGGACTTCGAGCACCGCAGCCGAGCGGCGATGTCGTCGAGCGTGAGGTGGGCGAATCCCTCGTCGAGGAACAGCGCGATCAGGGCGTCGAACAGCTCAGTGCGTCGGCGGGTGCCGAACGCCGGGGACGTGCGCGTGCTCACCCCGGCATAGTACTGCGGCCCTTTACTCAGTACTACTCAAACAGTACTGTGTCAGGTAACTCAGTACTGTCCGACGTATTAGTGGAGTTCCCGGTGCCTGTTGATCGCCTCTTGCCCAACGATGAAGCCCACGCGCTGATCGAACTCACCCGCGACATCGCGGACAAGGTGCTGGACCCCATCGTCGACAAGCACGAGAAGGACGAGACGTACCCCGACGGGGTGTTCCCCACCCTCGGCGAGGCCGGACTGCTGAGCCTGCCGTACCCCGAGGAATGGGGCGGCGGCGGCCAGCCCTATGAGGTGTACCTGCAGGTGCTCGAAGAACTCGGCGCCCGCTGGGCTTCGGTGGCCATCGCGGTCAGCGTGCACAGCCTGTCCTGCCACCCGCTGATGACCTTCGGCACCGACGAGCAGCGGCAGCGCTGGTTGCCAGAGATGTTGAGCGGCAACCTGGTCGGCGCCTACAGCCTGTCCGAGCCGCAGGCCGGTTCCGACGCCGCAGCACTGGCCTGCAAGGCCGTCGCCTCCGATGGCGGGTACCGGGTGACCGGTTCGAAGGCCTGGATCACGCACGGTGGACTCGCCGATTTCTACACCTTGTTCGCGCGCACCGGCGAAGGGTCGCAAGGCATCTCGTGCTTCCTGGTACCCGCCGGCACCGAGGGGCTGTCCTTCGGGCGACCCGAGGAGAAGATGGGCCTGCACGCGGTGCCCACCACCTCCGCGCACTACGACAACGCGTTCCTGCCGGCCGAGCGGCTGATCGGCGCCGAGGGTCAAGGCCTGCCGATCGCGTTCAGCGCGCTCGATGCCGGCCGGCTCGGTGTCGCCGCCGTCGCCGTCGGCCTGGCCCAGTCGGCGCTGGATCAGGCGGTGGCCTACGCCCAGGAGCGAACGACGTTCGGCCGCAAGATCATCGACCACCAGGGACTCGGCTTCCTGCTCGCCGACATGGCCGCCGCCGTCGACTCGGCGCGGGCCACCTACCTCGATGCCGCCCGCCGGCGCGACGCCGGGCTGCCCTACTCCCGTAACGCCTCGGTCGCGAAACTGGTCGCCACCGACGCCGCCATGAAAGTCACGACCGACGCGGTGCAGGTCTTCGGCGGCGCCGGCTACACCCGCGACTACCGCGTGGAGCGCTTCATGCGTGAGGCCAAGATCATGCAGATCTTCGAGGGCACCAACCAGATTCAGCGACTGGTGATCAGTCGGAGCCTGGCCAAGTAGCGACCGACGCCAGCCGGGCTACATCCGGCTGACGTCGATGATGGCGTTCGCGAACTGCGCGGGTGCCTCCTGGGGCACGTTGTGCCCGATGCCGTCGAGAACACGGTGCTCGTACGCCCCGGTGTACATCGCGCGGTATCCCGCACCGTCCTTCGCCGCGCCGTCGAAGTCACTGCCGATCGTGATGGTCGGGACATGGATGAGCGGCTTGGCCTGCAGTCGTTGTTCGTCTGCGTCGTAACGGCTTTCACCCTCCGCGAGGCTGAGGCGCCAGCGGTAGTTGTGGATCACGATGGCGACATGGTCGGGATTGTCGAACGCGCCGGCGCTCAGGCCGTAGGCCGCGTCGGTGAAGTGCCACAGCGGCGACGCCTTGGACCAGATCAGCCGGTTGAACTCCTTGGTGTTCTTCCGGTAGCCGAGTTCACCGCGAGGCGTGGCGAAGTAGTACTGATACCACCATCCCAGTTCGGCTTCCGGGTCCAGCGGCTGGAGATTGGCGGCACGATTGACCACGATGTATCCGCTGACCGCGACCAACCCGGTGACCCGCTGCGGCCACAACGCCGCAACAGCATTCGCCGAACGTCCACCCCAGTCGAAGCCGCCGAGGATCGCTCGCGGGATGTTGAGCGCATCCATCAGGGCCACGACGTCGGCGGCCAGGGCGGCTTGCTGTCCGTTCCGGACCGTGGTGTCGGACAGGAACCGGGTCGACCCGAAGCCGCGCAGATACGGCACGATCACCCGGAAGCCCTGATCCGCCAGCAGCGCGGACACATCGGCATAGCTGTGGATGTCGTACGGCCAGCCGTGCAGCAGGATGACGGGCGGACCTTCGGCCGGACCCGCTTCGACGTAGCCGACATTGAGGTCGCCGGCCCGAATCTGCTTGACCGCGTTCAGGTTGTGTTCCGGCGTGGGCGGCGGTGCCGTCTTCTCGACCGCAGCCGGTTCCGACGACGACCCGCACGCCGCCAATGACGCCGCACCCACCGCTGCCATCGCCGTCAAGCCGAACTGCCTTCTGTTGAAGCCGTTCACGGTCCGTCGTTCCTCCAGAGTTCGCCAGTTCGCCGCCAACGATGCACGCCGTTGCGCGTCGTGTCCAACGATAGATTTCGACCGACCGCACCTGCCTCGTGGGTGTGCGCCGACCACTACGTCAGACTGCGGCCCAGCCACCGTCCACGCTGAGGACGACGCCGTGGATGTTGGCGGCGTCATCACTCGCCAGGAACGCCACCGACGCGGCGACCTCTTCCGGCGTGCTCATCCGACGGGAGGGCAGCCGGTCCAGCACGGGCTGGACGTGGTCGGCGAACTCCTGTTGCCGCTCGGTGGCGATCGGCCCCGGCGCCACCGCGTTGACCCGAACCCCGAACGGGCCATACTCGTCGGCCCAGGATGTGGTGAGAGAGTGGATCGCCGCCTTGTTCGAGTTGTAGATCGCCGAACCACTGGCCCCGCGCAACCCGGTGATCGATCCGATGTTGACCACGGCGCCGCCGCCATTGCGCACCATGTGCGGCGCGATCACGCCGGTCAGCAGGAATGGCGCAAAGACGTTGACCTCGAACGCCTCCCGCAGTACCTCCGGGGCGACATCGGCCGTCGGCGTCGGCATCAGCAGCGTGGCGGCGTTGTTCACCAGAATGTCCAGCCGCCCACCTACTGCTTCGGCGGCGTGTTCGGCGAGGTTGCGGATAGCATCGTCACCGCCCGTCAGGTCGGCAGCGACGAACGACGCCTCGGCGCCGGCCGCCCGGATCGCGGCCACCAGCGCGGCGCCGCGCTCGGCATTCCGTCCGCTGATCACAACGTGCGCGCCTTCATCGGCCAGTCTGCGCGCGATGGCCGTCCCCAGGCCGCCGGTGGAACCCGTGACAAAGTGCTGTGCGACCGGACAGTCGCGTATCTTTTGGACTCATGAGTCCACATGGTTCACCGGACAAAATGGACCTGCAAGTCCAAAAACTGACAGCCAAGGGACAGGCCACCCGAGCCCGGATCATCGACGGCGCCGCGGCCGAGATCCGGGAACGTGGTGTCGCGCTCACGACCATCGAGGACGTGATGGCGCGGACCCGAACCTCGAAAAGCCAGATTTTTCACTACTTTCCCCATGGGAAAGAACAGCTGCTGCTCGCCGTTGCGACGCTGGAATCGCAACGGGTGCTCGACGATCAACAACCCCACCTCGGCGCGCTCACCTCATGGGCGGCCTGGCAGCGCTGGCGGGACGCCGTGGTCGACCGCTACCGCCAACAAGGCCAGAACTGCCCGATCGCGGTACTGATGTCCGAGATCGGTCGCACGAGCACCGGCGCGCAGGCGGTCACGACCGAACTGATCGACTCCTGGCGGGGCGCCATCGCCGACGGCATCGTGGCGATGCAGCAACAGGACAAGATTGCGCACACCGTCGACCCCCAGCGGGCGGCAGCCGCGCTGCTGGCCGGCATCCAGGGCGGCGTCGGCGTCATGCTCGCCACCGGCGACCTCACGTATCTCGAGGCTGCCCTCGACGAAGGGATCAACGCGCTCCGGCAGCGATAACTGTCGGCGGCGCACCGGTGTCATCTCCCCGGCTCACACGGCACCCGCGATTGTTAGTTCGCCTACACGCCACCCCATCTGCGTTGACAGCCGTCAAAGCCGCCGAGAAGGATCGACGGCATGGCCGCCAAGACCGAAGAGCAGGTATTCACCGAAATCGAGACCCGCCTCACGGCCAAGTTTGCGGACCTGCCCCCGGCCCGGGTGGCCACCGTCATCGACGGCGCCCGCCGGCAGTTCGCCGACAGCACCATTCGCGACTTCGTCCCGCTCCTCGTCGAACGGCGTGCCGAGGAAGAGTTGGCACGACAGCTGGCCGGCGACGCCACTCGCTAGTCCGGCCCGCTCGGCCCTCGCCGAGTTTGCCGGCCTCACAATGGGTTCCGGCACCGACCCGTTACCTGCCGAGACCTCTCTGTGAGGACTTTGAGGCAATTGAAACGATGCGGTCACGGTCGCGGCTCAGTCCCATGTCGAGCGCGCATCCGATTGAAAACATGTCTTGAACCAGCCACTCGCGGTGCCCTACGGTTCAGCTGCGCAAATTTTCGGCGCTGTAATTTAAGGGCACGTTCAAGGAGACGCCGGTGATGATCAGCTTTGGTCGAATCGCTGTGAAAATAGTTGCCAGCGCCGGTGTGTGCGCGACGGCCGTGGCCGTGAGCCCGACCGCAGCGGCAGTCCCACTCAAGACCGGCGGGTACGCGTGCGACGCGGGCGCCGTAGCCCCTGCCGCAGGGGCACCCGCAGCCGCGGCAGCCGCCGCGCCCTGCGCCGCCCCCGCCGTCGAATCCTCGGGCATCGTCGGCCCGCTGGCGGCCGCTCCGGTGGTTCCGGCGGCAGTCCCGCCGGTTCCCGCGGTCGTCCCGCCCGTCCCTGCAGCGGTGCCCCCGGTCGTGCCCCCGATCCCCGCCGGCTTGCCGATCGGGGCGCCCATCCCGATCGCCGCGGCCCCCGCAGCCATCCCGATGGACATGGGTGGCGTCGCCGACGGCAAGGAGGCCCGGACCCTGCGGCCCGTCGACGCCGGTGGCCCCACCCCCAACCTGCCGACCCAGCCCGGCCCGCAGAACTGAACCACCCAGCTGCACAACCGCTTTCAATGAAGCACCCGAGCCCTCGCGGCTCGGGTGCTTCAGGCGTTCGGGGCGCAGAGTCAGCGGACCGCGGCAGCCACATCCAGATTGACCCTGTACTGAGGGCGCACTTGCACGAGTAACGACCACCGTCGCCGCAGAGTCAATGTACGTCTCGTTGAGCCTGCGATGAGGGCCAACTTGTGCGAGTAACCAGCACCCTGGACGCAGAGTCAACCCCGTACCTCCGTTGACCCTGCGGCCACGGCGAATTAGTGCGAGTAACTACAGCCCCAGTCGCAGAGTCAACGCGGCACAGGGCCACGAATTGCGCTGAGGTGCAACCTAACTAAGGCTCGATGATGACCGGGTCGCCGACGTTGACGGTGTTGTAGTACCACTCGGCGCCCGCGGGCGCCACACCGATACAGCCGTGGCTGACGTTCTCGAAGCCCATCGACTCGACGGCCCAGGGCGCCGAATGCACGAACAGTCCACGGCGGCTGATCCGTACCGCGAACTCGACCTCTGTCATGTACCCGTCCGGATGGTCGACGGGAATACCGACGCTGCTCGAATCCATAAGGACGTTGCGGTCTTTCGCCAACACGGTGTACTTGCCAATGGGCGTCTCATACTCCGGCCGACCCATGGTCGCGAGCAGCACGCCCGACTCGCCGAGATGCGGAAGGTGGTGTGGCGCCGGCATATCCGGTGGGGTCTGGCCGTCGATCGTGACGGTGAAGGTGTGGTCCGCGACATGGGCGGTTCCGATGACCGCCGGGCCGGTGGTCATCGCCATCGGCTGACCGCCGACCGTCAATTTGATGGTGCTGTGCGCGGGCCAGAAGCCATCCGGAACCCATTGCACCACTTTGTTGTCCAGCCATTCGAACTTGCCGGTCATCGCCGGCGTCGACGTCACGTCCAGGGCCATTTCGGCGGCCGCACGGTTGGTGATCGGCCGCTTGAATGTCACCACGATCGGATGCGCGACGCCGACCGGCACTCCCTGCGTCGGCTGCGTCGACTCGATCATCGAGCCCAACGGCAGGCGAAGGCCCGCTGTCTCGATACCGAGCGCGCCGCCAGTGGTAGTCGTGGCGACCACGACCACGGCAAGGACACCGTGTACTAACACCCGCATATATCCGACCCCTTTGTCGCTGGCCGCATGGTTGAACACCGTCATGGTATTGGGCGGGAAACGCCGAAATCCGTACGGCGCGTCAATATTTCGGTCAAAGATTCGTCACGGATTGGCCACCCAACATCACGGCGCAGACCAACATGAGCAATCCCCGGCAGCTATCGTTGACGTGCGCGACAATTATGTGTTAGGGGGCTACAGAAGGGCTGGGCAGGCCATGGCAACAGAGCGCGTAGCGGTCCAGGCGGCGGACGACGAGTGCGTCGACTGCGGCTACACACCGGAGCTGAAACGCACCCTCGGCGGCTTTCAGGTCTTCGCGGTCTCGTTCGCCTTCATCTCGGTGGCGGTCGGCATCTTCGGGACCTATGACGATCTCCTGCAGACATCCGGACCCGTCGGCATCTGGCTGTGGATCATCGCGGCCATCGGACAGACGCTCGTGGCTCTCGTGGTGGCACAGTTCACGGCCCGTATCGCGCTCAGCGGGTCGTCGTATCAATGGGCCTCGCGGCTGGCCAACCCGAAGATCGGCTGGCTGTTCGGCTGGCTCACGTTCTGGTATCTCGCGATAGCGGCGGTTGCCGTGGACAACGCCTTGGCCAGCCAAGCCCTCATGCCGCTGCTGGGGCTCAGCGACAGCGAGGACACCGCACGCCTGATCACCATCGCGGTACTCGTCGTCCAGGCGACCCTGGTGATCGCGTCGACCCGGCTGCTCGGCCTGATCACTTCCGGCGCAGTCGGATTGGAGCTGGGCATCGTCCTCATCCTGGTGCTCGTACTCGGGATAGTCATGGCGGTGACCGGTAGCGGACACATCGAGAACCTCACGACCCGCGGGATCACCGCAGGCGCCAGTGACTACTACGCCGTCGGCGGCGGCCTCATGGCCGGCATGATCATGGGTCTCACCACGCTGGTCGGCTTCGACTCCGCCGCGAACCTCGCCGAGGAAGCCAAGGACCCGTTCCGCAGCGTGCCGCGCGCCATCGTCGCGTCCGTCGTCGCGGCCGGCGTAGCGGGCCTGGTGTTCCTCATCGCGCTCACCATCGCGATCAAGGACGTCGGCACCGTCAGTCACAGCGGTTCCCCGGTCGCGCTCATCATCCGGGAACAGCTCGGGCCGGTCGCTGAACGAATCCTGTTGGCGGGCATCGTATTGGCGATGTTCGGCGCCGGCCTGGTGGTGATGGCCGCGTGTTCGCGGCAGGTTTTCGCCATGGCGCGTGACGCCCGCTTCCCCGCACACCGCATCATGCGGCAGGTCAACCCGCGCACCCAAACTCCGGTGCCCGCAACGCTATTGATCCTGGCGGTAGGTGTGGTGCTGATGGCTACCCTCCACGGGGCGGCACTGATCCAGCTGATCATCGCGTCGACGATCCTGCCCGCGCTGATCTACGGTGCCATCGTCGTGCTGTATCTCGCCGTGCGAAAACGGTTGGAACACAAGGAGGGCGGATTCAGCCTGGGCCGCTTCGAACTGCCCGTAGCCGGCGTCGCACTGGTCTGGGTATACGTGGCGATCTTCGTGCTCGTGACACCCACGACGGCGCGGGTACCCAGCTTCATCGTCCTCGGCCTCATCGCCCTCGGCGTCGGATATTTCGTGAAGATGTTGATCTTGAATCGCGAAGTGCTCGACACCGAGCCGGGAATCGATGAATTCGCCGTCTCGCCCAATTGATTTCCGCAGAATATATTTGCGCGAGCATTCTTCACATCTTCTCGCCAGTCGTGGGAAAAATGAAACAGCTAACCGAGTGTACTTAGTGGCAGCATTTCGAATGGCGGGAGAACCGCTGATAGGCCGCGAATTTCAATCTCGCTGACTGGGAAGTAGCAATTGCAGAATCCGCATTCGTGGATACGTTATTGCCGCCACAAATCCGTGGTCCACGAGGGGAGTATTGCGGTGAAGCGCTTGTCCGGCATGGATGCCATGTTCTTGTCCATGGAGGGCACTGAATGGCCACAGCACACGCTGGGGTTGATGATTCTGGATCCCAGTGACGCACCAGGATTCGACTTCGAGCATCTGCGTGATCACCTCGACCGCCGGCTGCCCTACCTGCCGTCGTTCCGGCGCCGTATCCAAGAGGTGCCACTGGGCTTGGATCGGCCGGTGTGGGTCGACGATCCGGCTTTCAAGCTCGATTACCACATTCACCGCGCGGCACTACCCGCTCCTGGTGGCGAGAAGGAACTTGCCGACGTCGTCGGCGAAATCCTGGCCCGCCAGCTCAACCGTAACCAGCCTTTGTGGGAGAGCTGGTTCGTCGAGGGCCTCGAAGGCGGCCGCGTCGCCTTCATCGCCAAAACCCACCACTCGATCGTCGACGGCGTGTCCGGCGCAGGCCTGTCATCGGTGCTGTGCGACGTCACGCCCGACGCCAAGGGCCCGATCGTCGACCTGCCCGACGAGGGTGAGCAGCCCCGCCACTCGAGCCTCGAACTGTTCGCCAAGGGCACGCTGTCGGCCGCGACGACGCCCCCGAAAGTCGTTCAGTACCTTGGCCAAACCGTCCGCAACGCGGTGACCACCATCAGCCACCTGCGGCGCGACGACCCGCCGCCACGCCCCATGAGCGCCCCCAAGACCAGCTTCAACGGCGCGCTCAGCTCGCACCGCAGCTTCGCGTACACGTCGCTGCCGATGGCGCACATCAAGCACGTCAAGAACGGTCTCGGCGTCAAGGTCAACGACGTGATCCTCAGCGTCGTCGCCGGCGCGCTGCGCACCTACCTGACCAAGCGCGACGCCCTGCCCGAGACGCCGGTCCTGGCGACCGTGCCGATGTCCACCCGCGACGCCGGCGACGAGACCCCCGGCAACCACGTGCACACCATGATCGCCTCCATGTGCACGGATGTGGAGGATCCCGTCGAACGCCTGTCCGCCATCCACAACGGCATGAACAGCGCCAAGGCGCTGGCCGAGGACCTGCAGGCCGGTCAGTCCATCGGCCTCACCGACTTCGCGCCGCCGGTACTGCTGAACCTGATGTTCAAGGGTTTCCGCGCCGCCAAGCTCGAGGACAAACTGCCGCTGGCCAGCAACCTCATCGTCTCGAACGTCCCCGGCCCGCCGATCCAGCTGTACATGGCCGGCGCCAAGATCGAGCACATCGTTCCCGTCGGCCCGCTGACCGTCGGCATGGGCATCAACGTCACGGTCTTCAGCTACGGCGGCAACGTCGACGTCGGCATCCAGGCCGATCCGGACCTCGTCGAGGACCCGTGGGAAATCCTCGAGGGCGCCAAGGCAGAGCTCGACCGGCTTCTCGCCGCGTCCGGTTGGGAGGAGCCCGTCGCGAAGAAGAGCGCCTCGGCGACCAATAAAACCGGTGCCGCAGTCCCACCGGGTGGGAGCTCCGGCGGCAGCGCCGAATAGATGTGATTGCCTTCACATGAGGGCAGACGCGATGGCGATCCATGCCCTGACGATGTGAGAAAGGAAGTTGCTGCGATGGCAGATTCGGATAGCTTGTCGGACGTGGTGGCCATTGTCACCGGTGGTTCACGTGGTCTCGGCGCGTCGATGGCACGACACATCGTGGCCGGCGGCGGCAAGGTCGTCATCGCCGACGTCCTCGACGATGAGGGCAAGCAGCTGGCAGCCGAGCTCGGGGACGCTGCGCGCTACATACACCTCGACGTGACGGATCGTGCCCAGTGGGATGCGGCCGTCGCGCTGACGGTCGCGGAGTTCGGCAAGATCACCGGTCTGGTTAACAACGCCGGCATCTCCACCGGCCAATTCATCGAGCACGAACCGCTGGAGCACTTCCGCACGGTGCTCGACGTCAACCTGGTCGGCGTCTTCAACGGCATCCAGGCCGTCATCGCGCCCATGCGCGCCGCCGGCGGTGGCTCGATCGTCAACATCTCCTCGGCCGCGGGCTTGATGGGGCTGGCCCTGACCGCCGGCTACGGCGCCTCCAAGTGGGCCGTCCGCGGCCTCAGCAAGATCGCCGCCGTGGAGCTCGGCACCGACCGCATCCGGGTGAACTCCGTGCACCCCGGCATGACCTACACGCCGATGACGGCGCAGGTCGGCATCCAGCAGGGCGAGGGCAACTACCCCAACACCCCGATGGGTCGCGTCGGCGAGGCCGACGAGATCGCCGGCGCCGTCACCTACCTGCTGTCGCGCGCCGCCTCGTACGTCACCGGCGCCGAGATCGCGGTCGACGGCGGCTGGACCACCGGCCCCACCGTCAAGTACGTGATGGGTCAATAACTACATAGGCGACCAGCCAATCGTCCCTCAGTTCAACATGTTTGAACTGAGGGACGACTTCCAGCAAGGAGACAATGGTGTCTGCCCCACTGAGGAACGATGAGTTGCCCGAGCCGCCCATGGTGAGCCGTCCCGAGTGCATGGACGTCGGCGAGCGCATGGCCGTGGCCCCGCACATCGCCGTCGATGAAGCCGTGCTCGCCGTCATGCGCCTGCGCCAGCCGAAGCTGCCGGCCGAAGCCGCACCGGACCGGCTCGCCGCCGACCTGGACAAGGCCGCGACGATGTTCAAGAGGCGGGGCTGGATTTCCAAACCGTCGAAGTACCACCGCACTCCCCCGAAACTCAACGACGCCGACGTCCTGCACTGGAGCACCCACAACGGCCCACTCGGGCACGAGTCGATGTCCTTCGCATCGGAATTCGACGCCCGGTCGTTCGAGCCGGGTGCGGACCGGTGGCCCGGCAACGACCGCAACGACACCGTCACCGTCCGGCTGCTGCGCCGCCCCGACTCCCCCGCTCCGTGGGTCGTGATCCTGCACGGGTTCGGCATGGGGTCATCGCGCTTCGACCTGAACGTCCTGTGGGCCAACCACCTGCACCACAAGCTCGGATACAATGTGGCGCTGCCGATTTCGCCACTGCACGGGCCGCGCCGCGAGCCCGGCGACGGCCAGCTGCTGTCCCTCGATCTCGCCTCCATGCTGCACGGCATCACGCAGGCCGTGTGGGATGTCCGCCGGTTGGTGAGCTGGATTCGCAGCACCACCGATGCCCCGGTTGGCCTGTACGGCGTCTCACTCGGTGGCTACCTGTCCACCGTGCTGGCCGGCCTGGAACGGTTCGACGCGGTGGCCGCGGCGCTGCCATTCGCCGATCCACTCGCGCTGCTGACGCACCATGGCCCGCCCGCGGCGTACCGGGACGTCGTTGCCTCCGACGACGCCCGAACTGTCTTCCAGGTCGTGTCCCCATTGGCGCTGCCGACGGTCGTCGCACCGCGGGACCGGACGCTGTTCGTGGCCAAGGCAGACCGGCTGATCCCGATGGAACAGTCTGAGGCCCTTGCTGATTCGTGGCATGCCGAACATGTGCGCTGGGTCAACGCCGGGCACGTCGGGTTCACCTGGACCCGCGCGGCGCGTCGAATCCTCGGCCGTCGGTTCCGCGAGTCACTGGGCACCGCGTAGGCCGGTATCCCGATCATGGCGAACTCCGGACCGTTCCCGTCCTGGGACTCGTTCCCGAACTGGGACGCGCTGTCGTCGTTCTGGTCGTCGACCGCGGGCAGCGCGCTCACCGGTGGGCCGGCCGGCGCCTACAAGTCCCTGTTCGACACCTTGCGCAAGCAGGTCGTCGGCCGCCGCATGACCGTCAAACTCACCTCGGGCGAGATGACGCTGACGGTGACGACCATCGATGCGGACCTCGACATGCGGAGCCTTTCGGTCGGTCAACTCAACACCGTCTCCATCTCGGCGGCCGACATCGTCTGGAACGGTTGGCAATTCGACAGAGCCACCGCAGTCCTGCACAACGTGCACATCAAACCGAGCAATACGCCGGTCCTGGTGGCCGCACCACTGGATCTGACCATCGAGATGTCCACCAAGGCGCTCGACAGGATGATCGACCGGGCATCATCATTGCCGGGGCGCGCTGCGCCGAAGTTGCTCGGCCGCATCGACGCCGGCGGTGTCGCGCAAATCCGTTGGGCCAGAAGACCTGATATCGGTCACCTCGAGGTCGACGCGACCATCGACGGGTCGACACTTCTGGTGAAGCCGCGGATGGTTGCGTTGCGCCGGGCCCGGTGGCACCTGCCGAACCGGCTGCCCGCCTACCGGATTCAGCTGCCGAAACTACCGCGTGAGCTCGCGCCGACGTCCGTCAGCTTCAGTCCTCAGACGATCCAGTTGACCGGGCGGATGCCTGAGTGGCGGGTCGCAGTGCCGCGCCGCCGCATCGAGGAGATTCTCAACCAGCTCAACCAGGTCGGGAAGGCACTCAACCTCAGCTGGCTGGGGCGCGGCCTCTAGCTGCCGATCCTCGGGATTCGATCCCCGAAGAGCCGCAACGCATTCTCATAGCCGACCTTGCGGCGGTCGGCCTCGTCCATCGGATACGACGCCAGGAAGTTCGCCCCGTCGACGTTGTCGTCCATCGGGTAGTCTACCGAGAACATGACGCGGTCGGCGCCCATGACCGACAACGTGCACGCCATGGCCGGCGGGGAGAAATTGCCGCTCGTGGTGAAGTAGAAGTTCTCCCGCAGGTAGTCCGACGGCAGCTTCTGCAGCTGGCCACCCGATCCGCCGAGTCCGTAGTACCGATCGGTGCGAAAAGCCGTGAACGGCAACATCTCTCCGAGGTGTCCGAGAATCATCTGCAGGTTCGGGTGCCGGTCGAACAGGCCTGAGTAGATCAGCCGCAGCGCGTGCGTGCCCGCTTCGACGGCGAACCCCCACGACGCCAGGTGCAGTCCTTGATCGACGTACGGCGCGAACCAGGCATCCATCACCGCCGGGTGCGGGGTGGTCGGGTGCAGATAGAGCGGAACCCCGAGCGTCTCGGCGGTGGCGAACAAAGGCTCGTAGGCAGGGTCGTCCAGATACCGGCCATGGGTGTGGCCGTTGATGAGCGCGCCCACCAGACCGAGATCGACGACGGCCCTGCGCAATTCGGCCACCGCGGCGTCCGGGTCCTGCGTGGCGAGAGTGGCGAAGCCACCGAACCGATCGGGATACTGCCGCACCGTCTCGGCGAGATCGTCGTTGGCGCGGCGCGCGTAATCGACAGCCAGCGCGGCGTCGTCGTACTCCTGCACGCCGGGATCGAAGAGGGACAGAATTTGGAAGTCGATGCCGGCGGCATCCATCTGCTCCAGCCGCAGCGGCCCACGATCGTAGAGCCGGTCGAAGCCGAGGCGGTTGTTGGACTCCAGCCACGTCGCGACCACATTGCCGTCACTCGCCGGGTTCCACGCGTAATGCTCTTCCAGCGCGATCAGGTGCATAGGCCGAGGATAGGTCAGAGGGCGAAGACCTGGCCGTCGCGCGCGACGGTGATCTTGCCCTGGTAGCGGCGGCCGATCGCATCCCGCCACTTCGAGTCGGGCAGATCGGTGGGCGAATAGTGGCTCAACACAACATGCTTGGCACCCGCCGCCGCGGCGACTTCACCCACCTGCTCGGCGGACGTATGGGACCGGACCAGATAGCCGGGCGGGAACCTGCTGTTGTTGCCGCCGTCGGCGAGGCTGAACTGTGCTTCGTGCACCAGGATGTCGGTGCCCTGCGCCAGCGCGATCAGGTTGTCGGACTTGGTTGTGTCACCCGAGAACGTGACGGCGACACCGGCTTTCAGGAGGTCGAACCGGAAGGCGAAGGCCGGGTACACGTCGTAGTGGCTCACCAGGGTCGCGGTGACGCGCACATTATTGTCGGTCATGACCGGGAAGGGGTCGGTACGTGGTGCCCGGTTCTGGTAGTCCGATCCAGGAGGGACGACAACCTCGTGCACGTTGACCAGGCTCTGGATGTCGTCGGTGCCCATGTCCCGGATGAAGATGTTGCTGGTGTAGGCGAAAGCCCGGTGCAGTGCATCGGTCGTGGCCGCGATGCCCGGTGTGGGGTTGGCCGGTTCGACGGTCGGTGGGTTGGGGTTGCCGACCTCGCTCGGTGGCAGACCACCGGCGGGGCCGGGTCCGTACACCGACACCGGGCCTTTACCGGGTGACGCGGTGTAGCCGCCGGAGAGGAAGAAGCTGTAGTAGTCGACGATGTGATCGGTGTGCAGGTGCGTGATGAACAGGCTGCGCAGTTGGTCGAATCTCAGCCCCGCGTTCGTGAAGGCGTTCAAAGAGCCCAGGCCGCAGTCGATCTGGTAGACGTCGTCGCCGATCTTGAGTGCCGACGAGATGCCCGTCCGGTTCGGCACCGGTGGCGGGCCCGCCTGTACTCCGAGCGTGATCAGTGCGTTCTGCGGAAGGTCCCCACCGCCCGGCGCGGCTGAACTGCCGGCTGAGGTCGCCAACGCGGCGCCGCCGAGCAGCGCGGACACCGACGCGGCGATCGCGGTCCGCCGGGAAATCGCATCGACGCCGTCGGCGCAGTCAGGGCCACACCCGTGCATGACGGCAACGTATCGCCCTTTTCGCCGAAACCGTGGTCTCGGCGCGCGGAATCAGTGTGCGGCGTTGCGCGCCAGGTCGATGGCGAACGACTTCACGAACGTGCCCGCGCCGGGCTCCCCGCGGCCGCATGACCCGTCGGACTCGCCGACGCGCTTGACCCACAGGTACGCATCGGCGTGCGCACCGGCGGTGTCGGTGGTGGGCGCGACGCCCAGCGCACGGCCGTCCGGGTTGCACCAGTACATCGGGTCGCCTTCGGCGGGCCCGGCACCGTTGCGCGAGGTGTCGATGACGTAGTGCGCGCCGTTGGTCAGGCCGGAGATCGCTTCGCCGTACCCGATTTCCTCATTGGTGGTGAAGTAGTTGGTCGTGTTGAGGCTGAAGCCGCGCGCCTTGGCGACACCGACATCGTTCAGCCGCGAGGCCATGGTCTCGGCGCTCACCCAGCGCGAGTGTCCGGCGTCGATGTAGACCGCCGCGGCCGGGTCACGGGTCAGCGTGTCGACGGCGTAGCGGATCAGGTCGAAGCGTTCCTGACGCTGGCCGGCCGACAGGCAGTCGGCCATCGCAAGCGCGTCGGGTTCGACGATGATCGCCGCCGGCGAGCCACCGAGGCCCGCCGCCACGCTGTCGATCCACGCCCGGTAGCTGTCGGCCGACCCGAAGCCACCCGCCGCGTAGCTGCCGCAGTCGCGGTGCGGGATGCCGTAGAGGACCAGCACGGGAGTGGCGCCGGCGGCGTTCGCGGCGCCGGCCAGCCCGGCGACGGTGCCGCCGACGGTGGAGGCGGGGAACGCCTGGTCGAGCCAGTAGGCCTGCGGCGTGTTGGCGATGGCGGTGAGCTCGGGGCTGGGCGGGTCGGCCTGCGCGGCGGCGGCCCGGGCCTTCGAGATCGGGTCGGCGTAGAAGGGCCGGCCGGCCAACGGGTTGCTGTCGTCGACCAGGCGGATTGCCGGGTTGTCGGCGCGCGGCGCCGGGTCGACGGTCAGGCCGACGCTCGCGACAGCGGCGACAGCGAGGAGGGGAGCGGTCCAGCGGGCGACAACGCCAACAGCCGAAGAGATCACCTCAGGAAAATAGTTCGACTTGGTCAATAAGCGCCAATCGGGGGCCAAAGTTGGTGTGCGAGTGATCAATGTGGCTAGTTGCTACTTCGGCTCACGGCCGAACCGCTGCCCATCCTGTTCCTGCGAACACCAGGATCAGCTCGGCCTCCCCACCCGGCCACCGATTGGCCGAATGTGGTGTGGACCCGTTTACTACGCGAGGACAAACGACGATGACCACAGTGAAGGTTCAGGCGATTCCGTTCAACGGGGTCCGGATGCGGTTCGACAGTGACAAGACATTCGACGAACTGAGTGCCGACCTGCTCGCCGATATCGGTACCGAACCCGCGCAGATAACGGACCTGCAGGCGCTGGCAGATCGCGACTGGAATGCGTTCGCAGCGGACGTCCAGCGACAGGCCGGACCGAGCGATTTCATGTTGATGCACCTGATCGACCACACCCGGTGGCTCAGCACCGCTGGCGTGGAGCGCAAGGCCCTGCGCGTCATCCTGGGCAATCCGCTCATCGCGATCACCATGATTAGGCACGACCTCACGGCCGGGCTGTTCGCTCCCGTGGAGGTCCTGCTGACGGAAGAGGATGACAGCCGGAGCGCCTTGACCTACGTCAAGCCCTCGTCGCTGATGGTTGTCGACGACAACCCGCCGCTACTGGCGGCGGCACTGATCTTGGACGACAAACTCGCCGCCCTGGCCGAGAAGGTAGCGAGCACCGGCGACGCAGCGTGAACTCGCCGACGGGTCGGCTCTCCGTCAACACACTCGATCTGGAGCCGAGGGAGAGGCGCTGCCCTAACGGTGCCCGCCGCCACCGCCGCCATGGTTGATCACGCCCGTGCCGGGGTAGAGGTACCACTCGTCATCGCCGAACGGGAACTCGTCATCGCTCGCGATGACCGACGGCGACGCGGCCGGTACCGACGTCGGGCCGCTGATTTCACTGCCCTGACAGACAGTCACCGACGGGTCGCAGATGTCGGCCTGCGCGGCCGGAGCGACGAGGACGCCCACCGCCACGCCTGCCGCCGCGAAAAGCGCCGCCTTCTTCGAGAGGTCCATGGCGGGTCCTTTCATCGGATTTCCGGGATGCGCTCCGGGTGCAGCATCTCGGCGTAGCGCAGCTGCTCGGGGATACCGAAGCCGTCGACCAGCACCTCGGCGTACGGCCGGAGCTTGCGGCAGCGATCGTTGATCCCGGCGGTGACGGCCTTGGCCCGATCCATGGACAGGAAGCGGTGCTCGATGTACCACGCCTTGTCCTCTTCGATCACCGACAGCGCATACAGGTCGCACAGGAGGCCGAAGATCTCGCGAGCCTCGGGATCTGTGCACGCGTCGATGCCGGCGGCGAACGACTCGAACACGATGCGATCGATGTGCGCCGACGCCGCGTGCAGCACATGGTCCTGCACCGAGTTGAACGCCTCGAAGGGGCTCATCTCCTTGGAGTTGGCCTGGAGGCGGCGGGCCACGGTCGACAGCAGGTAGTCGGCCCGGTCCTCGAACATCTTCGCCTGCGTGCCGCGGTTGAAGAGGCTGCCCTCTTCCTCGTTGTCCTGCCGAGTGTCGAGCAGGTTCTGCAGGATGGTCTCGGTTCCGGTGCTCCGGCGCACGCGCTCCCGGGCGGTGCTGGTCGCGAACTTCACCCACTCGAACGGGCTCATGCCCTTGATGTCGTCGGCGTACTCGGTGAGCAGGTGCTTGGCCACCAACTGGGTCAAGACGTGGTTGTCGCCTTCGAAGGTCGTGAAGACATCGGTGTCGGCCTTGAGCGCGATGAGCCGGTTCTCGGCCAGATAACCCGCACCGCCGCAGGCCTCGCGACACTCCTGGATCGCCTTGGTGGCGTGCCAGGTCGCTGCGGCTTTCAGGCCCGCGGCCCGCGCCTCCAGTTCCCGCTGCACCTCACCGTCCGGTTCGTCGACCTCGGTCAGATCGTGCAGGTCCGACACCAACTCGTTCTGCGCGAACTGCAGCGCGTACGACTTCGCGATCAGCGGCAGCAGCCGGCGCTGGTGCACCAGGTAGTCCATGATGAGGACTTCATCGTCAGTCTTCGGCGCCTCGAACTGCCTGCGCTGCAACGCATACCGGGTCGCGATGTCCAATGCGACGCGGGCGGCGGCCGCGGCGCTGCCGCCCACCGTCACGCGGCCGCGGATCAGCGTGCCCAGCATCGTGAAGAACCGCCGGTTCGGGTTGTCGATCGGAGACGAGTACGTCCCGTCCTCGGCGACGTCGCCGTAGCGGTTGAGCAGGTTCTCCCGCGGGATCCGCACGTGGTCGAACTGGATGCGACCGTTGTCGACGCCGGGCAGTCCGCCCTTGTAGTGACAGTCCGAGGTACGGATGCCGGGCAGGTCGTTGCCGTACTCGTCGCGCAGCGGCACCACGAAGCAGTGCACGCCGTGGTTCTCACCCTTGGTGATCAGCTGCGCGAAAACCGCTGACACCTGGGCTGATTCGGCCGCGCCACCGATGTAGTCCTTACGCGAGGTGGGGGTCGGCGAATCGATGACGAACTCCCCGGTCGCCGGGTCATACGTGGCGGTCGTCTCCAGCGACTGCACGTCGCTGCCATGCCCCGTCTCGGTCATGCCGAAACAGCCGACGAGGTCCAGGTCGATGGCCTTGCGCACGTACGCCTCATGGTGGCGTTCCGTACCCAGGTTGTCGATCGCGCCGCCGAACAGGCCCCACTGCACACCGGCCTTGACCATCAGCGACAGGTCGCTCATGGCCAGCATCTCGATACGGGCGATGGTGGCGCCCGCATCGCCGTTGCCACCATGCCCCTTCGCAAAGGCGTCCTCGGCGGCGCCGCGCGACGCCATGTACTTCATCTGCTCGGTGACCTTGGCCCGGGCCACCGCGGTGTCCGGGGTGTAGTGGGGCTTGAACAGCTCCGCGGAAAGCTCTTCGCGAATACGGTCTTTCACGTCGCGCCAACGCCCGTCCAGGGCGTAACGGAGATGTTCGGCGGTCGTCGTCACAAAGAGTCCCCTCCATCGCACGGTCGCGGTGACGACCGCATGGTCCATCTAGCGTTCGATGCTGATGCCGTACAGATCAATGCTATGCGGCAGTGACTTCTGTGGGTTCAGCGTAGCGCCGCGCAGCACTGGGCCGGACTCGTTCAGTACGTGCGCCAGGAAGGCCTGCCCGAGGAACACCGACAGGCCGGCGCCCGGGCAGCCCTGCGGGCCGTGGCTGAAGAAGTTGTACGACCAGTCGCTGCCGGCGTCCCCGCTGACCCACTCACCCGGCGAGAACCGGTCGGCGTAGGGGATCCGGTCACGGTTCCGGTGATTGAACACGTTGTAGATGAGGACCTGCTTGCCTTCGGGCAGCACTGCGCCACTGGGAAACTCGATGTCCCGGGTCGCGACGCGGCCGAACAGCCCCGTCGTCGGCCACAACCGCATGGTGTCGAGCAGGCACCCGCCGAGGTACTTCAGCGAGGCGATGCCCTGCCCCGAGTTGATGTCGGCCGACGCCAGTTCCGCACGAACCTCACGCAGGTTCTCCGAGTGGGTGGACAACACCGCGAGGGTGCGGAACGCGTTGGCCGCCAAGGTGTCCCCCATCGCGAACAGCCAATGGATCACCTGGCTCGCGGGGCTCGCCGTCTCCGGGGGCGTCGTCTCGGCGATCAGCGCGGCCAGACTGCCCGGCTCAGGATCCTTCAGGTAGGACTCGATGTGCCCGACGAACTCCGGGTAGCCGGACGCGGGCTCGCCGGGCATCCCGTTGCCCGCCGACATCAGTTCGCTGAGCTGCGAGGTGAGCCGGGCGTCGTCGGCGGCCTTGTCGCCGAAGACCACGCTGCGGGTCAACCGCTGGAATGCCGCGTTCCACTCCGCCCACTTCAGCTCTCCGGAGCCCAGGCCTTCGACGGTCCGCGCGACCTTCTCGACGAATGCCTGCGCCAACCGGTGCACCGGATGGCCGGTGTCCAGCACCGCCTCGGCGAACCGCCGGCGGTCCTCCCACGGCTGCCCGCGCGAGATGGTCAGCGCGTCCGGCTGGAAGGCCGCCATGCCTTCTCTCTTGGGCTTGGGGTCGGACGCGAACGGGTCGGGCGACCCGCCCAGCACGAACTTCAGATCGTCGGGATGGTGCACCAGCAGCGCCTCGTCAGCGACGACCCGGACGTAGAACGGACCGGGCCCGTAGCTGCGCACCATGCCCTCGACCAGCTGGTATCCCAGATAGTCCGAGCCGAGCCCAGATGCGATGCGCGTGGGCAACTCTCGCTTGTTGAACAGTCCCAGAAGGACATTCGGAACGCCGATCTGGGCGGTGAACCGAACCCCTTCGACGATGGACGCGTGCGGGAAATCCTCGGCCATCGTCCGTCAGCCCCAGGGGAGGTAGGCGCGGACGGAGTCGGCCAGCTGCACCACCGGGTTCTTCTTCCCCGGCACCGGTGCACCCAGCTTCGGCCACGGCGCGAACACCCGCTCGACGTCGCCGATCACCGGCTCCAGCTCCGGATAGTGCCGCAGCATCACGTCTTTCATGGTGTTGTTGTTCACCCAATCGAACCCGACCTGCGTGTACACCTCGGGTTTGAAGTCGTTGGTGAAGAAGCGGTCGCTCTTGAGCCGCCGCGACGCCATCAGGATGAAGATCCGGAAAGCGGTGTCCGAGAAGCCGAATCCCTTCGGCGGCTGCTCGGCCTGCATGCCGATCTGCAGGTCGACGGCGTCGACGTCACCGTTGTAGACCTCGTTGATCTCACGCGCCCACTGCTTGTTCGGCGTGATGTCATCGATCGTCTTGCGCCGCGGCATCCGCAGTGCTTCGCGGAAGTCGTTGTAGCGCGGCACACCTCGCTCCCGGTCGCGCACGATGTCGAGCGTGGCGAGGTCGGTGATCTGGCCGTCGACGCGGGTGAGGTTGCGTAGCGCATTCGGGTAGTTGTGCAGACACACCGCGCCGGCGCTGGCCAGCCCGAAGGAGTACCACATGTCGCCCATCTGGATTTTGTCCATGAAGCC
The DNA here is from genome assembly GCF_000686745.1 of Mycobacterium sp. UNC410CL29Cvi84. Classification (NCBI taxonomy): domain Bacteria; kingdom Bacillati; phylum Actinomycetota; class Actinomycetes; order Mycobacteriales; family Mycobacteriaceae; genus Mycobacterium; species Mycobacterium sp. UNC410CL29Cvi84. Next base: position 66,107 of record NZ_JMLM01000023.1, read on the forward strand.
ACGTGTGTGCGCGCCCTGCAGCTGGGTGAAGTCCGCCTTGACGAGGTGCTCACCGGACTCCAGGGAGAAGAAGTTCCAGTCGTCCGGGATCAGCGGGTGCATACGGTAGACCGAGACGAACTCCTCGGTCAGCGAGAACGGCGCGGCGTGGTGATCAGTCGGTGAGCCGATGATGCCCGAGATCGCCTCGTTGTCGCTGATCCGGCCGAACTTCTCCTGGAACGTCTCCCCCAGTGCGCCATACCAGTTCGCGTTCATGCCGATCTGCAGCGCCGGGTGACGCAGAACGCACGGCGTCCACTCGACGGTGTGAATCTTGGCGATCAGCGCCGAGACGACCAGCATGCCGATCTCGAAGAGACGCTGATCATCGAAGCTCGGGTAGGCCTTCTTCAGTGCGTCGCAGACCGCGTTGTGCTCGCGCGCGAACATGGTGTGCAGCAGACCGGTGCCGACCCAGTAGTTCTCCTGCATGCCGGTCAGGTCGATGCCCTTGATGTCGCTCTCGGGCAGACGACCGTTCGGGTCGACCTTCACCTTGCCGTCGACGAAGGTGCGGACCTGCGACTGGCGCTCCTTGCCACTGCCGTAGACCTGCGAACCGTCCCACCAGTGCGTCTCCGCGTTCGCGAAAACCGGTGCGGGACAACCGTCGGCGATCTCACCCCGCAGCGGGATGGTGCACCGGATCTTCATCGGGTTCTCGGGGAAATGATCATCGGCGCTCAGCGGGATGTCGATGGTCTTGTCGGGCACACCGTCGCCGTGGAAGAACCAGTTGTGGTTCTCGAACTGCAGCCACGCGGCGGCCAGCGCGTTGATGATGCCGGCGGGCTTGAAGTCGTCGCGGGCCATGAGCTTGCGGCTGATGACGCGTGGGTCCGGCTTGAGGAGGCGCTTGACGTCGGTAACCGTCATCGACAGCGGGACGTTGCGCCCGAAGCCGGTGCCCTTGGCACCCATGTGCGGGTCTTGGAGATCGTTCCAGGTGCCATCAGGCTGACGGGCCCGGCGCACCTCGTCATTGGGCTGTCCCAGGTCATCGGACGGCCGCATGCCGTACGCCTCGTAGAGGTTGTGCTCGCGCAGTTCGTCGCGGGTCTTCGCCAACGCGTTCAACTGCAGGAGAAGAGAGGGATATTCGTGCCACTGGGACGGAATCATGTTGTCGCCATTTCTTTTTCGAAGTTTGTCGGTGGTCGTCGGATGATCTGGGGTCCGTCAGCGAGGCGTGCGCAGCGCGAAATATCCAATCTTGCTGAACCGGTCGGAACCGGTGTTGAACAGAATCTTGCCGAGGTAGACGCCGGGTACCAGCTCCACCAACTCGTCGCGGATGCTGCGGATCACCAGCCGCGGATTGGATTCCACGTTGGCGTAATCGATGACCATCACCTGGCGGTCGGGGTCGTCCTTGCCGGCTTCGACGTACGTGGCGAAATCGAAGGCGAGTTTGCCCGATTCGGCGTCGCGCATCGAGTACAGCGGCCACAGCAGTTTGCCCACCAGGCCGGTGCTGCGCGTCAGCCGATTGTCCCCGGTCCCGCTATCGGAGTCGAAGCGTTTGCCCTGCCAGGGCATCCACAGGGCGGTGACGGCCCGGGTCACCGTGTCCAGCGCGGGGTTCGTCGTCGTCATGACCAGGATGCCCTCGGTCGGACCGTCCAGGTCGACAGGTGGTGCACCCAGCCGAAAAAGGTCGTTGAGCTGCGCCTCGGCCGCGTCGGCGTCGTTGTCGGCCAAGGCGGAGAGTTCGACGATCCAACTCCACGCCGAGTCGACCGCCCCCGGCTGACCCTCCGCTACCGATTTGCGCAACCACTCCAACCTGTCGTCCGCAGCAGAATCCGCGGTGGTTCCTTGTTCGCTCATCGGCACCATTTCCGTTGAATTTCGAGTACCCGCGGAGCATGATAGTGATCTGCGCCACTCTTCGCGGGCATTTCAAGACGATCGTCCAAACTTTGCCGGCGCGAGCAGAAGTGCCTGATCAGAGGAATAGACTTAGAATTTCCCGCCAGTTCACTGCCACCTCATCTGCCACTGGAGACCTGTGGATACCGCCTCGAGCCGCGTTGCAGGCCGGTTGTCGGGTCCGCGCGGGCAAAAGTTCGCTGCACGCCGTCAGGCACTGGCCGCCCAGGCCACCAGTGGGCTTGCTGAACTGGGCTTCGCACGGGCCAGCATGCGCGAGCTCGCCCAGCATTGCGGGATATCGCTCGGCGTTCTGCACTACTACTTCGACGACAAAGACGACCTCGTCATGTGCTGCGTGCGGCAGTACAAGGACCATTTCATCGACCGCTACAACTCCATCGTGATCGACGGCAGCTCCGGGCCGGAGCTCAAGACCCGCATCAGCGGCGCGCTGAGCAATTCTCTGCGCGAGTCGGCCGTCATGCACCGGCTCTGGTACGACCTGCGCACGCAGGCGCTCTTCGACGACCGTTTCGCCGTGAGCATCAACGAGATCGACGACAGCCTCGCCGCGCTGACCTGGAAGGCCGTGATCGCCTACGCCGAGCTCACCGAGTCCGCTGTCATCGTCACGCCCGCCATCGTCTACGCGACGGCCGACGGCCTCTTCCACCGCGCGCTACGCGACCTGATCACTGGAGACACCGAGGCGCCACAACGACTCGCACACGAAATCGAGTCGGCGCTGGACGATTTCGTCGGGCCGCCAGCCTAGGCATCCGCCCGCAGTCGATCGCGACGCCCTACCCTGGTCGGACATCGAGATCAGCCCTGGGCGCGATGTGTACAGCCAGACGGATTCGTAGCGTCGATGCCATGACACACGCACACGTTCCGACCCCCGCAGAAATGCTGCGGGATTGGCTGCGCCACAGCGCTCAGCAGTTCGCCGACGCGCTCACCGCAGCCGGCACGTGGATTCAGAGCCGCACACATTGGCCTGAACACCGGGCCGACTACTATCCGCCGCGGCGCGACGAATCCTTCGAGGAAGCCGCCATGGCACGCGAGATGTACCGGCTCTGAAGCATTTTCGCCGCTACCCCACACCGCGATCGCCACGTTTGGCGAACTCCGCCGGCGAGCATCCGACCACCCGCGCGAATGCCGCGCTGAAGGCGCTTGCCGAGCTGTAGCCGACCTTGCCGGCAATCGCCGACAGCGCGGGCCGCTCGCCCAGCAGCAATTCCTTGGCCCGCGCGACCCGCCATTCCGTCAGGTACTGCATCGGCGGGATGCCGACGGTACGCGAGAACCGCTCGGCGAAAACGGCCCGGGACATCCCCGCCGTGCGCGCCAGTTTCTCCACCGTCCACTGCCCGGCCAGATCGGCGTGCAATGCCCGCAGAACCCCGGACAACGCCGGATCAGCCAGTCCCCCAAGCAATCCCTGCTCGACCGACGCGTGGTCGGTCTCGAACCGCCACGCCTCGATGAGCAGCACCTCGACCAGGCGCTCGAGGATGAGGTCCCGGCACCGGTTGTGCTCGCCGGCCTCCTCGGCGATCAGCTCCACGATGCGGCCGAGACGGGACGCACCCGGTTCGCCGCGCCGGATGAGAATCGCCGGCGGCAACAGCCGGGCAACCAATTCCGCGTTCGCCCGATCGAACTGGAAGTACCCACCCAGCATCCGCATTGTCGGCGCACTGTCGCCGTAGGCGGCGTCACCGTCGATGTCGATCGGCGCATCCGCCGGCGGCAGTGCCGGATCGCTCGCCAACACGAAGCTCGGTGTCTCGGGCAGGAGCAGGAAGTCACCTTCGCGGAGCTCGATCGCGTCGCCGCCTTCCGGAAGGAACCAGCATGCGCCTTCGAGCATCACGCAGAAGGACGGATCGGTATACCGCGGCTTGCGGATGCTCCATCGACCGCCACCGGCCACGATCTTGGACCGCACCGCCCGGGACTGCAACAGCGCGACGATGAAATCGAGCGGGTCCGTTGCCATTTCGACACGGTACCCGCGACCGCACGAGTACGTGTCTATTCGCTCTGCGCGACGACGAGGGCCAGCGCATCCGGGCCCGCCGCGAACCGCAGCCGGCCCGACGTATCGGTCGCGGCCTGGTAGACGACCTCGGCAACGTCGGACGCCGTCGTGAACACGTCGACGTCGCCGAATGCGGCCATCACCGGACCCGCGAACTCCTCGTACTCCGGCGGCAGCAGGCCGTCCATCCGGGAGGCGCCGTTGGCGGTGAAGTTGGTGCCCGGTCCGTAGCCCGGCTCGACGAGTTTGGCGACCACTCCGAAGAATTCGAGCTCCAATGCCAGCGAGCCGGTGAACCCCTCGATCGCCGCCTTGCTCGCGGTGTACACCGCCGCCAGCGGCATCGGCGCCAACGTCGTGCTGGAGGTCACGTTCACGATGACGCCGGACCGCCGTTCGCGGAACTGCGGGACGACGGCCTGCGTCATGGCGATGACGCCAAAGGTGTTGGTCTCGAACACCTCCCGGGTCGTCGCCATCGGGGTGGCCTCGAACGCGCCCACCACCCCGACGCCGGCGTTGTTGACCAGCACGTCGATGGGGCCGGCGGCCGCGATGGCGCCGGCGATACTCTGCGGATCTGTGACGTCGAGCGCCAGCACCCTGATTCGGTCCGAGTCCGGAAGTAGTTCCGGCCGTGGCGTTCTCATGGTCGCGACGACATTCCAGCCTTGCGCATGGAAGTGCCGGGCGATCTCCAGCCCGTAGCCCGACGAACAACCCGTGATCATCACTGTCTTCATAGCTCAAAACGTAGACACGCTAACCGCGACGATCAATGCGCTTTCGTCTGAGATCCATGCGTGATCGTCTTGGCAACCTCGTGCGCTCACAAACAGCGCTGCAGGCCGTCGGCCACCCCCGTTCCCGTGGAATCAGGGCGACGGTAAATCTTCACACCCCATGGACGGCCTCCTAATTTCAGTGTGATGGCGTGCGCGCCTGACCGATAGCCGTCGACGTTAGGAGCGTGATGACCACCCGCGAGGCCCCGGTGGCCGCCGCGGCACCCGGTACTGAACCTGCTGCAGTGCAGGCGGTTTCCTGGCTCAGCCGCGTCCGCGCTCGGCGCTGGGAAATCATCCGCTGGCTGTCACCGCTGGCGGTACTCATCCTGTGGCAGGCCGGCAGCGCGTGGGGCCTCATCGATCCCGAGGTCCTGCCGGCGCCCCAGACCATCGCAGAGGCCGGCATCGAGCTGATCAGCAACGGTCAACTCGCCGAAGCACTGCGCATCTCCGGCATCCGCGCGGCCGAGGGCCTGTTCCTCGGCGGAGTCATCGGCGCCGCCCTCGGCGCCCTCGTGGGGTTCTCCAAGTGGGCCGACGCCACGGTCGATCCGACGATGCAGATGATCCGGGCGCTGCCCCACCTCGGCTTGATCCCGCTGTTCATCGTCTGGTTCGGCATCGGTGAACTGCCCAAGGTGCTCATGGTCGCGTTGGGTGCGGCATTCCCGCTCTACCTCAATACCTCGTCGGCAATCCGCCAGGTCGACCCCAAGCTCTTCGAAACGGCGGCCGTACTCGGCTTTTCGCCGCTCCAGCGGCTGCGGACGGTCGTCATCCCCAGCGCCGCTCCCCAGGTCCTCGTCGGGTTGCGCCAATCGTTGGCCATCTCGTGGCTCACGCTAATCGTCGCTGAACAGATCAACGCCGACTCCGGCGTCGGCTACCTCATCAACAACGCGCGCGACTTCCTCCGCATCGACGTGATCATCTTCGGTCTCGTCGTCTACGCGCTGCTCGGCATCATCACCGACGCGCTGGTGCGGGTCCTGGAGCGCCGTGCCTTGCGCTATCGAGTCTGAAAGGCACCCCGTGACAGCACTTTACGAAGTACCCGTGGAACCGCCCGCGGTATCGGAACCGCCCGCAGCAGAGCTGCGCTCGGTATCCAAATGGTACGGCGCCAATCGGGTGCTCGACGACGTCAGCCTTCGGGTGAAGCGCGGCGAGATCGTCGCGCTCGTCGGGCGTAGCGGCTCGGGCAAATCGACGATACTCCGCGTGCTCTCCGGCCTCGCCGGCGATTTCCAGGGCGAACGCGAGGTCCAGGGCGCACCCGCCGTCGCGTTCCAGGAGCCCCGACTTTTCCCGTGGCGATCCGTACGCGACAACGTCCGCTACGGTCTGACCCGCACGAAATTGTCCCGCGCCGAGGCACTTTCCCGGGCCGATCAAGCGCTGGACGAGGTGGGCCTCGCCGACAAGGCGCAGTCCTGGCCGCTGACCCTGTCGGGCGGGCAGGCACAACGGGTGTCACTGGCCCGCGCGCTGGTGGCGGAGCCGCAACTGCTGCTGCTCGACGAGCCGTTCGGCGCGCTCGACGCCCTGACCCGGCTCTCGATGCACCGCCTGCTGCTGAACCTCTGGCGCCAGCACAACTTCGGGGTGCTCCTGGTCACGCACGACGTGGACGAGGCCATCGCACTGGCCGACACCATCGTGGTGCTCGAGCACGGCCGCGTGGCGCACACCCTGACGATCGAGAATCCGCGCCAGCCGCATGACCAGCGCGACCGACGCACCGACGACTACCGCACCGAGCTGCTCGCGCAACTCGGTGTCTGACGGGAGAACACTGTGAAGCATTCCCGGGCCGCACGCCTGGTATCCATCCTCGCCGCCGGCGCATTGCTCAGCGCCTGCGTCTCCAGCCGTGACGCCAAGAACGAAGTGGCTGTGCCCCAGACAGTTCCGGCATCCGACCTGACCGGGCTGACGCTGCAGGTGGGCGACCAGAAGGGCGGCACCGAATCGCTGCTCCGGGCCGCCGGGGAGCTCGACAACGTGCCCTACAAGGTGCAGTTCTCGACGTTCACCTCCGGGCCCCCGCAGGTCGAAGCCGCCACCGCAGGCAAGATCGATTTCGCCGTCACCGGGAACACGCCGCCGATCTTCGGCGCCGCTGCGGGCGCGAAAATCCGTGTCATCGCGGCCTATTCGAACAGCGCGGCCGGTGACCAGATCCTCACCCCCGCCGGCTCAGCGGTTCATACCGTGGCCGACCTCCGCGGAAAGAAGGTCGTCGTCGGCAAGGGCAGCTCGGCACACGGCCATCTGCTGCTCCAGCTGCAGAAGGCCGGCCTGACGGTCAAGGACATCCAGCTGGTGTTCCTGCAGCCGGCCGACGCCTTCACCGCCCTGAGCCAGGGGCAGGCAGATGCCTGGGCCATCTGGGATCCGTACACGGCCCTGGCCCAGAACCAGCTGAAGGTGCGCACCGTCGCCACCGCCGAAACCGTCACCAACGGCTACGGATTCGGCATCGCCGCGGTGGCCGCGCTGCAGGACGCCAAACGCAATAGCGCGCTTGCCGACTTCGTCCAACGGGTGGCCCGGGCCTCCCTCTGGGCCAAGGACCACCCTGACGAGTGGTACCAAAAGTACGCTGCCGCAATCGGAATCGATCCCCAGGTGGCCCGCGTCGCACAGTCCCGAAGCCTGCGGCTGGCCATTCCCATCAACGATGCGGTGATCGCCTCTGAGCAGCAGCTCGCCGACGCGTTCACACAATCCGGACAGATCGACCACAAAACCACCTTCTCGCAGTTCGTCGACAACCGGTTCGGCGATCAGTTGTCACAGTTCTGGACCACCGCAAAATAGGAGGATCGTCTTGTCCGCCAAGTTCTTCTGGTTCCTACCCACAAACGGTGACAGTCGCTCGATCGTCGGCGCGTCGCACGCGTCATCGCACCACACGGTTCCGGCGTCATACCGCAAGCCCAGCCTGCGCTACCTCGGCGAAATCGCCCGCGCCGCCGACCGTCTCGGTTTCGAAGGGGTCCTGACTCCGACCGGAACCTGGTGTGAGGACGCCTGGTTGACCTCCGCTGCTCTGCTCGAGCAGACCGAACGACTCAAGTTCCTGGTCGCATTCCGGCCCGGCCTGGTGCCGCCCACCCTGGCTGCACAGCAGGCCGCGACTTTCCAGCGATTCTCCGAAGGACGCCTGCTGCTCAACATCGTCAGCGGCGGCGACGATGTCGAACAGCGCCGGTTCGGCGACTGGCTCAGCCACGACCAGCGTTACGAGCGCACCGGCGAGTTCCTCGAGATCGTGCGCGATATCTGGCGCGGCGGCCCCGTGGACTACCGCGGCCGGCACTACTCCGTCACCGATGCCCGCGTGTCCGAGCCGCCGAACCCGTTGCCGCAGCTGTATTTCGGCGGATCGTCGCCGGCGGCCCTGCCCATCGCGGCCGAGCACGTCGACGTCTACCTGACATGGGGCGAGCCGCCGGCTGCCGCCGCGGCCAAGATCGCGCAGGTGCGCGAGCTGGCCAAGGCCCGCGGGCGCACCCTGCGGTTCGGCATCCGGCTGCACACCATCACCCGCGACACCTCGGAGGCCGCCTGGGCCGTCGCCAATTCACTCCTGGCCGAGCTGACGCCCGAGCAGATCGCCAAAGCCACTGCGCTGCATGCTAATTCCGAATCCGAAGGACAGCGGCGCATGACGGCGCTGCACGGCGGCCGGCTCGACCACCTCGAGGTCTACCCGAACCTCTGGGCCGGTGTCGGGCTGGTCCGCGGCGGCGCCGGGACCGCGCTGGTCGGCAGCCATGAAGAAGTCGCGTCGCTGATCTCCGAATACCACGACCTCGGATTCGACGAGTTCATCCTCTCCGGCTACCCGCACCTCGAAGAGGCCTACTGGTTCGCCGAAGGCGTGCTGCCGCTGCTGCGCAAGCGCGGCGCCCTGGCCGCCTAGCCGAGGTTCGCGCTGGGATCGCCGAGATCGCTGTGCCGCGACGCCATCGGGGTGATCACCGGTAGATCGCCGCCGGCGACCACCATCCGGGCAATCGGGGTGAGCGTCTGGAACAGCGTCTCGACCTCGGCGTCGCTCAGCACGTCGAGCGTCGGCAGCGCGGCCGCGTCGGTGCGGTACTCGATGTCGGCCTTGAGCTCGCGACCCACATCGGTCAGCGAACCGTCGGCCGTCAACAGACCGCGCTCGGCGAGCTGCGCCGTCACCGCCGCCCACTCGGCCTCGTCGTAGTCGCGTGTGGCCAGGACCTTCTCCTTGGTGGTCCGGCCGGCGGCGACGTGCAGCACATTGCTCTCGCGGCCCGTGATGCCGGCCGCCACCAGGGCCGCGACGTGGGCGTCGCCCCGCTGTTCGCGCAGCAGGGTCGCCGCGTGCCAGAGCGCGGCCACGGGCTCGTCGGGCCACGGCGCCGCGGACAGCGCGGCGAACAAGGGACGACCGTCGACCGCCGCGTCTCGCGCGGCCCGGCCCAGCAGATCGGCGGCGGTGCGCAGGTTGTCGTCGGCAACCAGGCCGTAGCGACGCAACGCGGCGACCGCGCCCGCTTCCCTGGCCGCAATCGCCTGCTGGGGCGTCGCGATGTCCCACGCACCCGCCAGCGACTTCGCGACGCGATGGGCGGCGAAGTTGTAGAAGACCGCCTCGACGACCTGCGGCGGCACCGGGCCCAGTGGTGCTGACCTGGTGACGAAGTAGCCGCTCCAGAAGCTGCGATAGCCGAGGTCGACGGCCGCAGCCCGCGCCTCGGGCGCGAAATACGTGATCGCGTGCACGGGTTCGAATCGCTCGAACAACCGACGGGCCAAAATGGGTGTGCGGGCCATGATGCCAGTCAAGCACGGGGCCTCCGGCACCCGCGAACAGCCACTGCGCTGCCGGGAATCGCGTGGTTTTCGGCACATTTGCATCCGCCCCGCGCAGGTAGACGGCGCATCGAGGTGTGTTGGCACCACCTCGCCACGTAGGGTGCTTTGGTCGGCCTCAGCGAACATGTCGATAGAAAAGTTGGGCACAGTCATGACGACAGCAGCAGAAGCGTCGCCGCTCGAAGCGCGGATCGGCCACCACTACCAGATGGACGGCACCTACCTGGTCGGCCGCGAGAAGCTGCGCGAGTACGCCCGCGCGGTGCAGGATTACCACCCTGCGCACTGGGACGTCGCTGCCGCCAATGAGCTCGGCTACGCCGACGTCATCGCACCGATCACGTTCACCTCGACCCCCGGCATGAAGTGCAACCGGCGGATGTTCGAGTCGATCGTCGTTGGCTACGACACATACCTGCAGACCGAAGAGGTCTTCGAGCAGCACCGCCCGATCGTGGCGGGCGATGAGCTGGTCATCGACGTCGAGCTCACGTCGGTGCGCCGGACCGCGGGCCGCGACTTCATCACCGTGACCAACACCTTCACCGACACCAAGGGCGAGCGTGTCCACACCCTGCACACCACCGTCGTCGGCGTGACGGCCGAGGACATCGACGGCGACGTCAAGACGGCCGTGCAGAAGGCCATGATGCACGACATGAACATCCTGGACATCGGCTCCGAGGAGTACCGCAAGACGGTGCGTCCGGAAGGCGAGATCCGGTTCGCCACCGACTCGGCCCGGACGCCGGGGACACCGTCGTTCGACGACGTGTCCGTCGGTGACGAACTGCCCGCGAGTCACCTGCGGCTGTCGCTCGGCGACCTCGTGAACTACGCCGGTGTGGCCGGCGACGCCAACCCGATTCACTGGGACAAGGACCTGGCGCAACTGGCCGGGCTGCCCGACGTCATCGCCCACGGCATGCTGACCATGGGCCTCGGTGCCGGATACGCCTCGACGTGGTCCGGCGACCCCGGTGCCGTGAGCCGCTACACCGTGCGCCTGTCGGCGCCCGCGGTGGTGCCTGCCACCGAAGGCTGCGACATCGAGTTCAGCGGCAAGATCAAGTCGCTGGATCCCGAGACCCGCACGGGTGTCGTCATCGTCGGCGCCAAGTCGGGCGGCAAGAAGATCTTCGGCCTCGCGACCATGGACGTCCGCTTCCGCTGATCCCGCTACTGCGGGAACAGAACCGCGGGATTACCCGACATCGACGACCACCAGCTGATGCGGTTGACGATGCGCCAGCCTTCGGGCCGCCTGGCCCAGGTGTCGGTGTATTCGCCGTTGGTGTCGAAGGTGTCCGCCGCGAGCGGGCCGAGGCCCTGGTGCCGGGCCTGTACGTACGCCCGCGTCACTGCCGTGTCGTCGTCGCGCACCTCGACCTGGATGGAACCGATGAGATGCTGTGTGCCGCCGCACTTTTCGAGATATCGGCGGAACGTCGCCACCAGCGCGGGCAGGCCTGACTGCGGCCCTTGGTCGCCATAGTCGAACGTGACGTCGTCGGCGAAGACCTGCGAAGCCTCCGCCCATCGCTTGCCGTCGACCACGCGCGCGAACGTGCCCAAGCCCGTCCGCAACTCCTCGGCGTCCACCAACTTCTGCACGGCGTTGTGCGTTGCGGCGTCTGACATCCAGTTCTCCGTCCTGCTCGTCCTCCGCATCCTATGGCGGCCGTAAGTCTTGTCGGCCCGTCCCGGTTGGAGTAACGTCACCATTGGAATAACGTTGCTATTTCAATTGGTACCGGAGGAGCCCATGAAGTCCGTCCGCCTACAGGACGTCGCGATGCCCAAAGCCGAACGCCAGAGAATCGACCGCCGGTACGACTTCCTGCTCAAGCTGCACGGCAAGAACGGGAAGAAAGCCCTGGCGATAGCCGAGGCCCCACGGATCGACAACGGCTACTTCGGGCCCGAGTCGATCAGCTGGAAGGTCTACGAGAACGTCATGGTTGCCGGAATGGGCGCTCTCTCAGGGCTTTTCATCTCGGTACTGGACCCGGACGGGGCGTACGGCGTCGGCCATCACACGACGTACTACTACGACACGATCGGCCGCATCCGGCGCAGCCTGCACTTCTTCGCCGGCGCCGTAGCGGGCGACACCGCCAGCGCCGAAAAGGTGGGAGTTGACCTGTTCCGCAAGCACTCTCACATCACCGGCGAGGTACCCGCGACCGGCGAGCTGTTTCAGGCCAACCACGTCGAGACGCTCAAGTTCACCTACGTGGTGGGCTGGCCGCACCTGTGGCGCGCGTACAAGGCCTTCGGCGACCCGAATGCGACCGACGAAGAGGAGCGCCAGTTCTACCGCGAGCAGGTCAGGGTGTGTCAGCTGATGGGTATGCCGGCGGGCGAGCTGCCGGACACTCCCGAGGATGTCGAAGCCTGGGTGCAGCGGGCCGAGCAGGAGCTCATGGCCTTCACGCGCCCGGCGCAGGAACTCACCGATTTCATGACCCATCCACCGGTGACACCACTGAACCCGAACCTCGTCCTCGGAACCCTGATGCGCGTGGCGATCTGGGCCGCCATCCCGCTACTGACACCGTATGTGCGACAGATCTGCGGCCTCGAGGACTACCGGATGCGGCCACGGCTGGGCTCACTGTTGGTCAAGGCGACCGTCAAGGCGCTGGAGAACCCGGTCTTCGACCGCATCTTCATCCCGTACTTCGGTCCCGAAATGTGGGGCCATCTGCACAACGTGATTCGTCATGCCGACAGCAGCGGCTTCGTCGAGATGACGCACGACCCCGGCCTGACGCTGCAGCACGGCAAGCGCGGCACGATGTGCCCGTTCGCCGTTGCGGGAGCGAGCATATGAGCCGCGTCGACGTCATCAGCAACGAGCGGGTGTTCGACGACCGGCACCACCTGCACGAGTTTCAGGACTTCTGGCGCGACGGACCCGTGGCGCTGGTGTTCCTGCCGCAGTTCGGCAGCGCCTTCGGCCTGGCCCAAGCCAGAGAGTTGACGGCGCACTTCGATGAAGCGGAAGCTCTTGGCGCCCAGGTGATCCTGATCGGCATCGGCACGTCGATCCAGGGCTTCACTTTCCGGAAGCGGGCCGGTTGCCGCACTCCCGTCATGGCCACTCAGGACCACACCCTTTACCGCACAATGGGATTGGCCGCCCGACGGCGATGGTTGAACCCGATCCGGAATGCGAGCGCCTTCCTCGACTTCGTCCGGGCCGGGATCTACCCCTATCAGCGCACCGGCGATCCGCGCCGGCTCGGTGGTGTGTTCGTCGTCGAACGAGGCGGCCGACGGGTCACGTGGGAACACCGGGCGCGGTACGCCGCGGACCTGGCGACCGGGAGCGACGTGGTCGCAGCGCTCCGCGCCGTTGCGGCACAACGGGTGACGGCAGGGACAGACTGACTCGGCGCTACTTGCCGACGACCAGCGCGTCGAACCACAACCGCATGTTGGCGACCATCAGCGCCGCACCCCGCTCGGCGTCGATCGTGCCCAGCGCCTGGGCCATGGCGATGCCCGCGCCGGTCGCCACCGCTACTTCGATGGCGTCGTCCATGAGCGGGTGGTCGGCCGGAACCCCTTCCGGCACGGCGTCTTCGAGCAAGACCCGCGTCGATTCCTTGAATCGTTCCAGCGCCTCACGCGCCTTGGCGAGCTGCTCGGGATTATGGAAGGTGCTGGTGACGTACTCGGCGGTCAACACGACGAGGTTGGGCTTGGCGCCGATGCGGGCCCACCAACTCGCGAGCGCGGCCAACCTGTCGTCGGTGGAGACGCCGGCCGCCACGAGCGGTCCGAGCAGTTGATTGAGTTCGGCCATGGAGCGGTTGCGGATCACCTCGAGGCACAGCGCTTCTTTGCCCTCGAAGTTGCTGTAGACCGCACCGATGGTGCGTCCGGCCTCCGCTGCGATGGCCGCCAGGGACGTGGCGTGGTACCCGTTGGCGTAGAAGAGCTGCTCCGCGGCGTCCAGCAATTCCTGCCGTGTCTGCGCTTGGCTCTCCGCCCGCGTCAGCACCTTCCGAGCCGCCACCACGTCCTCCACATTCTCCACACGACGAGCTTCGATACTATCGCTATCCAGATAACGGGCCAGCTTAAGGGCTCTTTTCCGCCGATCCGGACGTCTTCGGATAGCTGCACCATCCGAATGTGGTAGTTATTTAGAATGGACAAAGCCGCTACCCGGGGTACCGACAACCCGCTGCTCGACGAGCTCGGACAACCGCGGGAAGTACTCGAGAAGCTCACCCCCGAGGAATCAGCCCAGCTGCTCGGTCTGCTCAGGAAGGCGAAGGTGGCACACCAGCGCAGCCTGAACGACTCACTCGACGACGGGCTCAAAGTCCTGCCCCGGCTGATCCGGCCCGCCGCCCGCAAGATCCTGTTCGGACGGTGACTCACTGATGGCCGACATCCTGACCCGCGCACAACTGTCGCTGCTGGCCGCACTGCTGCAGACCGATGCCGCAAACCTGGCCGGCCTCGAACGACTCGGTGCCGACGACCTCAAGGCGCTTCGCAGCGCACTGTCCGACGCGCTGTTCGACGAACAGGCCGAGGCCTTCGCACGCGTCGGCAAGCTCGCGCCATTGGTCCCAAATGCCTTGGTGGTCACCGTGGCTCACCGCGCGGTGCCGCCGGAAGTCGCGGGGCGCGTCGGGGGCGCAGTGGGACTTGCGCACGGAGACCGCGCCATCGGCGTACTGTCCGGGCTCAAACCGAGCTATCTCGCCGACGCGGCGCCGTACGTCGACCCTCGGGTCATCCCGCACTTCGCCCCGCGACTGCCCGCCAAACTGCTGATCCCGGCCGCGAAGGAACTGCTGCGGCGCCGCGACTACCTGACGGCGTCGCGGTTCGTCGAATTCGCCACTGACGAACTCATCGTGGCGTTCGAGCGGGCCATCGACGACGACGAGGGCATCATCCTGACCGGCGTACTGGTATCGGACACGCACGTCATGAACGACATCATGCGGGCCGCCGGACCTGACCGGTCGTTGCGCATGGCCCGGGCTGCCGCCGCGGGCAAGCCGGAGGTGCTGGCAGCGCTGCTGTCCCTGCTGAACCGGATCGACCCCGAGCTCGCGCGGCCCGCGGTCACCGAACTGCTCGGCCATCCCGACGTCGACGTCGTCGCGCACGTACTCGAGGTCGCCCAGACCGAAGGCGTTGTCACAGAGGTACTCGAAATCTCCGCCGTCCTGGACGGTGAGGCCCGCGCACGCCTGGCGAGCCTCGAGGCCTGGCAACGGATCGCCCGCGAAGCCGAGTCCTGGGCACACGAGACACCTGCGTAACCGGGCCGGTACGTTGATGGCGTCGTTGCACCGATTCCGTGGGAGGCAGCGTGGCACGCCGACTGCCTGAAGGGCGTCTTGCGCGGGGCGGCAAGCTGGGCGCCCTCGCCGCGAAGCAAGCTGTGCGCGGCGGCCGCACCCGGCTGTCGATGGTCGGCCGGTCGGAACGCGCCAAAGAGCTGCTGGCCGAGCGGGCCACCATCCAGATGGCCGAGAATCTCGTGACGGTGCTGGGCTCCATGAAGGGCGCCGCGATGAAGCTCGGCCAGATGCTGTCGGTGATCGAGCTGGATCTGGTGCCGGAATCGCATCGGGAGCAGTTCCGGGAAAAGCTTGCCGCGCTACGGGATCAGGCGCCGCAGGCGCCGTTCAGCGCCATGCGCGAGGTCATGGAAACCGACCTGGGTCCCCTGTCCGGCGTCTTCGCAGATTTCGACGAATCCCCCACGGCCGCAGCATCAATCGGCCAGGTGTACCGAGCCCGGTTGCGCGACGGCCGCGACGTCGCCGTCAAGGTTCAGTACCCCGGCGTGGATCGGGCCATCCAGGCCGACATGCGCAATCTCGCCCTGCTGATGAAGCTCTGGCGGCTGTGGCCGTCGGCGAACACCGCCATGCTCGACGAGATCACCCGGAACTTCGAGAGCGAACTGGACTACCTGCGCGAGGCCGAGACGCAGCACATGGTGGCCGAACAGTACCGGGGACACCCGTTCATCGTCGTCCCCGACAGCGTGGTCGAGTTCTGCACACCGCGGGTGCTGGTCACCGAATACCTCGACGCCGCAGGCTTCGAGCACATGCGCACGCTGCCGGCGGCCGACCGCAATCGCATCGGAGAACTGGTCTACCGCTTCTATATCGGCTCGCTGTTCGCCAACCACGAATTCTGCGGTGATCCCCACCCGGGCAACATCATGCTGGCCGCCGACGGCCGCGTCGGCTTCGTCGACTTCGGGCTGTACAACCGTATGGACCCGGCCAACGTCGCGTTCGAGCTGGACTGCTTTCACGCCGCGATCGACGGCCGGGCCGATGACCTGTACCGCCTGATGCTCGACCGCGGCATCGTGGACACGGAATCCGGTGTGACAGCACAGGATTGCCTGGAGTACATCTGGGCCGCGAGCGAATGGCACATGATCGACGAGGACCTCACCATCACGCCTGAGCTGGCCACCGGCGCCGTCGTCTCGGCCATCGATCCACGGCAGACCGAATTCGCGGGGATGAAGCGGCAGATGCTGCCACCCGAACACGTCTTCTCGCGACGTGCCGACTTCCTCACCTTCGGCACGCTGGGACATCTGCAGAGCACCAACAACTGGTACCGGATCGGCCAGGAATGGTTCTTCGACCGACCCGCGGAGACCGAGATCGGCCGCGAGATCGCGCGGTGGCGCGCGAGCCGCTAGCCCGCTTGGACCACGCTGTCCGCCGCCAGCACCTCGGCAGCAGCACGTTCTCCGGAACGCACCGCGCCGTCGATCCAGCCACACATGATGGCCGAACTTTCCGTTCCGGCCCAATGGATCCGCCCGCACGGGGTCCGCAGCGCGTGGCCGAATTCGGTGAGGACGCCGGGCGGCGCGTGACCAATCATGCCGCCACCCGAGTAGCGCTCGACCGTCCAGTTCTGTTCGTGGTAGCTCACCGGTGCCGCAGCCTGCGGCCCGAAGCGGTCCACCAGTTCATCGACGACGACGGCCTTGCGTTCCGCCGGATCGAGCAGCCCGAGCTTGCGCGCGGCCGGGCCTTCGGTGATGACGCACATGATGCCCGGCGTGCCTGTGTCGGTACAGGCGTCGATGGTCAGCGTCGCCGGAGTGCCCGGGGCGGCCGACTGCCCACACAGACCGTCCGCACGCCAGAACGCCGTCTCGTAGACGATTGAAATCTTGAACACGGCGCCGCTCGGCATGCGCCGGTGCAGGAACATCCGGTCGACGGGAAGCATTGGCTCATAGTCGATTTGGGTGGCGACGGCCAACGGGACGGCGACGATCGCGTGCCGAGCCCGCACCGTCAATCGCTCGGCGTGCACGGTGACGCCGTCGTCGTCCTGCGCGATGAGGTCCACCGGGCGCGAAAGATGCAGCGCGTCACCGAGTTCGGCGGCCATCGGCCCGTAGATCGCGCCCATACCGCCGCACACCCGGGCGTCCTGCGCGCCGCCGGCGTTGGAGATGACGAACACCGGGCCGCCACCGGAACCCATTTGATGCAGCGCCCACAACAGTGACGTCTCCGACGCGGCCGAGGTGTAGATGCCGGCCATGGCCATGTCGAGCATCTCGCGCGCCTGATGTGAGCGGATGTTGCGATGCAGCCACTCCCCCAAGGTGATTCGGTCCCACTCGGCGGCCTTCTTCGCCTCCCACGGGGCGTCGAACGGGATGGTCTTGCACATCTGCCCGATCTCGAGGAGGCCCGCACCGAGGTTGGCGATGGCCCACGGACTCATCGCCCAGGGGATGGTGCCGGAGTACCGGTGCTTCTTGCCGTCGACGATCATCATGGCGTCGCCGTCGACGTACTCCTTGTATTCGGTCACGCCGTATTCGGCCATCAGGGCCTTGATGCGGTCCTGCCCCGGCCCGACCCACGCGCCGCCGCGGTCGATCCATGTCCCGTCCGGCAGCACTTCGGTGAAGGTGCGGCCCCCGACCCGGTCCCGCGCTTCCAACAGGGCCACCGAACGGCCCGCCTGTTTCAGCCGCAGGGCGGCGGTCAATCCCGCGAAACCCGCTCCCACAACACAGAAATCGACATCGGCTGTCATGAGTCGCCCCTTCGCTTCGGAAGTTCCGTGCTCGTGCCACACGCCCTGCGATCAGGTGCGGTTGGCCTGGCCAGCTCATCGACGGCGAGGGTGGGCTGAGCTCAAGGTACGCCGGCCTGGCCAGTGCCGAATCCGGATTTGCACAAAATATGCGCGCGCGTAAATGTGCTTTCGCGAAGTCGCGGCTGCGACCCGAGTCTGCGAGCCCAAGTGTCACCGATGTCCTGATGCATCACTGGCACATGTCAGACCTGTGATGTATCAGGACATCGGTGACAGTTCTGCATCAGCACATCGGTGACAGTTGGTGTATCAGGACATCGGTAACGTTTCCTCTGGTTTGGGGTGTGAGCCGCGGGGCTTTCCGTTGCCGACGTAGGTCACTCCTAGTGCGGCCCGGGTGTGCTCGATGAGGATCTCGCCGTCGAGGTCGGCGACGATGATTTTGTCGCCGTCGGTAGCGACCAAGACCTCTTGGAGGCCGTATCGGCCCCCGACTTTGTAGATGACCCCGGCGAGCATGAATGTGCCGGCGGTGGTCAGCGTGCGGATGCTGGTGCTGGCCGGTAGCGCTGGTACGGGCTGAAGCTG
>NZ_JMLM01000024.1:0-77563 GCF_000686745.1 Mycobacterium sp. UNC410CL29Cvi84
GAACACCTCAGTGGTGCCCATATCCAGTGAACGCCACCGTCGTCGGCCCCGGCCCTGGTCGTACCAGCGGGCCCGCGCACCGCACAGGCCACACCGCCCCGCCGCGGCGCGCAGCGGCCGGACATGGGCCACCAACACCTGCGCCATCTCGTCGAACTCGACGTCCTCGACGACCGTGTTCTGGACGCACAACAAGACCCGCCATAAGCTGGCATCCCGCACGCCGTTCTCCGCTCTATTGGTGACTGACCTTCGACAAGCCAGAAACCTAGACCGAGAACGGCGTTCGGCTATTCAAACCCCAAAATCACCCACACATACGTCAACAGAGCCAGGAAAGTTGACGGCTCCGGACGAAGACTGTCGGGGGAGAACGAGCCCGGCTAAGCCGCTGCGTCGACGCCCAGCGGACCGATCTCGACCAGCCCGGCCCACACCCGGATGGGGTAGACAGGCAAGCGCACCGAGGGATCATCAAGGCAGACACCGTCATCCAGGGCGAACGCCTGCTTCTTGATGGGGCTCTGCACGCAGGCCCGGCCGGCCCGGTCACCGACGAGGCCCCGTGACATCACCGCAGCGCCGGAGAACGGGTCGATGTTGCCGACGGCGTAGAGCGATCCATCATGCAGGCGGAACAGCGCCGCCTGGGAGCCGTCGGGCAGCAGCACACCGGCACCGCGGCCGGGCACCAGCCGGTGGTACGAGCAGACCGCGGTCCACTCCGAACGGTCTTGGTACTGAGCAACTTCGGACAGGTCGTTGAGAGTCATCGTGGCCTCCTGATCAGCTCTTGGCGGGCGGGACGGTGGGCATGCCGATCGGCACCTTGCGGCCGTTGCGCTCGGTGAACGCGATGGTCGGGTCGGCGACGTCAGGCGCGTTGACGAACGAGACGAACTGGGTCAGCTTGGCCTTGTCGTCCAGCACGCCCTTCCACTCGCAGGAGTAGCCGTCGACGTGCCGTTCCATGGCGGCTTCGAATTCGCTTGCCAGACCGAGAGAGTCGTTGCACACGACGTCACGGACGTGGTCCAGGCCCATCTGGTCGACCCACGGCGCCGTGCGCTGCAGCCGGTCCGCGGTGCGGATGTAGAACATCAGGAACCGGTCGATGTAGCGAACCAGGGTCTCGTCGTCGAGGTCACCGGCCAGCAGCTGCGCGTGGGCGGGCGTCATGCCGCCGTTGCCGCCGACGTACAGGTTCCAGCCGGTCTCGGTGGCGATGACGCCGACGTCCTTGCCGCGGGCCTCGGCGCATTCCCGGGCACAGCCGGAGACGCCCATCTTGATCTTGTGCGGCGACCGCAGGCCGCGGTAACGCAGCTCCAGATCGATAGCCATCTGTACCGAATCCTGTTGCCCGTAGCGGCACCAGTCGCTGCCGACGCAGCTCTTGACGGTGCGCAACGACTTGCCGTACGCCTGCCCGGACTCCATGCCGCCGTCGACCAGACGCCGCCAGATCTCCGGCAACTGGTCCACGCGCGCACCGAACATGTCGATCCGCTGGCCACCGGTGATCTTGGTGTAAAGCCCGAAGTCCCTGGCGATCTCACCGATCAGGATCAGCTGCTCCGGGGTGATGTCACCACCCGGGACGCGCGGCACCACCGAGTAGCTGCCGTTCTTCTGGATGTTGGCCAGGAAGTGGTCGTTGGAGTCCTGCAGCGCGGCCTGCTCGCCGTCGAGGATGTGGCCACTGCTGGTCGACGCCAGGATCGAGGCGATGGCGGGTTTGCAGATGTCGCAACCCTTTCCGGTGCCGAACTTCTCGATCAGCCCGGAGAACTTCCGGATCTCGGTGGCCGAGATGATCTCGAAGAGTTCGGCCCGCGACTGCGGGAAATGCTCGCACAGCGCCTTGGACTGCTCGACGCCCTGCGCTTCCAGCAGCTGTTTGAGCAGCGGAACGCAGGAGCCACAGGAGGTTCCGGCCTTGGTGCAGGCCTTCAGGCCGGCGACGTCGGAGCAACCTCCTTCGATCGCACCGCACAGGTCGCCCTTGGTGACGTTGTTGCAGGAGCAGATCTGCGCAGCGTCCGGCAGGGCGCCTACACCGAGAGCTCCTGCGCCGTCACCGGATCCGGCCGGGGCGATGAGCGCCAGTGGGTCACCGGGCAGTGCCTCGCCGACCATCGGGCGCAGCACGCCGTATGCCGACGCGTCGCCGACCAGGATGCCACCCAGCAGGGTCTGGGCATCGTCGGACAGCACCAGCTTGGCGTAGGTCTCCTTCACCGGGTCGTTGACGACGACCTCCAGGCAGTCGGGCGTAACGCCCTGCGCGTCACCGAAACTCGCGACGTCGACGCCGAGCAGCTTCAGCTTGGTCGACATGTCGGCCTCGGGGAACTCGGCGGCGCCACCGAGCAGGCGGTCGGCGACCACCTCGGCGGTGGTGTAACCGGGACCGACCAGGCCGTAGCACCGGCCCTCGACCGCGGCCACCTCACCGACGGCGTAGATGTCAGGATCGCTTGTCACGCAGGACAAGTCCGTCAGGACGCCACCACGCTCGGCCATGTCCAGACCGGCGTCACGGGCCAGCTCGTCGCGCGGACGCACACCGGCGGCGAAGATGACCAGGCCGGCGTCGATCAGCGTGCCGTCGCTGAGCAGCACGCGCACGCCCTCGTCGAGCGGCTCGATGGCGTCTGTGCCGACGTCCAGGTGCACCGAGATGCCCAGCTTGCCGATCATGCGGGCCAGCAGCGCACCACCGGCGTCGTCGAGCTGCTGGTTCATCGGACGGGGCGCCCGCTCGACGATGTGGGCCTGCATGCCGAACTGGCGCAACGCATTCGCCGCTTCCAGACCCAGCAGGCCACCACCGATGACCACACCGGTGTTGTTGCCGTGTTCGGCCGAGCGCTGCATGGCGGCGCGGATGCCGTCGAGGTCGTCCAGGGTGCGGTAGACGAAGCAGCCGTCGAGCTGGTGACCGGGCACCGGCGGCACGAAAGCGTAAGAGCCCGTGGCCAACACCAGCTTGTCGTAGGCGATGCCGCGACCCGACTCGGTCACCACCGTCTTGGTGGCGCGGTCGATACCGCCGACCTTGTCGGCCAGCACGAGGTCGACGAGGCCGTCGCCGTCATACCCGTTGCCAGGCAACGCCAGCTTCGACCGGTCCCAGTGCTCGGTGTAACCCGTCAGCCCCACCCGGTCATACGCGGCGTCCGCTTCTTCGGACAGCACGGTGATGCGCCATTGGCCCGCGGCATCCCGCGAGCGCAGCGCCTCGACCAGGCGGTGCCCGACCATTCCGTGGCCAACGACCACAAGGTTCTTCGCGTCCATGCCCCAAAAGGTAGGGAGGCGATATTGCGAATTGTGTTGCCGCGTGTGAATCGACCGTCACGCTCTTCTCACACCAGTCGGCAAACGCCGGTGAAGTGCGTGACCCCGGTCATATACCTGGGCTGACGTCCGCCGAACTAGCCGACGCCGGCGGGCGGGACGGTGGTCGGGGTGGTGTACGGGTTGTAGATCGTCGTCGTGGTGGTGGTCGTCCCGTAACCGGAGGTGCTCGACGGCGTGTAGGTGCTGGTGGACGTGGTCGTCTCGTCCGTCGTCGACGTATCCGACGTGCTTTCCGTCGTCGTTGTCGTCGTGGTCGTGGTGGTCGTCGTCGTGGTGGTGGTCCGCGTCGTCGTCCGCTTGGTGGTGGTCGGATACGTCGTCAGCACCGTGGAGTCACCGACGGGACCGGACGGCTGCTCGGACTCGTCGGACGTCTGAATCACCTGGTAGATCAGGATGATCAGCAGGATCGCGGCGGCAACGCCGGCGGCCCACCACAACCCGTAGTTCTCCTCGGCGCCGTCGGGGTCGCTCACTGCCACCGCGCCAGAATATCGGCGGCCACCGTCCCGAGAGCGCGCTGCAGGAACGGCCCGAAGCTGATGCGGCCGACGCCCAACGGGCCGAAGGACGCGGGATCGTCGGACTCCGGGATCGCGATGGCGTTGATCGGCAACGGCAGGTCGGCGGCCAGGCGGCGATAGGTGTCGTCGTCATGGCGGCCCACCGGGTACAGGGAGTCCGCGCCGGCCGCTGCGCACAGCTTCAGCCGCTGCACCGCGCGCTCGTACCGGTCGGCCTCGTCGCCGATCTGGCGCAGGAACAGGTCGGTGCGCGCGTTGATCACGACGTGGACCCCGGAAGCGTCTGCCGCCCTGCGCAATTCACCGACCAGGTCGGCGTGCTCCTGGGCGTCGCGGATGCGGCCGCCGTCCTTGTGCACGGTGTCCTCGATGTTCAGACCCACCGCGTCCGCGGCCAGCAGGCCGGAGATGAGGCGGCTCGGGGCCTCGCCGTAACCGGATTCGATGTCGACCGACACCGGCACGTCGACTGCCGCGGTGATCTGGCTGACGCGCGTGGTGAGGTCGTCGAACGACATGCCTTCGCCGTCGGGCTTGCCCACCGAGTCGGCGACCGGGTGGCTGCCGACCGTCAGCGCGACGAACCCGGCGGACACCGCCAGCTTCGCCGACCAGGCGTCCCACACAGTCGGCAGGACGACCGGGTTCCCCGGCTGGTGCAGGGCCAATAGTGCTTCGGCGCGCTGCGCCAGAACCGCGTCGGACATGGTCATACCGTACCGACCACCACTGCGACGACATGCCGACACCGTCCCCACAAACGTGACCTGTCTCACTTTCATCTCCGGATCTGACTAGCATCCGGTGTCGTACTGTGATTTATGACACCCTTCAGCCCAAGGAGGTCGCCCGATGTCCACCACCACTGAGCTCACCGAACTGCACGAGTTGATCGGCAATTTGCGTCGGTCCGTCAGCTCGCTGGCCGCCAAATACGGGGACTCCCCCGCCACCCGCCGCATCGCGAATGACGCCGAGCGCCTGGCCGTCGACATCGAGCGGCTGGACATCGACATCGAAGAGCTGGAATTCAGCCGCGGCATCAAGACCCAGCACGCCAAGGAAAAGATCGTGATCCCTGACCACGACTACTCCAGCGAATTCTGGAACGACCACGACGGTGGCGTCGGCGGCTGACCGACTTGGGCACGACGGTCGTCGTGCCCATCACCGGCCCGTCCCACAACTTCATAGGTAGGCCCTGCCCCCAACCGAAATCGAGGATGCTTTCGTGAGCGCACCCGCCGCCAACCGCCCCGGGAACGGCGTCTTCTCCCCCACGCGTGCGCAGATACCGCAGCGCACCCTGCGGACCGATAACTGGCTCAAATCCCCGATTCTCATCGACCTGGGTTTCGCGGCGTTCGTCATCTACGCGACGGTGCGCGCCTTCCAGCGGGACCACTTCTACGTCGCGGACTATCACTACCTGACGCCGTTCTACTCACCGTGTCTGAGCGTCAAGTGCGGTGCGGCCAGCGAGTTCTGGCCCCAGATTCTGCCGGCCGACGGACCGCTGTCGCTGATTCCCTTCGCGGCGCTGTCCCTGCCGTTTCTGCTGCTGTTCCGGCTGACCTGCTACTACTACCGCGGCGCCTACTACCGCACGGTGTGGCAGTCCCCGACGGCCTGCGCCGTCGCCGAACCGCACGCCAAGTACACCGGTGAGACGCGATTCCCGCTGATCATCCAGAACACCCACCGGTACTTCTTCTACATCGCCGTGATCATCTCGGTGATCAACACCTACGACGCCATCGTCGCGTTCCACTCGCCCAGCGGTTTCGGCTTCGGGCTCGGCAACATCATCCTGCTGGGCAACGTCATCATGCTGTGGGTCTACACGGTGTCCTGCCACTCCTGCCGGCACGTCACCGGCGGCCGGCTCAAGCACTTCTCGAAACACCCTGTGCGCTACTGGATCTGGACCCAGGTCAGCAAGCTGAACACCCGCCACAAGCTGTACGCGTGGATCACCCTCGGCACCCTGATGTTCACCGACTTCTACGTCATGGCGGTGTCGGCCGGGTGGTTCAGCGACCCGAGGTTTGTCGGATGAGTTTTGTCGGCAACGAAACTTTTTGATTTTCAACGCTGTTCACAACAATTTGGAGTTATTTCATGGCTGAACTCGAACGGCACGAGTACGACGTCGTCGTAATCGGAGCCGGCGGGGCGGGGTTGCGTGCGGTCATCGAGGCCCGGGAGCAGGGCCTGCGCGTGGCGGTGGTGTGTAAGTCGTTGTTCGGCAAGGCCCACACCGTCATGGCCGAGGGCGGCTGCGCCGCCTCGATGCGCAACGCGAACTCCAAGGACAGCTGGCAGGTGCACTTCGGTGACACCATGCGCGGCGGCAAGTTCCTGAACAACTGGCGCATGGCCGAGCTGCACGCCCGCGAAGCACCGGACCGCGTGTGGGAACTGGAAACCTATGGGGCGCTGTTCGACCGCACCAAGGACGGCCGGATCAGCCAGCGCAACTTCGGTGGCCACACCTACCCGCGCCTGGCGCATGTCGGTGACCGCACCGGCCTGGAGATCATCCGCACCATGCAGCAGAAGATCGTCTCGCTGCAGCAGGAGGACTTCAAGGAGACCGGCGACTACGAGGCCCGTATCAAGGTCTTCCACGAGTGCACCATCACCGAGCTGGTGAAGGACGGCGACCGGATCGCCGGCGCGTTCGGCTACTGGCGTGAGTCGGGCCGGTTCGTGCTGTTCGAGGCGCCCGCCGTGGTGCTGGCGACCGGCGGCATCGGCAAGTCGTTCAAGGTGTCGTCGAACTCCTGGGAGTACACCGGCGACGGGCACGCCCTGGCACTGCGGGCCGGCGCGACGCTGATCAACATGGAGTTCATCCAGTTCCACCCGACCGGCATGGTCTGGCCGCCGTCGGTGAAGGGCATCCTCGTCACCGAGGGTGTGCGCGGCGACGGCGGAGTCCTCAAGAACTCCGAGGGCAAGCGCTTCATGTTCGACTACATCCCCTCGGTGTTCAAGGGCCAGTACGCCGAGACCGAGGAAGAAGCCGACCAGTGGCTCAAGGACAACGACTCCGCACGCCGCACTCCTGACCTGCTGCCGCGCGACGAGGTGGCGCGCGCCATCAACTCCGAGGTCAAGGCCGGTCGCGGCACCCCGCACGGCGGCGTCTACCTCGACATCGCGTCGCGCATCCCCACCGAGGAGATCAAGAAGCGCCTGCCGTCGATGTACCACCAGTTCATGGAGCTGGCCGAGGTCGACATCACCAAGGACGAGATGGAGGTCGGCCCGACCTGTCACTACGTCATGGGCGGCATCGAGGTCGACCCCGACACCGGCGCGGCGCGGACACCCGGCCTGTTCGCGGCCGGCGAGTGCTCGGGCGGTATGCACGGCTCGAACCGGCTCGGCGGCAACTCGCTGAGCGACCTGCTGGTGTTCGGCCGGCGGGCCGGCCTCGGAGCGGCGCAGTACGTGAAGGCGCTGCCCGCACGGCCGGCGGTCTCCGATGACGCACTGACCACCGCGGCGCGGGAAGCGTTGGCGCCGTTCGACGAACACGTCGGCGCGGAGAACCCCTACACCCTGCACACCGAGTTGCAACAGGCGATGAACGACCTGGTCGGCATCATCCGCACCAAGGAAGAGATCGAGCAGGCACTGCTCAAGCTCGACGAGCTCAAGCGCCGGATGCACAACATCACCGTCGAGGGCCACCGGCAGTTCAACCCGGGATGGCACCTGGCCGTCGACATGCGGAACATGCTGCTGGTCAGCGAGTGTGTGGCCAAGGCCGCGCTGGCCCGCACCGAGAGTCGCGGCGGCCACACCCGCGACGACTACCCGGAGATGAGCGCCGACTGGCGCAACATCCTGCTGGTGTGCAGTGCCGGCGGCGGCGACCCGATCGTCCCCGACGTCACCGTCACCCCGGAACAGCAGGTGCCGATGCCCGCCGAGCTGCTCGCCTGCTTCGAGCTGTCCGAGCTGGAGAAGTACTACACCGACGCCGAATTGGCCGCCCATCCGGAACGGAGCTAGCGATGAGCAACAGCTACCAAGCCAATCTGCGGGTCTGGCGCGGGGACGACACCGGCGGCGGCCTCGATGACTTCAAGGTCGAGGTCAACGACGGTGAGGTGGTGCTCGACATCATCCACCGCATCCAGGCCACGCAGGCCCCGGACCTGGCGGTGCGGTGGAACTGCAAGGCCGGCAAGTGCGGGTCGTGTTCGGCGGAGGTCAACGGCCGTCCCCGGCTGATGTGCATGACGCGGATGTCGACGTTCGATCCGGCCGAGACCGTCACCATCACGCCGCTGCGGGCGTTCCCGATCATGCGCGACCTGGTGACCGATGTGTCGTTCAACTACGAAAAGGCGCGCCAGATCCCGTCTTTCGCGCCGCCGAAGGACCTCAAGCCCGGCGAGTACCGGATGCAGCAGGAAGATGTCGAGCGATCGCAGGAGTTCCGCAAGTGCATCGAGTGCTTCCTGTGCCAGAACACCTGCCACGTGGTGCGCGATCACGAGGAGAACAAGCAGGCATTCGCCGGGCCGCGCTTCCTGATGCGGGTGGCCGAGCTGGACATGCATCCTCTGGACACGCTCGACCGCAAGGACATGGCGCAGGACGAGTTCGGCCTGGGCTACTGCAACATCACCAAGTGCTGCACCGAGGTCTGCCCCGAGCACATCAAGATCACCGACAACGCGCTGATCCCGATGAAGGAGCGCGTCGCCGACCGCAAGTACGACCCGATCGTCTGGCTGGGGAACAAGCTCTTCAGGCGGTAGGGCGCGCGGTGCCGGGGCGTGACGCCCGCCTTGGTAGATGTTCGATCTGAGGCCGTCAACTTGCCTTGACGGTCAAGGAAAGTTGCCGCCTCTGGCCCGAACATGCCACACGAGAGCAGCCGGTTCCGCCAGATTGCCGATCCGCCGGGGACGGCGATGTTTCGGCGTACGCTCGGAAGGGCAGCCAATCCGTGACGAAAGGCAGCCAGATGGGCCAATCAGAAACGCACAGCGTCAACGACATTCGGACCGCGATCCGCGAACTCTCCCTGCGCGCCGAACTGGCCCGCAAGGAAGGGCGGCCTGACGACGCCGCTGAACTCGAGGCGCGGGTCGCGGCGTATCGGCAGGAATTGGCCGCCAAGCCCTGACTCACGCCTCCAAGCGCCGGAATGCGCTGCGGTGGAAGACCATCGGCTCGACGTCGGGGTTGATGACGATGTCGCTGATCGCCAGCACCACGATGGTGTGATCGCCGGCGGGGACCAGTTGATCGATCGACGTCTCCAGCCACACGCTGGTGCCGTGGATGAACAGTGCGCCGTTGTCGCGCAATTCGGTTTCCATGCCCGCGAACCGGTCGCCGGTCTTGGCGGCCAGGGTGCGCGCCGCGGCGTCGTGTTGCTGACCCAGGACGCTGATGCCCAGGGCCGGCAGGTCCTTGAGCTTCGGCCAGGTGGTCGACGTGTTCTGCACACAGAACGACACCAGCGGCGGCTCCAGCGACACTGGCACGAAGGTGCTGGCGGCCAGGCCGACCTTCTCGCCGTTGACGTGGGCTGCGATGGCGACGACGCCGATCGGGAAGTGGCCGAACGCCGCGCGCAGGGATGCCGGGCTGAGATCTGTAGAGCTCATAGTCCGTCCATCTTCACATGACGCTCCCCGAGCCACCCGAGCAAGCGTCCGCTTGGCGGGAATGCGCCGCTAGCGGCTCAGGTAGCGCGCCAGCGAGTCTTCGACCGGCCGGGGTATGAATCCCGTTGATTCCAGCTTCTGGTTGTCGAGCACGCTGTTGCGCGGGCGAGGGGCCACCGCGCTGGTCGCCGAGGCGAAATAGGCGTCTGTGCTGACGCCCGTCACCCGCGCCGGATCGTGGCCGGTGAGCTCGAATACCCGGCGGGCGATGTCCGCCCATGACGTCGCCGGGCCCGAACCGGTGACGTTGTACGTGCCGTACGGCGCACCGGTCGTCGTCAGGTGGCGGATCGCCCGGGCCAGCTCGGAGGTGAACGTCAGCCGCCCGACCTGGTCGTCGACCACGGACGGGTCCACGCCGCGCTCGGCCAGCGACGCCATGGTCCGGACGAAGTTGCGGCCGTCCCCGATAACCCACGACGTCCGCAGGACATAGTGCCGCGGCACCGTCGCGACGATCTGGTCGCCGGCCGCCTTGGTCTGGCCGTACACCCCGAGCGGGGCGATCGGGTCGTCGTCCCGGTACGGGGAGTCGGAGGTTCCGTCGAAGACGTAGTCGCTGGAGATGTGCACCAGTGTGAGGCCACGGACCGTCGCGATACGGGCCAGCGCCGCAACGGCGGTGACGTTGACGGCCCAGGCGTCGGCTCGCCCACTCGGGGTCTCGGCCGCATCCACGGCGGTGTACGCGGCGGCGTTGATCACGGTGTCGTAGTCCTGCCACCGACGGGCGCTGTCCAGGTCGCCGGTCAGGTCCACGTCGTCGCGGGTGACGAACTCGACGCTGGGATCATCACCGTATTCAGCGCGCAGGGCCCGGCCGACTTGGCCATTGGCGCCCAGTACCAACGTCTTTCGCGGTGCGACCGGCTGGATGTCCGCCAGCCGGGGATGCGTCCGGTCCTTGGCCGAGAGCTCGGCGCGCTCAAGCGGAATCGGCCATTCGATGGCCAGCGTCTCGTCGGCCAGGTTCACCGAAACATATTGCGCGTCAGGCGAATAGTGGTCGTTGACCAGGTAGACGTACGCAGTGTCGGGCGCCAGCGTCTGGAACGCGTTGCCGACCCCACGGGGCACGAACACCGCCCGCGACGGATCGAGCTCGGCGGTGAACACCGCCCCGAACGTCGGGCCGTCGCGCAGGTCGACCCAGGCGCCGAAGATCCGGCCCGTCGCCACCGAGACGAACTTGTCCCACGGTTCGGCGTGGATGCCGCGGGTCGTGCCCGCGGCGTCGTTGAACGAGATGTTGTTCTGCACGGGCCCGAAGTCCGGCAGCCCGAGCGCCGTCATCTTCTCACGCTGCCAGTTCTCCTTGAACCAGCCACGGTTGTCGCCGTGCACCGGCAGGTCCCAGATGGTCAGGCCGGGAATCGGTGTGGCAGTGGCGGACAACGGTTTTCCGTATTCGGTCACGGGTTGCCCATCACTCACTGGCCCTGGCTGGCGTAGCGCGCTTCGGTGGCGTCCTTGACCGGGCGCCACCATGCCTCGTTGTCGCGATACCAGACGATGGTGGCGCGCAGCCCGTCGGCGAAGTCGACATACGTTGGCTGCCAACCGAGTTCGGTGCGCAGCTTGGTCGAATCGATGGCGTAGCGCAGGTCGTGGCCGGCGCGATCGGTCACGTGGTCGTAGTCGTCGGCCGGCTGGCCCATCTGCGTCAGGATCATCTCGATGACGGTCTTGTTGTCCTTTTCGCCGTTGGCGCCGATCAGGTAGGTCTCGCCGAGGCGCCCCTTCTCGATGATCGTCAGCACGGCGGACGAGTGGTCGTCCACGTGGATCCAGTCCCGCACATTGCGGCCCGCGCCGTAGAGCTTCGGCCGGATACCGCACAGCACGTTGGTGATCTGCCGTGGAATGAACTTCTCGACGTGCTGATAGGACCCATAGTTGTTGGAGCAGTTGGAAATTGTGGCGCGCACGCCGAACGAGCGCACCCACGCCCGGACCAGCAGATCACTGCCGGCCTTGGTCGACGAATAGGGCGACGACGGGTTGTAGGCCGTGCGTTCGGTGAACTTGGCGGGGTCGTCGAGTTCGAGGTCGCCGTAGACCTCGTCGGTCGAGATGTGGTGCAGCCGGGTGCCGTGCTTGCGGACCGACTCCAGCAGCGTGAACGTCCCGACCACGTTGGTGTGCAGGAACGGTTCCGGTTCGCGCAGCGAGTTGTCGTTGTGCGATTCGGCGGCGAAGTGCACCACGACGTCTGTCGTCGCCATCAGCTCGTCGACCAGCGCGGCGTCGGCCACGTCACCCAGGACGAACGTCATCCGCTGTTCGGGCAGGCCGGCAAGCGACTCCCGGTTGCCCGCGTAGGTCAGCTTGTCCAGCACCGTGACGTGATGGTCGGTGTGGTCCAGGACGTATCGGACGAAGTTGGCGCCGATGAATCCGGCGCCCCCGGTGACCAGCAGCCGCGCCATCAGTACCCCCTGCTCAGCAGGTCCAGCAGGTACGTGCCGTAGCCCGACTTCACCAACGGCTCGGCGCGCTCGCGCAGCTCGTCTCCGCTGAGATAGCCACGCCGCCAGGCGATTTCCTCGGGCACCCCGATTTTCAGACCGGTGCGACGCTCGATGGTCCGCACGAATTCGGCGGCGTCGGTCATCTGATCGAACGTCCCGGTGTCGAGCCACGCCGTGCCGCGCGGCAGCACCTGTACGCGTAACCGGTTCTGCGCCAAGTACGTTCGGTTGATGTCGGTGATCTCGTACTCGCCGCGGGCACTGGGCTTCAGCTCGCGGGCGATCGACACCACGTCGTTGCTGTAGAAGTACAGCCCCGGCACGGCGTAGTTGCTCTTCGGCACTGCCGGCTTTTCCTCGAGCGAAACCGCGTGCCCGGCATCGTCGAATTCGATGACGCCGTAGGCGGAGGGCTCGGCGACCCAGTAGCCGAAGATCGCGCCGCCGTCCACGTTGTTGAACCGCTGCAGCTGCGTGCCCAGGCCCGGGCCGTACAGCAGGTTGTCGCCGAGGACCAGCGCCACGCTGTCACCGCCGAGGAAGTCAGCACCGATGGTGAAGGCCTGCGCCAACCCATCGGGCGACGGCTGCTGGGCATAGCTGATCGAGACGCCGTACTGCGATCCGTCGCCGAGCAGCCGTTCGAAACTCGGCGCGTCGAGCGGCGTCGTGATGACGAGGATGTCGGTGATCCCCGCCAGCATCAACGTGGACAGCGGGTAGTAGATCATCGGCTTGTCGTAGACCGGGATCAGCTGCTTGGACACCCCGGCGGTGACGGGGTGTAGTCGCGTGCCCGCGCCCCCGGCCAGGATGATGCCTTTCACCCGGCCATCCTGACATACGCGCACCGCGTCAGGTGCTCACCGAGCGGACTCAACCGCAGGCTCGGACGCCAGCGTCTTGCCGTTCTGCACGATTTCCAGGCCTGACGACGAGACGTGGTACTCAGCGGCATCGGGATCGTTGAACGCGACGAAGCCGTCGCCGGACTCGTTCACGGTTCCCAATCGGATCGTGGCGCCGTCGGAGATTCGATAGCCCAGGTAATACAGCACCCCGACGCTGCTGCGGCAGATCACGACCGCCGACTGCGCGGTGCGCAGGATCATCGCGGCCTCGTCCGCTCCGGTGCACCGGGCGGCGCCGTTGTAGGTGGTGAAGCCGCGGGTGTCGGCGTCGGGCAGCACCATTCGCGCGGTGGTGGGCACCAGCGAGGTCGGGGGCTCCGGCTCGGTGGACTCGACCGACGTCACGGTCACGCCCGTCGGCTCGGACATGGTTGTCGTGGCCTCCGCCGAAGTCGTTGGGCCGCTGCGTGCGTCATGCCCGCGCATCAGCACGACGCCGACGAAGACCAACGCCACCACCAGCAGAATCCCCACGCCGATCAGCGCCCAGGCCGTCGGGCTCATTCCGGACCGTGCCTTCGGCGACGGATCCGCCTGGCGCACAAGGCCCATGGGTGCGGGCGGCGGCGCGGCTGCGACTGTCGGCACTCCGGGGACCGCGGGTGCGGCGGCGACCGGCGGCAGCGTCGCCGCCGCACCGCGCGCCAGTGCCGCGGCGAAATCCCCGCACGAACGGAAGCGGTCAGCGGGCCGGCGGGCCATCGCAATGGCCAGCACGGGGTCCAGGTCGGCGAGGTCCGGGCGGACGTCGGCCAGTCGTGGCACCACGCCACTGACGCGTTGGCTGATGAGCACGACGGGCGTCGAATCGCCACCCGGAGGCTGGCCGGTCAGCAGCTGAAAAGCGGTGGCGGCCAAGGCGTATTGGTCCGTGCGGCCGTCGAGCGCCTCACCGAGCAATTGCTCCGGCGCCGCGTAGTTCGGCGTGCCGAGCGTCATGTTCGTCGACGTCAGTCCGTCGAAATCGTCGACGCGCCGGGCGATCCCGAAATCGGCCAACATCACCCGGCCGCGGCCCGGGCCCCGTCCGCTCAACAGGATGTTCGCGGGTTTGACGTCCCGGTGCAGCAGCCCGCGACTGTGCGCATGATCCAGCGCGTCGGCGATCGCGGTGACGATCGCGATCACCTGGTCCCTCGGCATGCCGCCGGGGCACTGCGTCCGGAGCACGTTGCCGGCATCGGAACCGTCGACGTAGTCCATCGAGATCCACAGGCGCCCGTCGTACTCGCCGCGGTCGTGCACTCCGACGATGTGCTGATGCCACAGCGTCGCCGCGGCGTCGGCCTCGCGCTCGAAGCGCCGGCGGTATTCGGCGTCGGCGGACAACGACGCCGGCAGGACCTTCAGCGCATCGGTGCGGGGCAGTCGCGGATGCTGGACCAGATACACCTCGCCCATGCCGCCGGCGCCCAGCTTTCGGACCACGGTGAATCCGGCGAAAACCGATCCATCGGGCAGCGACATGGTCGGATCGTAACTGCCAGAACGCGAATCGGCGGCCACTCGAGACTCGCTCGGGTGGCCGCCTTTTCGACGTGGACCTACCTCTTGTCCAGAATCCCTTCGATGTTGGGGACACCGTGGATGCCACTGTTCGTGTCGCTTTCCAGGACCACGAAACCCTTGCCCGCGGGGTTGCGCGTGATCAGCATCGCCTCGTGCGACATGCCGACCGGCTTGCCCTGCTTGTGCAGTGGCGTGACGATGTCGTCGTTCAGCTTCTTGAAGAAGTTGGCGTCGATACTGTCCGTGATCCAGGCCCGGTACTGGTGCTTGCTGTCCTCGGACTTGATGAACTTGTCGTCCTTGTGCCCGGTGACCTCGATGACCTGATCGACCCACTTGTGCTCGTTGTTGCTCACCTTGCCGGCCTTGACGGCCCGGTCGATGTCTTCGCGGGCGGGGCCGTAGAGCCGGGTCAGGTGGATGTGCAGCTGGTTCAGCCGGCGGCCGTCCGCCGAGTTGAGCCCGAGTGCCCAGTCCGGGCCGCCCGTCATGAAGTGAACCGACTCGTAGGCGTGCTTGAAGTAGTTCGGGGCGTCGCCGCGCAGGAGGTTGTCGCATTCGATCCCCGTCTCACGGACGGTGGGAACCACCAGCAGGTCCTGGGTCTTCGTCATGTCCACACCCGGATGCACTGCCCATCCGCGCGTCGAGTCGTTGCCCGGCCACTGGATGTCGAAGTTCCCGCCCGGGTGCTTGGGCGAGTGCTCCAGCGGGTGCGAGTGGGTCGGCGGCCGGACGCCGTCCCAGATCGGGTCGTCCTTGCCGTTGTCGCAGCCCTGGAAATGCTGCGTGCCCGTCTCTGCGTGGGCGGCGGGCGAGAGACCGAACGCCAGCGCCGGCGCTACCACCAGGGCGGCGGCGGCCGCGATACGGCGGGTGAAGCGGGGGCGGGTGGTCACGGTCGTGGTGGTCATATCGTCTCCTGAAGGTTGGGGCCGTTTGGCGTTGAAACAACCTTCGCGAAATCGACGGCCCAGGTCAGTCCGCTGATCGGGCCCTCGACCGGACGAAATCGGCGTCCCCCGATCGGGGGACACGCACCACTCGGCTCGCTCGCCTCCGCTGGGCGGCCCACAGCTTCTCCTGTGCCCGCAGCACCACGGGTCCGGGGCTTCCTCGACCCTCCGCCGTCGACTTCGTCACCCAGATGACGCTCCATCCCCGCGATTCGAGCTCGGCGGTGTGGCTGTGCACCCATTCGCGATATCCCGGCATATCGGCGTCCTCGTCACACTCGACGGCTACCTGCCACCGCGGCCAACCCAATGCAGCCCGAGTGCAGACCAGTCCCCACTCGTCGTAGAACGGGATCTGCGTTCGCAGTCCTGGAATGCCCGTGCGGCGCAGCAACAGCCGGGTCTGCGTCTGCAGCGGAGACTCTGAACCGCCGTCGGCCTGCCCCAGCGCAATCCGCAGTCGATCCACACCGCGAATGCCCCGATTGGCTTCGGCCAGCGCCCACGCGTGTGCCGGGTCCAAGCCGGTCACGTTCAACAATGCATCCAGCGTCGGTATCGCCTGGTTTTCGGGTAGGAGCCGGCCCAGGTCGAATGCCGTCCGCGCCGCAGATGTCACCCGCATGCCGCCGGCCATGCAGACGTCGTCGGGAGCGAGCGCATATGAATGCACCGTGAGTCCGGCCGGCGAGTGCCGGTTGGACCGCACGACCTCTGCCGGCGCGTCCGCATCGAGCCATTCGGTCCCGTAGACGGCCGCCGCTGACAATCCGCACAACACCGCATCCGGCCCGGCGAACAACCACGCCGCCTCGGCGCGCAGCCTCGCCGTCAGCGCCACCTCGTTGGCAAGGTAGACACCCCGGTAGACGGCGCGGTACCCGGCACGGAGCTCTCGTCTGGTCAGCAGTCCGGTCTCCAGGGCTGTGCTGCCGAGAAACGGTCTGTTCATGCGGCGAGCATCGCTGTGACCACCGACAGATCCGATTCTTCGACCAGTGGTTATCCACAGGGCAGGAGCTGTCGCCCCCTGGCGCTGCCGGTCTCCACAACCATCCGGACCGCGTTGCTACGACGAATGTGCATGTTCGGATTGAGATTTCACGGTTTTGCGGGCCAAACCTGCACACTCGTCATAGCACCGCGCATCGCATGCAGCACCTGACCGGCAAACCAGGTACCACCGGTCACATGTGAGTTGAGTAACCTGGCGCCATGTCCGATGCGTCGATCCTGTCCGTCCTGCGCGAGCGCGCCGGCGCGACCCCCGACGACGTGGCCTACACCTTCACCGACTACGACCACGACTGGGACGGCGTCACCGAGAGCCTGACCTGGGCCCAGCTGTACCGTCGCACCCTCAACGTGGCGCACGAGCTCCGCATGCACGGCGTCCCCGGCGACCGCGCGCTGATCATCGCGCCGCAGGGGCTGGCCTACATCGTCGGGTTCCTGGGCGCCATGCAGGCGGGTTTCATCGCGGTGCCGCTGTCGGTCCCGCTACCGGGTTCGCACGACGAGCGGGTGAGCGCCGTCATCACCGACACGTCACCGACGGTCGTGCTGACCACCGCGGCCGCGTTCGACATCGCCGCGCAGAACGTGGACGACGGTGCCTCGATGGTCGCCGTGATCGCCGTCGACACCCTCGATCTGGACGCGGACCGGGACTTCGATGAAGAGGTGCCGGCCGGCCCGGACATCGCCTACCTGCAGTACACCTCCGGGTCGACGCGGCTGCCGGCCGGCGTGATGATCTCGCACAAGAACCTGCGCGTGAACGTCGAGCAATTGCTCGCCGACCTGTTGTCGCAGCACGGTGGCGAGCTGCCGCCGGGGTCGACGCTCGTCTCGTGGCTGCCCTTCTATCACGACATGGGCCTGGTGCTCGGGATCGCGGTGCCGGTCTTCTCCGGCCACAAGGCCGACCTCATGAGCCCCATCGCGTTCCTGACCCGTCCCGTCCGCTGGTTGCAGGCGCTGTCCCGGAACAACCCTGCGTGGTCGGCCGCCCCGAACTTCGCGTTCGACCTCGCGACCCGGCGCGTCACCGACGACGAGATGGGCGAGCTCGATCTGAGCGGCGTCATCGGCATCAACAACGGTGCCGAACGCATTCACCCGCCCACCCTGATCAAGTTCGACGAACGCTTCGCCGCCGTCGGCTTCCGGCCCGAGATGATGGTGCCGTCGTACGGCCTGGCCGAGGCGACGCTTTACGTGGCCAGCGGCGCCCACGGCCGCCCGCCCGAGGTCGTCGAGTTCGCCGCCGACGAACTGACCCAGGGCATCGCGTTGCGCAAACCCGGTGGGACGCCGCTCATGCGGTACGGGCGGGCGCCGTCGCCGCTGCTGGAAATCGTCGACGCGGACACCTGCCAGGTGTGCCCCGACGGCGTCGTCGGCGAAATCTGGGTCCGCGGCGACAATGTGTCCGCCGGGTACTGGCGCAAGCCCGAGCAGACGGGGTCCGCTTTCGACGCGACGCTGGTGGGCGCCCCGGAGGGCACACCCGAGACGGGCTGGCTGCGGACCGGCGACCAGGGCTTCATCTCCGACGGCGACCTGTTCATCGTGGGCCGCATCAAGGACATGCTGATCGTGCGTGGCCGCAACCACTACTCCGACGACATCGAAGCGACGGTGCAGAAGATCAGCCGTGGCCGGGTGGCGGCGATCGCCGTGACCGATGACCACACCGACCAGCTGGTCACCATCATCGAGCTCAAGTCACGCGCCGACGCCGCTGCGCTCGATGGGCTGAAAAACGATGTGGTGGCGGCGATTTCGCGGGCGCACGGACTACAGGTCGCCGACGTCGTGCTGGTGGAAGCCGGGTCCATCCCGACCACCACGAGCGGCAAGATGCGCCGGTCGGCGTGCGCCGAGCAATATCGGCAGGGGCAGTTCGTCCGGTTGGACGCGTAACCGCACCGCATGTGGATCACCCTGCTGGTGATGGCGATCGCGGTGAGCCTGGAGCCGTTCCGGATCGGCATGTCCGTCGTCATGCTGAACCGGCCGCGCCCACACCTGCAGTTGGCAGCATTCCTGTGCGGCGGTTTCCTGATGGGCCTGTCCGTCGGCGCGGTCGTCCTGTTCTTCCTCGAGTCACGGTTACCCGCTTGGGCCTCAGCGCATTTCAACCTGCCGACGGTCCAGATCGTGATCGGCGTGCTGGCCTTGGTGGCCGCGGTGCTGCTGGCCGTCACGAAGGGGCGCGAGCGAACCGTCCCGGACTGGCTGACCCGGCTGCTCACCGGCCGGTCGCTGTGGATCGCCGGTGTCGCGGGCCTGGGCATCGCGCTGCCCTCGGTCGACTATCTCGCGGCGTTGGCCGTCATCGCCGCCGCGCACCTCGAGGCCGGTGTGCGGATGGGCGCGCTGGTGACCTTCAACGTGGTGGCGTTCTCGTTGGTTGAAATCCCGCTGCTGGCCTACCTGATCGCGCCGCAGCGCACCCGCACCGCGATGAGCAACCTGCACAACTGGATTCGCGCCCGCCAGCGCCACGAAGTCGCGGGCCTGCTGGCGGCGGTGGGTGTTGTGCTCGTCGCCGCGGGTGCGGTGGGGATCTGACCCCTAGTGCGCGCTCGGCCCGTGGCTCAGCACGTAGTTGATACCCGACATCAGCTGTGACACCGGGTCGGCGGCACCACCGAAGGCGGCCTGAGTGGCCGGGGCGGTGGCGGCAGCGGGGTCGTAGCCGTTGACGGGATCAACGGTGACCGGTGCGGTCGCCGGGTCGTCATTGCGCGAATATCCCGCATCCACCATGGGTTTCATCACGGCGTCAAGGTGATTCATGTCCGCTTCGGACATCCCGAGGTACTTGAACGGCACGACGAGCGGCAGGTGCTGCTCGGGGATCATGTACGTCGTGGTCGTCGCGCCGCGGGAGTTGACGGTCTTGATGATGTTCTGCGGCGGCACGTTCTTCGGGTTGGTGAACGCCACCGCGGTGTGGCCGGTGGCGAGGCCGACGACCGCGTTCGCGAGCGCCATCAGGTTGTCGGGCCGGTCCGGCCAGTCGGCGATGCTGTCGTATGCCGAGATGAATTGGTAAGTGTCGTACTGACTGTCGACCACCGGCGGCATCAGGAAGTCCAGCGCGGGCACCGTGCTGCCGACCGGATACGTCTGCCGCAGGAAGCTCTGCGTCCACGGGTTGATGGCGAGCGGGTCGCCGTAGGTGGCGAACGACAGCTCGTTCGGTGGCGGCGCCGCCGGGTCGTAGGCCAGCCGGTCCTGCACGGCGTGCACGACCATGGCGCCTTCGGACAGGCCGATCACGGTGCCGGGACCGCCCTCACGGACGCGGTTGACGACGTTGTCCTGCCCGATCACGACGGACTCGCCGATGCTGGGGCCGTTCAGTCCGATCTCGGGCATCTTCTCGTGCAGTTCTTCGATGCCCGGGATGAAGCTCAGCACGTGGCCCTGCACCTGGCCGGCGGGATAGTCGACGATCTCGCGCTTGAGGCCCGGGAACCAGTCGGCGCCGGTGCGGCGGATGTACTCGTCGTACGGGATGCCCATGACGTGTGCGCCGCCGAGTGCATACCCGCGGCCGGGCGTACCGATCGGCGGGATGGCGGGGACGATCGGCTCGCCCGAGCCCGAGCCCGACCCGGGACCGGCCCACGGCTCGTCGGCGGTCGCGATCCAATCCGCAAGCGGCCCAGAGGCACCGACCGTCAACAGCGTGGTGGCAATCGCCAACGAGGTGGCAAGTCGCTTGTTCATACGTCGCTCCCTTGCGGTTTCGGTCGGGACGGCCACCAGTTCGCGTCTCCGACGAGCGTGGCCATGGCGGGCACGGTGATGGTCCGCACCAGGAAGGTGTCCAGCAGGATGCCGGCGCCGATGACGAAGCCGCCCTGGATAACGGTACCGATGCTGGAGAACAACAGACCCCACATCGAGGCCGCGAAGATCAGGCCGGCCGCGGTGATCACGCCGCCGGTCGACGACAGCGTGCGAATGATGCCGTAGCGCATGCCATGTGGTGACTCGTCACGCATGCGTGAGACGAACAGCATGTTGTAGTCGGCGCCGACCGCGACCAGCACCACGAATGCCAGTGGTGGCACGGTCCAGTGCAGCGGCTGGTGGAACAGGTACTGGAATACCACGACGCCGATGCCGAGCGCCGCGAAGTACGAAAGCACCACGGAGCCAACCAGATACAGCGGCGCGATCAGCGACCGCAGCAACAGCATCAGGATCAGCAGCACCACCGCGACGGTGACGATGATGATGAACCGGATGTCGTTCTGGTAGTAGTCGCGAGTGTCCTTGAGCGCCACCGGATATCCGCCCATCGATACCGTGGCGTCCGACAGCGACGTGTTGGGCTGGGCGCCGCGGGCGGTGTCGCGGATGGTGTTGACCTGATCCATGGCGGCGGAGCTGAACGGGTCGAGTTTGGTGAGCACGAGGTACCGCACCGAGTGCCCGTCGGGCGAGATGAACATCTTGGACGCCGACTTGAAGGCTTCGAGCTGCAGTACCTCGGGCGGGATGTTGAAGCCCGCCTGCGTCGGGCCGGCCGCGTTCTGTTTCATCGACAGCAGGAAGGCCCCGGCCTGGTCGAGGCCCGAACGCATCAGCTTGATCTGCTCGACGACCTCGTCGACGCCGTTGGCGACCTCCCGGCTGCCGGTCGCCGAACGGTCGGCGCCCTGGCGCAGCTTGGTCAGATTGGCCTGCGCGCCGGCGGGGCTGTCCATCCCCATGCTGCGCATCACCTTGGTCAGGTTGGTCATCGCGCTCTGGAGTTGCTGCACCGACGCGTTGAGCGTCTTCTGATCCTGCATGGTCTGCAACTGCCC
The DNA here is from genome assembly GCF_000686745.1 of Mycobacterium sp. UNC410CL29Cvi84. Classification (NCBI taxonomy): domain Bacteria; kingdom Bacillati; phylum Actinomycetota; class Actinomycetes; order Mycobacteriales; family Mycobacteriaceae; genus Mycobacterium; species Mycobacterium sp. UNC410CL29Cvi84. Next base: position 21,271 of record NZ_JMLM01000024.1, read on the forward strand.
GGCGAGCTTGTTGATCTCGTCGATGGTGCCGTCCTGGCGCGCTTGTTCGAGCCGCTGGAAATGGCCGCGGGTTTCGGCGCAGGACACGTCGAGGTCGCACACCGCGTTGTTCTGCAGCGCCGCAAGCACCGGGCCCACCCAGCCGAACATGTCTTTGGCCGCCGTGTAATTCAGCCCGAGCGTGTTGCCCAGCTTGCTGACACTGTTGACGAGCTTGGCCGCGACTTCCACGTTCTGCACCAGCTTGTTGCCGCCGTACTGGCTGCGGATCGCGGTGAAAGCATCCAGCGTCGTCTGCAGTTGCGTGGCGATCTGGCCGACCTGGCCGCGCACGTCGGCGAGGTTGGTCGCGAGGGTGTCGGCACCCTTTGCGAGCCGGTTGATATCGCCCGTGCGCTCGCCGATCATTCCGGCGCCCTCGGTCAGCCGGTCGCCGACCAGGCCCGCCTGGAAGGTGGCCCGGAACTCGGGCGGCACCTCGCCGAGGGGACGGGTGATGCCGCTGACCATGGCGACGTCCGGCAGTTGGCTGATGCGCGATGCCATCTGCTCGAGGTCGGCGAGAGCTTGCGGGGAGCGCAGGTCGCGCGGCGACTGGACGAGGACGTACGACGGCACGGACTGGTTGACGTTGAAGTGGCTCTCGAGCGCGGCGTACCCGATGGAGCTCGGCGCCGATGCGGCGACAGCCTTGCGGTCGTCGTAGTTGAACTTCGCGAAGACCGCGGCGCTGGCCAGCAGGAGCAGCACCAGCAGGCTGGCCACCAGGTGCAGCCGCGGCCGGCGCACGATGCGCGCGCCGGACCGGCGCCACAGCTGTGCGGTGATCTCGTTGCGCGGCTTGATCCAGCCCTTCGGCCCGACGAGCGTGATGATCGCCGGCAGCAGCGTGATCGCGGCGAGGAAGGCCACGAGGATGCCGATGGCCGACGAGACACCGACGGTGGAGAAGACGCCCATCTTGGCGAAGCTGATGCCGAGGAAGGTGACGCCGACGGTCGCGGCCGACGCGGTGATGACCTTGCCGACGGAACCCAATGCCCGCCGGACGGCATCCGTGGATTCCAGGCCCTGCCGCACATAGTCGTGGTACCGGCTGATCAGGAACACCGCGTAGTCGGTGCCGGCACCGAAGATCATGGCGCTCAACAGGATTATGGCCTGGTTCGACACGCCCAGCCCGGTCAGCTGGGACAGCCCGGCGACCGTCGCCTGCGCGATCACCAGCGACATGCCGATCCCGGCGAGCGGCAGCATCATGGTCACCGGATTGCGGTAGACGATCAGCAGGACCAGGAGCACGAGGACTGCGATGGCGATCTCGATGGGCATCCGGTCTTTCTCGCCGGCGACGGTGAGGTCGGCGACGGTGGCCGCGGGTCCGGACAGATGGATCTTGAGCGGGCTGCCGGCGGTGCTGTGCCGGACGATGTCGGCCACGCGGTTGTAGGCGGCGTACGACTGCGGCGTGCCCAGCGCACCGGCCAGGCCGACCGGCAACACCCAGGCCTTCTTGTCCTTGCTGGTCATGAAGTTGCGCAGGGGCGGCGTGCTGATGAAGTCCTGCATCATGACGACGTCGTGCTGGTCTTCGCGCAGGGCGTCCACCAGCTTGCGGTAGGTGGCTTCGTCATTGCGGTCGAGGCCGCGGTCGTTGATGAGCACGACGAGCAGGAGGTCGTCGGTGCCGGGTTCCTTGAACGCCTCGGTCATGTGCCGGGCGGCAACGTTCGACGGCGCATCGGCGGGCAGCATTGCCAGCGGATGCTTCTGCGCCATCTCGTTGAGACTCGGCACGGCCAGCGGCAGTGCCACGGCCAGCGTGATCCACAGGCCGATCACCGCCCACGGCCACCGCACGACAAAATCGGCTAGCCGTCGCAACGGAGGCCCCTTGTCGAGCCCGCCCGACGGGTCACCAGTTCCCGCCGTCGGCGATCCGCGTGCAGACCGACTTCATCGCCTCGAGGTACCGGGTGACGGACTTCTTGGCGATGGGGTTGTCGGGGTACATGACCTCCATGACCGTGCCACCTTCGTAGCGGAAGATGTAGATGGTCAGCTGGTAGGAGTACCGGCCGTCGGAGTAGATGCCGATGTTGTTGGCGTACCCCATCTCGGTGGCCGCGAGGATGGTGTTGAGCGGCGCCGCACCGCCGTGCAGGAAGTTCGACACCGGGAAGTTGGGCCGCGGCCAGTCCAGCCAAGGCGCGAGCTCCAGGACGCGGTAGTACGGAACCCGCGCCATGTTGAGGTTGCCGTCGAACGACTCCTGCGCCGCCCACGCGGCTTCATTGAACGTCGCCGCGGCGATCGGCACGGTGATGGGCACCAGGCCGGTGAACCAGCCCTGCGTCATGAAGTTGTCCGAGGTACGCCGGGTGTCGCGCGGCGTGAGGCCGTAATACGTTGCCGCACCGGTCAATTCGTGCTCAACCTGCGCCATGCAAGCGAACAGGCCACCGACGAAGCGCGCGCCCGCCGCCTCACAGGCAGCTTCGAACCGCGCCGTCTGCTCCGGGTCCAAGAGCGATTCGCCGACCATGTCGCCAACCGACGGCTCCATCGCGTTGCCCAGAGGCAACGGGAATTCCGGCATGCTGTTGTTGTTGTTCTCAGCAAACTCGATCCAGGCCTGAACCTCGGGCGAATCGACGGTCAGCGCCGAGGTCCGCTCGTGCTCCTGGACGCACCATTCGTCGAAGCTTCCGGCGTCGGGCAGAGCAAACGCTGAGCCCCCTGTTGTCAATGCTGTGTACCGGCCATGAGCCTCCAGCATGGTGATGCCGATGAGCGCGGCGTCGCCGTGGACGTGGTCGATGGCCGCGTAGAAGTTGAAGCTGTCTTCGCTCTGGACGATGCCGAAGGAGAAGCAGCCCCACTCGAGCGGCGTCGGGATGTCCACGAGGTGCTTGCGGACGTCCTCGACCGCCAGCTCGCCGTGGTTGACAGGCTCGAATTCGAGGTCTTCGGGATTGCTGATGGTACGACGACGGATCTCGGCGAACCCATTTCCCGTCGCTCCGCTCGCCCCGTCGTCGGTGTACTCGAACCAGCTGCGGTAGGTGTCGTGCCTGCGCAGATACGAGTTGAGCGCCTCGTTCATGGCCGCGATATCGCACTGACCAGGAACTTCGCACGTCGCGATGATCTGCCGGGAGTACTCCAGGCCCGAGCCGGTGCGCTCGACGACGCCCCGGATGTGCTGGCCCTGCATGTAGCTGACCGGCACCGAACTCACAGGTGCCTGCCGGGCCACTTCACGAGCCGTCTCGGTCGGGTGCCAAGAGGTCAGAACACCTGGGATCGGCGTCCAATCATCGATCTTTCCGATCGTGATTTTCCCGATTCGCAATTACTTTCCTCCCAGGTCTGGACACACTGAGGCCCGGCAACGCTGATGGCGTCATCAACATACCCCGGCAACCTTTGCCGGCGCCGTTACGCCTGGTGGGGCGGTCGTCGATGACCAATCAGCACCGCTGCGCATAATCCTCGTGCTTCAGCAACCTACATGTAATACTGGCCCGCAGAAGATGAGCTGGCCGTGGCCGTTCGGAAGATCAACTGGCCGACGCCGTTCGGTGGGTCTGCTGGGCACCCGACAAGGCCGGCCGTTCGCACATTAAATCTGGCGCTGAACACGGTCTCCTGCGCGGGATCGGACGTCACCGGCAAAACGCGGAGGACAGCTTTTTCATGGCAACGATCGAAGGTCCGGAAACGTCCAGCTTCGCGATCGTCGGGTACGCCGCCCGCTTCCCCGGAGCCACCGACGCCGAATCCTTCTGGGAGATGCTGCGCGAAGGCCGGGACGCCGTATCCGAGGTGCCACAAGACCGGTGGGACGTCGACGAGTTCTTCGATGCCGACCCGGACGCCCGCGGCAAGATCATCACGCGCCGCGCCGGCTTCCTCGATGACGCCGTCGGGTTCGACGCTCCCTTCTTCGGGGTGTCCACCCGCGAAGCCAAGATGATGGACCCGCAGCAGCGGTTGCTGCTGGAGATGGCGTGGCGCGCCGTCGAACACTCAGGCACGGCGCCGTCCGCCCTGGCCAACACGCAGACGGGCGTGTTCATCGGTCTGGCAACGCACGACTACCTGGGCATGGCCTCGGGCGAGCTGACCTACCCGGAGATCGAGGCCTACATGGCCATCGGTACCTCAGGCGCCGCGGCAGCCGGCCGCATCAGCTACCGGCTGGGCCTGCAGGGTCCGGCCGTCACCGTCGACACCGCCTGCAGTTCGTCGCTGGTGGCCGTCCACCAGGCCTGCCAGGCGCTGCAGCTCGGTGAGTGCGATCTCGCGCTGGCCGGTGGCGCCAACGTCATCCTGAGCCCGGCGACCATGATCACCTTCTCGCAGTCGCGCATGCTGGCCCCGGACGGCAAGTGCAAGACGTTCGACGCCTCCGCCGACGGTTACGTGCGCGGCGAGGGCTGTGGCGTCATCGTCGTGAAGCGACTGGAGGACGCGGTGCGCGACGGCGACCGGATCCGGGCCGTCATCCGCGGCAGCGCCATCAACCAGGACGGCGCCTCCGGTGGCCTGACGGTCCCCAATGGTGTTGCGCAGCAACGCGTTATCGCCGAAGCGCTGGAGCGTGCGGGCCTGACGCCGGGTGACGTCGGGTACCTGGAAGCGCACGGCACCGGCACGTCGCTGGGTGACCCCATCGAGGTGCAGGCCGCGGCCGCGGCGTACGGCACCGGACGCGATGCGACCGATCCGCTGCTGATCGGCTCGGTGAAGACCAACATCGGCCACCTCGAGGCCGCCGCCGGCGTCGCCGGGATCATCAAGGTCATCCTGTCGCTCGAGCATCAGGAACTGCCGAAGCACCTGCACTTCAAGAACCCGTCGCCGCACATCCCGTGGGACCGCATCCCCGTGAAAGTCGTCGACGAGGCCACCACGTGGGAACGGGGCGACCGGCCGCGCGTCGCGGGCATCAGCTCGTTCGGCTTCTCCGGCACCAATGCCCATGTGCTGCTTGAGGAAGCGCCTGCCGTCGCTCCCGCGGAGACGCCGGCCGAGGAGCCCGATGACCGGCGCTTCATGGTGCTGCCGCTGTCGGCCCGGACCCCGGCCGCGCTGCTGCAGTCCGCCGAGGACTACCGCGGCTGGCTGGCCGCGCACCCCGAGGCCACCCTTTCGGACGTCTGCATCACGGCGGGTGCGGGCCGCGCCCACTTCGAGCACCGGGCCGCGCTCGTGGTGAATTCCCTGGATTCCGCGCGCGAATTGCTCGGCGCGCTGGCCGACGACCGTCCGGCACCGGGCCTGGTGCGCGGCACGTCCGCGGACAAGCCGAAGACCGCCTGGCTGTTCCCCGGTCAGGGCAGCCAGTTCGCCGGCATGGCCAAGGAGCTGTTCGAGACCGAGCCGGTGTTCGCCGAGACCGTGAAGCAGTGCGCGGCCGCGGTCGCCGATGTGCTCGAAAAGCCGTTGCTGGACGTCATTTTCGAAGGTCCGGATGAGACGTTGCGCCTCACCAGCTACGCCCAGCCGGCGATCTTCGCCGTCGAGATGGGCCTGGCGCGGCTGTGGCAGTCGTGGGGTTTCGAGCCCGACGTCGTGCTCGGCCACAGCGTCGGCCAGTACACCGCGGCCTGCGTCGCCGGGGTGTTCAGCCTCGAAGACGGCATGCGCCTGCTCGCCGAGCGCGGACGCCTCTTCGGGAACCTGCCCGCGGGCGGCCGGATGGCGGCGATCTTCGCCGCGCCCGAGCGCGTCGAGCGGCTGACCGACGAATACCCAAGCCTCTCGGTCGCCGCATACAACGGCGCCAACACCGTGCTGTCCGGTCCGGGCGCCGACCTGGAACGCGCTGTCGCCGGGCTGACCGGTGACGGCATCCGCTGCGACTGGCTGGAGACCAGCCACGCCTTCCACTCGGCGCTGCTGGACCCGGCGCTCGACGAATTCGAGTCGTACGCAAACCAATTCACGTTCAACGCGCCGCAGCGCATCCTGGTGTGCAACCGGACCGGCGACACCCTGGGCCGCACCGCGAAGCTCGACGGCCAGTACTGGCGCCGGCACGCACGCCAGCCCGTCGAGTTCTCCAAAGGTGTCGAGACCCTCGCGAAGCTCGGTTGCGCGGTGCTGCTCGAGGTCGGCCCGCAGCCGATCCTGACTGCCGCGGCCCTGCGCGCCTGGCCCGACCCGGCGACCGCACCGCGGGCCATTGCGTCGTTGCGCCGCAAGGGCGCTGACCACCGGCAGATCACCGAGGCGCTGGCCACCACCTACACCGCCGGCCACCTGCCGGACTTCGCCGCCGTCCGGCCCGGCTCGGCGCACAAGGTCGACCTGCCGACCTACCCCTTCCAACGCAAGGCCTACTGGTTCCGCGACGAGCGCGTCACCCCGACTGCCACGGCGCACATGGGTGGCGGGGCGACCACCGAGGCCGTCCGCCTGCTCGAAGACGGTCGCATCGACGAGCTCGCCACCTTGCTCGGCGGCATCGACGAGTCGACCACCGCGGTGCTGAACAAGCTTGCGGCCCAGCACAACCGGCAGCGCACCGCGCAATCCGTCTCGGATGCCCGGTACGAAATCCGCTGGGAGAAGTCGACCGCGGCGGCCTCCGCGGAAGCCGGGGAAGGCTCCGCGTGGGTCCTCATCGGTGACGATGCGGCCGTGCTCGCGCCGCTGACCGAGGCCCTGACCCGGGCCGGCCACCGGCACCGCGTTCTCGGATTGCCGGGGTCCGACGCCGACGAGCAGCAGCTGGAAGCCGACCTGCGCGCGGCTGTCGAGGAGGAGCCGGCGCTGCGCATCCTGCACGTCGCCGGACTCGACGCCGACCGCGCTTCCATGCAGGCCTTGCTGCGGGTGCAGCACCGCGTCCTCAGCGGCACGCAGCGCCTGTTCCGCGCGGCGGCCGCCGCCGAGCTGCGGGCGCCCATCTGGGTGGTCACCCGTGGCGCACAACGCGTTACCGACACCGACACCGTCGCACCGGAGCAGACCGGCCTGTGGGGCTTCGGCCGCTCGGCGGCGCTGGAGTATCCCCAGGTGTGGGGCGGTCTGGCCGACCTGGCCGAGGGCAGCACCGACGAATGGTCGCGGTTGCTCACCCACGTGATCGCCGCGCCGCGTGGCGAAGACCAGATCGCGCTGCGCGCCGAGGGTGTGCACGTGCCGCGGCTGGTCCGTCGTACCGGGCAGCCGAACCCCACACAGCTGGAATTGCGCGCTGACGCAATGTATCTGGTGACCGGTGGCCTCGGTTCGCTCGGCCTGGAGATCGCGGGTTACCTGGCCGCGCACGGCGCCCGGAACCTGGTGCTGACCAGTCGGCGCGCACCGAGTGAGGCAGCGCAGCAGCGCATTGACGCGCTGCGCGAGCAGTACGGCTGCCAGACCCGCGTCGTCACCGCCGATGTCGCCAATCCGCATGACGTCGCCCGCCTGATGTCGACCCTGCGCGCCGAACTGCCGCCGCTGGCGGGTGTGGTGCATGCCGCCGGTGAGAACAGCACCACCCCGCTGGCCACTCTGGAAGACGCCGAACTGGAGCGCGTCTTCTCCGGAAAGGTGTGGGGCGCTTGGTATCTCAGTGAAGCGGTCACCGACCTGAAGCTCGACTTCTTCCTGTCGACCTCGTCGATCTCGGCGGTGTGGGGCAGCTACGGCCAGACCGCCTACAGCGCCGCCAACGCGTTCCTGGACGGCCTGACCTGGCGCCTGCGAGAGCAGGGTGTGCCCGGCATGAGCGTCAACTTCGGCCCTTGGGGGGCGGGCGGGAACGGCCACGCCGCCGGTATGGCCGACCCCGATGCCCGCGCCCAGCTGGAGCGCCGCGGCGTCCGCACCCTGTCCCCCGCCGACGCCCTCACCGGCATGGCGGACGTCATGGTGGCCGGCGGCAACCCCGCGGAAGCCGTTGTCGCGCGCATGGATTGGGCCAAGTTCCTGCCCATCTACTCGCAGGCCGGGTCCCGGGCCCTGCTCGCCGAGGTCGCCCGCGAGGTGCCCGAATCCGCGACCGCCGGCGCCGTCGGCGCGTCCGGGAACACCCGACTGGTCGAGCAGCTCATCGCCGCGCCGGTGCAGCAGCGCAAGAAGCTGGTTTTGGAGTACCTGCGGGACGCCGTCGCCGAGGTGACGCGCATCGAGGCCTCCGAGATCCGCGAGGAGACCGGGTTCTTCGACCTGGGCATGGACTCGCTGATGGCCGTCGAACTGCGTCGTCGCCTGGAACAGGGTGTCGGCAAGGAACTCCCGGCGACCCTCGCGATGGACCACCCGCGCCTCACCGACGTCGCGGACTACCTGCTCAGCGACATCCTCAACCTCAGCGAGAAGGCCGGCGCGAAAGCCGTCACCGAGGTCAAGTCGCTCGCCGCCGCCGACGAGCCCATCGCCATCGTCTCGGTGGCGTGCCGTTTCCCGGGCTCGCCCGATCCGGATGCGTTCTGGCAGGTGCTTTCACAGGGTGTCGACGCCATCAGCGAGATCCCCGAGGACCGCTTCGACGTCGACGAGTTCTACGACCCCGACGCCATGACGCCGGGCAAGATCTACACCCGCTCCGGTGGCTACCTCGACAGCGTCGACACCTTCGATCCGGAGTTCTTCGGCATCTCCCCGCGCGAGGCCGTGTGGATCGACCCGCAGCAGCGTCTGATGCTCGAGATCGCCTGGGAAGGCCTCGAGCGAGCCGGCTACGCCCCAGCCGCGTTGCGCGGCAGCCGAACCGGCGTGTTCATCGGCGTCGGCGCCAACGAGTACTCGCATCTGCTGTCGGGCGGCTCGGTCGAGAATCTCGAACCGCACTTCATCACCGGTAACGCGCTCAACGCCATCGCCGGTCGCGTGTCGTTCACGCTGGGCCTGGAAGGTCCGGCCATGGCGGTCGACACCGCCTGCAGCTCGTCACTGGTCGCGGTTCACCAGGCCGTGCAGGCCCTGCACGCGGGCGACTGCGACATGGCCCTGGCCGGTGGCGTCAACGTGCTGCTGAGCCCGGCGTCCATCGTCGCGGCGTCCCGTGCGCGGATGCTGGCGCCCGACGGCCGCTGCAAGACGTTCGACGCCGCCGCCGACGGCTACGTCCGCGGTGAAGGCTGCGGTGTCCTGGTCCTCAAGCGGCTCAGCGACGCGCAGCGCGACGGCGACCGCATCGCCGCGATCATCCGCAGCACCGCCGTCAACCAGGACGGCGCGTCCAGCGGTCTCACCGTCCCCAATGGTGGTGCGCAGCAACGACTCATCAACACCGCACTCGCCCGGGCCGGTCTCAGCGGCGGCGACGTCGACTACCTCGAGGCGCACGGCACCGGCACCCCGCTCGGCGACCCGATCGAGGTCCAGGCCGCGGCCGCCGCGTACGGCGCCGGCCGTGATGCCAACCGGCCGCTGCTGATGGGCACCGCCAAGACCAACATCGGGCACCTCGAGTCCGCCGCCGGCGTCGCCGGCCTGGTCAAGGTCGTGTTGTCGCTCGAGCACGAAATGCTCCCGCAGACCCTGCATTTCAACAAGCCGTCGCCCCACATCCCGTGGGACTCGCTGCCCGTCCAGGTGGTCGACAAGCCCACGCCGTGGCACGCCGACGGCCGCCCGCGCCGCGCCGGTGTGAGCTCCTTCGGGTTCACCGGCACCAACGCGCACGTGCTGCTGGAAGAGGCGCCGGTGGTCACCGCCGATGACGACGTCACGGATGAGACCACGCCGGAAACCCCTGCCGCCGAACCGATCAGCGTCCTGCCGCTGTCGGCGCGCTCGGCCCAGGGCCTGACGGCGCTCGCACAGCGGTACCGCGACTGGCTCGAAGCGCACCCCGACGCCTCGATCGCCGACGTCTGCTTCACCGCCGGGTCGGGACGTTCGCACTTCGAGCACCGCGCCGCGGTGGTCGCGAACACCGTCCACGACGCCAAGAACCTGCTGGAAGACCTGGTGGCGAACAAGCTGCGGCCGGGCGTCCTCAAGGGCGAATGCGCCGACCCGCCGACCACCGCGTGGTTCTTCCCCGGCCAGGGCAGCCAGTACCCGGGCATGGCGCGCGAATTGTTCGACACCGAACCGGTTTTCGCCGACGTCGTACGCCGCTGCGCGCAGGCCGTCGACCCGATGCTGCCGCGCCCGCTGCTGGAGGTCATGTTCGGCAACGACCGGGAAGCGGCAGAGACCCTGCGCAACACCGCGTTCGCGCAACCCGCGATCTTCGCCGTCGAGATGGGCCTGGCCCGCTTGTGGCAGTCGTGGGGCATCGAGCCCGACGCGGTGCTGGGCCACAGCGTCGGCCAGTACGCAGCGGCCTGTGTGGCCGGGGTGTTCAGCCTGGAGGACGGCGCCCGCCTGATCGCCGAGCGCGGCCGGCTGTTCGGCAGCCTGCCCGCCGGTGGCCGCATGGTCGCGGTGTTCGCCGATCCCGAGTACGTGGAGCGCGCCGCCGAGGCGTTCCCGCGGGTGTCGGTCGGCGCCTACAACGGCCGCAACACCGTGCTGTCGGGTCCGGGTGAGGATCTGGAGCAGATCGTCGCCGCCTGCAGTGAAGACGCCACGCGCTGCACGTGGCTCGAGACCAGCCACGCCTTCCATTCGGAGCTGCTGGACCCGGTGCTCGACGAATTCGAGTCTTTCGCAACGCAGTTCCAGTTCGCGGTGCCGACCCTGCCGCTGATCTGCAACCGCACCGGCGCGGTCCTCACCGCCGAGACGCCCATCAACGCGCAGTACTGGCGGCGGCATTCACGTCAGCCCGTGCAGTTCACCGAGAGCGTCAAGACCGTGGCCGCGCTGGGTTGCTCGGTGCTGATGGAGATCGGCCCCCAGCCGATCCTCACCGCAGCCGCGCTGCAGTGCTGGCCCGAGGGCGCCGAGACCCCGCGCGCCATCGTGTCCCTGCGCAAGGGCGCCAACGCCCAGCGTCAGATCACCGAAGCGCTTGCCACGACGTACATCTGCGGACACCGGCCGGACTTCTCGGTCAAGAACCGCGGACACCGCGTCGAGCTGCCCACGTATCCGTTCCAGCGGCGCCGCTTCTGGCCCAAGACCGCGAACGTCGTGGGCATGAGCTCCGGCGGGTCCGCCGCCACGTCCGGAATCCTGGGCAGCGCCAAGGATCTGGCCACCGGCGACACGATCTATAGCAATGTGCTGTCGGTCAAGACGCAGCCGTGGCTGTCGCACCACGTCATCTACGGCACCGTCGTGGTGCCGGGTGCGACGTACGCAGCCATGGCGCTGGCCTCGGTCGGCGCACCGGCGCGAGTGAAGGAAGTCTTCTTCTACGAGCCGATCATCCTGCCCGACAAGGCGTCTCGTGAGACCCAGCTGACCATCCGCGCCCTCGAGGGCGGCGAAGGCTGGAAGTTCCAGGTCCACAGCCGCCCGAACGGCGTACGGGAAGCCGAGTGGTCACTGAACGCCGACGGCACCCTGCTGGCCGGCGCCGACGAGGCCGACGCGTCCGACAACGTCGCCGGCTCGATGGAGGACGTCGTCGAGCGCATGGAGCGGCTGCGTCCCCAGCAGCTGTTCGAGACCTTCAACGACATGGAATTGGCATGGGGCCCAACGTGGTCCACGTCGCTCAAGTCGCTGTGGGTCCGCGACGGCATGGCCATCGGCGATGTATCCGTTGGCGACGAGCTCGCCGAGCACCTCAGCAGCGAGCCCATCCACCCCGTCCTACTGGACCTCTGCACCGGTGTGGCCTTCCCGGCCTTCCCCGCGCTGCTGGCCGCCGAACACGGCATGCACGACCTGTTCCTGCCGCTGCGGTACGGCCAGGTCGAATTGCGCGAGAAGATGCCACGGCGCTTCTACGCCCGGGCCCGCTGGCACACCAGTGAGCTGACCAACGAGACTCAGGTCTTCGACATCGACTTCCTCGATCGCGATGGCAAGCGGCTCGGCGGCATCACCGAGTTCACCGTGAAACGGGCGCCACGTGAGGCGCTGCTGCGCGGGCTCGGCGGCGACACCACCCGCCTGCTCTACACGCTGGGCTGGCAGGAGGGTGCGACGCCGGTCGCCGCGGACGACGCCGAAGCCAAGACCGCGGGCACCTGGCTCGTCGCCGGCTTCGACGAGCTGGCCGCCGGCCTGTCCGGTGCCGTCAAGCTCGACCAGACGCTGGACGCCGCGGCCTGGCAGCAGGCGATCACGACGGCCGCCGAGAGCGGCGCGCCCGTCACCGGAATCGTCTGGCGCGCTTCGGGGTACGAGGACGCCGACGTCGCGGCTCGCCTGGAGACCGAGGTCGGCACCGTACTCAGCGCGATGCAGACCGCTCTCGCCGAGGAGAAGCTGAACCTCACGGGCGGCCTCTGGATCGTCACCGAGCGTGCCGTGGCCACCGAGCCCGGTGAGCCCGTCGACCCCGTACAGGCCGCGCTGTGGGGCTTGGGACGCACCGTCATCAACGAGCAGCCGACGCTGCGTCTGAAGCTCGTCGACCTCGACGGCGCCGACGACAACGCCACCAACTGGCTGACCGGCATCCTGGGCACTCCGGCGACCGAGTCGGAATTCGCGCTGCGGCAAGGCAAGTTCCTCGTGCCACGGCTGATGCACTGGGCGCGCAGCGGCCACCTGCCGATGCCGCGGTCCGACGACTACGTGCTGGCTCCGACCGAGCGCGGTGCGATCGACAACCTGCGGCTGACCGAGAAGGACGTGACGCCGCCGGCGCCGCACGAGGTGCAGGTCCGCATCGAGGCCGCCGGCCTCAACTTCCGCGACGTGCTCAACGTGCTCGGGCTCTACCCGGGCGATCCGGGGCCCATCGGTGGCGACCTGTGCGGTGTCATCACCGAATTGGGTTCGGAGGTCACCCGATTCGAGGTCGGGCAGCGCGTCTTCGGCTCCATGCAGGGCGCCTTCTCCAGCCGGCTCAACGTGCCGGAGCAGTTGCTCGCCGTCGTCCCCGAGGGCATCAACCCGGTCGACGCGGCGACGCTGCCCGCAGCTGCGCTCACGGTCCGGCTGGCGTTCGACTGGGCGCAGCTCAAGCCGGGCGACCGCGTGCTGATCCACGCCGCCAGTGGTGGTGTCGGGTTGGCGGCGGTGCAGATGGCGCGCCAGAAGGGCGCGGTCGTCTTCGCCACCGCCAGCACCTACAAGCGCGCGACGCTGCGCAAGATGGGTGTGGAGTACGTCTACGACTCGCGCACAACCGATTTCGCGGACCAGATTCTCGCCGACACCAACGGCGAGGGTGTGGACGTGGTGCTCAACAGCCTGACCAACGAGGGCTTCGTCGAGGCCACGGTGCGGGCGACCGCCCAGGGTGGCCGGTTCGCCGAGATCGCCAAGCGCGACATCTGGACCCCTGAGCGCATGGCAGAGGCACGGCCGGACATCAACTACGAGATCGTCGCGCTGGACGTGACGATGATGACCGATCCGGCGCACATCCAGCGCCTCATGGAAGAGGTGGCCGACGGACTGGCCAAGGGTGAGTGGACGCCGGTGCCGGCCGAGGTCTACCCGTTGACCGAGGCCAAGACCGCGTTCCGCCGGATGCAGCAGGCGCGGCACATCGGCAAGATCGTGGTGCAGATGCCGAAACCGCTGCAGCCGCATGGGGATCGGACCTACCTGGTCACCGGTGGCCTCGGAGCGCTGGGTCTGCACACGGCGGCGTACCTGGCCCAGCTGGGTGCCGGCGACATCGTGCTGACCAGTCGGCGCGAGCCGGATGCCGACGCGCAGCGCGCGATCGACGCCATGATGGAGCGCTTCCACTGCCGGGTGCACGTCTTCTCCGGCGACGTCGGTGACGAGTCCTCGGTTGCGGCGTTGCTCGACCGGATCCGCACGGAACTGCCGCCGCTGGCCGGCGTGGCCCACCTGGCGGGTGTGCTCGACGACGCGCTGCTGCCCCAGCAGGATCTGGAGCGCTTCCGGAAGACCCTGGGCCCCAAGGCCTTCGGCGCGCTGCACCTGCACAAGCTGACGCAGGACGACGATCTGGACTTCTTCATCGTCTACTCGTCGGCGTCGGCGGTACTGGGTTCACCGGCACAGGCCAACTACGCCACGGCCAACGCGCTGCTCGACGGCCTCGTCGCGCACCGTCGGGCCCTCGGCCTGCCGGCGACGGCCGTCAACTTCGGTCCGTGGGGCCGAGGCGGCATGGCCAGCTCGCAGGCAGCCACCGCGAACCTGAGTGCGCAGGGCATGATGCCGCTCGAGCCGTCGGCGGCGCTGGCCGCTCTCGGCGAGGTGATCCGGCACGGCGCCGCGCAGGCGACGGTCCTCAAGGCCAACTGGCAGCGGGCCGCCAAGATGCTCGGCGGCATCCGTCCGCCGCTGCTCGACCAGGTGTTGCCGACCAGCGATGCGGCAGCCACCGGCGACAGCGAGCTGCTGCGGCAGCTGCAGGAGATTCCGGACGCCCAGCGCGCCGGGTTCATCACCGAGTTCCTGCAGAAGGAGGTGCAGGGCTTCCTGCGCCTGGCACAGCCGCCCGCGGCCACGAGCCGGTTCCTCGATCTGGGCACCGACTCGCTGATGGCGGTCGAGCTCCGTAACCGCTTGTTCGGTCAGTTCGGTGGCAAGTTCGACATCAGCCCGACGGCGATCTTCGACTACCCGACCCTCGGCGAACTCGCCGGGCACCTGGCGTCGCAACTGCCGCCGTCGGATGCGCCGGAGGTTGCGGTTGAGGCCGTGGCTGAGGCGCCGGCTGAGGCACCGGCGGCAGAGGCACCTGCCGGGGAGGCTTCCGGCGAAGCCGGGCCCGAGGCAACGGACTGACGTAACGAATCTGAGGGGTGTGCGCGCGATCTCGCCATGCACACCCCTCAGTTCCAGGTGGCTCCCTTGCCACAGGCCGCCCACTGCCGGTTGCCGCAGGCTCGCCTCAGCTGCACCACTGGCTCACGGATCGACCGAGCAGTTATTGACGCCTGTAGCTATAATCGCTCCCACGACGCAGCGCCTATTCGCTCGCGGCCGCACCAAGGGAGTCAGCCACGGCTACACGTCATGGGATTTCGCGAGACTCTGCACCGGTGCGGCCTGTGCAGAGAAGATTGTGGAGTTCTCACCTTCGAGCAGTCCCAGCTAGGCCGAGCACGTGAAGTCGATGCGTCATCTCGCTGCACTCGCCAGTGCCATGTGCTTCGTACTGACGGTCACCTGCTGCGCCGCGGTCGGTAAACCAGAACCAGGCGGTTCGGCTTGCCCTCCGAACCAACTCGTGGCCTGGGGCGATTCACTGACTTACGGTTTGACCCGGATCGATACTGCGTGGCAACAGGCAAACCCCACCATGGTCGCAACGATCGGCCAAGATCTGGGTCTGCCGACCAAGAATTTCGGCCTCCCCTCGCTCGGATCAGCTGAGATCGCCGTTCGACAAGGCGGCCTGAGGCCCCGAATAACCTTGATCGGCAACCAAATACCCGCACGATCGGCCTCGCCGATCCACGTAGAAGCAATCCGTCCCACCGATGGTTGGAGCCAGTACGCGAAGGCCGGGGCGCTGAAAATGCACGGCACGCTAGCCGGCGTACCGGGAACGTTGCAGCACATGCTGGCCCCAGCTGTCGACGACTTCTCGTTCACGCCTGACGATCCCGCGGACAGTGCCGTTCCAGTCGCGCCGGGTTCCCTGTTTGCCGGTGACGATGGCGTTGACTACCGGGGCTGCTTTGCAATCATCTGGGCTGGTGCCAACAATCCATCGCAGCCGGCCGCGATTATTCGCGACATCGCGTCGATGACCTCTTCTCTGTCCGGCACCTCGCATTACCTGATAATCGGGAGCATCCCCAGCACCAACGATGCCCTGGCGAAGATGTACGGACCGCGGTTCGTTGATCTGCGGAGCTGGCTCATGTCAGAGGGGCCGGCCGCCACAGGTATTACGCCCACCGCCGCCGATACCGAAGCTGTTGCGGCGGGGATGGTGCCGCCATCGTTGACGGTGGACGGCACACACTTCACGCAGGCGGCCTACACCGTGAGCGGACACCACCTCGCCTCCTTGATTGCTCAGGCGCTGGGTTGAGCCGGGAGGACTGTTGCCGAGGGAAATCGATGCAGGACAAGACTTTTCTCGCGCACTGGCGACCTCAACAGGCAGAGCTGCTCGCCCAAGCAATCACGGAAATCCAGGTTTGGCATGAAGTGCTACCGGGCGCTGTCGGCAGCAGTCGTCATCATGGCAATGAGCAGTGCCGGTTGCCTCTCGCGCCAAGAGCCGGACCCGGGGCATTCGGTCTGGGACCGCAGTTTCTACTGGGGCACCGCGACAGCGGGATACCAGGTTGAAGGGAGCGCCCCGGACAGTAATTGGCGCCGATACGTCGATCGGACAGCCGGCGCGCCGGTGGCACCGGGGTCTTCTCCCGGGACTCTTCCGGTGGACCCCTACAAGCAGGCCGACGACTTCCGGCACCGCTACAAGGAGGACATCGCCAACGCGCATGCCATGGGCGTCAACACTTTTCGCTTCGGGGTCGAATGGGCGCGGGTGATGCCCGAACCGGGCAAGTGGGACGAAAAAGAACTGGCCTACTACGACGACGTGGTCGCCACGCTGCTCGCCAACGGCATGACGCCGATGATCACGCTGATGCACTGGGTCTACCCCGGCTGGATCGCCGACCGCGGCGGCTTCCTCAACAATGTCGCCGCGTTCGCGGACTTCGCCAAGGCGATCACCAAACGCTATGCGGGGCAGGGCGTGCTGTGGGTGAGCATCAACGAGCCACTGGCCTTCGGCGCGATGGAAGTGCGCACCGGCGCCATCAAACCTGACCAGTTCGGCACATTCCTCGACCGCGCCGCTGAAGCGCACCGGGCGGTCTACCGGGCGGCCCACGATGCCGACCCGAGGGCCAAGGTGACCACCAACGAGGCCTACATCTCGCCGGATGTAGTGGCACAGTTCCTCCAAGCCGACACCATGGGTTTGCACAGAATGGGCCTGGACTGGGTGGTTCGGGATTCGTTCTTCGACCGGGTCAAGGACACCCTCGACTACCTGGGGTTCGACTACTACACGGGAACGGCCAGAGACAATCCGGCCACCGCACCGGGAACGGCGGCGGGATGGCTCATCAAGCTGCAGCCCGAGGACATCTACTACGTGGCACGCCACTATGCCCAGCGGTATCCCGGCCTGCCCATCTATGTCGTCGAGAACGGCATGGTCACCGACAACGGCCAGCCGCGCACCGACGGCGTGACCCGGTCGCAGTACCTCAGCGACACCGTGTTCTGGCTACAGCGAGCAAAGGCCGACGGCATCCCGATCATCGGCTACAACTACTGGTCACTCATCGACAACTACGAATGGGGCAGCTATCGGCCCAGGTTCGGCCTGTATTCGGTTGACGCACTCGGTAATCCAGCGCTGCGACGGGTTCCGACCGACGCCGTCCAGACCTACACACAGATCACCCACGACGGGGGCACCCCGCCGGGATACCGGCCGGTGATCCCCGCGCCGCTCTGCTCGACGACCGTTGGCCAGGACAGCTGCGCGCCGCTGGACGTGAACGGACCGCTGACCACGCTCAAATGACTCGAGGCGGTCAGGCACTGCCCCTTCTGACACCGAAACGCAACCAGCACTCCGGTAGCCTTGGCGATTGAACTGGGTCGTCACTGCCGCTCACATCTAATGAACGGACCGAGCACGAACAATGGGAATGCCCCTCTCGCGCCGCACATTTGTTCGGGTAACTGCACAGACGACCGCGGCTGCTGCCGCCGGCCTGTTCGCCGGCAACCCGGGCCAAGCGCGAGGGTATGCCGTTCCGATACCGACGTACTACATCTCGAGCACCGGCGACGACAGCAATGACGGACAGAGCCAACAGTCCGCCTGGGCCACCTTGCAGAAGGCCAATGACTCACTCCCCCAAGACCGATCACTCGTGCTGTTTCGGCGCGGCGACACGTTCTACGGTGAATTCATCCTGCCGGCAGGATGCGAAGTAGGTGCATACGGCACCGGAGCCAAGCCCACGCTGACGATGTACAAGCTGCTCAACAAAGCTTCCGGCTGGAGCGAGGATTCCCCCGGGATATGGACGATCGATCTGGGTTCTCCGGACACCCACGACGGCTACAACGCAACAAATGACACCAACATCGGCTTCCTCTTGGTGGACCAGGCCGTCAAGCCGGCACTCAAGTTCGACCTCTCGGAACTCCGGCTTCCATGGGACTTCTTCTGCGACCGTTCGAATCACCTGCTGTACGTGAAAGCATCCGCCAATCCCACGACATTGGCCAGAGAAATCAAAGCTGCGCCTCATGGAGATGGCACCGGAGCGGCGGTTTACTGCAATGAAGGCGGAAATAATATCCACGACATACACGTCACCGGATCTGGTGGGCATGGAATTCGCGGCTTGAGTAGCAATATACATATCCACGAATGTCAGATCGACTACATCGGCGGTTCGATACTCGATACCGTAGATAGGGAAACGCGCTTCGGCAATGGCATCGAGTGTTGGACCAACGTTTCACACTGGATGATTGAAAACAACGAGATCGCACACGTTTATGACGTCGCGTGGACCGCACAGGGCCACGACGCGGCAGATGATCCCGTCTTCTGGCACGACCTTGTGCTGCGTAACAACCACATACACGACTGCGGCCAGACTGTTGAATTCTGGTCTCAAAGCAGCAATCCCGCCTCACCCGGATTCACCCGGGTCCAGGTCGAGGGCAACCGGTGCGAACGCGCAGGCTACGGCGCATTTTCCGATGTTCGGCCAGATCAAAGCGTCCGCGTTCACCTACTCACATATCTGCTCGAGACGCCCGTTGACATTACGATTCAAAACAACGTATTCGACGATGCCTACGCGGCATTCAGCTACCACGGCCTAGAACCGCCGGCCGGATATGTAACTCGGAACAACAGAATCACCATGAGAGCCGGTCGACTGATCGAAGGCAAGCGCCCGGAGACGGTAGAGCAGTTTGCCGAATGGCGGGCAATAACTGGTCGCGAAATCGGATCGACGATGACCGTCTTGCGATAGCGACAGTTGGCCGAAAGTAACGGCACAGACGGAAATATAACACCCCTCCACAAAGGCTCCGACTGCGTCGCGCCAACGTAACGCGGAATCCACCATTGAGGAAACTCATTCGGTAAACTCAGCCTCCCTGCCACCATTCCGCACCGGCACGCACGAAGTACCCCACTCCGGATTCACACGTCTTTGCCGATCGTCGCATCACGACCTCAGCTCGGGCGAGCACCTGAAATTGGTTACTACCAGACGACTTCGCATTGCATACGCCCTGCAAGCCATTTGCCAGCCTCGGCCCTATCCCACCGATCGAACGGCGCCGGTCCCGAATGCGCCAAATGAGCACAACTCGGACGTCGTCCACACCCGCGCCCGGTCGCGCCCCCGAGATTGCCCGCATGAAGAGCGGCCGTGCCGACCGCTGCGCAGACTGATAGAGGTCGCCGGAGTCGGCGCTACAACATCCGAAACATCCGCCAACCTGCAACGTTCACTATTGACGCCAGACACAATTTCTGCGAAGCTGCTATGCAAGCTCCCTTCGGCGGAAGGCTTGGACCATGTCTGTTCTCGCAACTCGCATGTCGGACGCAACGGTCAAACTTCAGGTCGGCCTGGCCTCTTGCGCGATCGCCGGCGCAGCCATCCTGACGCCGGTCGCACAGGCGGATATGGCAGCGCCCGCACCGCTCGCGCCGATCACGCACGTCCTCGATAACGTCGCCCAGAGCCCGTTGTCGTTCGCACCGCTCAACACCTGGTGGCAGAACGATCCGTGGTGGTGGGTCGGCCCTGGCTCGAACCCAAGCCCCGGCGCACCGATCCTGGTAGGTACGTTCACCCCACTGTCGATCATCCCCGGTTTCCTCCAGGACCCGTGGAAACGCCTGACGCAGAACATAAACTTCGCGGTGTGCTTCTTCGGCGCAGGCGCGAAGATAGGCCCCTACGGCACCATCACCGTTTCGTTGACTCGGGGCTGCTAGGTCGCGGCCCATCGGGCAGGACGTGGATAGATCTGCGGACACAGCACAGACTGTCGTTCAAATGCGGAATGTTCCTGAGTGAGCGGGCATTCGCGACGCGCGACGGAGAACACACCCGATGACGGCGACGCACCACCCGACGCCGCCCCCGGTCATTCACGCACCGGGCGCCGTAAACGCCGCGCTCGGTTGTTGGGGTTGGCCGTCCTTCTCGCCCTAATCGGGTTTCTGTGCTGGTTGGGATTCGAAGGATCCGCAGCAAAATCCAGCCTGGCGCAGGCTCGCGCCAATGCACAGCATGCAAAGGAAGCGCTGTCGGCGGGAGACCTTGAGGCGGCGGTGCGCTTCGCCTCGGCGACGGAGACAGATGCCAAGCAGGCGAGCAGTGCAACGCGGTCGCTGCCGTGGAATGCCGCAGCACATGTGCCGTGGCTCGGCAGTCCATTCAAGACCGCTCAGCAAATCTCGCAGGTCGTTCTGGAACTCGCATCCGATGTGATGAAGCCGGCATCCCAATTGGGCGAAGCACTTTCCCCGACCCATCTGATCGAAGGTTCGCACGTCGACGTTCAAGCTCTTCGCGACAAAGAGCCGGCGATAGCCAAGGTCGCAACCGACGCCCGGCGCCTTCAAGCGGATGCTTCCGCAATTTCTGAACCGACCTACCTGTCCGCCCTTCAGAACGCGCGCAGGGAACTCCAGGCACAGACCATCAAGATCACGAGCCTCCTCGATAAAGCCTCCATCACCGCCAAGCTGGCACCGGCGCTAATGGGCATCGACGGACCGCGCACCTACTTCATGGGTTTTCAGACCAACGCCGAAGCGAGGGGTACGGGAGGCATACTTGGCGGGTTTGGGATCCTTCGTTATGACGACGGCGTGCCGACGGTTAATGCGTTGGGCCCCAACACCGAACTAACTGGACCTTTCAAACCGCTGGACTTGGGACCTCAGTTCAGCGAGGAGTACGGCTTCACCAATCCGAGCACCGACTACCGCAACAGCAATCTCAGTTCGCACTTTCCATACGCGGCTCAGATCTGGCGCTCCATGTGGGCGCAACAAACGGGTACGGATGTCGACGGAGTCATCGCACTGGACCCCGTCGCGTTGAGTTACG
Source organism: Mycobacterium sp. UNC410CL29Cvi84 (assembly GCF_000686745.1). Classification (NCBI taxonomy): domain Bacteria; kingdom Bacillati; phylum Actinomycetota; class Actinomycetes; order Mycobacteriales; family Mycobacteriaceae; genus Mycobacterium; species Mycobacterium sp. UNC410CL29Cvi84. Next base: position 42,366 of record NZ_JMLM01000024.1, read on the forward strand.
TACTGGGGGCCACCGGGCCGCTGACACTGCCCGACGGCGAGGTCATCACCGCCGAAAACGTAGTTGAACTCACCGAATCGACTGCTTACCAGAGGTTTCCGACGGATCAGAGTGCTCGCAAGAGATTCCTACAGGACATCGCGACGGCCGTCGTCAAAAAGATGACCGGTGCCATCGAGTCGCCACGACGACTCCTCGACGCGCTCGGGAAGGCAGTGAGCGAGCGCCGAATCGCGATGTGGAGCGCAAAACCCGAAGAGGAAAATCTGCTAGAGCAGACTCCACTGGCTCACACCATTCCTGACGACACCTCGCCGTACGCGGCCGTTGTGACCAACAACCTCGCAGGCAACAAACTCGACTACTATCTCAGACAAGAAGTCACTTACGACGCCGAAGGCTGTGGCGCGGACACTCGAACCTCGACGGTAACCGTGAAGTTGCGGAGCGTCGTACCCGACACACCTCTACCCGAGTATGTGGCCGGCTCCCTGGGCGTTAATCGCAGTGTCCCGCTGTCCATCCCGAGCGGAACCATGCTGACATCAGTTCGGCTCGTTGCCACCAAGGGGGCGAAGTTGGTGGCAGCGTTTTCCAACGGAGAGCAGATACCCGTGTTCACCGGGACGGACCGCGGTCATCCGACCTTCGAGATCCAGGTAGCCATCCCGCCCGGGCAGTCGGGCGTACTGACTTTTCGCCTGTCCGAGCCGACGGCTCCGGGCCCGGCGCGGGTTCCCCAGCAACCCCTCGTCGACCAGAGCGTCCCCGTGGTCAAGGTCCCCGAATGTCCCGAGAAATGATTGCCGTTCCACATAATTGTCGCGAGCGTTGACATACATTAGGTAGCAAGATCCATGCGTTGAACAACACCGCCAGGCTGACAACAACCTCTCACAACAGACGTCTGGATCGACCCCGCTCGACGATTAGAAGGAGGGAGCGGCGTTGAATCTCCAGAGGTTTTTGAGAATACTGCGACTGAGATGGATGACGATCAGCGCAGTGGTTGTTTTAGCACTGCTGGCATCAATTGCAATTACTGTCACAACAACCCCACTCTACAAATCGTCAACACGGTTGTTTGTTTCGACGTATGCCGGTAGTTCACTGATGGACACGTACCAAGGAAATCTGCTCTCTCAGGAGCGGGTGCGTTCGTACACGATTCTGCTCACCGGCGAGGCGCTCGCACAGCGCACAATCGATGCACTTCATCTCGACATGTCCGCGCGGGCGTTGCGTCAGGAGGTCAGCGCGCGGTCGAAAATGGGCACGGTTCTGATCGACGTGGACGTCCTCGACCCGTCACCGGTACGTGCACGCGACATCGCAAATACGCTTTCGGACCAGTTCGTCAAGATGGTTCGAGAGCTTGAAACCCCAGGTGATGGCAGCCTTCCCGACACTCGGGTAGTAGTCGAGCAGCCCGCCGCGATTGCCAGCTCCCCCGCCGTTCCGAACCTGATGCGGAATCTGGCATTGGGTCTGTTCGCGGGCATTCTGTTCGGCGTCGCGTGCGCCCTCGGGCGGGAAATGATCGACAACACCGTCAAGAAGCACGAGGATCTCGAGAGCATCACCGGCGTGGCCGTGGTTGGCGACATTCCGATGGACAAGGCGCGACGAGGAACCCCCGCCATATCATTCGGCACGGAGAATTCGCAGATTGCCGAATCGTTCAGGAAGTTACGCACCAACCTCAGCTTTCTTTCCGTCGACAACCCGCCGCGCGTAATCGTTGTCACGAGCTCGATTCCGAATGAAGGTAAATCGACAACCGCAGTGAACATCGCCTTGGCCTTGGTCGAAGTGGAAAACAATGTGCTGCTCGTTGATGGCGACATGCGTCGGTCGATCGCGCACAAACATCTGAATGTTGATGGCGCAGTAGGATTGAGCACCGTCCTCAGTGGCGCCGTCTCGCTTTCTGATGCTCTGCAGGAGACGCAATTCTCCGGCCTCACTGTACTGGCAGCCGGCGCAACGCCACCGAACCCGAGCGAATTGTTGGCATCGCACGCCGCCAAGAATCTACTCGAGGAGCTTCGCGGGAAATTCGACTATGTGATCGTGGACTCTTGCCCATTACTTGCGGTCACGGACGCCGCATTGTTGGCGGCCAACGCCGACGGCGCCCTACTGCTCGGACGCTACGGACAGACCAGGCGTGATCAACTCAAGAATGCTACTGATGCCCTTCAGAACGTAGGCGCAGCCCTGCTCGGCTCGGTCTTCGTGATGACGCCGCCGCGCTCTCGTTCAGCTTACGGCGGCGCCTACTATTACTACGGCGACAATCGTGGCAGCAATAGCCGTCATTCCCGCAAAACCTAGCTTGACTCAAGCAATGAATCCACGCAGCTTCAGCGCCGGACGCGGTGATTCCGCCTGGACTCCAACACGATTGGCCAACAGCCGAGGTTGGTGCCTATTCGCAATCCTGTTGACACTCACCGCATGCACACCCAAACCTCCACCACCGTACGATTCGCGCGAAGTCTTGCTACCGAGCTTCACAAGCACAGCAACAATGCCTGGTCACACGATGCCCGAATCACCACCAAACGAGGCATCATTCATCGATGATTTCGACCGACCGGATACGACGAACGGCCTCGGAGACGACTGGGATTTGCGCGGCATGCCTCAGAACGGTGCACCTCTGCTGCCCGCGATGGATGGTTACATCAAGGACGGGCAGTTCACGTATGCCGGGAAAAGTGATGCGATTGCAGTACGACAATTTCGAACACCTGTACAGAGCATCGGCACAGACGGTCAGTTTCGCCGGATCAATCATCTCAACGGCGACACCACAATGATGATCGGGACCGGCGGAGACAACAATCTCGAAACCAATGTCGTAGTGTTCCTCGCCAACAGAAGTTCCTGGGAGCTGAGAAGCAGACTGGTCAATGGCACGCTGAAGACAGTGGCGTCCGGAAGTTTCCCTCATATGTTGGAACTCGACCATCGCTACACGTTCGTACTCAGCTCCACCGGCGACCGCGTAAGCGTGTCGGGCCCCGGAGTCACCGTATCGAAACCGCTGCCGATACCGATATCGCCTGGGGCATTTGGCTTTTGGCGCGAATCTCCAAACCGAACCCCGGCCGGCGAGGTCTTCGACTTCGACAAAGTGTGGGCTCTCGAAGATGGCCAGCCAACTACGCCCATCACAGCTTCCGCAGCAGGTCCGGAACACTAAGCGCAAGGGGCCCGAATAACATGCACACGCTCCCCTTCAAGCGATTGACGGCACCACGATTGGCCCTCATCATTTGGCTACTGTCTATCACCATGGTTCCGATCTGGATCAGCGTCCACTTCCTCGCCACAGTTCCGATCTATTGCATGGTAGCCATAATGATTCTCGTCTTCGCCATCACCTTCGGCGGCCATCACATCCAGTTCACCGCCTTTGATGCCTACCTGATCGCAATCTTGGGTGTAGCTTCTCTCGCGATGGACGACGTCAATCGAGGCGTGCTGGCAGAAATGGCAGTGCGCTGGGTTCTTCCGTATTTTGTTATTCGCATACTGGCGGCCTCCGCCGGGCTCCAATTCACCGTTGATGCGCTCTCTGTCTTTCTCGCAGTCGTCGGCTATCTCGCGGTGATCGAACTGTTCTTTGCCTGGCATCCGTTCGTAAACTGGTCAGTCGATTGGAACGCAAAATCCCCCGAGTTCGAGACTTGGCACCTGATCCAGTCACGCGGCGGTACCGATCGCAGCACGTGGGCTTTCGGGCACTCAATCGCGCTAGGCGGTTCGCTGGTGCTCGCAATCCCGTTCATTGCGCATGCGTCGTTTCGCTTCCCGTGGAAGATACTGATGGTTATTGCCGTCGGCTGCGGCATCATCACGACCGGCAGCAGGGGCGCGATGCTGGCCGCTGCGCTAACAGGCTGCCTGACCATGGCTTACCTCGCCAAAGAGCAAGCATCTCGAACTGTAGCTGTGCTGGTTGCAGCCGCAACAACGTTTTTGGTCGGCCCGCACGTCATGCCCATCATCGAGGAATGGGCAGCGGGATCCTCGACAGAGGAACAGGTCAGCGCAACTTACCGGAGTTACTTGTACGACACGTATTTGCCGATAATCAAGTGGTTCGGTCGATGCCCAGATTTCTTCCCTGGCAACACATCACTTGACTCGGTCGACAGCGCCGTCCTGTATCTCGGTGTCACCTGGGGTTGGATCATCACTGCAATGATTGTGTTTCCGTTGTTCGTCGTTGTGGCGCGAGTCGTTGCCGGCAGGGGATCTGTACCAGAGCTCGCGCTGGTTGGGCAGATCCCGCTGTTCTTGACCGTGGGCCTGATAACCCAATACCAGAGCATGATCTTCATCGCCGTCGGGCTGGCGGTGCAGTTCATAAAGTCAGAAAAGACCGAGTCGCCTTCTCCCCACGACCGGCCTGACATTGGTGGGGATGTCGGTTCCGGTCACCGTACCGGCAACACTGGTGGCACGATATCAGTGCGTTGATCTGACTCAATAATCGCCGGCCGCAGTACTGAAATTGGCTTCTTCGCAAGACGCCAGTGCATTCAACACGAGGATTGCAGATGACGAACCGCAAGGCTGCACTGATCAACAAGTTGGTCCGCGCGGCCGCAAAAGATTCGTCATCTGTTGGCTTGATCGGCAGACGCTTCCTGGCGTCGTTTCCAGGTAGTCCGGGGTACTCGCTCATGCAGCAGGTCCAGCTTGGAATCTTGCCGCGACCGCAGTACGCATACACGGCGATCTGCGCTACCGAAACTGCGGTTCGACTGGGCTACAAAGAAGTCACCTGGATCGAGTTCGGTGTCGCGGGCGGGGCCGGATTGCTGGTTCTGGAACAAATCAAGTCACAAGTCGAGGAAGCGCTGCCGGTGCGCGTCCGTATCGTCGGATTCGACATGGGCTCAGGCCTGCCAGCACCCGTCGACTATCGCGATTTGCCCTACGCCTGGAAGCGTGGCTTCTACGAGATGGACGTCCCCGCCTTGAAAAGCAGACTGGACACAGCCGAACTCGTCATAGGGCCGATCTCGGACACCCTCCCGGGATTCATCTCCAGGGGATGCGCAGATGCTCCAGTAGGGATGATTTCATTCGACTTGGACTACTACAGCTCCACTGTTGAGGCGTTCAAGATATTCGATCTGAGCACAGAGTCGATTCTGCCACGTGTGTTCTGCAACATGGACGACGTCATCGGATCGGGAGAAGTCTTCTCGGACTACACCGGAGCGCGACTTGCCATTCGCGAATTCAACGCGCGGAGCGAATACCGCAAGCTGTCGCCCTGCTACGACTTCGTGCAGTTTGCCCAGGAGAGATGGCAAGAGAAGGTGATGGTGTATCACGACTTCCAGCACTCGCGATATTCCGACTACGTTGGGGACGATGCAGGAGGGCAACTCCCCCTCTGATCATCTGGATTCGGGATCAGACCATTCACGTCGAGGTGTTGACCGCCACGGATCATGTGGACGCCCGTGCTGGTCGTGGAGGATCAAAATCTGTTCCCGAGGAACGGTTTTCATCCGTGCTCCGATTGACTTGGGCAGCGCAGTTCTCTTGCCCGCCGACCCAATGACGTACTCGGCGGCGTCACGTTGACGGGTCCGCGGCAGATACTTGCCCTGTGCAAAGAACGCTCTCACAGCTTCACCTGTTCGCCGAAAAATTGACGCTGGCGACGATACGCTTCTCCGGACAATAGGAGACTGGCTGTGGCGTCACTTCTCAAGCGGTATCGCCGATTCAACCGACAGCGGTATCGGACCGCCGCGGCGTCGCATCAACGACTGGATCTCCAAGGTCTGCGCATGTTCGCCATGCTCACGATCTTCGCCACCCACCTATGGCACTGGCCAGAGGGCGGCTTTGTCACACTCGATGTGTTTTTCGTGATCTCAGGGTTCCTGATCACTGGCAACCTGCTACGAAGCGCGGAGAAACACGGGACCGTCCCTTTCCGACAGTTCTATTGGAACCGGGTCCGACGGATCATCCCGGCGGCCACCGTTGTTCTGTTGCTCACGTATGCGGCTGCAACCTTGATCTTCAAGCCATTCAGAGCCCACGAAGTCGGCGTCGATGCGCTGTTTGCATCCGTATTCATGGCGAACTGGCACTTCGCCGCTACTGGCACGGACTACTTCAACGCGGACGATTCAGCATCTCCGATCCAGCACTACTGGTCACTCTCGGTGGAAGAACAGTTCTACTTCGTTTGGCCGGCAGTGATTTTCGTGATCAGTCTGATCGTGATTCGCAGGTCGTGGACACACCGGCGCAGGATGCAGCTTGCCGGCGGCGCCATGGCGATAATCATGACCTTGTCGTTCGCGTGGGCTGTCTACGAATCCGCAGCTTGGCCCGCGCGGGCATACTTCGAAACATCTACTCGGGTTTGGGAATTGGGTGTCGGAGCAGCGTTGGCCACCGCTACCGGTCTCTTGGCCCGGATTCCCACAGTGGTGAAGCCCATGCTGTCATGGGCCGGGCTGGCGGTCATCGTAGCGAGCATCATGCTCATCACAGATCCGGCGATGGGGTTTCCCGCGCCGTGGGCGCTCCTCCCCGTCGTAGGGTCCGCATTGGTGATAGCAGCCGGCGTCGGCGGCGAACCCCGATACCAGCCGTTCCTACGCAATCCAGTCAGCACCTATCTCGGAAACATCTCCTACTCGCTCTACCTGGTCCACTGGCCGGTCATCATATTGCTCGGGGTCATGATGGCCCCCTCGATTGCGTACTACGCAGCCGCGATAACACTGTCTTTGGGATTGGCCATCGCGTCTTACCACTTCATCGAAGATCCCTTACGCCGCATCGACTTGGCTCAGTTGCGTCGAGCACAGCGCGCATTGGAGCGCCGCCGGCTCACGCTACGGCGTCCAACTCAGTTCGCTGCGATCATGGCCGCTTCCCTGCTGACTGTGGCACTCACCGCGTATGCACAGCGTCCCGATGCCTATCGCCAGCCGGTGGTGCCACCGGAAGTTCTTTCGGTCGCCGCTTCCTACGATGTCCCAGAAGGAACAGCCACCGCGCCGTTGGCGAGCGAACTTCGCCAGGAAATCTTGGCCGCACTGCGGGCCACCGACTGGCCACAATTGGAGCCATCTGTTGAGGTAGCCGTCAAAGATCTCATCACGCCGGCCGAAGTCCACCTATGCGGCGGCACCGTCGTTCAAAGCCCGGAACTGTGCACCTGGGGTTCTCCAACCGCGCACACACGAGCGGTCGTTATCGGCGATTCCGTCGCGCTCGGCTACCTGGGCCCGCTGCGAGATATCGCCTTGAACTCCAACGGCGCCTTCCAGGTTCACAGCGAGGCACAGTACGCGTGCTACTTCATCGAGCAGCCGGTCTCATACAAGGACCAGTCGATGGTCGACGCGTGTGCGAAAAAGAAGCAGATCGCCGTCGACTACATCAACGACACACGGCCGGACGTGGTCATGATTTCGCATTTTTCCGGCCCCAAACGACTCGCGACTACCGGGGAGGTCCTCAGTCCGCAGGACTGGGCTGATGCATTGAGAGCCTTCATCGACAAGTTCAGGTCAAGCGTAAAGAAGGTCGTTTTCATCGCACCGCCTCCTGGCGGCGTCGCAATAAGCGAGTGCTACGGAAAGCATTCGAGTTCGCCCGAGGACTGCATATCGAGGGTCAGCGAGGCTTGGCGAGTGGCCGCGAACGCGGAGCAGCAACTCGCGCAGACCATCGGTGGGACGTGGATCGATTCCCAACCTTGGTTCTGTGCATCGGGACGACTCTGCCCCAGCTTCGTCGGAACAACACTCACCAAGCGGGACATGGTGCACATGACCATTGCGTACGGACAGAAGATCCGTCCTGTCATTCTGGAGTCGCTGACGACATCCGGAGTACTCATTTCGGAATAGAACGGGCTCGTCGGCGTCCCGGCGCACCGATGCAGCTGAGCGTCAAATGCTGAGATCAGAGTGCAGCAGTGCCCGACGGTCGGCGAAGCACCAAAAGACAATCAGACAGTCCCAAGTCCAGCCGGCCAAGACTGAGCACTCGCGAAACCGCTCCCAGCGCCGCGAAGCCACTGTCCAGCAATCGGTTTCGCGCGCGCAGTCCCGTCTGAACCGGTCCTTCGTAGATTTCGTCGTAAGCCACCTCGAGGCCATGCTCACCTGCCCAGCCCCGCAACTTCGCCGGCGCGATGCACGCACGAAAGAAGGTAGGGAATTGGTCCCATTCGTCGGAGCGACGCTTGTCGCCGACGACGTATCGGTAGAAGAGCGCGTGGACGAAATACGGAGTGAATTTGGTCAGCAAGCCCTTCAACGACCAGAGGTGCGGGAAGGCCAGCACCAAACCGCCGCCCGGATTGAGCGCCGCTGTCATCCGCTCCAATGCGTTCATCGGCAACGGCAAATGCTCGATCACGTCCCAACAGACCACGAGGTCGTAGCCCGCAACGGGCGTAGCCATGGTCTGCAGGTCGCCGAGAATCTTCTCATCCAGCGACGTGTTGCGGTCCAGCTGCCGCTGTTCAATGTCAATGCCCACGAGCACACGTCCGCTCGGCAAAGTGACCCGACTGAGCGAACCGCATCCAGCCTCCAGGACGCGCGGTCGATTCTTGCCCTCCAGCACCTGGTCGACGACCTCTTGGACACGGGGATGTGGGTCGCCGTGGCGCCCGCGCAACTGTGCGGGCAGGTTCAGTGCGTTGACCACCTTCTCATGGTAGGACGCAATACTGACGTTGCGGGCAATTTCATCAGACTCCGTCCGACAGTCAGAATGCGCGGAGATCGCAGCTGCCGCTGCCTAATTCGCGACCGCTTGCCGTATTCACCCGACGGCAGACCCACCCGTTCAAGATGCACTTCGCATGTTCGACACGGAAAACTGCCGAATCCCGTCGTACGTACCACGAAGTGCGGCCCCCAGCTTCAGGGTTCGCTCGTCCTGCTCACGCAGCGCGCGAGCGATCAGCCGTAATGTCTCCGGTGCGCCGCGACCCAAAATCAGCTTCCGCAACGCCACACCTGTGTCGCGGGCGTACACGAAACGATTCCGAGCGGCCCAATAGTAGAAGGTCCGACTCTGTCCGCTGCCCGACGAAGCCCCCACTGCATGCCAAAGTCGCGCCGTTGGGACAACACCCAGCCTGAGTCCCAGTTCTCTTGCTTTCCACGAGAATTCGGCGTCTTCCCAGTAGAGGAAGTAGTCGCCAGGGAACCCGCCGACCGCGCGGAACACGGACGCTCTCATCATCGGAGCCGCACCCGTGATGAATTCGGTCTCAAACGCCTCGCTCGGCACGGAAGCGGTTGCACAGCCGTACAGGCGATGTGCCACGCGCACCGAGAGCCTGTCGACATCACCACCGCAGTACCACACCCAGGTGGACGCCCCGTCTCCACTGAAGATGAACGGGGAGACCGCATCGAAGTGACCTTCGTCCAGCGCAGTTTCGAGCTGATCGAGGCATCCAACCTCTAGTCGGGTGTCAGGATTGAGGAACCACAGCACATCGGAAGGCCCAATGTCGTCTTGACCGGCCAACAAGTTGATGCCGGCGCCGAATCCGATGTTCCGATCGCTGACCTGGAGGGTCACTGCACCCAAGCCGGCAAGGTTGTCACGGAGCTCGCGGAGATTCTCGGGTGTTGAACAGTTGTCGAGCACGTGGACGACGACTCTGCGCCCGCTCGGCGTCTGCGAAGGAAGGCATCTCACCAAGCTCGAAGCCAAAGCCGGCGTGTTGAAGTGAACGGTCAGAACATGCAGTGCGCCGTCTGCTGCGTTGCTCATGGGACCGACATCTGTTCCGACCTACACAAGAGGTCACGCCAGGCTGCTGCCGCTCGATCTGAATAGGCTGCAGCAGCATGCATTTGCGACTCACGGGCTGAGGTGGCCGCGGCGACCGCCTCCAGCCACGACTCAGGGTCGTCCCAGTTGAGCACGGCTCCAGAGAAATTCGCGCCGAGGATAGAGGTGAGGAATCCGGTGCTCCGCCCGACCGTGGGCACACCGGCCTCGAGGGCGCGCAGCGCCACACCGCTCTGGAAGTAGTGCTTGTAGGGCAACAAGACCGCCCCGGCGGAGCTGAGCAACTCGGAGAACTCCGCCTCGCTGACGAAGCGGTCGATGACATCCCAGCCGGATACAGACGGCCAGCCACGGCCGGCGACTGTGGGCAGCCATCCGGCTGCCCGCAAGGCCGGTGCGATCGCAGACATGACAGCCAGATCCCGCGCCGGCTTGTACTGACCAAGCACGAGGACGGTCTTTCGGTGCGCTGACGCTTGGTTCAACTGCGGGGCACGCATTGGATGCGGCACATGATGCAGGCGATCTTGATCGACATGTCGGGCGGCGGCCGTGTACGCCTCCGGACTCATGGTCACCAGATGCGGCCAACGAGAGCCGGACAGCTTGATCGCATTCACCGCGGCCAGTGGCGTCAGGCCGTCTTGTCGGGCCACCGCTTCGGGATCGTGCATGGCAATGAACGTCGGGTGAGTACGGTGGCGCCACAACGGTATCTCCCACCAACCAGTCAGGGGCCAAGCGACGACGTTGGGACCCCCCGTACGGACATACTGGCGTACGTTTCGTACGTGGGCGCCGAGCGCCTGCACCTTCGCGAGGCGATTTGCGCCCACCTCACCATTACGCGAGGACAAGCGAACACATGGAATGCCTCCGGCGTCGAGCGATTCGATCAAGCGCTCGACGAAATGTTCAGAGACGTAGTGCAGCGGACTGTAGATCCGTACACAGGCGCCGGCCGGCCCGGTCAACTGATCTCCGCCACTTTCGAAATCACTTCTAATTTCCCTGGCCTTCCGCAGTGCATCTGGTCGCGGACGTCTATTGTCGGCAGAATAGCAGCAGCGCGTCGGTCGCAGTGCCCGAAACCACTGTTGTTTGAAGCGGTCGCAATACGTGTTGAGTCAGTAGGAGCGCACATGAGGAGCACCCAAGAAATATTCACTGAGACTGTCGCCGTCAAGCAACGCATCCTCGACGACCCCGCACTGCTGGCTACCATCCAGGCGGTCGAGGATCGGATAGTTGCCAGCTATCGCGCAGGCGGGCGACTGTTCATGTGCGGCAACGGAGGAAGCGCGGCCGACGCGCAGCACTTTGCAGCAGAACTAACAGGTCATTTCATCTTCGACCGGCCGCCCCTTGGCGCGGAGGCGCTGCACGGAAACTCGTCTCACCTCACCGCCGTAGCAAACGACTACGACTACGAAACAGTCTTCGCGCGTGCGCTTGAAGCATCCGCCCGACAAGGCGACACACTGGTCGCCATCAGCACCTCTGGTAACTCTCCGAACGTGATCCGGGCAGCGGAGAAAGCCCGGGAAATTGGCGTCGCAGTGGTCGCCATGACGGGAGCTACTGGCGGCAAGTTGGCTGAATTCGCCGACTATCTGATAAACGTTCCGTCAACCGATACAGGTCGCATTCAGGAATCGCACATCGTATTCATTCACGCCATTTCAGAACATGTCGAATATTCACTTTTCGGGTCCCTGCAGCACAGCTGCTGACCATTCGTCCGTTCGGGATATCGTTCGCGACCGGATCGGTCGGCAATGGTGTTTGTTCATCGATCGAGATGGAGTAATCAACCGTCAAATAGTTGGCGACTATGTCCGTAGCTGGGCCGACTTCGAATGGTTGCCGGGAGCCGCTTCCGCCATCAGTACCCTCCTGGAGTGGGCGCCCTATGTGGTCGTCGCCACCAATCAGCAAGGCATCAGCAAGGGACTGATGGCGGCCGAGGAAGTAGCTGCGATACATCGCCGCATCCGAGCCGAGACTCGTCGAAATGGTCTCGAAATCAACGCTTTCCAGGTCTGCCCTCACCTGGAGGACATGCGCTGCTGCTGCAGAAAGCCCAGCCCCGGCCTTCTCCTGGACTGGCTCGGCCGTCACCCCGAAGTCGACCCGGCACTCAGCATGATGATCGGCGACAGCCGTGGCGATCTTGAATTAGCCCAGAACGTAGCTGCGATGACCGGTGGATGCATAGGCGTCCATATCGGCGAGACGAGAGCCCCGGATAGCGGTATTGACGTTTCGTTCAATTCCCTCCACGAATTTACGTTAGCGGTAATATCGGCGCAGGAGGGACTCCACTAAGGAGGAACGCAGCTCATGAAGATCGTGCGCGGGCGAGCCCCATTGCGTTTGGGCTTAGGCGGTGGCGGCACCGATGTCGATCCTTACTCAGCTGAGTACGGCGGACGAATACTCAACGCCACTATCGATCGGTACGCGTACGCGTTCGCCGAAGCCGGATGCGGCGAGCACATAGCTTTCGAGTCCCCGGACCGCGATTGCTCGGGAGAGGCCGATATCGCCGAACTTCGTTGCCTCGAAGACGACTTCCCTCTTCATGTCGCCGTGTATCGGCGGGTGATGGCAGAGTTCAACGGCGGATCACCGTTCCCGATCCGGCTCGCCACCCAGGTAGATGCCCCGCCCGGGTCCGGTTTGGGCTCTTCGTCTGCGTTGGTGGTAGCCATGCTGATCACGACCTGCGAGCTGATCGGTATCACACCGGGTCCCTATGAGTTGGCGCGGCTCGCATGGGAGGTCGAACGCGTCGACCTGGGTATGGCGGGCGGTTGGCAGGATCACTACGCCGCGGCGTTTGGCGGGTTCAACTACATGGAATCGCGCCGCGGCGGAGAAGTCGTCGTGAACCCACTGCGCATTCGCCGTGACGTCGTCGCCGAGCTGGAAGCGTCTTTGCTTCTCTACTTCGGCGGCGTCTCGAGACTGTCGTCCGAAGTCATCGCCGAACAGCAGCGGAACGTTGTCGAAGGTCACGAGGACGCGCTCGACGCAACCCACACGATCCGCGCCGAGGCTCTGGAGATGAAGGATCTCCTGGTGGTTGGCGACATTCCCGGGTTCGCCGATTCCTTGCTACGTGGTTGGGAGGCCAAAAAGCGGTTGGCGTCCCGCATTTCGAACTCGGATATCGAACGCGCCTACGAAGTAGCCGCCGCGCACGGGATGGTCGCCGGCAAGGTGTCCGGCGCCGGTGGCGGTGGGTTCCTCATGATGATCGTCGATCCGCGGCGCCGCATCGAGGTGGTGCGGGGGCTGGAGAAGGAATGCGGCGGCTCGGTGGCACCGTGCCTGTTCACCAAGAGCGGCGCGGCGACATGGCGGATACCAGAGCACAAGGCTCCTCGATGTATGTCGGGATGCAACAACTGATCTCAATCGGACTGAGGCCACCGGGCACTACTGCTGATAGTCCCAGTAGGACAGGAGCGAGGTTGACGGACGAGGACAGCAACTGAGATGCCGCAGATCAGCGAACGCGCAAAGTCGTTGGGGCATGTCGTCATGCGCGCACACAATCGCCGACGGTTCCTCGCTGAATTACCCTGGGGAGCCGAAGTTTTCGACGTCGGCTGCGGCAACGATTCGCCGTACTTGTTCAAGTCCATTCGCCCCGATATCCGCTACGTCGGACTCGACATCGCCGATTACGGTATCGAGCACGACCCCAACGACTACGCCGACCAGTATCTGGTCGTCCCGCCTGACCGATTCCTCGGAGCAATCGAGGAGCGGCACGATGAGTTCGATGCAGTCGTGAGTTCTCACAATCTGGAGCACTGCGCGGAGCCCGACGGTGTCGTCACGGCAATGGCGCGTGCACTCCGTCCCGAAGGCCGTATCTACCTGGCTTTCCCTGCAGCAGTTACTGTCAACTTCCCTTCAAGAGAAGGCACATTGAACTTCTTCGACGACGACACGCACGTCCGGCCGCCTGACTATCACCGGGTGATCGGGTTGCTCACAACAGCCGGCGTCAAGATCGATTTTGCAGCCGAGCGGTTCCGGCCTTTGAACTGGGCCCTGCTCGGACTCCTCAGTGAACCGCTCAGCCGTACTCGCCACAAGGTGATGCGAGGAACGTGGGCGCTGTACGGATTCGAAACCGTGATCTGGGGAACGAGGACCTGAATCTCTCAACGTCGATACTGTCTCCCAATGCCGATCACCCGGTTCTCCGCGAGCTAGCACAAGGCACCAAATGAGGTCACGCGAAATACCCCAACGCTTGTCTGATCATGTCAACGCTGCGCGGTACCGCGTAGCCGGCAATGCTCTGAGGTTCGTGCACGAAACCCATCAGCAGCTCCCTCCGCAACCACCTTCCGGTAGTCGTACTCTGGTTTTTTTTGCGCACTTCGATCTCCAGGGCGTCGTCGATCCCTACGTTGTCTACTACCTCGACGCCTTGCGCCGGCTGGATGCCACAATTATTTTCGTTTCTGGATCGCCCAACATCACATCCGACTCAGTCTCGTTAATTCGCCCTCTGTGCGCCGGCATATACACGCGACGCACACTGTCACTGGACTTCGGGTCGTGGCACCTCGCCTGGAACATCCTCAAAGAATCCGGCTGGACGCTGGATCAGTTCGATCGCTTCGTTATTGCCAACGACAGCGTATTCGGACCGCTCTATCCAATCGAAGAAATGTGGGATTCGTTCTACGGAGCCGACATGTACGGTGCGATAGAGAGTCTGGAACAGGTACGGCACCTCCAGTCGTTCTTCGTGGCCTGGGATCTCAATCGCCGCACAAGACCTTTCCTCGAGGACTTCTGGAATGGATTTCAGTACACCGTGAAAAAATGGGAACTGATCAAACAATACGAAATCGGCTTGTCCGTCCGGGCACGTGAATCCGGGCTGGTCACAAAGCCATTCCTCTCGGCAGAGACCGTATTGCGAGCACGGGCAGCGTCGCATGAAGATCGCTACGCTGCCCATTTTGTAGAGCGCGGCAACAGCACACTCTTCTTCTGGGACGGACTTATTGAGATGCTCCGATTTCCCTTCCTCAAAGCATCCTTGCCACGCTATAAACATCCTTGGCATGACTCATTGGCAACTCTTGACAAATTCATTGAAACGCACACACCGTACCCGGCGGAATTGATCCGATCGAACGTCGAAAGGCTGGGTTTGGGGCAGCATCCATAACGAGTATTTCGCGCATTGGACGGCATACTTCCCAGCCGTGATATAGAGCAGCAAGGTCCCCGTACCGACCTGGGACGGGGTACGACAACCCGCCCCTGAGAAGCCGTAAAAGGCGGTAGCATTCGATGGCCGACGACCAGAAGATCGGGACAGGACAGCGCAGCATGACGGACACTCGCGAGCAACAGCTGTATATCGAACTCCTCAAACGCATGTTGACCAGATATGGGTTCAGCGAAGGTGCCTTGCGCGAGGTCCGCCCAAGAAAGAAGCTGTATTTTCGGCCCCTGGCCAGGACCCTGCGAAACCACGGGTTTGTGCTGGCACGCCCAGAGCCCTATGACCCGGTTCAGCGTGAATTGGGTCGTGACTGGCCTGCACACGCCGAAACCATGGTGGGCTTGCGCAGGCTCGACAACCTGCATAACTGCATCAGGGACATCATTAGCGACGACGTCCCCGGCGACCTCGTGGAAACTGGCGTCTGGCGAGGGGGATCCTCCATATTCATGAAGGGTGTTCTCACGGCCTACGGTGAGAAGCGAGAAATATGGTTGTGTGACTCTTTCGAGGGCCTGCCCCCGCCTGATGAGGTCAACTTCCCCCTCGACGCTGGAATCCGACTGGACCAGGCATCGTTCTTCCTGGGGGTGAACGAAGACGCCGTCAAGCGAAATTTCGAACGTTACGGGCTGTTCGACGACAGCGTGCATTTTGTCAAAGGCTGGTTCAAGGACACACTGAATACCGTTCCTATCGAACAGATTTCGCTGCTACGACTGGACGGCGACTTGTATGAGTCCACGATTCAGGCACTTGAACCGCTCTATCCAAAGCTCTCAGTCGGTGGCTACTGCGTCATTGATGACTACGGCAACATCGAGGCTTGCCGGCGCGCTGTTCACGATTATCGATCTGCGCACGGTATCGACGACCAGATCATCGATATTGATGGCTATGGCGCCTTTTGGCGCAAGTCCTCCTGACCGGCGACAGTCAACATTGGGCACCAGGATACGAGGAGCCTTCAACCCTCAGGCCACCAGGCCGTGGCCGGCCACCTTCAGGGCGCAACCCCCGTCGCACGTCCGCGGAGATGGCCGGCGATGCTCACCAACTCGTCATACAGACTGCGGTGACACATGCGCACGACGGCCGCGGCAGCGGCGACGCTGAGTGTCGTTCCGACAACCAGCAAACCAGCGCCTGCACTCGGCGCAACCCGCACGACGCCGAGATATACCGCTACGACCCACGCGCCCGCGTGAACGGCAGGTAGAAGCGAAGTGATCTGCGTTCGGATCGGAATTTCCAGAACACGCTTGCGGATGATCCACTCGATCGGAAGTAACAGACCGGTCGCGGTGGTCAAACCAGCAGCAACTCCGAAAACCCCGAAGGGCAGACCAGCGAAGATGCCGATCGTCGTGACGCTCGTTACCAAGAGCGCATACCGAAGTGCGAACGCCGCCTTGCCGAAACCAAGCAACAGCGACGAGGTTGAACACTTGTAGACCGTCTGCACCGCGCCTGCAAGAGTCATGACTTGAATAATCGGCACCGCGGAACGCCATTCCGGTCCAAAGAAGATTGCTATCCACTGAGGGGCTGCCACCGCGACCAGAGCCATAGCTGGTATGAAGAGGATTGCGAGCGCACGCACGGTTCTCGTCATCTGCGCCGCCGCAGCAGCGATATCGTCAGTCATCCGGGAAAACGCTGACAGCAACACCGGTCCGACGGTGGCCGTCGCGAGTGACACGGGCAGCATCAGTAGTCGGTACGCCAGAGCATAATTAGCGAGTGCCACTGGTCCCCAACGCCACCCAATCAGGACGTTGTCCACATTCGTTGCAACAGAGTTGAGCAACACCCCGGTCGCAGATGCCCGCCACGAGAACCCGAACAGTTCTGCCACGTGGCTCAGCCGCAGGTTCGGCCGGTAGGTCACACCCATGAACACCATCGCCAATAGGCCGACTAGATCCGTCGCGATCAGTTGGATCACTATTGCCCAGGCACTGTGCCAGATCAGCGCGGCGACCAGCCCGAACGCTCCACCAGAGACAACTCCCAGCGTATCGACGATAGCGATGGTTCGAAATTGCATGCTCCGGATCAGCATCGCACGCGGAGTAATAGCCGCCGAACGAATCACCAATTCGATGGACAGCACCGCCAACATGGGTCCAAGGGCGGGCGTATTCATAAATGCGGCCCAAAGCGGAGAAATGGCAGCGGTCGCGACGGTCAGGACGGTGCCGATCGCCACATTGATGGATACGGTGGCGCCGGGCATTTCGTCTGCGAGCGACGCCCGTTGGATCAGCGCTGCCGAGAACCCCTGGTCGACCAGGATGCACACAATGGCAATCAGGACGGTAGCCTGCGCAGCTACGCCGTATTCGTGCGGACCAAGCAGGCGCGCCAGTAATACGGTAAAGATCAGGCGAGAGCCTTCCCGGCCGAACATCGAAATGATGCTCCACCGCATCCCTGCGCCCAGACCGCTTTTAGCCGCCATATCGGCAGATCACCGCGCAAAGTCCCTCGAATGACTGCGTACGTAGACTTGTGAGCGGAACCGCGCAATCGACGTGGGCTTCGGCAGGGTATCAAGCAGGCACTGATTACCTGGGGTTTCTTCCGGAAGAGTCGGCGTCTGAAAGTTTGAATGCGGCCCGTCCAGACCGGCAATCACCTCGGCCAGACGGGCCTGGTTGCGAGTGAGCTCAGCGTCCACGGAAGGCCGGGCAATACGGCGTACCCGGGCCGCGGAGTTCAACTCAGACTCGGTGACGGGGAGCCCTGATTTCGCGCAGAACTCAACCAACTTGCCAATCCAAATGTCTGATTGCTCGGTCAGCAGCGCGTAGTCAGCAAAGAGAACTGAATGATTGGCGGCTGTCGTGAGCATATTGCGCGAATGACGCTCCCAAATCGCAAGACAAACGTCCATGCTCAATCGGTCGCGCCTTGCGATACTCGCGGCTACTTCCAATGGATCGCGATAGGGGATCAATAGTGGCTGAACGCCGAGTACACGATCCCAGAATGGGAGCAACACTGTCAGGCGCGGGTCCTTCCAAAGCCACCCTCTATCTTCTTCGAACGCGTGCCCAAATATCTGTCTCGCGCGATTGGTGCAGCTAACAAGAGAGGCCAGATTTTCGGACTTGTTGCGCTCAGCAGCCCTGGGCGTCCACCAGTTCTGTCCGGTGGTAGCAAGAAGGCGATCGTTGAAGTCGACAAGGCTGGTACTTTCCCAGTGGCCGTCCGGGTTCCATTCATTGCCACTCATCATGTCTGCACCACGCGGAGGACGCAGGCCGGCCAGCTCGGCTAACGCCGCCGCCGTGGAAGTGCCACTTCTACCAACGCCAGCAATTATCAGTCCAGCCGCCATCTGTAAACCTCACCGACAGTTCGCAATCGGATCAGCCGATCGCTCGATCAGGACCACGGATCTCACCAGTATTGGTAGGCCGCCAGAATACCCGATCACACGGCCTACCTAGGCCGGATTCCCTAGAACTCATCACCGAATGAGGCCGATTACGCGGCACGTCCAGAGAGACCGACCGCATCGGATTCCCTTTGGAGAGCATCGCTTTCGACGGTGTGATCGTCGCGATCCGCTAGGCAATCGGCAGCGCCACGCGGTGACCGCCGCTATGCCGACATACCCTCGGCGTACAACCTCCCGCCAGTTGGTCAACCTTGTATTTATCGCTGGATCGCCTGTGAGTCAGGACGCGAGGCTGAGGTACTTAGCCGTTAGAGACCTTCTTCGGCTAATCATTAGGTATTCTACGTTCCGTGACCTCCCCGTGGAGCGAATCGCAACGCGATGTCTGGGCGAGCTATGCCGACAAGGGAGCGGCCTACTTCGGGAGTGAGCGCGCCGACTACGTGGCTGCGCTGCCCCGGGGTGCGAACGTTCTCGAGGTTGGCTGTGGCTCCGGCGCTACCGGAGTAGCGGCCCTCTCGTTGGGTCGAGCCGCAACCTACTGTGGCGTCGAGCTCGAGCCGGCGGCGGGCATGAGTGCAGCAGTCAACCTCACCGAGGTGATCATCGGGGACGTCGAAGTCATCGACCTTCCTTGGTCGCCAGGATCGTTCGATGCACTCATCCTCAGCGAGGTTCTCGAGCATCTGCGGGATCCATGGGCGGCGTTGCGAAAGCTCCGACCGCTCCTCAAACCCGGAGCCGTCGTCTACGCAAGCTCGCCGAACGTAGCCCACCAACGGATTATCCGAATGCTCATCGCCGGCGATTGGCGCCTTGAGAAAGAAGGCCCCATGGACGCGACGCACTTGCGGTGGTTCACTCCAACGACGTATGCCGCGATGTTCGCCGACTGCGGCTTCGTCGTTGATTCCGTCCAACCGCTTTCGCCTCTAACGACGAAGCAGCGTGTGATATCCGCCTTGACACGGAGACCGCATCTCTTTTGGTGGCAGATCGACTTACGCGCACACGTACCGTCGTAATCTCCCACGGGTAGATCGAAAACAGATCGAGACGGCCGGGCACACCACAGCACCCCATGGATGTCGGCTGCCCGAGTGGGCTGAGCTCCTCCCGAACCGAATGGGAGCAAGCTACCGGACTATCAAATGTGCGTGCCCTAGCTAGTTGTCGACTTCGTCGCACCCCTTCAGAGGGAACCACTCGGGGTGCGACGCCTTCATCTTCACGCATATATCTGGATTTGCACGAAGCCATTTCTCCTGCGCCGCTGCCGCTTTCGCTTTACGGCCGGTCGGACTCCCCGCCGAGTTGCCAGGATGTGTTGCGTCTGCCACTGGCGCATTGCAATCCAGTGACAACAGCAGCTTGGCAGGGTTGTTTACCGAGCCGAAGTGCGATGCCGAGCGAAGCACCTGACTTACGACCATGCAATCGTCTCGCGCAAGCTCCGTACCTACGGTCGTCGAAACCTCAAACGGAAACTTCCACTTCGTTAACGCGCCAGCCGCCTCGCTATACGTCTTGCCCACCATCGACGGCATTGTGAAGGCGTTGGCGGCTCCTGCGCTAGCTAGCACCCCGCCGAACAGCGACAATGCGACGGCGCAGCCAAGTATCTTGCCCACAAGAGCCTCCTCCGAAGAGTTTGGGATCAATTTGAAAGGACCTTGCATGGCATTCGTTCGGAAGGCCACTACATCGCCAGGCGCTGGGTTGCCACCGAGCGCGACACTGGAACATTCAGCGCCGCTGCGCGACGCAGGATCGGATGCACTTCGGCGTGCGCAGCCACTCCACGGGCCTCCATCACCGCCCGCAGTGCACCGTCATAGCCGCGGGCTACCGATGCCCACGAATAGTGCTGCGCCGCCCGCAGCATCCCGGCGTGCGAGTCTTCCTCCCTGACAGCAGGGTTGTCCATCAGATGGAGCACGTTTTTGGCGATCAACTCAGGATCATCGGAGACGAACTCGCCGGCCGAACCGAGCACCTCACGGTTGTAGTCGGTGTCTCGCGCCAGAATCGGTGCACCTGCGGCCATTGCCTGCACCAACGCTGGGTTCGTCCCACCAACACTGTGTCCGTGGAAATATAGGCCCGCGTGTTGCCACAGCGCGAGAAGCAGCGAGTCATCGTGCACATGGCCCAACCACGTCACCGAGGGATGGGCGGACAGTCGGCGCGCGGCGTCGTCCAACTCACCGCCGTATCCGGAGCTTCCGACGATCACCACGGGGTACTGCTCAGCGATGGCCGGTACGGCTTGAAAGAACTGCGACACCGTGTTTTCAGGTACGAATCGCGTTACCACCAAGACGTATCCGCGATGCGTCAGCCCCGCCGGCACCGGTAGGTCAGGCGTGATATCGCCGCCGTAGGGTATGAACGTCCCGTCCGCATCGAAGGTCTCTTTCCAATACCTGGCGATCCGTCGTGCGTCGAAAACCAGCCCGTCGGCCCACCTCGCGGTACATACGGCCGCCTGCCGAAAGACGCTCTTGGCCAACGGACTCCACTTATCGCGTTCCCATTCGAGTCCGTCGACATTCACCAGCGTCGGGATACCGCGTGCCCGGAGGATCGGTAGGAAGTACCCATTTGCGCAATTCATGATCAATGCGACGTCCGGCTTACGCGCCGCAGCATCCAAGGCGGCCGTCAGACCGTGCGACAGCGTGCTCAGCTTCTGAGTCTCCACACCCCAGCTGATCCTGCGCTTGATGCGCGGGTCCAACGTGGGGTCGTCCGGCTTGGTCGCACCTCGCCGGCCATACACCGTGACATCCCAGCCCATATCGGCGAGATCGGGCGCAAGTTTTCGGACGGCCGTCTCAAATCCCCCGTAATAGCTGGGATATCCACGCGTTCCGATAATTGCCACTGAAGACATCAGGCCCCCGATCCAGACCAAATACCTAGTACGGCTTAACGGGTCTCTGATGCGCTACTCATGGAACTCACACAGAGGCCCGGTACGAGAGCGATGCTACGACCACTTCGAAGCCTCAGGAAGCTCTTTCGCCAAGTTTTTTGCTAAAACGTCAATATACCCATATTGCATTTCGTTAGCCCGATTTATCATTTCACCGAATAGCAACTAGCGAGAAATAGGCACGCCAGACTCGCGACCACCGCAGGCGTCGCCACAGCAAGGCTGCCTAAATTACCCCCACGTCAAATAGATGCTGGTCACGGGCCTGCGTCCGCGTTGCGACCAACTACGTCGGGCGACTCGCCACGCTTCACCGAATGAAGCCGTCACCCGTCCGTTCCTATCGCCAGCAACGTCCCGATGTGTCTCATCGATCTAGCAACGACGAGGGTCCGTTCCCTGCGACAAACGCGATGAAAGGGTGCAAACCGCCGCTGACGCGGCCGAATGCCCGGCGGCGAAGCGTCGCACCGTGCTAGCCCACGCCCGTGGTCGGTCGCCGGACCTGGAATCCATGGCCACCGCCGTCGCGTACATCAGGGGTCGGACATGCGTGCTTCAACAGGCCGAGTGGGGCCCTGCCCTGAGTGAAGGGCGGACGGCTCGCCTGGGATCAGTGCTGGCGTGCCGCGCGCCTAGGGCCATCGATCGAGAGGCTGTCCTTCGCCTTCAGGAACGGGCTTTCTACGAACCGCCAGGAGAGGATCGCAGCCACAAACGTCAAAGGAACCCCAATAATGCCGAGCGGCACCGGTTCAACGAAACCCAAGCGAAACCGGAGGACCATATATATCGGGTAATGCCAAATATAGAGCCCATAGCAGATGCGACCCATAAAAACCAATATCGGAGACCGAAATACGAGATGAGGAATCGTCTGTTCTGGGAGCACCAGCGCGGTAATCAAACATGCCGAAGCCAAGGTGAAAATCAATGAAATCCCGCCGTACATGGCCCGATTATGTTGATCCATCGTGATCCCTGCGACGATCAATGCCACTAGGGACGGTACTGCCAATAGCTTCGCAGCGCGCTGAAGCCGCGCACTTTGACGGACACCCGGAATCGCCATTGCGACTCCCAGCGCACAGCCGATCAGCAGTGCGTCACCGCGCATGTCGGTTCCGTTGAATAGGCGAGCTTCGGACGCCCCCTGTAAGGTGAGCCAGCTACGCCAGCTGGCGAATCCTAGTGCCAGCACCACGATGACTGCGACCAGACGCATCCGAAGCCCAATGACCTTCAGTAATAGTGTGAGGGCGACAGGCCACAGCAGATAGAACTGCTCTTCCACCGCCAGCGACCACGTATGACCGAGGTATTCGGGCATCGGAACCTCAAAGGCCCTGGTCCAGTTGGATGTGTAGGTAGCCGCGACCACAGCCTGAGTTAGCTGCCCGCGGAAATCGTAGAGAATCAGGTACGCGACAACGACAAACGCAAGGATCATCGCGTAGTTCGCGGGAAAGAGTCGAAGCACGCGCCGCAGGTAGAAGGTGCCGAATCCGACGCTCCCCGTCTTTGTCCATCGCTTCAGCAGCAACGACGTGATCAGATACGCGCTCATCACAAAGAACATATCCATATATATGAATGCGCCTGGGCACCAACGGATATCGAGGTGGGCCGCCAGAACGCAAAGCGTGGCCGTCCCTCGCAAGCCGTCGAGCCCAGGGTTATAGCCGAGCGGATAACGGCTTGGGTCGTAACGGAGCCATTCAGGAAGTAACGTCATTCACCCCCCTAAACGGGGAGAGGTCGGCAATTACCGGAAATGCACGTTGACACCCCAAGGCCTCCGATCAATGCCCGGGGGCACTCACGGCAGCACGCGGCCGGCATTTCTCGCGGTCCAGCAGATCAAGTAGATACCAGCCATATCCGGACTTCACCTGGCACTCCGCCCGCTCCCGAAGCTCGTCATCGGTGAGAAATCCTTGTCGCCACGCAACCTCCTCTGGCACACCGATTTTCAACCCGCTGCGCCGTTCCATGGTGCGTACGAAGTCGGCGGCATCAGTCATGCTGTCGACCGTGCCTGTGTCCAGCCACACGGTGCCGCGCGGCAGCACCTGAACATGGAGTTCACCCCGGTCGAGGTACGCCCGGTTGACATCGGTGATCTCATACTCGCCGCGCTGGCTCGGCTGGAGATGCCGCGCAACCTCGACGACATCGTTGTCATAAAAGTACAAGCCGGGGACGGCGTAGTTGCTTCTGGCGATCTTGGGCTTTTCTTCCAGTGATATCGCGATGCCCTGCTCGTCGAATTCGATCACGCCATATTGACTGGGCTCGGCCACCCGATAGGCGAAAATCGCCCCGCCGACGACGTCGTTGAAGGTCTGCAGTTGCGTACCCAGCCCTGGCCCGTACAGCAGATTGTCGCCCAGTATCAGTGCGACCTTCCCAGACCCGATGAACTCGGCACCGATCGTGAATGCCTGGGCCAACCCATCCGGCGACGGCTGTTGCGCGTACGCGATCGACGCTCCAAACTGCGACCCGTCGCCCAGCAGTCGTTCAAAGCTTGGTGCATCGAAGGGCGTTGTGATGACCAGGATGTCGCGAATCTGCGCCAAAAGCAGCGTTGAAAGCGGGTAATAGACCATCGGCTTGTCGTAGACCGGGATCAATTGCTTGGACACACCCAGCGTGATCGGATGCAGCCTCGTGCCTGAGCCGCCCGCTAGGATGATGCCCTTCACGGGCATATCGTGGCACGCGCGGATCGCGCGCACACGGTTATTGACGTTTGCGTTAGAGTTGGCTGGGAGGTTGGTCTGCGCATCCTGTTCGTCTGCACCGGCAACATCTGCAGATCCCCTACGGCAGAACGACTTTCATCCGGAATCGCCGCGCAGAGGGGCATCGCGGACTTCGACGTGTCCAGCGCCGGGACCCGCGCCGTCATCGGGCATCCGATCCACCAGTTCGCAGCCGAGGTTCTCATCGGGCTCGGCGGCGACCCCACGAACTTCGCTGCGCGACAGCTGACTCCGCGAATCGCCTCCGACGCCGACCTTGTCCTGACGATGACGTCGGCGCACCGAACCGCCGTCCTCGAACTCGCGCCGCGTCAACTTCGGCGGACGTTCACACTCGGCGAAGCCTCTCTCTTGGCTTCGACCTACGGTGCGCGCACAGTGGCCGACCTCGCGGCGCTACGCCTCCGCCTGCCCGAACACCAGCCGGTGGAGATCGCCGATCCGATCGGTCGGGACCTGGCGACGTACGAGGTGATGGGCGAACAGATCGCGGCGCTGCTACCGGCCGTCCTCTCACTCAGCCCCTAGGCCTTCACGCCCAGCGCGTCGCCTCAACCTCGGCAGGCAGCGGCGTATGCAGCGGCACATCGAGACCGTCGTAGATGCCCGGCTTCTGGGTCGCGAGCCACTCGATCGCGCCGAGGAGCCGATTGGCCGCGGTGGTGTTGCCGCCGTCGGCGCGGGTGCCGCCGGGAACGTCGGCCCGCACCACGATCGTGAGCTGCGGATCGCCGTCGATGATCACGCGGTGATCGCCCACGCCCTCGTCAGGCTGCGGCCACTCCGGCGCGCAGGACGGGTCGATGCGGGTGATGTGCTCGATGATCACGCGTTGCACACCCTGCGACCAGCCGATGACCTCCAGCCGGAAGGCGCCCTGGGTGCCGGCTTCGAATCGGCCCATGACGTTCTCGACGGCCTCGGCCAGCGGCAGGCGCTCGCAGGTCTCGGTAATCTCGTCGATCTCGATGCCCAGCCCGCGGCCGATCAGCCGGACGTTGCCGCCCCAGACCATGGTCGGGATGGTCGGGATCAGCATCAACGGCGTCTCGTCCATCGAACCGCCGAAGCCGCAGCGCACGCGGACCGCTTCGGGCTGGTTGTAGGTCGAGTAGTCGAAGATCTCCTGGCACCGGATGGTCTTGATCCGAGTGCACAGCCCGGCCGCCGTCACGGCGAGCGCGTCGTTGCCCCATCCGGGATCGACACCCGACACCAGTAGCGAGGCGTTACCGGTGGCCGCCGCGTCGGCGAGCCGCTCGACCCATTCGGCCGGGGCCGAAGCCGGGTCATAGAGGGAGTACAGCGACGGCGTCACGACGTGCTTGCCGGCCCGCAGACAGCGCTCGATGTCGGCGATGGCCTCCTCCGGGCGGATATCCCCGGAAGACATATAGGCCACGGCGTCGCAGTCGGCGAGAGCGGCGTCGATGTCAGTGGTGGCGACCTTCCCGGTCGCGGTGTCCAGCTTGGCGAATGTCGCCGCGTCGCGGCCGGCCTTGTCCTCGCTCGAGGTGATGACCGCCGTCAGCTCAAGCCCCGGGAACGCGACCGCCGAGCGGATCGCCGTGGCCCCCATATTGCCTGTACCCCACACCGCTACCCGACGCATACCTCACATAACCACGGCATGGTGACCCGCCTCACAGCCACCCCCAGGATTGCCGTCGGGCCGCGCCGATCCGGGCTGAGATCACGGCGGGCGTAAGCCTTCGCATCCACCGCGAAGACGCCACAACAGGGCTCCCATTGGCCCCAACTGACACGTCATCCTCAGTTCCGGAAGTTTCCGGTGGCGGACATCACATTCGGACTAAACTGCAGGTCAGCGGCCATAAACCGGTCGCGAAACCACCCCGTTCAACCACTGGGTTGGTTAGCTGCGAAAAATTTGCTCTTGACTGCTTTGCGATGAAGTTACCCGGCGGTATAGTTAGCCCCAGTTACTGGTGGGTAACTTAGCCCTGAGTACCCAACCCCTACAGTCCATCTCATCGAGGAGAAATCGTGGGCCACTACAAGAGCAACGTCCGTGACCAGGTGTTCAACCTGTTCGAGGTCTTCGGCGTAGACAAGGCGATGGGTGAAGGCAAGTTCGCCGACCTGGACGCCGACACCGCCGGTGAAATGCTCAACGAGATCGCGCGCCTGGCCGAGGGCCCGATCGCCGATTCGTTCGCCGACGGCGACCGCAACCCGCCGGTCTTCGACCCCGCGACCCACACCGTCAAGCTTCCCGAGCCCTTCAAGAAGTCGATGCGCGCGCTGCTCGACGGCGGCTGGGACAAGGTCGGCCTGAAGGAAGAGCTCGGCGGCATGCCGATGCCCCGCGCGCTGCAGTGGGCCCTCATCGAGCACGTCCTCGGCGCCAACCCGGCCGCCTACATGTACGCCATGGGCTCGGGCATGTGCGAAATCTTCTACAACAACGGCACCGACGAGCAGAAGAAGTGGGCCGTTCTGGCTGCCGAGCGCGGCTGGGGCGCCACCATGGTGCTGACCGAGCCCGACGCCGGTTCTGACGTGGGCGCCGGCCGCACCAAGGCCACCCAGCAGGCCGACGGCACCTGGCACATCGACGGTGTGAAGCGATTCATCACCTCGGCCGACTCGGACGACCTGTTCGAAAACATCATGCACCTGGTCCTGGCCCGCCCCGAGGGCGCCGGCCCGGGCACCAAGGGTCTGTCGCTGTTCTTCGTGCCGAAGTTCCACTTCGACCCCGAGACCGGCGAGCCCGGCGAGCGCAACGGCGCCTTCGTCACCAACGTCGAGCACAAGATGGGCCTGAAGGTTTCGGCCACCTGTGAGCTGACCCTCGGCCAGCACGGCATCCCCGCCGTCGGTTGGCTCGTCGGCGAGGTCCACAACGGCATTGCGCAGATGTTCGACGTCATCGAGCAGGCCCGCATGATGGTCGGCACCAAGGCCATCGCGACCCTGTCGACCGGCTACCTGAACGCTCTCGAGTACGCCAAGACCCGCATCCAGGGTGCTGACCTGACCCAGATGATGGACAAGACCGCTCCGCGCGTCACGATCATGCACCACCCGGACGTTCGCCGGGCGCTGCTGACCCAGAAGTCCTACGCCGAGGGCCTGCGCGCCGTGTACCTGTACACCGCGTCGTTCCAGGACGCCGAGGTCGCCAAGGCCGTCCACGGTGTGGACGCCGAGCTGGCCTTCAAGGTCAACGACCTGATGCTCCCGATCGTCAAGGGTGTCGGCTCCGAGCGGGCCTACGAGAAGCTGACCGAGTCGCTGCAGACCTTCGGTGGTTCCGGCTTCCTGCAGGACTACCCGGTCGAGCAGTACATCCGCGACGCGAAGATCGACTCGCTGTACGAAGGCACCACCGCCATTCAGGCGCAGGACTTCTTCTTCCGCAAGATCATCCGCGACAAGGGCCAGGCCCTGGCCTTCGTCGCCGGCGAGATCGAGCAGCTGATCAAGAACCAGGACGGCAACGGCCGCCTGAAGGCCGAGCGCGAGCTGCTCGCCACCGCTCTGGGCGACGTCCAGGGCATGGCTGCCACCCTGACCGGCTACCTGATGGCCGCTCAGGAAGACCCGAAGTCGATCTACAAGGTCGGCCTGGGCTCGGTCCGCTTCCTGCTGGCCGTCGGTGACCTGGTCATCGGCTGGCTGCTGCTGAAGCAGGCCGCGGTCGCCATCAAGGCGCTCGACGAGGGCGCCACCGGCGACGACCGTGCGTTCTACGAGGGCAAGATCGCGTCGGCCTCGTTCTTCGCGAAGAACATGCTGCCGCTGCTCACCAGCGTCCGCGGTGTAATCGAGTCCATCGACAACGAGACCATGGAGCTGGACGAAGCGTCCTTCTGATCCAGGCAAAGTGAACGGCCCCCGCTTCGGCGGGGGCCGTTTTCTTTTGCGTTGACCGCCCCCGTACTTTGACTGTGCGCCACAGCCGACTTCCTGCGAGTGGTCGTCTGCTCCGACGCACAGTGAACTCCCGGGCTCATTGACCGTGCGCCACAGCAGAACTTCGACGAGTAGCCGTCTGCCAAGACGCACAGTCGATGCATGAGATCCAGCGGAGGCCCTGGAAGGGGCGGCGTGCGCCCGGCAACTCAAAGTCCTGGCCGCCAGAGGCGATTCCACTCGCGCTCCACCCGCCCAATCACGGACGCCTTGCGATGCCCTGCGGCAACCCTGACATGGGTCCACCCGACTTGCGCGATGTAGTCAGCACGCTCGATGTCGTAGGCCAGCGACTCAGCATGTTGCGCACCGTCGTACTCGACCGCAAGCATCAGGTCCTCCCAGCCCATGTCGAGGAAATACTTCGGGTTGCCGTCGGGCCCAGGTACCGGTATCTGAGTCTGAGGCTTGGGAAACCCCGCGCCGATCAACGTCAATCGCAATCGAGTTTCCTGCGGCGAATGCCCGCCGGGGTCGAACAAGCCCAGCGCTGGCTCCAGTTGCCTCAAGCCCCTGACATGAGGGTGGCGCGTGGCCAGCGCCAGAACATCGTCGGCCGTGAATCCGGTAACTCGAGCCAGGGCATCGAGGCGCGCCACTGCAGATCCGATCAGCTCCCGACGGCCAAGGTCGAACGCCGTCCGCTCCACGCTGGTAACGAGCAACCCGTGGACGCGGGTGACCTCGTCGTCGTAGACCAGATCGCGACGAGTGACCACGCCGCGAGGTGCGCGGATTTTGGCGCTGATCAGTTCGATGGGAATGTCGTCGGCCACCCAACTCGCGCCATGAAGAGCTGACGCAGCGGCTCCCGCGACGACGCCTTCCCGACCCGTCCACAACCACGCGGCTGTCGTGCGCTGCTGGAGCGACAGCTCTGTCCGCTTGTCCACGTAGATCTTCGGCATGAGCAGCCGGTAATAGCGGCTGAGCTCGTAGCGGTTGAGCATGCCGGTGGCCAGGGCCTCGCTGCCGACGAATGGTTCGGTCATAGCGACAGCGTCTCCGCCGCCGCAGACATCCACTGCAGTGTCAGCCATACCGGAGGCGGCGCTTGTGGACGGATCGCGAACTGTGGATAGCCTGCGCCCGCGTGATGCCGGACGCACACTCAATCCCCGGCCATCTCTGCACCGGTTGACTGTGCGCCACAGCAGAATCTCTGCGAGTAGCCGTCTGCCAAGCCGCACGATCAACGCCCCGGCGCCCCGCGAGCCGAGCCGAGCCGAGCCGCGACCCGAGCCCCGCCCAGCCCGGCCCCGCGAGCCCCAGCTAGTCAGGCAGACGCTGGCTGATCTCGAAAGCCAGACACAGCTCGGCGACGTCGCGCGGACGCGACAGGGACCGGCCCGTCCGCTCCTCGATGCGGTGCAGCCGGTGCCGAATTGTGTTGGGGTGACAGAAGATTGCGGCCGCCGCCTCGTTGGCGGATCCGCCGGCGTCGAGCCACGCCTGGAAGGTCTGAGAGAGGATCGCCCGTTCCTCGGAGGGCAGCCCACGGAGCCCGCCGAGCACCGACTCCTCGATGCGGTTCATCACCTCCGGCGCGCTGACGGCGGCGAACGCCAGCGGCGCGTCGTCGAAGGCGCAGACGAAGCCGTCACGGCTCGGCCTGCCGGCCACCGCCAGCCGGGCCAGGCGCAGACCCTCGCCGGTCTCCGCCAGGCTCGCGAAGGCCGGGCTGAGGCCGACCCGCGCCGTCGCGATCTTGCGCAGCACCTCGACCAGCACGTCGTACGTCGCGTCCTGCCGCAGGTGCACGACGCCGACCTGCAGATCGGGCAGCAGGCGCCAGGCCGACCGGATGTCGCGGGCCGCGAGCTTGCTCGCGATCTCGGGCAACCCGAGCTTGCCGATGGCCGGAATCTCGGCCGCCGCAACCACATACGGGCCCGTCGTCGGCAGCCCCAGCAGATCGGCCGCCTCCCACAGGCTCTGGTTGTCGGTGATGCGGCCGAGCAGCACCGCCTCGACCAGAGCCGACCGTTCCTCTTCCCGGTCCATGATCTGGCTGGTGAGCTCCTCCCGGTAGGCGCCGGTCATCGCCTGGGTGAACACGTCCTGGCTGAGGAAGATGCGCGCGCTGGCCTCCAGGATGGACTCGGTCGGAATGCCGGCCTCCCGCGCGGCGGCGACGCTGCTCTCCCACATGTACCGGAACCCGATGCGATAGGCCGTCATCACCGCGGCCAGCGGTATGCCCTCGACCGCCCGCTGCCGGCCGGTCGCTTCCGCCGGCGACAGGTCCGCCTCGCCGTCGTTGCAGAGGGTGTGGAACACGAAAGTCATGTTGGCGACGCAACTTTCGCGCACGTTCTCGCGCGCCGCGGGCGTGGCGCGGTAGCCGTCGATCCGGCTGTAGATGCGGTCGGCCAGTTGCTCGCCGAGCGCCTCCACACGCGTCAGCATGATCTGGCTGAGTTCCCGCATATGCTCGTCGACCCCGGCCATCAGCCAACCTTAGGTGAGGTGCCGATTGTGGCCGGTCACATTTGGCGGTGGTCACTGTTGTTCCCGCCACCATCGCCTCCGGAGCCGCGCCGAATCACGCTTGAAGGCATGACCAACCTCGCCCAGAACCTCGTCGCCAGCCGGACCCGTCGCCCCGACAGCGTCGCCCTCCGCTGCGACGACCAGACCTACACCTACGCCCAGTTCGACGACGCCGCCGCCCGCGTCGCCACGCTGCTGCGGCAGTCCGGCATCGAACCGGGTGACCGAGTGGGCGTCATGCTGCCGAACGGCCCGGCCTTCGCCGCCGCGTTCTACGGAATCCTGTACGCCGGCGCCGTCGCGGTGCCGATGAACCCGCTGCTCAAGGCCCCGGAGATCGAGTTCTACCTGTCCAATACGACGGCCAGGGCGCTGTTCGCACCCCCGGCCTTCGCCGGTGAGGCACAGGCCGGCGCCGAGGCGGCGGGCGCGGGCTGCTGGGTGGTCGACGACGCCGGGTTGGTGGCGCTGATCGACGGACTCGCGGCACAACCGGTCCCGGTCAACCGCGCGGACGACGACACCGCCGTCGTCCTCCACACGTCGGGTACGACGGGCAAGCCCAAGGGCGCCGAACTGACCCACGGCGGCCTGGGCCGCAACGCCGACGTCTGCGTGCGGACGCTGCTGAACATCGGGCCCGACGACGTCGTGATGGGCTGCCTGCCGCTGTTCCACGTGTTCGGCCTCACCTGCGGCCTGAACTCGGCGGTGCTGGCCGGTGCCACCCTGAGCCTGCTGCCCCGCTTCGATCCGGCCCGGACCCTGGAGCTGATCGAGCGTGACGGCGTCACCATCTTCGAGGGCGTCCCGACGATGTACTCGGCGCTCCTGGCCGCGGCCGGTACGGCGTCGACGGACACGCTGCGGATCGCCGTCTCGGGCGGCGCCGCGATTCCGGTGCAGGTGCTGCAGGACTTCGAGAAGACCTTCGACTGCCCGGTCTTGGAGGGCTACGGACTGTCCGAGACCTCGCCGGTGGCGGCGTTCAACCATCCGGACCGCCCGCGCAAGCCCGGGTCGATCGGTACCCCGGTCGAGGGCGTCGAGATGCGCGTCGTCGACAACGACGGCGCCGAGGTGGCGCAGGGCGAGCCCGGTGAAATCCAGATCCGCGGGCACAACGTCATGAAGGGCTACTGGAACCTGCCCGAAGCCACCGCCGAAGCCATCAACGCCGACGGCTGGTTCGCCACCGGCGACATCGCCCGGACCGACGAGGACGGCTACTACTACATCGTCGATCGCAAGAAGGCGCTCATCATCCGCGGCGGCTTCAACGTCTACCCCCGCGAGATCGAAGAGGTGCTCTACACCCACCCCGCCGTCGCCGAGGCGGCCGTCGTGGGCATCCCGCACGACTCGCTCGGCGAGGAGGTCGGCGCCGCCGTCAGCCTCAAGCCGGGCCTCGAGGTCGCCGCCGACGAACTCCGCGAGTTCGTCAAGAGCCAGGTGGCCGCCTACAAGTACCCGCGACGCATCTGGTTCCTCGACGACCTGCCCAAGGGCCCGACCGGGAAGCTCCTCCGTCGCGAAATCACCATCCCCACAACGGAAAGCGACAACTGAGATGGCAACCCTGCACCCCGATGAACTGGCCGCACCCCTGGACCTGCTGCTGACCAGCGCCACCAAGCCGTTCGCCCGCCGCATGATGCCGAACCAGGCCTGGGCCCGGATGGCCGCCAGCCTGGCCAAGCAGCCCGGCACCGTGCTCGACCGCGGCAAGGAACTGGCCCACGAGCTCGGCGACATCGCCACCGGCGACTCCGACCGGGCCCCGCAGCGCGCCGACAAGCGCTTCAGTGATACTGCGTGGCAACAGAATCCGCTACTGCACCGGATCATGCAGGGCTACCTGGCCGTGTCGGACACCGCCGAGAAGCTCTTCGCCGACGCCGACCTGGACTGGCGCGACGAAGCACAGATGCGGTTCGTGTTCGACAACGCCATCGAAGGTCTGGCCCCCACCAACAACCCGTTGATCAGCCCGCTGGGCTGGAAAGCGATGATCGACACCGGTGGCCTCAGCGCCGTCCGCGGCCTGAAAGCCTTTGCCCGCGACATCATGTCGTCACCACGGGTGCCTGCCATGGTCGAGCCGGACGCCTACACCGTCGGCGAGACGGTCGCCGTCACCAAGGGCGCCGTGGTGCTGCAGACCCGGATGTTCGAGCTGATCCAGTACGCGCCGCAGACCCCGACGGTGCATGCGGTGCCGCTGTTGATGGTGCCGCCGGTGATCAACAAGTACTACATCATGGACATCGCCCCCGGCCGCAGCATGATCGAGTACTTCGTGCAGCAGGGTCAGCAGGTGTTCGCCATCTCGTGGCGCAATCCACAAGCCCGGCACAAGGATTGGGACATCAACGCCTACGGGGCGGCGATCATCGAAGCCATCGACGCGGTGCGGGCCATCACCGGCGCAGCCGGCGCCCACCTGATGGCGAGCTGCTCGGGCGGCATCATCACGGCCATGACCGCGGCGCACCTGGCCGAGACCGGTGACGGCGACAAGGTCGCCAGCCTCACCCTCGCGGTGACGGTGCTGGATCAAGACCGCGCCGGATTCGCCTCTGCCGCAATGAGTGACCGGGCCGCCCAGGCCGCGATCGCGACCTCCGCAAAGAAGGGCTATCTGGACGGCAAGGCCATGGCCGAGATGTTCGCGTGGCTGCGGCCGACCGATCTGGTGTGGCGCTACTGGGTGAACAACTACGTACAGGGCCGCAGCCCGGCTGCGTTCGACGTCTTGTTCTGGAACGCCGACACCACCCGCATGGCGGCCGCGCTGCACCGCGACATGGTGCTGATGGGCCTGAACAATTCGCTCGTCACGCCCGGCGCGGTGAGCATGCTCGGCACGCCCGTCGACCTGTCCAAGATCACGTGCGACGCCTACGTCATCGGCGGCATCGCCGATCACATCTCACCGTGGCAGGCCACCTACCGCAGCGCGAAGTTGTTGGGCAGCAAGGACAATCGCTACGTGCTGTCCACCAGTGGCCACATCGCCGCACTGGTCAACCCGCCGGGGAACCCGAAGGCGTCGTACCGGATCGCCCAGGTGACCGACGGAACGCCGGAGGAATGGCTGACCGAGGCCGAAAAGTCCAGTGAATCTTGGTGGCCCGACTACGTCGCGTGGCTGGCCGAGCGCAGCGGCGACGACGTCGACGCCCCGAAGACGCTGGGCGCCGAGGGCTTCATCGCCACCGGCCCGGCGCCCGGCACGTACGTGCTGCAGAAATGACGGTCACCGAGCGCTACGTATCGGTCGGCGGCCAGCGGCTGCGGGTCCGCATCGACCATGGCACCGACCCGAGCGTGGTTCCGCTGGTGCTGTGCAACGGCATCGGCGCCAGCCTGGAAGTGCTCGACCCCTTCGTCGAGCACCTGCCGGGCACCGTGATCCGGTTCGACGTCCCCGGAACCGGCGGATCACCAACCTCGTTCGCGCCCTATGGCTTTCCCTACCTGGCCTGGGTGCTGGGCCGGCTGCTGAACAAACTGGGGTTCACGGTCGTCGACATCCTCGGCCTGTCGTGGGGTGGGGCGCTGGCACAGCAGTTCGCCTTTCAGAACCCCCGGCGCTGCCGCCGGCTGGTCCTCGTGGCCACCGGGACGGGGGCCGTGATGGTGCCCGGACATCCGCGGGTCCTGGCGAAAATGGTCACGCCGAAACGGTTCTCGAACACCTCGTACGCCGCCTCGATCGCCGGGGAACTCTACGGCGGTACCGTCCGGCAGCACGGCGACGACGTCGCCAAGCTGTTCCTGCAGCAGCTGCATGCCGGTTCGAAAATCGGTTACCTTCATCAATTGATGGCCGGCGCGGTGTGGACGAGCATCCACGCGCTGCCGGCGGTCCGGCAGGAGACCCTGATCGTGGCGGGCACCGACGACCCGATCATCCCGGTGGCCAACGCACGCATCATGAATTTCCTACTGCCGCACTCGCATCTGCATCTGCATTCCGGCGGACACGTCGACCTCATCACCAACGCCGGCGAGTTGGCGCCGGTGATCGCGCGGTTCCTCAATGAGCCGGGGGAACGCGCGTGATCGGGTGGAGGCTCGGTCGACGAGGGCGACGAGGACGGCGCCCATCGCGCTCGCCCGGGTTTCCGTGGAGCGGGTCGCCCGGGTTTCGGCGGAGCGGGTCGCCCGGCGGACGCCTCTCTCCCTTGGCACATGCGATCTGGAGCGGTCAACTTTCCTGGCTCTGTTGACGTATGTGTGGGTGATTTTGGGGTTTGAATAGCCGAACGCCGTTCTCGGTCTAGGTTTCTGGCTTGTCGAAGGTCAGTCACCAATAGAGCGGAGAACGGCGTGCGGGATGCCAGCTTATGGCGGGTCTTGTTGTGCGTCCAGAACACGGTCGTCGAGGACGTCGAGTTCGACGAGATGGCGCAGGTGTTGGTGGCCCATGTCCGGCCGCTGCGCGCCGCGGCGGGGCGGTGTGGCCTGTGCGGTGCGCGGGCCCGCTGGTACGACCAGGGCCGGGGCCGACGACGGTGGCGTTCACTGGATATGGGCACCACTGAGGTGTTC
>NZ_JMLM01000025.1:0-74992 GCF_000686745.1 Mycobacterium sp. UNC410CL29Cvi84
CCGCGATGGCCTGCTCCTTGACCTCATCACCAAGTGTCGACGGACTCGACTTCGGTCGCCGGGTCCTCGGTTCAAGCACCGCAGCCTGACCATCTGTCACGGCCCGTTTACGTAACGCGTAGAACGACTTTCGAGAAATTCCATGCTCGACGCAGAACGTCGAGACCGCCCCACGAGGCGCGTCATCGGGCCACTGCGCGATCGCCAGACGGACACGAGGATCGATGGGTTCATTGACAGCCACCGCCCGAGCCTGGTGGCAGAAGTGTCACCACCAAGACCACCGGAACTGTCACCGATGTCCTGATGCAGAACTGTCACCGATGTCTTGAGACATAACACCCCCGACAAGTGCCACCGCCACGATCGGTTTCCCGAATCGTTGACCACATTGAACAAATTTCGTTAATGTGTGCAAATGCCCGCAAAGCCGCCGACACCGCGCACCATCTCGCCGGCACTACTGGAAGCCACCGCGGAGACGCTCCATCGTTTGGGCCCAAGGCAATTCAGCCTCACGGCCGTGGCCGAGGCCGCCGGCGTCTCCCGCGGCACCGTCTACAACGCGCTCGGCGGTCGTGACCACGCCATCAGCGTCGCGCTGGACCATCTGGCCTCGACGTTCGTCGACGGCATGGCCGCCGAGATCGACAAGCAGTCCACACTGGCCGACCAGGTCGCCGCCGCGGCCGTCCTGATCTGCGCGCACCGGCAGAGCTCGCCCTCAGCGCCACAGAAGGGCATCAACGAGGGCATCGTCGTCCTGCTGCTGCGCAACATCGGTGAAGACCTGATGAAGCGCGCCGTCGAGCTCTGGAAGCCACGCGTCAAGGCCGCGCAACGCGACGGTGAGATCGGCCCAGGCGTCGACCCGGCGCGCGCCGGCGAGTGGATCGTCCGCGTGCTGCTGAGTTTCGAACTGCTCCCGCCCATCGGCGTCAATCTCGACAATCCCCGCGCCATCCGGCGCTTCGTCACCGACCACATCATCAATGGACTCAACGGAGAGGCACCATGACCGCACCCGACCACGAAGTGGTCATCATCGGCGCTGGGCCCGGCGGCATCGCCTCGGCTCACCTGTTGCAGCAGAAAGGGATTCACGACTTCGCCATCGTCGACCGCGGCGACGACTTCGGTGGCACCTGGCGCGACAACCACTACCCCGGGCTCGCCGTCGACATCCCCTCGCTGTGGTACCAGCTGTCGTTCGCGCCCAACCCCCACTGGTCCCGATTCTTCGCGCCCGGCCCGGAGATCTACGCCTACCTGCGCGACACCGCCGACAAGCTCGGCCTGCGGCCGCACCTGCGCGCGAACTCCGAGGTGCTGCGCCAACAGTGGGACGACGACGCCGGCCTGTGGCGGCTGTCCATCCGCAACCAGCCGGATGTGACGGCCCGGTTCCTGATCAGCTCGGTCGGTGGATATGTCAACGCCAAGAACGTCATCGACATCGACGGCATCGAAGACTTCCAAGGCACCATCCTGCGCCCCAACGACTGGGACGACGACTATGACGTCCGCGGCAAGCGCGTCGCGGTGATCGGTACCGGCTCCAGCGGCGTGCAGATCACCGGGGCACTGTCCGGGGTCGCCGCCAATCTCGATGTGTACCAACGCACTCCGGCCTGGGTACTGCCCAAGATCGACTTCGACATCCCGCCGTGGATGCAGCGGCTGCTCAAGGTGCCCGGTGTGGTCAGCGCCGCCAACGCATTCGGTCGGCTGCTGATGGACGTGACGATGGTCGTGCCGATCGTCCACGTCTTCTCCCGGCTGCCCCGCAAGGTGCTGACCAGGCTCATGCCCCTCTACGACGGCAACAGCCGCAATCTCTACCGGTTGCTGCTGCGGTCGACCGTGCAGGACCCGACGACCCGCAAGGCGCTGCTCCCCCGGTACGGCATCATGGCCAAACGGCCGGTGATCTCCAGCGATTTCCTGCCGGCGCTCAACCACCCCGACACGCACCTGATCACCACGCCCATCGCGCGGATCACCCACGACGGCGTCCGCACCGTCGACGGCGTGGACCACCCGGCCGACCTGCTGGTCACCGCCACCGGCTATGAGTTGTGGATCGATCCGGAGACCTACCGGCCCGGAACCATCCTGGGCTCCCATGGTTTCGATCTCGCCGAGTACTACCGCGCCCACGGACTGCATGCCTACGCCGGTACGGCGCACCCCCGGCTGCCGAACCGCTGGGAGATCGTCGGCCCGCTCGGGTTCGTCGGGTTCGCGTGGATGGACTACGTCGAAACCGTTGCCGCCCATGCGGTTCGGCTCATCGCAGAAGCCCGGCGCCGCGCCGGTGCCCCCGTCGTCGCAGTGAGCAACGATGCGTTCCACAAGTGGAACGCCCTGATGGAGCGGCGCGGCCGGACCGCGCACACCTACTACACCCGTAAATCGGAGCTGCGGACGTACTTCGTCAACTCTCAGCACGAAACGCCCTACTACCGACCGCAAACCATCACCGGCGCAAGGATTTTCGCGCGGCGATCGCCGCTGACGGACTACGAGTTCAGCAATGTGCAGGCCGCCACGATGAGTGAGGAGCTCAGCGCATGATCGATCAACCACTGGCCGGCAAGGTCGCCTATGTCACCGGGGCGGCGCGCGGACAGGGCCGTTCGCACTGTGTGCGGCTGGCGCGAGCCGGAGCCGACATCGTCGCCATCGACGCCTGCGCGCCCGTCGCGGAAGCCAACGGGTACGAGCCGGCGACTCCCGCGGATCTGGCCGAGACGGTGAACCTCGTCGAAGGCGAAGGTCGCAAGATCTACGCCAAGCAGGTCGACGTCCGGGATGCCGAAGGCCAGCAGCGCGTGGTCGCCGAGACCATCGAGCAGTTCGGGCGGCTGGACATCGTGGTGGCCAACGCGGGCGTGCTCAACTGGGGACGGCTCTGGGAGATTTCCCCACAGCAGTGGCAGGACACCCTGGACATCAACCTGACCGGCGTGTGGCACACCATCCGGGCTGTCGTGCCGGCCATGATCGAGGCCGGCAACGGTGGGTCGATCATCGCCACCAGCTCGGCGGCCGGCATCAAGGCGGTGCCGGGTTGCGGGCACTACTGCGCTA
The DNA here is from genome assembly GCF_000686745.1 of Mycobacterium sp. UNC410CL29Cvi84. NCBI lineage: Bacteria > Bacillati > Actinomycetota > Actinomycetes > Mycobacteriales > Mycobacteriaceae > Mycobacterium > Mycobacterium sp. UNC410CL29Cvi84. The sequence continues at coordinate 3,094 of NZ_JMLM01000025.1, forward strand.
GCAAGTTCGGTGTCGTGGGCATGGTCAACGCGCTGGCCGTCGAGCTGGGCGAGTTCGGCATCCGCGTGAATTCGGTACACCCGTACGGCACCGACACCCCGATGGGCAACGACGTGTCGATGTACCAGGTCCTGCAGGATCATCCGCAGTACATCCACAGCTTCTCCCCCGGCGCGCTGCCGACGGATTCACTCATCAAGCCGGACCAGATCTCGGACATCGTGGTGTGGTTGGCGAGCGACGCATCATCGTTGGTGACGGCGGCGCAAATCCCGGCAGACAAGGGTTATCTCAAGATCTGACCGGGTAACCTCAGTCGCCATGGCGAAGTCGAACGCCGAGGTGGCAAACAACAGTCTCGACGCGCAGGCGCGCGCCACACAGTTCATGCGCTCGGCCCTCGACATCCTCGGTGAGACCGGCCGCACGGAGTTCACGGTGCTCCAGGTCGTGGAGCGCTCGAAGACGTCGTTGCGGGCCTTCTATCAGCACTTCGCCACCAAGGACGAGCTGGTGCTGGCGCTGATCGACGCGATGCTGACCGAGTTCACCACGACATGGCAGGCCGAGGCGGCCGAGCTGAGCCCCGCGGACGCGCTGCGTGAGCTTGTCGACCGCATCTGCGTGCCGCCCGCGTCGAGCACCCAGGACCGCATCAATCGCGGGCTGACCTTCTACCACGACCGCCTGGCCGAAACGATGCCGGACGACTACGGCCGGGTGCTCACACCGTTGCACGCGCTCATCGTCAACATCGTCGAACGCGGAATGACCGATGGCACCTTTGCTTCCGGCCTCGACGTCGAAGCCACGGCGGCGCTGGTCATGCAGACCATCTTCGGCGCCCTGCGACTGCGTGCACTGGGGCCGGGCCTGGACCTCACGCCGATCGGCAGCGAGCGCATCTACGCGTTCTGCCTGCGCGCGTTGGAAAACTGATGACTTCTGGCCCTGTCTGAGCCGCTTCGCGGCGGGGCAATGTGAGCACATGATGAAAACCGCCGTTGCGCTTGGGGAGATCGAGGACGCAGTTCATTCGGCCTGCCGGGCACCGTCGTTCCACAACAGCCAGCCGTGGATCTGGGTGCTCGAATCGACAACCTTGCGGCTTTTCCTCGATCCCGATCAGTTGGTGGACACCGACAGCTCCGGCCGTCAGGCCTTGCTGAGCTGCGGCGCGGCCCTGGACCATCTGCGCGTGGTCATGGCCGCGCGCGGCTGGGAGATCCTGGTGGACCGTTTTCCAAATCCGAACAACCGCCACCACCTGGCAGATATCGAGTTCCGCCAGTCGGCCGGCGTCACAACTGCCCAGCGCCGGGACGCCGACGCCATAGCGCGTCGACGTTCGGACCGGCTGCCCTACGACCCCGTCGAGAACCTGGCGGCGTTCGAGATGCTCCTGCGACTGGCCGTCGAGGACCGACCCACTCACGTCGACCTGATCACGCCGCAGCAGCGGGACAAAGTAGCCGAGGCCTCCCATCTCGCCGAGGCGCTGCGCATGTACGACACGTCATACCATGCTGAATTGGCTTGGTGGACAGCTCCTTTCGGGGCAACCACCGGAATTCCGCACAGCGCACTGGTTTCGGCCGCGGAATCGGATCGGGTCGAGGTCGGACGGACCTTCCCGGTGACGCATACCAAAGAAAGACGGCAGCACAGCGGCGACGATCAGGCCACCATCGTGGTGATCTCGGCGTTCGACGACACCCCGCAGAGCATCCTGGCCTGTGGCGAGACGTTGTCGGCGGTGCTCATCGAAGCCACCGCCGCCGGGCTGGCGAGTTGCACCCTGACCCATGTGACCGAGCACCCTGCCACCCGCGACATCATCGGTACGCTCACGGGCCATCCGCTACCGCAGGCGCTGGTCCGGATCGGCGTCGCGCCCGAATTCGACGATGTGCCACCGCCGACACCGCGCCGCCCCTTGTCGGACGTCTTTCACGTCCGGGCCGGTTGACCCCGACGTAGGCTGGGTTCATGCGCGCATGGCGAGTGCGTGAGCCCGCGCCGATAGCGCGCGGTCCACTCGAATTCGACTCCGTCGATGTCCCCGCGCCCGGTGACGGTGAAGTGCTCATCGCCGTGCGGGCGTGCGGTGTGTGTCGCACCGACTTACACATCGCCGAGGGTGACCTGCCGGTGCACCGACCGCTCGTCATCCCGGGCCACGAAGTGGTGGGCGAGGTGGTGGCGGTCGGCGAACACGCCCATCCGCAGCTCGCCGTCGGTGATCGGGTCGGGGTGGCCTGGCTCCGCCACACCTGCGGCAGCTGCCGATTCTGCCTCCGCGGCGCCGAGAACCTGTGCCCGCATTCCCGCTACACCGGCTGGGACGCCGACGGCGGCTACGCCGAATTCATCACGGCACCAGCCGATTACGTCCACCGGCTGCCCACGGGATACACCGACGCCGAACTGGCACCGCTGCTGTGTGCCGGCATCATCGGCTATCGGTCGCTGCTTCGGGCCGACCTACCCGCCGGTGGCCGGCTCGGAATCTATGGCTTCGGCGGCAGTGCCCACATCACCGCGCAGGTGGCGCTCGCCCAGGGCGCCGAGGTGCACGTCATGACCCGCGGCGAGGCTGCCCAGCAACTCGCGCTCGCCCTCGGTGCCGCCTCGGCCCAGGGCGCCACGGCGCGGCCACCGGTCGCCTTGGACGCCGCGATCCTGTTCGCGCCCGTGGGTGATCTGGTGTTGCCGGCGCTCGAAGCCCTCGATCGTGGCGGCACCCTGGCGATTGCCGGCATTCATCTCAGTGACATCCCCGAACTGAATTACCAGCGCCATCTGTTCCAGGAACGCCAGGTGCGGTCGGTGGCATCGAACACGCGCGCCGATGCCTGGGAATTCCTCGCCTTCGCCGGCACCCACCACATCGATGTCACGGCCCCGATCTACCCTCTCGACCAGGCAGACCGTGCCCTGGGCGATCTGGCCGCCGGACGTATCTCGGGCGCCGCGGTCCTCCACGTCGGCTGACTCAGAACAACGCAGGCTGCACCGCCCCGGCGGACACTGCCGCCGGGGCGGTACGCACGGTGTCAAGTCTGTTCGCCCGGCCGCCGAGGCCGTATCGCGCGACCAGTGGCGCGGCCCGATTACGCAACCGTTCGCGGTACTCCGGTCCGAGATACGCACCGCGCCCGTACAATTCGCGATACTTGGGCAGCAGTTCGGGATACGTCGAGCCCAGCCACGCCAGGAACCAGCCACGCGTCGCGCCGCGAAGATGCAGTCCGAAGACCGTCACACCCGTGGCACCGGCCGCCGCGATGCGCGACAGCAACGCCTCCAGATGCGCCTCCGAGTCGGTCAGGTACGGCAGCACCGGCGCCACCATCACGTGGCAGTCGAGCCCGGCCGCCGTGATGGCCGAGATGAGCTCCAATCGTGCGGCCGGCGTGGGGGTCCCGGGTTCGACCGACCGGTGCAGATCGGGGTCGAGCATCGCCAGCGACACCGAGACGCTGACCCCCACGCGGGTGCCCGCGTCGACGATCAGTGGCAGGTCGCGGCGCAGCAGCGTGCCCTTGGTCAGGATCGAGAACGGCGTTCCCGAATCCGTCAGCGCCGCGATGATTCCCGGCATCAGCGCGTACCGGCCCTCGGCGCGTTGATAGGGATCGGTATTGGTACCGAGTGCGACGGCGTCACGCGTCCACGACCGCCGAAAGAGCTCCCGCCGCAACACTTCCGCGACATTCGTCTTCACGACGAGTTCCCGGTCGAAGTCATTTCCGGAGTCGAAGTCCAGATACTCGTGCGTGGGCCTGGCGAAGCAGTACCGGCACGCGTGCGAGCAGCCACGGTAGGCGTTGACGGTGTACCGGAACGGCAGATTCGACGCTTCCGGCACTTTGTTCAGCGCCGACTTGCAGAGCACCTCATGGAACGTGATGCCGTCGAATTTGGGAACCCGGACGCTGCGCACCAGACCGAGCCGTTCCAGGCCGGGTAGCGCGCCGTCCGCCTCGGCCCGCGCCACCGTCTGCCCGTCCCACCGCACACTTCATTCGAACAATTGTTCGACGCTTTGTCAAGCCTCGCTGGGTCCGTCGACTAGCAACAGATGGTCGATCGCGCTGACGGTGTCAGGGGCGAGTCCTTCGCGAATGACGGCGTCCAACAACCGGGCCGCGACGGTCCTGAGCTTCACCTGGGTGGCTTGCGAGCGCCATTTCAGAATCTCGAAGGCACGGTCGGCGTCGATGCCGTACGCCGCCATGAGGACGCCCTTGGCCTGGTCGATCACGGCGCGCGACTCCACCACCGAGGCCATGGCCGTGGTGAGGTCGGACTGGATGCCGGCGGTGACATCGATGTAGTAGCCGTGCGTGCCGGTGACCTCACCGTCGTCGTCGGTCATCCGGTCACTGACCACCACCACCCAGTGGATCCTCCCGTCGGCGTCGACGATGCGGTGCCGGCTGCTGAACAACCCACCCGTCTGCACCCGCTCGAGAATCTCGGCGACCTTGGCCCGGTCGTCTGGATGCTTGTGACTCAACAGCAATTCGGTGGTGGGCTCCACTTCCCCCAGCGCGTAGCCGTGCATGCGGGCCACCTCTTCAGACCACACCCACCGTTGTTCGGCGAGATTGAACTGAAAGCTGCCGACATGCTGCTCAGCGCCGCCGCTGAACACGGCGGCGACGTCCCAGGACTCGGACTCGGCGATTTCGCCGTCGGTTTCACTCATGTCGTTATGTGGTGGCAGGTGGCCGTAATCATCGTAACTCCCTAGCGGGATTGTCCGCCTCACTTGCCGGGTACGCGGCCCACATGACGCATATCGGTTACTTCCTCTGCTGTGAACAGTTCAATCCCCACGACCTGATCGCTCAGGCCAGACGAGCCGAGGAAGCCGGATTCCACGCGCTGTGGGTATCAGACCACTTCCACCCGTGGAACGACGAACAGGGCCAAAGCCCCTTCGTCTGGGGCATTCTGGGCGCGCTGTCCGAGGTGACGGCACTACCCGTGACGACCGCCGTCACGTGCCCGACGTTCCGGATACATCCCGCGATCATCGCGCAGGCCGCCGCGACAGCCGCCGTGCAGCTGCGCGGCGGCTTCCGGCTCGGAGTCGGCAGCGGAGAGGCGCTGAACGAGCACATCCTCGGCGACCCGTGGCCCTCGGCCGGTGAACGGCTGGACCGACTCGCCGAAGCGGTCTCGCTCATCAGGGCTCTGCACCGCGGCGAAGAACTGAACCACGACGGCCGCTACTTCCACGTCCAGGACGCGCGCATCTACACGCTGCCGGACCACCGCATACCGATCTATATTTCGGGTTTCGGCCCGCAGGCAACCCGGCTGGCAGGGCGGATCGGTGACGGCTACTGCATCACCATGCCCGACGCCGATCGCGTTGCGCTGTTCCGCGAGGCCGGCGGCGGCCGCAAGCCGGTGCAGGCCGGGATGAAGGTCTGCTGGGACCTGGACCCGGAATTCGCGGCCGACACGGCGCACCGTTTGTGGGCCACCGAGCAGCTACCGGGACAACTCAACCAGATTCTGCCCAGGCCAACGGATTTCGCGTCCGCCGCGAGCCTGGTGACGCGCGAGGCCGTCACCGACGCGATCGTCTGCGGACCCGACATCGACGCCCATGTCGCCCAGTTGCGCAAGTACGTCGACGCCGGCGTCGACGAAATCTACGTCCAACAGATCGGCCCGGACGTGGACGGCTTCTTCGACGCCTGGGGGCGCGATGTACTACCGGAATTCCAGGAGTCGGCTTACGCCTGAGCCGCGGCCTGGCGCTCGGTGTGCGCACCGCCGGTGGCCAGCTCGCCGCCGGCGGATTCCAGGTGGGCGCGGACGAACCACTGGAACTTCTCCAGTTCGGCGACCTGACCGATCAGCATGTCCTGCGTGACCAGATCGAGCTCGTCCAGTTCTTCGATCGACTTACGCGCGTCCTTGATGACGCCGTCGTAGACCAGGTCGAGCGCCGCGAGGTGCGCTTGCGCGGTGTCACGGCCGATCGAGTAGTCGTCCCAGGTGCGATGTTTGAGAATCGCCCCCGGCGTACCGTCGGGCGACGCGCCGAGCGCCGCGACGCGTTCGGCTGTCTGATCGGCGTAACCCCGCACCAGCTCGACCTGCGGATCGATCATCTCGTGCACGCCAATGAAATTGGGGCCCACAACATTCCAATGCACGTGCTTGAGCGTGAGATGCAGGTCGTTGTACGTGCTCAGTTGGATTTGCAGCAGTTCTCGGATCCGGCTGCTCTGCTCTTCGGAAAGCCCTGGAATGGTGAATTCGCTCATTGGTTGCCTCTACCCCTACGGCATCGGGGGCAAACACCGTTTAGTACCAGGGCGACCCGGGTACCGCCCCGGGGTGACTGCTGTCGAAGTGCCGTTGACGCCGCAGCGGCCGTTCCCGGCGCGCCGCAAGAGTTTGGGCGCTGTCCTGTACGGACTCGTCAGCACGACCGATCACAAGCTGATCGGCCAGATGTACCTGGCGGCGTCGTTCGCGTTCTTCTTCAGCGCCGGGATCATGGCATTGCTGATGCGCACCGAGCTCGCCACGCCCGGTCTGCAGTTCTTGTCCAACGAGCAGTACAACCAGCTGTTCACCGTGCACGGCACCTTGATGCTGCTGCTGTACGCGACCCCCGTCGTGTTCGGTTTCGCGAATCTCGTGCTGCCCCTGCAGATCGGCGCACCGGACGTCGCCTTCCCCCGCCTCAACGCGCTGTCGTTCTGGCTGTTCCTGTTCGGTGGGCTGATGGTGCTGGCCGGATTCGTCGTGCCCGGCGGCGCAGCGGATTTCGGGTGGACGGGGTACACCCCGTTGTCCGACGCTGCCCATTCGCCGGGGTCCGGTGGGGACCTGTGGGCCGTGGGCCTGATCGTGTCCGGACTCGGCACCATCCTCGGTGCGGTCAACATGATCACCACCGTGGTCTGCATGCGCTGCCCCGGCATGACCATGTTCCGCATGCCCATCTTCACCTGGAACATCGTGGCCACCGGCGTGCTGATCCTCCTCGCCTTCCCGATCCTGACCGCGGCGCTGTTCGGTCTGCTCGCGCAGCGTCACCTGGGGGCGCACATCTACGACGCGGCCAATGGCGGCACGATCCTGTGGCAACACCTGTTCTGGTTCTTCGGGCACCCTGAGGTGTACATCGTCGCGCTGCCGTTCTTCGGCATCGTCACCGAGATCATTCCGGTGTTCTCGCGCAAACCGATATTCGGTTACACCACACTGATTTACGCTACGTGGGCCATCACCGTGCTGTCGGTCGCGGTGTGGGCGCACCACATGTTCGCCACGGGTGCCGTGCTGCTGCCGTTCTTCTCGTTCATGACGTTCCTGATCGCGGTCCCCACCGGCATCAAATTCTGGAATTGGATCGGCACCATGTGGAAGGGGCAGTTGACCTTCGAGACGCCGATGCTGTTCTCGGTCGGTTTCCTCGTCACCTTCCTCTTGGGCGGACTCTCCGGCGTGCTGCTGGCCAGCCCGCCGCTCGACTTCCACGTCACGGACTCGTATTTCGTTGTGGCGCACTTCCATTACGTGCTGTTCGGCACCATCGTGTTCGCCACCTATGCCGGCATCTACTTCTGGTTCCCGAAGATGTGCGGACGGCTGCTCGACGAGCGCCTCGGCAAGCTGCACTTCTGGTTGACCTTCATCGGCTTCCACACCACGTTCCTCGTGCAGCACTGGCTGGGCGATGCGGGCATGCCCCGCCGCTATGCGGACTACCTGCCCGGCGACGGCTTCGACGCCCTCAACCTGGTCTCCACCATCGGGTCCTTCATCCTTGCGCTGTCGGTGCTGCCGTTCGTCTGGAACGTGTTCAAGAGCTGGCGCTACGGCGAGCCCGTCGTCGTCGAGGACCCCTGGGGCCACGGCAACTCGCTCGAGTGGGCCACGACCTGCCCGCCGCCGCGGCACAACTTCACCGAGCTGCCCCGAATCCGTTCGGAGCGGCCGGCTTTCGAGCTGCACTACCCCCACATGACAGAACGGATGCGTAACGAGTCGCACGTCGGCCGGTGACGGTCACCGTCAGCCGGTGCTTTCGCGTTCTTCGAGACCGACGGCCTCCCGCAGTTCTTTCTCGTCGTCGCGAATGCTGTCGTTCTCGTCGCCCAGGTGGTGCATCAAATCTGCCAGGGCGTCGGCGACGGCGTTGAGCTTGTGCTGAATCGCGTCATCGGAACGCCGCTGGGTGTTCTGCAGCAGGGCGACCAACAGGAACGTGATGATCGTCGTGATCGTGTTGATGACCAGCTGCCAGGTGTCGACGGTCATGAGGGCGAACGTCGGCGCCCAGACGATCACCAGCAGCACGCAGGCCAGGAAGAACCAGGCCCGGGAAACGATTTCGGCCGTGCTGGTGGCGAATCGGTCGAACGGGGACACCTTGCCGGTGACACCGGACGGCATCACGTCAGCGACGGCATTATCGGAGGCGGTCATGGCGCGTCCTTTCCTGAGCACCGTTGTTTACCCCGGAAGGTTCGGAGACAAACTCACCAGGAACTCCACCAACATGGCCATTCGACTTGGCATGGGACGCATCGGATTCGAATGCACCCAGCGATCGTCGGTCAGCGGGCGCTCGAGATCACGTCCCGTACCCGGTCCAGCATGGCTGCAAACGGCCCGACGATGAGGTTCGCGACCGGGGACTCCACACCGGGGTGTGGCCTGGTCGGTGCGACCGCTTCGGCGAGTTTGGCGATTTCACCCATGCGCTGAAGTTCCGTCTGCGACAGCTCGGTTCCGAGCTTGGCGAACTCCTCGGCCTCCTCGTGCTCGGCGTGCGCGATCACCGCGTCGCGGAGTTTCGTCAGCTTGGTGGTGAACTCCTTGCTATCGACATCGAGCGATTCCAATTCGGCGAGAAGCTTTTTCGCCTCGTGCTCCTCTTCGAGCCTGGCGTCGACAACCTTCTCGCCACCGGGCAGCTTCTGCTTCGCGCGCGGATGGACGATCTCCTCCTCTGCAGTCTCGTGCACCGCGAGGAGCCGGCGCAGATCCCGGAACGACCTCGCTCTCTCGTCGCCGGTCAGCACCAGGGTCTCGGTGAACAGTGACTTGATCTGCTCGTGCTGATCAGTGAGGAGATCGATCACATCAGACGGGGATTTGAGGGCGTGAGAAGCCATATTTCCTCCTGTGGGAACGTCTTACGCGCCCGGGCTGTGAGCGCGTCCCCCACCGGTTACCCGGTGCGCCGGAGGTCAAACGGGCCAGTGGTGCAGCGACGGGCACCCCGCCGCCCAGCTGGACAGCATGTGATCGGCGAGCCGTCCCTCGATCGCGTCGAAGGCCCGGATGCCGAACACGATGTCCAGTTCCAGGCCCGGCTCACGCGACAGCAGGTCTGCCACGACGTCCTTGCGGACCACCTGTTCGTGAACCGCGTCGGCCTCGACATGCTCGCGATAGAAGTCGACGCACGGCCGCGGGGCGCCAAGTCGCCTGAGGCCCTTGACTATTCGCTGCGATGCCGGCGACGAGGTCAGTTCGGTCGCGGCGAAATGGCCGACGGCCGCGCCGCGCAGGTGACGATGCAGACCGAACATCGACATGAGGTTCACCGCGGCCAGCGTGCTGCCCGTCGCGTTGCCGAGGTAGTGCAGGTAGTCGCTGCGCAGATCCGCGGCGTCGAGCAGATCGGCGAACAGGCGCTGGTGCATGGTCGCGTAGCCGCCCCGACCGCCGTATTCGTCGTATTCCACTGCCACCAGCGCGGCTTTCGCGCGTCCGGTCAACCGCGGAATGATCCACGACTGCGGGTCGGCTTCCTTCAGGTGGTACAGCGACCGGTGGACGAAGTACTCCTGCATCTGCGGCCACGTCGCCTGATCTTGCAGGTACACAGACAGACTCGAGTCATCGACAGGTTCGGTGTCACAGCGATTCAGCTCGGCGTGCGCCGTACTGTCGGGGCTGATGTCACCGACGAGCTCCCGGACGGCGGCGAGGAATCGCTCCTCGAGACGATGGCGAACATCGAGGAGCGCGGGGTTCCATTCCCACTTCTCGTCGGTGCCGGTGAAGCCCCGGTAATGCAGCTCGTAGCAGACATAGAGCGCCAACTGGAGGTCGAGTCCGAAGGGATCGGTGTTCGCGAGTAGTGGTAGCTGTATCCGCGCCAAATACTGCGTGGGCAGTCGCTCCCCCAGCAGTCCGGTCACCACACTCGACAATGGACCGCGCGGATCCGGCAGCAAAGGCTGAACAAGTTCTTCTGTGCACATGAGACCTCCCCGATACCCGCAGGCACGGGCAGCTAAACCCGCTGGCACTGCGGCTCACGGGGTGTAGGCGTCGGCACGGCGGGTGTAGAACCGCGCTGCGCCGGGCATTAGAACGTCGAGGACTTATCCCCAGGAGGCATCCCATGAAAGACCCCGTCGACCATGCTCGCACCACCCGGCCGCATGCCGGCGAATCCTTCAAGGACGGCACGAATGCTCCGGGTCTGGTGGCTCTTGCCCTCGCAGTTGCCACCCTGGTCGTGAGCCTGTACTTCTTCGCCGAGGCTCAACCGGACACAGGTGGAGTGACGCTGGCAATCGCGGCCGTGCTGGCTGTGGTGGGTGGCGCGTGGCTCTTCACGCGGCACCGCCGCATCCGGCGCCGTGAGCTCGACTATCTCCACTCGCATCCTGGTGAGCCGCGGACGCCGCCGACGAGCTGACTCGGAGCCGGGATATCTCCCCTTGCCGCGCAGTCGATCTCGCCCGGCCCCTTGAACACGAAGTGTTTTCCGGCGGGCGGGCCGGGTATCTGCTCTGTCATGACACCACAACAGTTCCCGGACGCAGTTCCCGACGCGGACGCCGTCGAGCAGTCGCGTGACGTCCACGAACAGGTCCTCGACGATGAAGCAGCGGTCACCGGCAGCGACAACCCACCGACGGAGGCCGCCCCGCACGATTGGGTGGAGCAGACCACGGACGTCGAAATAGACGCCGATGAAGACGATTTCGGACGCGACGCCTGAGATGGACACGCCGCTCGCCTATCCCGCGCCAGGATGATGTTTGGGCGCAAGCCGCACGGGAAATCCCTGCTCCATGATCATTCGTAGGATCGCCCGCCCGCTTCTTGCCACCGCGTTCATCGGACAGGGCGTCGAAACCCTGTTGAACACCGACTCCGGCGCCGAGGCCGTACAGCCGGCGCTCGACGGCCTGAAGGACATGCCGGATCCCGTGGCACGCAACGTGCCGTCCAACGCCGTCGCCGTGGCGCAGGCGACCGCGGCCGCCCAGGTCGCCGGTGGGCTGCTGCTGGCCACCGGACGCATCCCACGCGTGGCGTCGGCGGTACTCGCCGCGACGGTGATTCCGGCAAACCTGGGGCACCACATGTTCTGGACCGAGAACGATCCCGAGGCGAAGGCCGCCAAGCGCCGCGGCTTCCTGGCCGACCTCAGCCTGCTCGGCGGTCTGATCCTCGCCTCGGCGGATACCGCCGGAAAGCCGTCGCTGGGCTGGCGGGGACGGCGGGCCGCGCAACGGGCAGCCGAGGCCCTCTCATCGACCGTCCCATCGCGGACGGAAGTCGCGCTCGAGCACGGCCGTGAACTCGCCGGCGTCGCGCGCGAGAAATTGGAGGACGGACTGGAAAAGGCTGCCCCCTATGCGGAATCGGCCTACCGGAAAGCCAGCGCACGTGCTTCTGAATTGGCCGACACCCTAGGAGACGGCTTGGAAAAGGCTGCCCCGTATGCGGAATCGGCCTACCGGAAGGCCAGCGCGCGTGCTTCGGAGCTGGCCGACACCGCAGTCACTACCGCGAAGAAGGCGAAAGCCCGGGCCTGAGGCCCGGGCTTTCGCCCCCTCGCGTTGTGTCAATACCAGTAACGGCGTCCGGCGACGGCGTGACCGGCCGCCCCGAGGAGCCAGAAGACCGCGCCCACCACGACGAGCACGATGCCCAGGACCCACAGCAGATACACGTTGAAGACGAAGCCCAGGATGAGCAGGACTACTCCCAAAGCAATCATGATGATCGTTTCCTTATCTCAGACGCGGCTTACCGCATCGCACTTGGTTGTGGCAGTCGGCAATCGACGACCTTCGGATTGACCCCGGCGTAGTTCAACGGCCCGGCGACCACGGTCAGCGCGATACGCCCTGCCGAGCCGCAGCTGGTGTCGCCGCCGCGGAAATAGTCGCGCTGCCAAGCTGCCAATACACCGATCAGCAGCCAGACCACCACGATGACGCCCACGCTTCCTCGCAACATGGCTCCTCCTACACAGACTTCTCTGGTCTCATGAAAAGAAGTACCCATGGGCGCGTGATGGCAAACTAACGCGCGGGAAAGCCGTCACTGGTCCAGCCGAAGACGTGTCGCCAGCTCAAGGAACGCCATGGCGAAGTCGTTCCCGGCCACCAGCTCTCGAATGCGCGGCCAGTCGAGCTGCTCACGGACGGCGCGCACCGCCGGCAGCAGCGGCGCGAAGTCACAGTGATGCTCATTGAGGGTCAGCAGCTTCTGAGTGATCACCGCATCGGGGGTCAGCACCGGCATCGAAATGGCCAGCACTTCACGCACCACGGCGCCGGAGAGCAGGGCGGAGTCCACCGGCACACCGTTGAGCCGGTGCAGGACGTCGACGAGGACGCCGTCGACGTGCGCCTTGAACAGCCAATCCTCAGGTGTCCGCTCGATGTCGAAGCCGTTCTGCCCCAGGATTTTCACCGCCGACTCGGTGTCCTCCTCAGGCACGACGAAGTCGACATCGTGATCGGGCTCCGGGGCGCCGTGGACCCACAGGGCGTAGCTGCCGGCAAGGGCGAAGCTCTGGGCATTGGCCTTGAAGGCACTCGCCGCGGCGCGCAGTGCATCTCGCAGTTGGGTGCGCTCAGGACACATGACGGACCGCGCGATCAAAGCCGGTATTCGCGGGTATCGAGACATCATGACTTCGATGCGCCTCGCGACCTTCAACATCCTGCACGGCCGCACCGTCGGCGACGGCGTCCACCTCGACAGGCTGCGCCGCAGTATCAGCATTCTCGACCCGGACATCCTGGCGCTGCAGGAAGTGGATTTCGACCAATCGCGTTCCGGCCGAGCGGATCTGACCGCCATCGCGGCTGAAGTGATGAACGCGGTCTCGCACCGGTTCGTCGCCGCCATCACCGGAACGCCGGGCGCCACCTGGATCGCGGCCACCGGCGAGGAACATCCGGAATCGGCGGCATACGGCATCTCGCTGCTCTCGCGCTATCCGGCGACCAGCTGGCAGGTACTGCGGCTGCCGCGGATACCGACCCGCTTTCCGATGTATCTGCCGGTCCCCGGAAAAGTGATGATCGTGCACGAGGAGCCCCGGGCGGCGGTGCTCGCACGGCTCGATACGCCGTTGGGCGCCATGACGATCGCCGGTACGCACTTGTCGTTCGTGCCCGGCTGGAATCGGCATCAACTGCGGCAGCTGGCCCGTACCGTTCGCGCCCTGCCGGGGCCGCACATCATCGCCGGCGACTTGAACATGGCGACGGGGCCGGCGGTGCGCTGGACGGGCATGCGCCCGCTCGCGTGTGCCGACACCTTCCCGGCCGAAGAACCGACTCAGCAGCTCGACCACCTTCTCACCGACGACCGGCAGCTGACCGTGCTCCGACATGCCACCCCGCGGGTGGAACTCTCGGATCACCGTCCCTTGGCTGTCACCGTGACCCGGCATTGACGGTAGTTACCCGTTCCGGCGGCATCAAAACCGTTCACCTCGAGCCGCGTTACCGATTCGATGCGTTTGCCGATACAACTTCGCGGCTATATCGGAGAGGTTGAATCCAGAGAGGAAGCCCGATGCTGAGCTCCGAAATCTCCCGCGAGTGCGCAAACGTATATCTGCCGCAACATGATTCGCGACTGCTGATCGATACCATGCACCGCTGCTGCCACCCGGCGGGTATGCGCGTCGCGGACCTGTGTACGGGAAGCGGGGTGGCAGCGATTGCTGCGTCCGGTGCCGGAGCAGACAGCGTCGTCGCCTTCGATACGTCACGCGCCGCCATCGCGGCGGCCCGCGCCAATGCTCGACTCGCCCAATCCCCGATCGATGCGCGGCTCGGTTCCTGGTCGGCGGCGCTGGAACTCGAGCCGTTCGACCTGGTGCTGTGCAACCCGCCGTACGTGCCGGAGCCCGCCAGCCGGGAGCCGGTGATCGTCGGCGCCGGCGGCCCGCCCACATCGTTCAATGCCGGTCCCGACGGCCGACTCATCCTCGATCCGCTCTGCGCCGCGGCACCCGCACTGCTCAAGCGCGGTGGCACACTGCTCATCGTTCAGTCCGAGTTCGCCGGTGTCGCGAGCAGCGTCACCGCCTTGCGGGACGGCGGACTTCAGGCCGCTGTGGTGGCGCGCCGGACCATCCCGTTCGGGCCCGTGATGACCGCACGGGCACGCTGGCTGGAAGACACCGGTCGCTTGACGCCCGGACGACGCACCGAAGAACTGGCCGCCATCAAGGCGGTGAAGCCATGAGCCCCAGCCGAAGAACCGTGCGCATCGTCCCCCGCGGCCCGATGTTGATCCAGGGACCGGTCGAGGTCGAACTGGAAGACGGCACCCGGGTCTGCTCCGACAGATTCATGGTCGCCATCTGCTGCTGCCAGCGCAGCAAAACCTATCCGTGGTGCGACACCAGCCATCGGCGACAGAACCGTTCTGCCGCCGATGGCCGAAAGTCCGGCGTCGATCAGGCGCAACCCACTTGAGCTCGCAAATCGCGCAAGGTGCGGTCCAGTATCCGTGACACATGCATCTGGGAAACGCCGATCGAGTCGGCGATCTGACGCTGCGTCATGGCACCGAAGTACCGCAGATAAAGCACCTTCTGCTCGCGTCGAGGCAGCGCCGCCAGCAGGGACCGTACCGATTCGCGATCCGTCACTCGGTCGAAGCCGGCGTCCATCTCACCGAGCGAGTCACCCAGCGCCTGCGCGCGCGCATCGTCGTCGCTGACGTTCACGTCGAGCGACTGGGGCTGATACGCCTTGGCTGCCACGATGCTCTCGACGACCTGGTCACGGTCTATCTCCAGTTCCTTGGCGAGCTCCTCGATACTCGGCGCCCTTCTCAGGTCACTCGTCAGATATGCAGTAGCACAGGCAATATCGTGCTGCCGATCGCGAATTCGCCTGGGTACGTGCACTTTCCAGCCATAGTCACGGAAGTACCGGCGCAACTCCCCCATCATCGTGGGAAGGGCGAACGCGACGAATCGTGATCCCCGCGCGGGATCGAACCGGTTGACCGCCTGCAGCAACCCCACCCGGGCCACCTGGATCAGGTCTTCGAGGTTCTCGCCTCGGCGGTCGAAGTGGCGGGCCACCCGGTCCGCCAGCGGGCAGCACCGCAGCACGATCCGTTCGAGTTGACGCGCGTAGGCGTCCGAGTCGGGCGGTAATTGACGGAGCACCGCGACCATCGCGACCACGTCCGCGTATTCGTCAGGACTTTGATCCGAGCCCGCCTCAACCGGCTCGCTCGTTTCGCGAAAGTCGTTTTCCAACACAGAAACTGACATGCAGCACCCCTTCCAGGGTGTGACAGCACGCACGACACCACCGATTGACGGCATACACAATTACGGGGTCCGCGACGTGCTGGCTTCCGCCGTGGAGGCGGAACGGCAATCTGCCGAAGTCGAGCCCGACCGCAACCGGCGAATCCTGAGAATGGAGGCCCCGCTCTGGACCGGATTCACGCGCCGAGCTGCAGTCTCTCGACCGACGCCGCTTTTGGCTAAGCGGCCACGCTGTACAACAGCGTCGTGCTTCTCACACTACACGGGGCTACCCGGCGCCACCACCAGAACGGGCGATGTATTCCTGCGCCTTGGTCTTCATCCCCTGATACACCAGGTGCCAGCCGTTGGGATCGCCCTTGAGAATCGCGGCCGTCAGATCTTTGATCTGTTCGTAGGTGGCGTGCGGCGGGATCGGCGGCACTTCGGGGTCGCACCGCACGTCCAGCACCACGGGGTGGTCGGCACCCAGCGCCCGATCCCAGGCCTCGCCGAGCCGCTCGGGGTTGTCAACCGCGATGCCATCCAGCCCCATGGCACAGGCGATTTCGGCATACGAGACGTCCGGTAGCGATTGTGACGGCACGAACTTGGGCGCTCCTCCCATTGCCCGCAACTCCCAGGTGACCTGATTGAGGTCACCGTTGTGGAAGACACACACCACCAGGCGCGGGTCGGACCATTGCTCGGCGTAGCGCTTGATGGTCAGCAGCTCGGCCATACCATTCATCTGCATCGCGCCGTCTCCGACGAGCGCCACCACGGGACGGTCCGGATGCGCGAACTTCGCACCGATCGCGTATGGCACCCCGGGTCCCATGGTGGCGAGCGTGCCCGATAGCGAACCCCGAATCTCACCACGGAACTTCAGACACCGCGCGTACCAATTGGTGGACGAACCGGAGTCGGCCGTCACGATGGCGGTCGACGGTATCCGCCGCGAAAGTTCCCACGCGATCCGCATCGGGTTCACCGGTCGGGCCGACAACATGCACTGACGCTCGATGGTGTCCCACCAGCGAGAGACGTTGTGCTCGATGGTATCTCGCCATGTCCGGTCGGTTTTCGGCTCCACCAGCGGCAGGAGCGCACCGAGCGCGGCACCCGCGTCGGCGACGATGTTCACCTCCGTCGGGTAGCGCATACCGATCGCGGTTCCGTCGATGTCGATCTGAATCCCCCTGGCCTGGCCGAACTTCGGCAGGAACTGGCTGTACGGAAAATTCGATCCGACGATCAGCAGGGTGTCGCAGTCGCGCATCATCTCGTAGCTCGGCCGCGACCCGAGGAGCCCGATGGATCCGGTGACATACGGCAGGTCGTCCGGCAGCACGTCCTTGCCCAGCAGCGCCTTGGCGACCCCGGCGCCTGTCTTGTCGGCGAGTTCGCGCACCTGGTCGGCGGCCCGGCGGGCACCCTGACCGACCAGAATCGCCACGCGCTCACCGGCATTGAGTACATCGGCGGCCTTGCGGACCTGTTCGTTCTGCGGATACACCGCGGGTGGCACGTACTCCGGATCGCTCGACGGCACCTGCTTGAACTCGTGTTGCGGCGGTTCGTACGGCTGCTCCTGCAGGTCCGACGGGATCACCAGGGCCGTCGGCGCCTGCCTCGCCAGCGCGATGCGGATCGCCCGGTCGAGCGCGTTGGGCAGCTGGTTGGCGACATTGACCTCGACCAGATAGTCACTGGCGACATCCTTGTAGAGACTGTGCAGGTCGACTTCCTGCTGATAACTACCGCCCATCGCGCTGCGCGCCGTCTGGCCCACGATTGCCACCACCGGAACGCGGTCGAGCTTCGCGTCGTACAGCCCGTTCAAGAGGTGGATGGCGCCCGGACCCGACGTCGCCATACAGACACCGACACCCCCGCCGAATTTGGCGTACCCCGTGGCGCCGAACGCTGCCATCTCTTCGTGGCGGGTCTGAATGAATTGCGGCTCATCGTCACTGCGGCCGAATGCGGCGACGATCCCGTTGATACCGTCGCCCGGATAGGCGAACACGTGACGCACATGCCATTGCCTCAGCCGCTCGAGCAGGTAATCCCCAACAGTCATCGTCATCCCGGCGTGGTACCCCTGAGGTACCGGACGAAACAGGCGTTTCGCGGTTCGGCCGCCCGGGTACGCCCCCAGCAGGACAGTACGAAGGAAGCCGCTACCACCCGGGAGGTGTCGATGTCTGAGGTCCAGGCCGGGGCGATCGCGCAACACGATGCAGACGCACAGGAAGCCGGACACCGGCGACGCACCGTCATCAACTGGGTGCTGGCCGGCCTCACCGTGCCAGGCGCCTTCGCGATCATCCTGTATCAGTACGCCCAGGTCCTCGCGACCGCGGGCTGTTCCGAACGGACCTGCGCCAAGCCGGGCCCGAGCCCGTTCGTGTTCGGCCTCATCGAGTACGGCGCGCCGGTGGTCGCTGTGCTGGCCATCGCACTGTCCTTCGTGACGGCGCGCACGCGACGCGGCATCGTGGTACCGCTGGTCGCCTGGGCCTTGTTGATCGCCGGATTCATCGTCCTCACGTTCACCTTCGAAACCCCCTGAAAATCAAGGGGTTCCGATGACCATTGATACCAACATCGAAGCCGTCCGACCTGCGGACGTGACGAAGGGTGACATCATCGAGGACCCGGCCGGTGGCCGGTGGCTCACCGTCCGTGAGATCCGGGTGGACTCCTCGCGCTACCGAGACGTCTTCAGTTTTTACGGTTCGGGGCCCGACGACCGCGTCATCGTCGTCGACACGGAAAAGGTTCGACGCAAGAGCGATGTATCCGATGACGGACGAGCACGGTGACCTGGGACCGTCCGACCAGAGGTGGGACCGGATAGCCCGTCACGAGACCGAAACTCAACGGCTGGACCGCAATTGGTCGAGTCTGTTGCAGGAACTGCGTGTCGCACAGACCGGAGTACAGCTGCTCACCGGTTTCCTGCTGACCCTGCCGTTCCAACAGCGGTTCAGCACGCTGGATGACCAGAGCCAGACCGTCTACCTCGCGACCGTCGGCTTCTCGGTCGCGTCGACGATTCTGCTGATCGCCCCAGTCGGCATGCACCGCATCCTGTTTCGGCAACGGCGCATGCCGCTGATCGTCGCCGCGGCACATCGATGCGCCTTCTACGGCCTGTTGTTGCTCGGGATCGCCCTGACCGGCGTGACCGAGTTGATCTTCGGCACCGTCGCGGGCCAGGTGGCGGGCTGGGTCGCCGGCGGCATCGGGCTGGCCGGCTTCTGCACGTTCTGGGTATTGGTGCCGTTGGCGATGCAGAACAGCAGACGCAGCGATACCGCTCGCGCACAATAGTTTTCGAACACGAAGCGGCCCGGCCTCCCCACGGTTGAAGGAGGCCGGGCCGTTCTGGCTTACTGGTTCTGCTGCTGGCGCTTCTCAGCGGCCGCCGCGCCGGCACGGGCCGACTCAGCTTCCGCCTCACGCTTGGCCGCATCGCGTTCGGCGTCGGCCTTGTCCTGCTGTGCCTGTCCCTCACGGACCAGGTCATCCCGGCCGACGACGCTGCCTGCGGCTTCCTTCAGCTTGCCCTTGACACCCTCGACGGTGCCCTTGATGCCCTCTTCGGGACCACTCTTGTGCTCTCCCACTGCATTTCCTCCTTATATTGCGGCTCTTGATCTCCGGCACTACCGACATACCTGGTCTGTACCCATCGGAAACCTCCTCTGACGCAACGTTTCACCAAAATCTGGCACGGGTACCCGAGTGTCCAGGAGTTGATCACCATGCGAAATACCCGGCGTGACCAGGGAGTACGGCATCACCATCGCCGACGCAGTCCGCAATCTCAGGCGATCGGCGCCGTCTGTCGGGTGTTCGTGAAGAACGTGGTGCGGATGTGGGCCCTGCAACCGAATCTGCATTGGCCCTTCAGTTCCATCGATCAGGTCGCCGCGCTGGCCCCCCTGCCGAGATCGACGACTGTGCAACGGGTCCGCCTGCCGTCCTGTCCGGCCGAATTGATCGGCACCGCAGGCTCGTCGGCGCGTCGCGCCATCCTCTATCTGCACGGTGGGGCGTTCCTCACCTGCGGCCTCAACACGCACCGATCCCTGGTGGCGCGGCTGGCCCGCAGCGCTGAGGCCGAGGTGCTCAACGTCGGCTACCGCATGCTGCCCGACCACGGGCTGTCGGCGGCGCTGGCCGACGCGGCCGACGGGCTCCGCTGGCTGCTGCACCGCGGCTACCGCTGGTCCGAGATCGTGGTGGCCGGGGACTCCGCGGGCGGCTACCTCGCGCTGCAGACCGCTGCGGAACTGCTTCGGCACGGTCACCCGCCGACCGCCGGCGTGGCGGCCATCTCTCCCCTGACGACGCTGAACCCGCGCGACAAATCCCCCGGTGGCAAGGACCGCTGCGCCATGTTCACCGCGCGTGCGATGACATCGTTCATGCGCTACGTCGCCACGCACGGTGAGAAGAGCCAGTCCGGGCAACCCATCGCCTCACCCGTCGACGCGGACCTGCACCAGATGCCGCCGGTGTCGATCCACGTGAGCAGCGACGAGTTCCTCCGGCCTGACGCGGAACTGATGTACGAACGCCTGACCGCAGCGGGGGCGCAGTGCGAACTTCATATGTGGGACGGGCAGATTCACGATTTCCCACTCGCCGCCGCCGTCCTGCCCGAAGGACGCCGGGCTATCCGCTACATCGGCGACTTCGTCAAGGAGGTCACCCCCGTGGCGGACAGCGACACACCGGAATATCCGTCGGCCGCCTCGCTGTGAACCAGGGCCGCCAACCGCCGCGTTTGTTGGCCATCGCCTTGGGTAACCAGACACGGTGGACGAAACATCGAATGCGAAGCACGAGCAGCTCGACGCCGCGCGGGTCGACAACAACGCGGGGTACCTGACCACCCAACAGGGCGTGCGGGTTCCGCACACCGACGACGCCCTCACCGCAGGTGAGCGCGGTCCGACCCTGCTGGAGGATTTCCATGCGCGGGAGAAGATCACACACTTCGACCACGAACGCATTCCGGAGCGCGTCGTGCACGCGCGCGGCGCAGGGGCCTACGGTTACTTCGAGCCCTACGACGACTCGCTGGCCGACTTCACCACGGCGAAATTCCTGACCACGCCGGGCCTGCGCACGCCGGTGTTCGTGCGCTTCTCCACCGTCGCCGGCTCCCGCGGCTCCGCCGACACCGTGCGTGACGTACGCGGCTTCGCCACCAAGTTCTACACCGAGCAAGGCAACTACGACCTCGTCGGCAACAACTTCCCCGTCTTCTTCATCCAGGACGGCATCAAGTTCCCCGACTTCGTGCACGCGGTGAAGCCGGAGCCGCACAACGAGATTCCGCAAGCCGCGTCCGCCCACAACACGCTGTGGGACTTCGTGTCGCTGCAGCCGGAAACGCTGCACACGATCATGTGGCTGATGTCCGATCGCGCCCTGCCACGCAGCTACCGGATGATGCAGGGCTTCGGTGTGCACACCTTCCGGTTGGTGAACGCCGCCGGCCAGGGCGTCTTCGTGAAATTCCACTGGACGCCGAAACTCGGGGTGCACTCACTGCTGTGGGAGGAATGCCAGCAGATCGCCGGTAAGGATCCGGACTTCAATCGCCGTGACCTGTGGGACGCCATCGAGGCCGGCCAGTTCCCCGAGTGGGAGCTGGGTGTACAGCTGATCCCCGAGTCCGATGAGTTCGCCTTCCCGTTCGATCTGCTCGATGCGACCAAACTCGTTCCCGAGGAACGGGTTCCGGTGATACCCGTCGGCCGGATGGTGCTCGACCGCAACCCCGACAACTTCTTCGCCGAGACCGAACAGGTCGCCTTCCACACCGCCAATCTGGTACCCGGTATCGACTTCACCAATGATCCCCTGCTGCAGCTCCGTAATTTCTCGTACCTCGACACCCAGCTGATCCGCCTGGGTGGGCCCAATTTCGCGCAACTGCCGGTCAACCGGCCGATCGCGGCAGTCACCAACAATCAGCGGGATGGCTACGGCCAGCACACCATTGCCCAGGGGACCACGAGTTACCTCAAGAACAACCTCGGCGGTGGCTGTCCGGCGCTGGCGGATGCGGACGCCTACCGGCACTACACCGAACGCGTCGACGGTCAGAAGATCCGTAGCCGCGCAGAGAGTTTCAAAGACCACTACAGCCAGGCCCGGATGTTCTGGCTCAGTATGTCGACCGTCGAGAAGGACCACATCGTCGCCGCGTTCTCGTTCGAACTCGGCAAGGTCGGACCCGAGACCGGCATCCGGCCCCGAGTCATCGCACAGCTCAACATGATCGATCACGAGCTCGCCGAGCGGGTCGCCGCCAAGCTCGGACTGCTTGCGCCTGACGAGGTCGCCGTGCCCGACCACGTGACGCCGTCGCCGGCACTGTCGCAGATGAATACCGCGACCGATTCCATTGTCAGCCGCCGAATCGCCGTCCTGGCCGCCGACGGCGTGGACCTGCGCGGCACCGAGCGGACTGCCGCCGCGCTCAGGGAGCAGGGCGCCACCGTCGACGTCGTCGGCCTCATCGGGGGCGGCACCATCACGACCGACACCGGCCAGGAACTCGGCGTGGATCTCGGGCTCAACACCACGTCGTCGACGCTCTACGATGCCGTGCTGGTTCCGGGGGCGCTGGACTCCGTCGAGCTGCTCGCCCAGGACGGTTCGGCGATCCATTTCGTCGCCGAGGCCTACAAGCACCTGAAGCCCATCGCCGCGTTCGGTGCGGGCGTCGGCCTGCTGCGCGCCGCGGGCATCAATCCCGAATCCGCCGGGCTCACCGAAACCCACACGGACAGAGGCGTTGTCACCACGACCTCACACGGCGGCGCGCTTGACGCGCTGTTCATCGAGGCCTTCATCGACACGATCCGGCGGCACCGGACCTGGAACCGGGCGACGGAGGCGGTGCCGGCCTGATGTCTACGCCCCGCGACCGAGTCGTTCTTTCCCGTCGTGGACGACGATTCGGACACCAATCAACCACCGTGAGGAGGAGTGGCATGCCGAAGACCACGAAGCAGGGGCAAGCCACTCGGCCGCCGAGGAATACGGCGAAGGTGAACGTGCCCACCGGGTCGCGTACTCAGCCCTGAAGCACAGCTATGAGAAGGTCGGCGACCACTGGGAGAAGAAAGACCACAAGGGCCCGTCCGACGAGCGGGCGCGCAGCGGCGGGCCCAACGCCCGCGGCAAGTCCGCCGAGGGCGTGGATACCCAGGCCACCAAGAAACACCTCATGGACGTCGCGCGCCGGCTCGACATCCGGGGCCGGTCGACCATGAACAAGGGCGAGCTGGTCGAGGCGATCGAGAAGGCCAACCGGCGGGCGAGCCGCCGCTAGCGAACTACCACTGACCGAGCTGGCACTGCACGTTGTACGGCGCGGTCTGGTGTGCTGCCGACTGCCCGTCGACCGCGATGTCGCACGTCGAGTCCGGGGCGGCCTGGCCACCGTGCGTGGTGCTGCTGACGGTGAAGATGGCCCACTGCGGGTCGGCGAGCGTCGTGGTGAACACCCACGGGGCGTCCGGTCCGACGGTGACCGTCTCGCGCTTGAGGTAGGCGTAGGCGTCGGCGTTGTACGCGGCCTTGTTCGCCGGCTGATTGACCAGGTAGAGCAGGTCGAAGGTGGCAGGGCCGCCGACCGACAGCGTGTACCGGACCTCGTGGCCGGCCGGGGCGGCAGACGCCACCGGCGCCATCAGCCCAGCGGCCGCCACTGCTGCCGCGCCACACACCACTGACAACTTGACTGTCGCTTTACGCATGCCGGTCATATCGACTGACCGTACCGGACCGTTACACCCTGCATCAGCCGTATCACCCCGCCTGCAGCTCCAGCAACACCGTCACCGGCCCGTCGTTGACCAGTTCGACGTGCATGTGGGCGCCGAACTGCCCGGTGGCGACCTCGGCCCCCAGCGCCCGCAGCGCCGCCGCGAACTCGTCGACGAGTGGCTCGGCAACCGGACCGGGCGCCGCGGCATTCCAGGACGGCCGGCGCCCCTTGGCGGTGTCGGCGTAGAGGGTGAACTGACTGACGACGAGGATCGGAGCGCTCGCATCGGCGGCGCTCAGCTCGCCGTCCAGGATGCGCAGCCGCCACAGCTTGTCGGCCATCTTGCGCACCACCGCGGCGTCGTCGGTGTGGGTGAGACCGACGAGCGCCACCAGGCCCTGAGGGTTCGGGGTGATCTCACCGACGGTCCGCCCGTCGACCGTCACCCGCGCCGACGTCACCCGCTGCACCAATACCCGCACATTCGCAGATGCTGCCACAGCAGTTTCGTGGTACCTCTGGTGGTCATGGACGGCCCATCCTGGCGCGGTACTCCCCTGACCCGGCGTTCGATCCTGGTCGGCCTCGGCGCCGTCGGGGCGTTCCTCGCCGTGGACCTCGGACTGGTCGCGTACACCAGCCGCGCCGGGACGCTGACCCGCCAGACGTTCCTGGACGGCTTCCGGAGCGTCTTCGGCGCTCACCCCGGATTCCGGAAGAACCATGCCAAAGGCGTCTCGGTGGTCGGCCACTTCATGAGCAACGGCAACGCGGCCGCCCTGTCCCGTGCCGCGGTCTTCGGGCCGGGTGAGACGCCCGTCGCAGGTCGCTTCTCTCTGGCCGGTGGGGACCCAACGGTCGCCGACACCCCGGGCGCAGCGCGCGGGCTCGGGCTGGCCATCGGCTTCCCGGGCGCCGGCCAATGGCGTACCGCGATGCTGAACCTTCCGGTGTTCGTCGACAATTCACCGCAGGGCTTCTATGACCGACTATTGGCGTCCAAGCCGGTGGCCGGCACGGGGAAGCCCGACCCGCAGCTGATGGCCGACTTCCTCAGCCGGCATCCCGAGACCGCGGCGGCGACTGCACTGGTCAAGAAGAGCCCGCCCACACCGGGTTTCGCCGACAGTACGTTCGCGGGTCTGCACAAGTTCTATCTGGTGAACCATTCCGGTGTCCGCACGCCGGTCCGGTGGTCGTTCGTGCCGCAGCAGACGGCGCTGCCACCGAAGTCCGACGATCCCAACGCGTTGTTCGACGCGCTGATCATTCAGTTGAAAAAGACTCCGCTGCAATGGAATCTGCGACTGACGGTCGGGCGCGACGGCGACCCGACCGACCCGACGCTGCCCTGGCCGGCCGACCGGCAGGTCATCGACGCCGGCGTCCTGACCCTCACCGAAGCCCAGACCGACGCCGCCGGCAACGCTCGCGACATCAACTTCGATCCGCTGGTCCTGCCCGACGGCATCGAGCCGTCCGACGATCCGCTGCTCAGCGCCCGGTCGGCGGTGTACGCCGGGTCGTACCGGGCCCGGACAATCGAACCGAAAACCGCTCCGGCCGTTCAGGTTCAGGAGGTCAAGCCGTGACCGACCGCTTCCCCATCCGCACCCGCGTGTTGCACTGGCTGACCGCGGTCGCCGTGTTCGCCGCGCTGCTGATCGGCTTCACCATGACCGACCGGATCGGCTCCCACGGCGCCCTGGTCGCCGTCCACATGACGCTGGGCATCAGCATCCTGGTCATCGTGATCGTCCGGGCGGCAAACAGATTCACCCACAAGCCGCCGAAATGGCCAGACACCGTGGGGCCGCTGGAGGGCAAACTGGTCGCCGCGTCCGAACTGGGGATGTACGCCATGCTGCTGGCGCAGCCACTGGTCGGCTGGGCCATGGTGTCGGCTTCGGGCAGCCCGGTGCGGGCGTTCGGTTTGACGCTCCCCAGCCTCGTCCCCTTCGACGGTGACCTGTACGGCATTCTGCGGCAGGCACATTCGGTGGTGGCCTACCTGTTGGTGGCCGCCATCGCCGCGCACGTCAGCGCCATCCTGCTCCACACCCTGACACTGCGCGACGGCATGCTGCGCCGCATGACGGGCTAACGCAATCCCCCGAGCCGGCCTGGGGGTACCTCCCGCTTGCGGGGGAGTTTGTACACCGAAACGCCGTGTGGGATGTGCATTTTGGGGCCGCCCAGCGCTGACGAGCGGCCCCAAAACGCCGAGGATGGGCGGCGTGTCGCGTACAGACACGGCCGCTCGCGGTTAATGAAGTAGGGCGACGACCTGGGTGACGACGTCGGCGATGGGCACGTCGACCTGCTCGCCGTTCGACAGGTCCTTGACGCCGACGGTGCCGGCCTCGATGTCGCGGTCGCCGGCCACCAGGGCCACCTTGGCGCCCGAGCGGTCGGCGGCCTTCATCGCACCCTTGAGGCCACGGTCGCCGTAGCACATGTCGGTGCGGACACCCGAACCACGCAGGGCCGCAACGATCTTCGCCAGTTCCAGCTTGGCCGGTGCGCCCAACGGCACGGCGTACACGTCGACGGCCGCGGGAGAGGCCACCGTCTTGCCCTCGGCCTTCAGCGCCAGCACCGTGCGGTCCACGCCGAGGCCGAAGCCGATCCCGGACAGGTCCTGCCCGCCCAACTGCTTCATCAGGCCGTCGTAGCGGCCACCGCCACCGATGCCCGACTGGGCGCCGAGGCCGTCGTGCACGAACTCGAACGTGGTCTTGGTGTAGTAGTCCAGGCCGCGGACCATGCGCGGGTTGATCACGTACGGCACGCCCAGCGCGTCCAGGTGCGCCAGCACGGTGTCGAAGTGTTCCTTGGCGGCTTCCGACAGGTGATCGAGCATCACCGGGGCGTCCGCCGTCATCTCCTTGACGTGCGGCCGCTTGTCGTCGAGCACCCGCAGCGGGTTGATCTCGGCGCGGCGCCGGGTGTCTTCGTCGAGGTCGAGCTTGAACAGGAAGTCCTGCAACAGCTTCCGGTACTGGGGCCGGCAGGTGTCGTCACCCAGCGAAGTGATCTCCAGGCGGAAACCGTCGAGGCCCAGCGAGCGGAAGCCGGCGTCGGCGACGGCGATCACCTCGGCGTCCAGTGCCGGATCGTCGATGCCGATGGCCTCCACACCCACCTGCTGCAGCTGGCGGTAGCGGCCGGCCTGCGGCCGCTCGTACCGGAAGAACGGTCCGGAGTACCGCAGCTTGGCCGGCAGCGCGCCGCGGTCCAGCCCGTGTTCGATGACGGCCCGCATGACGCCGGCGGTGCCTTCCGGCCGCAGCGTGACAGAGCGGTCACCGCGGTCGGCGAAGGTGTACATCTCCTTGGACACCACATCGGTGGACTCACCCACACCGCGGGCGAACAGCGCGGTGTCCTCGAACACCGGCAGCTCGATGTGGCCATACCCGGCCAGCCGCGCGACGTTCAGCAGTCCGTCGCGTACCGCGACGAATTCCGCCGAGTCCGGGGGCAGGTAATCCGGGACGCCCTTGGGCGCCTGAAAATCGCTCAACTTGATAAGCCTTCGAGGAATGGGTTGGTGCGGCGTTCGGCGCCGATCGTGGTCTGTGGGCCGTGCCCAGGTAGTACCACGGTGTCGTCGTCGAGCACCAACAGTTTTGTCACGATCGAGTTCAGCAGGTCCCGGCCGCTGCCGCCCGGGAGATCGGTGCGGCCCACCGACTGCTTGAACAAGGTGTCGCCGGTGAACGCCAGCTCGGCGGGACCGTCGCTCACGCGGAACACCACCGAGCCCCGGGTGTGCCCCGGAGTGTGGTCCACCGTCACGGTGATGCCGCCCAGGTAGAGCTTGTCACCGTCGCGGTCGAGTTCGGCGACCTGCTTGGGCTCGGAGAACAGCACCCCGAACGCCAGCTGGGCCAGCCGCGGACCGAACCCCTTGATGGGATCGGTCAGCATGAACCGGTCCTCGGGGTGGATGTACACCGGACAGCCGTAGGTGTCCGCCACCTTCTGCGCCGACCAGATGTGGTCGACGTGGCCGTGGGTGAGCAGCACCGCCGACGGGGTGAGCCGGTTCTCATCCAGAATCTCGCGGATGCGGCCCATGGCCCGCTGGCCCGGGTCGACGATGATGGCGTCCGACCCGGCGCGCGCCGCGAGGACGTAGCAGTTGCACTGCAACATCCCGGCCGGAAACCCCGTCAACAACACGCAGCCATTTTCCCACGTGGGAAACTGCCTCCATGACGCAGCCAGGACCCTGGGGACCCCCGCCGCCCGACCAGCCCCAGTACTACGGTGCGCCGCAATACGTTCCGGGCTTTCCGCCGCCGAAGAAGTCCCGCACCGGCTGGGTGATGTTCGCCGTGATCGCCGTCATCGCGCTGGTCGCGGCCGGCGTCGCCGCCGTCATCGTGCTTCGGCACAAGAACGTGCCCGTGGGTGGGGCCGCCGAGACGTCATCCGCCGACGCCGGCCCGACGCCGCTGCGCTCGATCCGGCTGGCCGCGCCCAACGTGGCCACCAAACCGGGCAGCTCCGAGCCGAAGGCCACACTGACGGTCTACGAGGACTTCCTGTGCCCGTTCTGCGGCCGGTTCGAGCAGGTCTACGGCGCGACCATCGGCAAGC
This sequence comes from Mycobacterium sp. UNC410CL29Cvi84, assembly GCF_000686745.1. Taxonomy (NCBI): domain Bacteria; kingdom Bacillati; phylum Actinomycetota; class Actinomycetes; order Mycobacteriales; family Mycobacteriaceae; genus Mycobacterium; species Mycobacterium sp. UNC410CL29Cvi84. The sequence goes on from NZ_JMLM01000025.1 coordinate 31,044, forward strand.
TGATCACCGACGGCCGCGTCGCCGTGGACTACACCATGGTGTCGATCCTCGGCCGCGGCGACCTGACGTCGTACTCGGTCCGGGCCGGCGCGGCGGCGTACTGCGTGGCCGACGCCGACACCGCGGCGTTCCAGCGGTTCCACGCCGCGCTGTTCGCGCATCAGCCCGACGAATCGGCGCAGACCTTCCCGTCCGACGACGAGCTGGTCGCACAGGCCGAGAAGGCCGGCGCCCCGGATTCGGTCGCCGATTGCATCACCGGTGGCAAGTACCGGGCCATGGTCAACAACGCGGTGAAGAGCGCGGGCATCAATTCGACGCCGACGGTTCTGCTCAACGGCACCGACATCGGGGACGCCGTGCTGCTGCATCCCGATCCGCAGGCGCTGCTGGACCAGCTCAAGACCGTCTCAGGGTGACCTGGCACACTCGGTGCCGACCATAAGTCGGGGCACTTCGCCCCGACCGTGACGAGGAGGGCTTCGGCGGTGCCGACGAATGAACAACGGCGGGAGACCGCCAAGCGCAAGCTGGAACGGCAGTTGGAGCGCCGGGCCGAGAAGGCCCGCAAGCAGCGCATCATGACCATCGCCGCGTCGGTGGTCGCGGTGCTCGCGGTGATCGGCGGCGCCGTCTTCGGTGTCATCTATCTCAACAAGGACTCCAAGTCCTCGTCGGCGACCGCCTCGGCGTCGACCGAGAGCTCGACCGCCCCGGCGCAGAACCCGCCCGCCGACGGCAAGCTGCCACCGTTCGTGGCGCCCGCCGGCCTCGGCGAGAACTGCCAGTACCCGGCGTCGTCGGAGCAGGCCAGCAAGAAGGTCAACCCGCCGCGCACCGGCAAGATCCCCACCACCCCGCCGACGGTGACGGCCAGCATGAGCACCAACCAGGGCAACCTCGGGCTGACCCTGGACAACGCCAAGGCCCCGTGCACCGTCAACAGCTTCGCCAGCCTGGCACAGCAGGGCTACTTCAACGACACGCCCTGCCACCGGCTGACCAAGGGCGGCCTGGACGTCCTGCAGTGCGGTGACCCGACGGGCTCCGGCATGGGCGGCCCCGGCTACCAGTTCGCCAACGAGTACCCGACCAACCAGTACCAGCCCGACAGCCCGGCGCTGAGCCAGCCGGTCGTCTACCCGCGCGGCACGCTCGCGATGGCCAACGCCGGCCCGAACACCAACGGCAGCCAGTTCTTCCTGGTCTATCAGGACTCGCAGCTGCCGCCGGGCTACACCGCGTTCGGCACCGTCGACGCCACCGGCCTGGCCACCCTGGACAAGATCGCCCAGAACGGCATCGAGGGCGGCGCCGGCGACGGCAAGCCCGCGCAGCCGGTCACGGTGAAGTACATCCAGCTGGACTGACAGTCCACGAGCAAGGCCCGGTCACCACGGTGACCGGGCCTTGTTCGTGTTAGGCCCTGCGCGGACCCGGCAGCGGTGGAATCATGCGCATCGTGGCGAACACCAAACCGCAGACCATCTCGTACCCGGCGCCCGGCTCCCGGCCGAACCGCCACGACGATGTCGCCGTCGACCCACACGTGATCGTGCTGTTCGGCGCGACCGGCGACCTCGCCAAACGCAAACTGCTGCCGGGCCTGGCCTATCTGGACCAGTCCGAACTCGCGCCCGACATCCAGATCGTCGGGACCTCGCTGGAGGACCTGAGCATCGAGGAGTTTCGGGAGCTCGCCAAGGCCGCGATCGATGAATTCGGCAGCCATCACCTGACCGACGAACAGTGGGAACGATTCGCCGCGACGCTCACCTACGTCCCGCAGAGCGCCGGGCCGTCCGGGCTCGCGGCTGCGGTCGCCGCTGCCGAGAAGAAGCTGGGCCCGAATGTGCGCCGCCTGCACTATCTTTCGGTGCCGCCGAAGGCCGCGCGCGCCGTCATCGCGACGCTGGACGAGGCCGGCCTGGTCGAGCGCTCCCGGGTCGTCATGGAGAAGCCGTTCGGGACCGACCTGGCCAGTGCGGTCGAACTCAACAACTTCGTCCACGAAACCTTCGACGAGGCACAGATTTTCCGGATCGACCACTTTCTGGGCAAGGAAGCCGCGCAGAACATCCTGGCGTTCCGGTTCGCCAACGGCCTGTTCGAGCCGATCTGGAATCGCAACTTCATCGACCACATCCAGATCGACATTCCCGAGATGCTCGGCCTGGACGCCCGCGCCAACTTCTACGAGAGCACCGGCGCCTACAAGGACATGGTGGTCACCCACCTGTTCCAGGTGATGGCCTTCGTGGTGATGGAGCCGCCGACGGCACTGGAACCGCGCGCCATCAGCGAGGAGAAGAACAAGGTCTTCCGGTCCATGCTGCCGGTGAAGGTGTCCGATGTCGTCCGCGGGCAGTTCACCGGCTACCGCGAACTCGAGGGCGTGGCAAGGGATTCCGATACGGAGACGTTCATCGCCCTGAAGGTCGGCATCGACAACTGGCGTTGGGCCGGGGTGCCGATCTATCTGCGCACCGGCAAGAAGATGGCCGAGGGCATGCGCATCATCTCGATCGCCTTCAAGGAGGCACCGCGCACCATGTTCCCGTCGGGTTCGGGCGTCGGGTCTCAAGGGCCCGACCACCTGACCTTCGACCTGGCCGACAACTCGAAGGTGTCGCTGTCGTTCTACGGCAAGCGGCCCGGGCCGGGAATGAAGCTCGAGAAGCTCTCGATGCAGTTCTCGGCCACCGAGGCCGACGGCGCCGATCAGGTACTGGAGGCCTACGAGCGGTTGATCCTCGATGCCATGCGCGGCGACCACACGCTGTTCACCACTGCCGAGGGCATCGAGTCGCTGTGGGCGAATTCGGCTGCGCTGCTGGCGGATCCGCCGCCAGTCAAGAACTACCAGCCCGGCACCTGGGGCCCCAACGCCATCCACCAACTGATCGCGCCCAACGCCTGGCGGCTGCCGTTCGAACGGGGTTGGCGGGAGGCCAAGAAGAAGTAGGTTCTACGGCCGTGGCGCCGCGGTCGCCTGCTCGAGCTGCAGGATGGCCGCGTCGACCATGGTCTGAATGATTTCGCAGGTGCTGAAGTCGCTCATCCACAGGTGCGGGGTGTCGGTGCGGTGCAGCATCGCGACACCGTGCAGCGCGACCGACAGCGCCGCGGCGACGCGCTTCGCGTCGGGTCCCGGCTCGGAGTCGGGGTCCATACCGCCGGCGGCCAGCAGGCCGCGCGTCACCACCTCGAGCGCCTGGCGCGCCGACGGGGTGATCTCGTCCACCTTGACCATCAACACATAACGCAACGGAAAGCGTTGGGCGAACGCGACATACGCGCGGCAGCCGAGCAGCAGACGCTCGCGCCGCGTCTTGCCGCTCGGCACCTGCTCGGCGATGTCCTGGTTCACCTGATCCCAGCTCAGCTCCGCCACAGCCGCCAGCACGTCCTCGCGACTGTCGAAATGGGCGTACACCGACATGTTGGAGATACCGGCCTCGCGCGCGATGCTGCGCAACGACACCTCGTTCGTGGACTCGGACGAGTCGACCACCCGGATCGCAGCGGCGAGGATTTCATCGCGCAACAGCGCGCCTTGCCCCCGCACATTCCGCTGCCGTGTCGAGCCCGCCATGCCTTCACCCTAATAGCCGTCGTGACGAGGTGTGATGGTCGCCACCGCACCGTAACTATACATGCGTATATATACAGTCGTATGGTGCTCGTCATGAACTGGTTGCTCAAGACCGCGCAGCGCGGCTGGGTGCTGCTGACGGTGGTCGGGGTCGTCACGGTCGGCGGTTTCGTCATCGACCGCTTCCACGGCGTCTTCGGCAGCCAGCACTCCGCCGAAACCCGCACGGACAACATCGTTTCGACGATCCCGAAGTACGTGACCTACGAAGTCGACGGACCCTCCGACACCACGGGGATGATCAGCTACGTCGATGAGCGGGCCCAGCCGCGACGGGAGCGCTTCACCTCCCTGCCCTGGTCGAAGACCCTGACCACCACGGTGCCGAGCGTCTTCGCCAACCTCGTCGCCCAAGGTGACAGCAGCCGGCTGACCTGCCGCATCACGGTCAACGGCGAACTGCGCGACCACCAGTCGTCCGACGGCGCCTCGGCGACCACGTTCTGCCTGGTGAAGGCGGCATGAGCGGCCAGCACAGCAGCCGGGGCGGCTATCCCCGGCTGATACGGATCCTGTCGGTGCCGATCATCCTGATCTGGCTGGCAGCCACCGCGGCCACCAACCTGCTGGTGCCCAAACTCGAGGTCGTCGGCGCGAACAACGCCGTGTCACTCTCCCCGCAGGACGCGCCGTCGGTCATCGCGACCAAGCACATCGGCACCACGTTCGGCGAATTCGACTCCGACAGCGTGCTGATGATCATCATCGAGTCGGATCAGGCGCTCGGCGACACCGCACGGCAGTACTACGGCGATCTGGTGCATCAGCTCGAGCAGGACACCGCACACATCGAGCACGTGCAGGACTTCTGGGGCGACCGCATCACCTCGGCGGGCTCCGAGAGCGAAGACCACAAGGCGGCCTACGTCCAGGTCAACCTGCGCGGCGACCAAGGGTCCACCGAGGGCGTCGAATCCGTCGACGCGGTGCGGCACATCGTCGACCGCAGCCATCCGCCGGCCGGGGTGAGGGCGTTCGTCACCGGCCAGGCCGCCCTCGTCGCCGACACCAACGAGGCCGGCGACAAGAGCATGGTCAAGATGACGGTGGTGACACTCGTCGTCATCGCGGCGATGCTGCTGGTCGTATACCGCTCCATCGCAACGACATTCATCGCTCTGCTGGTCGTGCTGACCGAGATGAGCATGGCGCGCGGGCTGGTCGCCGTCCTCGGCAACGCCCAATTGATCAGCCTGTCCACGTTCGCCGTGAGTGTGCTGACCGCCCTCGCGATCGCCGCGGGCACCGACTACTGGATCTTCCTGGTCGGCCGCTATCACGAGGCCCGTAGCGCCGGCGAGGACCGGGAAACCGCCTACTATTCAACGTTTTCCAGCGTCTACCACGTTATCCTCGGCTCGGGCCTGACCATCGCCGGCGCCATGATGTGCCTGCTGTTCACCCGGCTGAACTACTTCAACACCCTGGCACTGCCGTGCGCGACGGCGATGACCGTCATCCTGGTCATGGCGCTGACCTTCGCACCCGCGGTGATGGTCGTCAGCACCCACTTCGGACTACTCGACCCCAAGCGCGCCAACAAGACCCGCGGCTGGCGTCGAGTCGGTACCGCCGTGGTCCGGTGGCCCGGACCCATCCTGGTCGCAGCCACCGCCGCCGCGTTGGTCGGAGTGCTGGCGCTGCCCGGCTACCGCACCAACTACGACAATCGCTTCTACGTACCGAAAGACGTGCCGTCCAACATCGGCTACGCGGCCGCCGAAGAGCACTTCACCTCCGCGCGCATGAACCCGGACATGCTGATGGTCGAGGCCGACCACGACCTGCGGAACTCCCGGGACATGCTGGTGCTGGACCGGATCGCCAAGAACATCTTCCGGGTACCGGGTATCGCCCGGGTGCAGAGCATCACGCGGCCCCTCGGCCCGCCGATGGAACACGGCTCGGTGCCGTTCCAGATCAGCGCGCAAGCCGTCTCGATGAACGAGAACCTGCAATTCATGAAGGCCCGCCTCGGCGACATCCAGACCATGACCGACCACCTCACCTCGATGATCGGCATCATGCGGCACATGCACGACCTCAGCGTGCAGCTGGCCGATGCCACACATGCCGGAGATGTTGCCGCGCAGGACATGTCGGCCACCACCGCCGAGCTGCGCGACCAGATCGCCGATTTCGACGACTTCTTCCGGCCGCTGCGGAACTACTTCTACTGGGAGCCGCACTGCTTCGACATTCCGGTCTGTCACGCCATGCGCTCGGTGTTCGACGCCACCGACGGCTTCGACCGGCTGGCCGACAACACCAAAGCGCTGTCCGACGCGATGGGCAAGCTCGACGTGGTGACGCCGCAGATCGCTGCCCAGCTGCCACCGCTGATCAGCCTGTCGACCGACGTCCGCAACCTGATGCAGACCATGCGCAGCACCTTCGACGGCATGGTCACCCAGATGGAACGCATGACCGACACCGCCGCGGCCATGGGCCAGACGTTCGACGACGCGAAGAACGACGACATGTTCTACCTACCGCCAGAAGCGTTCAGCAGCCCCGACTTTCAGCGCGGCATGGAGCTGATGCTCTCCCCCGATGGCAAGGCGGCCCGCTTCATCGTCACTCATGATGTCGATCCCGCAACCCTGGAAGGCATTTCGCACGTCGACGCCGAACTGCAGGCCGCCAAGGAGGCGGTCAAGGGCACGCCGCTCGCCGGCGCGAAGTTCTATCTGGGCGGTACCGCCGCGACCTACAAGGACATCCAGCAGGGCGCGCACTACGACCTGCTGATCGCTGCCCTGGCCGCCATCATCCTGATCTTCGTGGTGATGCTGCTGATCACCAGGGCGCTGGTCGCGTCGATCGTGATCGTCGGCACCGTGGTGCTGTCCCTTGCCGCGTCGTTCGGGCTGTCGGTGCTGATCTGGCAGTACTTCCTGGGCATCGAGTTGCAGTGGCTGGTGATCGCCATGTCCGTCATCGTGCTGCTGGCCGTCGGCTCCGACTACAACCTGCTGGTGGTGTCCCGCTTCAAGGAAGAGATCGGCGCGGGGCTGCGCACCGGGCTGATCCGCGCCACCGGCGCCACCGGTGGCGTCGTCACCGCCGCCGGTCTGGTGTTCGCGTTCACCATGATCTCGATGATCGCGAGCGACCTGCGGTCGGTCGGCCAGATCGGCACCACGATCGGACTGGGTCTGCTGTTCGACACCTTCGTGGTGCGCTCCTTGATCACCCCGTCGATCGCGGCGCTGCTCGGGCGCTGGTTCTGGTGGCCGCTGAAGGTCCGGAGCCGTCCCGCCCGCGCCGCGGAAACCGCAAGCACAACACCGGAACTGGAGATGGCATGACACTTCGTCCCTTCACCGATCTGACCACCGTCACCGCGATCGATTCCGGCGTGTTCAGCGCCACCATCGACGGCAGGTGGACCATCGGCCCCAAAGTGCACGGGGGCTGCATGATGGCGCTGTGCGCCGCCGCCGCTCGACAGAGTGTTCCCGACGCCGCCAACCTGGCACCGATCGTGCTGAGCGCCAACTACCTCAACGCGCCCGATCCCGGCGAGGTCCAGCTGAGCACCACGATCCGCAAGCGCGGCCGGCAGGTGAACCTGGTTGAGGTGGAGCTGTCGCAACGCGGCCGGGTCGCTGTCACGTGCTCGGTCACGCTGGGCCGACTCGACGCCAAGCCGCCGCGCCACCAGGTGCCGCTGGACGTGACCGCGATGACGGTCGAGCCACCGCCTGATGCGGTACCGGTGACCGCCGACCATCCGCTCGGGCAGGTCGTCCACATCGCGCAGGGCTGCGACATGCGTCTGGACGCCGCGACGCCATTCCTCACCGGCGCCGAAGGCGACCCCGTCACCCGGATCTGGTTGCGTCCCTTCGCCTCCGATGAAGCCGATCCGGATGCGGCCCTGCTCTTCGCACTGATGGCCGGGGACATCACACCGCCGGTCACGATGAACCGCGGCCACTTCGGGTGGACGCCGACGGTCCAGCTGACCACCTACCTGCGCCGCCGCCCCGCACCGGGCTGGCTGCGGGTCATGGCGAGCTCAACCGTCATCGGCGACACCTGGTTCGAGGAGGACCACCTCATCGTCGACGCCAACGGCCAGGTGGTCGTACAGAGTCGCCAGATGGCGATGCTGCCGCTGGGGTCCTGACGGTCAGTACGCGGACACCGCGTTGTCTGCGACCCAACGCTTTTCGGCGTCGGAGCCCATGGACGGCGGAATCAAGCCGTTGATCATCCAGAGGTCCTCGCTCGTCTCGTCGACGTGGAATTCCCAGTGCGGGTTGTCATGCGCTTCGAGATACGGACTGAGGATCGACTTGATCCAGTGCGCGATGCGATGGCGATGGTCTTTGTCTGCGGCGCGGCGGGCGATGTGGTCGATGACCACCCGCAGCGCGGTGTCGGTCTGCTCACCACCGACATACAGGTCACCCGAACGGGTTTCGTTGAAGATGACCACGACATAGAACCGCGGCAGCCCGGCCTTCTCGTAGTGATCGGTGATGCTGCGCGCCAGCTCACGCTTGCCCTCGGCGGTAAAAAAGCCCGGCGTGTGGTGAATGGTCCACAGCGGCATGCTTGTCAGACCGCCAACGCGAAGGTCAGGTTCTCCACGGGACCGGACAACGCAGACTTCACGCCCACCGACACCTCATCGGCCAGGACCTCGACCGCGCCCGCTTCCAGTCCGTCGATGATGCGCGTCGCGATGTCCACCGCCGTCGTCTTCGGGCCGGGGATGTCCGCGACCATGTCGGTCTCGATCAGTCCGGCGTGCACGCCGACCACCTGTGTGCCTTGCCCGGCGAGCTCGCCGCGCAGCGAGTTGGTGACCGACCAGATCGCGGCCTTCGAGGCGCCATACGCCGCGCTTCCGGCCACCCAGGACAGCACCGAGTGCATGTTGACCACGGCGCCGCCGCCATTGGCGGCCAGAATCGGGGCGAAGGCCCGCGCCACCCGCAGCGGCCCGAAGACGTTGATGTCGAAGGTCGCCTCGATATCGTCGAAGCCGCCGGTCAGCAGCGAGCCGGGCAGCAGGATACCCGCGTTGTTGAAGATGATCTCGGCGTCCGGTGCGAGCGCGGCGAACGCGGAAACCGATGCCTCCGAACGGACTTCGAGTTCAACCGGGACCACCTCGGGGCGTTCATCGGTGAACGACGACCGGCCCGTCGAATAGACCTTGCGCGCTCCCCTGGCCAGAAGCTCGTCGACGAGCGCGGCGCCCAGACCCCGCCGTCCGCCGGTCACCACGACCACCTTGCCTGCCACTGCGACCATCTGAAGCTCCCTTGCTGAATAACGATGACGTTACTAAGATGGAATCACGGATATCTGAGTAACGCAAGCGTTATCCAAAAGAGGGTGTGATGGAGTTCGAGGAAAGACTGCGCGACCGCCAGTGGTCGATCAAGGACGGCTGCTCAGTGGCCAAGCTGCTGGACCTACTCAGCACCAAGACGGTTTTTCTTGCTGTCCGCGAAAGCCTCTTCGGCACAACACGATTCGAGGACTTCGTCGAGCGGATCGGAACGTCGGCGCCCGCGGTGTCACGCGCACTCAAACAACTCGAGGCCGCCGAGCTGATGGTGCGGGTGCCCTATCAGGAGCCCGGCAAACGGGCCCGGGACGAATACCGGCTGACCGAGGCCGGCGAAGACCTGCTGCCGGTGTACCTGGCGATGAGCCAGTGGGGCGACAAGCATCTACAGAAGGGCGGCCGCGGTCCGCTGTGCTTCGTCGACCGGGAGTCGGGCAACCGGGTTGGCGTGATCGTGACCGATGATCCAAATGCTGCCACCGTTTCCGCAGGTGACATCGAGATCCGGCTGAATCGGTCGTGAGCTTTGCCCATTCCGGAATCAGCAACCATCGCGCCACCGTTGGAGATGAAATGATTGCGCACCCCTTCACGGACCTCGTCACCGTCACCGCGGTCGGCGACGGCACCTTCACCGCCACCATCGACCCGGTGTGGACGATCGGCCCGAAGGTGCACGGGGGCTGCATGATGGCGGTGTGTGCCGCCGCCGCGCAGCAGGCCATCGGTGCAGAATCCGACCTGGCGCCCGTCGCCGTGACCGCCAACTACCTGAATGCGCCCGACCCCGGCGAGGTGCAGCTGACGACGACGGTCCGCAAGCATGGGCGACAGGTCGCCCTTGTTGATGTCCAGCTGTCGCAGAACGGCCGGGCTGCGGTCAGCTGTGCAGTCACCCTCGGGCCGCTGGACGCCAAGCCGCCGCGCCATCAGGAATCTCTCGAGGTTTCGTACCTGCCGGTGGAGCCACCTGCGGATGCCGTGCCGGTGACCGGTAGCCATCCGGTTGGTTCGATTGTCCACGTGGCGCAGGGGTGCGAGTTCCTGCTCGATGCAGCGACACCATTCCTCTCCGGTGAGGAGGGCGACCCCGTCAACCGAATGTGGTTGCGGCCCTTCGCCGATGACGAGGCAAACCCCGACACCGCGCTGCTGTTCGCGCTGATGGCAGGCGACATCACTCCCCCGGTCACCATGAATCAGGGGCACTTCGGCTGGACTCCCACCGTGCAGCTCACCACCTATGTGCGACGGCGGCCGGCGCCGGGCTGGCTGCGGGTGCAGGCCAGTTCGACCGTGGTCGGCCAGACGTGGTTCGAGGAGGACCACGTCATCGTCGACTCCACCGGTGAGGTGGTCGTGCAGAGCCGACAGCTCGCGCTGCTGCCCAAGGGCGTGTAGGCCGGGTTAGGCGCCCAGCTCCACCAGCTGGGCGTCACCCTGGATCGTCGAGAACTGTTGCCACCACACCCAATCGGTGATCGCGGCCCGAAGGTCGGCCGCATACGGCGCGGTGTAGGCCCGGTACAGCGCCGCCGACTCCTGCAGCCGGCCGTAGGCGGCAAGCTTCTCCAGGTGCGCCGTGCGGTAGGTCTCGCCCGTCGTCTGCATTAGCGGACGGATCGATTCCATCCACGCCTTGCCAATGGCCGCGGGATCCGGCGGGAGCAGTTGAACGGGCTGCGGCGGCAACGCTTCATGCAGCTGCGCGTCCGGCCACTCGGCGAGCTTCGCGGCGGCCTCGGGTGCGATGACCTCCAAGCGGGTGCGACCCTTCATCAGGCCGTCCGTCGGAATATCCTCGGGCGGAATGACTTTCGTCTGCAGGCTGCCGGCGAACGGCTGCACTTCCTGCTGGGTGCCGATGACCACCTTGAGCGTCTTCTCATGGAAAGTGCACCACGCCTGCAGCGCGACGAACGGCTCACGCACCCACCGGCCGCGCTGGCCGGCCGGGATGCGCTCGTCAGCGCTCACGAAGATCACCTGCGACGGTAGGCACATGCCGTCCGGAATGAACGACACCCCATAGGAATTCGCGGCGATGATCTCGCCGTCGGTCGTCACGCCGACCGCCCACACGAAGTTCCACGCCATCGGCGGGACCGACGGTGGCGCGTGCAACGCCGCCGCGATTCGCTCGGCGAACTGCACATCCGCGTCCCCTGCCGACTTGCGCACCAGACCGGCCCGCGCCGCGGCAGCCATCGCGTCGCGCTCCGCGCGCGCCGCCGTGACCGGGATCGGCGTCGCGGCGGCGGCGTTCTGCTGCTGGTTGGTCGACATCGGCGCGACGCCCGGACCACCCGGACCACCGGCACCTGCGCCGGGCTGAGCGACCGGCGCAGCCGGTGACGGCGTCGGAGCAGGGCCCAACGGGGCAGCCGGTGCGGCGCCGGCCGGTGTACCGGTCGGCGCGGCGGCACTTGCCGCGCCCGCTGCCTGGGTCACTGGTGCCGCACCCGCACTCCCGCCAGTGCCTGTCGCCGCGCCACTGGCAGCAGCTGGGGTGCCCGACGCGGCACCCGTCTGGGTGGCGGGTTCGGGCGTCGCGAGCGAGGCGGCGGTCGCTGCTGCAGCCAACGGCTGTGCGTTCGGGAGTTGGCCGAACGGGTTCTTTGGTGCCGCCGAATCCTGCTGACCGGCTTGTTGTCCGGGGCCTTGCTGGCCGGTGCCTGGGGTGCTCGGAGAACCCGACGGACTGCCCGGCGAACTTGGGGAAGAAGACGCGGTCGTACTCGTAGGTGCGGAACCTGGAGTATTCGAGCGGGTCGCGGTCGCCGCTGACACGACCGAGCCGGGGGTGCCAGCGGCCTGCGTTGTTCCAGGGACAGTCGTACCTGAAGTCGATCCACTCGCTTGGGTCTGTCCGGGACGCTGTTCACTTATATGGCTCCCTGCGCCGTCCAGCACCTGACCTTGGACTTTCCCCGGTTCTGGATTTGCATTTGCAGGCGGCTCCGCCGGCTTCTGCTGGCTCTCGTGGCTCGCGCCGCCGCCCAATACCTGTCCCTGACCTTCAGCCGGAGGGTTCTTCGGCAGATCTCTCCGCTCCGGCTGAACGACGTGGTTGCCGCCACCACCCAATAGATCACCTTGACCGCCGCCCCCGCCCGGGGTACCAGGACCACCACCCGGTGCGCCCGGTACCGGCGGCGGAACTGGCGTAGCGGGGTTTTGAATCGGTGGTGGCGGAGGCGGCATTTCGCCCTTCGCTCCAGGAGTACCGGGCGGGACACCCAACTCTTGCGCTAGGCCAGAAGCACACGCCGCGACCGCTGCGGTGTTCTCGGCGAGACCCGCAGCCACCAATGACTGGATCGACTTCATGAACGTCACACCGGTGTTGAAGAATGCATTGGCTGCGACCGCATCCCCTGACTGTGCCGCCGCGCAACCGGCCGCGAGCATTTGAAGGGCGGCCTTCGCGAATACCTGGCAAACCTGCTCAGTTGTCTCCGCAGTACGGTTCACCGCGTTTTTGGTTTGAACCACCGCAGATTCGGCGCGGAACACCTTCCGAGCTGCTGCATACACCGCCTCGCACGCATCTCCGTACGAACCAAGAACTCCCTTAGCCGCGGCCTCAGCTAGCCGACCAGCCTCGCCCTCCCAGTCCGATAACTGCATCCGCTGGTGAGCATGATGCGGAATCACCTCACCGTCGAGGCGATCCCCCAAAGACATCAGGCGGACGGCGATATCGTTGAGTGCATTCTCATCGATATCCGGAAATGCTGGACCTTCGACAGTCTTTGGACCGTAGTCACCTGGATGAAATCGCTCAATCGTCATATTGGATCGTCCTTCGACCAGACCCGCTCAGGATCGCCCAATAGCGGGGGTCGACAATGCCGACTCGACTCCCTACGGGAACCAACGAACCGATCTCAAGCATTGATGTACCGATTCTCAACCCGCAGCGTAATTACACGCCATCCGCACGACCGCAGCCGCTCCCTGACCAGCGGAGTAAATCGTGTGATCATTCGGCTGATAAGTCGACAGCGCCTCAACGTACGTACGTTGGTATTGGACGCCCAAAAGGATGAAATCCTTGACGATAGGGTTCGAACTCGCAGCAGCCAACTTCTCCAGCGCATCTGACATCGATTTCATCGCCGGTATGACCGCGTCGGTGAGCGACTGCTGCTCTGGCGACCAATTGCTCGCAGGAATTTGAGGATCGGTGGCCATCCAACTCTTGAATGCTGGGTTCTGCGCCAACTCATCAAGAGTCATGCCCAAGTTCGAGCAAATCGGATCGGGAGTTTCGAATATTCGGGCGGGGTGCGCGGAATCTCCGATAGGTGCAACCACGGTCGGCGCTTTTTGTGCAGGAACCAGCGATGCTCGCGCTGCCGCCGAACCCGACGAAATCGCGTCGCAAATGTATGTGATAACAAGCCCTGCCGTCGCTGCCGTGCGCGCCAAGCTGTCATCGATCTGCTTGTATGCAGAAATGCTATCCGCATAGGCTCGCATATATACGATGGACTGCTCATAGAATTCGCGCATTGCGCGATGCGGAGTCATCTTCGCCAGCGGCACGATCTGATCGGCAGCCTTGCGCCACGCCTTTCCGACAGCCTCGTACTGCGCACGAATCTCAGGTGTCCACGATGCCGCAGGGATTGACGGATCGCGATCCCGCCACCCCTTACTTTCAACGCCTGCCAAGGTATTGGTGATAGGCCCCCACGGTGCGCACGACGGGTCCTCGGTGATTATGCCGACCGGGCCCTTGTCGTTAGCACTCGCAACATCCGACGGCGCGGCCGAAGTCTCGGTGCCACCGCCTTTGCCGTCACCACTGTTCTTGGTGCACGACACTGCAACCACGGCCGTCACCGCGATCACCGCAACCAACGACACCGCCCCGATGGCCCACTTAGCGGCACCGCCCTTCTTCGGCGGAACCGGAGCCGGCCACGGCTGCTGCGGACCCCACTGCCCACCCGGTCCTGGCTGGCCCGGCCAACCACCCGGCTGCTGCGGCGGGGGCGCACCCCACGTCGGCGGTTGCGTCACAGATCGCCCTCCCTCAGAAACTCACAACGCAAAACAGTCAAGACCGAAAATTACACATCGACCGCAGGATTTGCGGCGTGGCGCCCCGACCGCGGCGCAGTCGTGGAAGGCGGCACCGGTGCGGCCGGGCCGCTGCTGGGCCCGGCAGCCGCGTGCTTCTTGTCGGCCTCGGGGTCCTTCTTTTCCTCGGGCTTCTCGTCCCGCTTCTCCTCGCGGGCCTTCTCGTCGCCGGGCTTGCGCTCCTCCGGCTTGAGCTGCTGACCGGCGGCACCACCGACTCCCCCGGCACCTGCGTCTCCCGGCTTGGCCCCGTCTTTACCGGCCTGTCCGGCGAGCTGCTGGACCTGCTGCCCGATCTGCTGGGCCGCCTGCATCGCGGTCTGCGGAACCGATCCGAGCGCCTGCATGGCCTGGGCCGGCGCCTGGAAGGCCTGCATCGCCATGCCCATCATCTGGCCGAACTGGCCCATTCCACCGTCAGCGCCGCCGCCAGCCTTGCCGGCGGCGGACGCAGGATCAAGACTCTCGCCGGCTTTCTGGATCGTCTGTCCGCCCGCTTCGTCCCCACTCTGATAGGCGCTCCGAGCCGACGAGACCTTGCCCGCGAACGCCTGATCTTCCGCCTGCGCTGCGGCGACCTTCTCGTTGGCGCCGTCGACCAATTCTGGGATGTACGACGAGAGCATCAAGCTGACCGGATCGCCGTGCGCAGGAAGATGCACCCAACCCAGCGGCGGCACCGAAGCCGCAGACCACGACATGGTCTCCAGGTCGACCTTCAACTCACCGCTCAACGCGTCCACCCCCACTTCTGGACAGTCCCGCATCCGAGATTACCCGCACCACCAACCCCAGTCCTGCACCAATCTTGCGCAGCGTTGAGTACGGGTTTGCTCAAATCACGAGCGACAGCGGAAAAACAGCGCCTAAGCGGCCGAAGTCACCCGGTAGACGTCGTACACGCCCTCGACGTTGCGGACCACGTTCAGTACGTGACCGAGGTGCTTCGGGTCGCCCATTTCAAAAGTGAAGCGGCTGATCGCAACTCGATCATTGGACGTGGTGACCGACGCCGACAGGATGTTGACCTTCTCGTCGGCCAGCACCCGGGTGACGTCGGACAGCAGGCGGTGCCGGTCCAATGCCTCGACCTGAATGGCCACCAGGAACACCGACGACGGCGACGGCGCCCACTTCACGTCGATGATGCGCTCGGCCTGCTGCTGCAGCGACGCGGCGTTGGTGCAGTCGGTCCGGTGCACGCTGACGCCACCGCCACGGGTCACGAAGCCCATGATGTTGTCTCCGGGCACCGGCGTGCAGCACTTGGCAAGCTTGCACAGCACCCCAGGCGCACCCGGAACCGCCACGCCGACATCGTCATTCGTGCGGCGGCGCACCGGCATGGTGGCCGGCGTCGACCGTTCGGCGATTTCGTCGGCAGCGTCGTCGTCACCGCCGAGCGTGGCCACCAGTCGCTGCACGACGTGCCGCGCCGAGACATGTCCCTCACCGACGGCGGTGTACAGCGCCGAGACGTCCGCGTAGCGCAGTTCGCGCGCGAGTGCGGCCATCAGTTCGGCGTTCATCAACCGCTGCAACGGCATTCCGCCGCGGCGCACCTCGCGGGCGATCGCGTCCTTGCCGGTCTCCAGCGCCTCTTCACGCCGCTCTTTGGCGAACCACTGCCGAATCTTGGCCTTGGCCCGCGGCGACACCACGAACGTCTGCCAGTCGCGCGACGGACCGGCGTTCTGCGCCTTGGAGGTGAAAACCTCGACCACTTCACCGTTTTCGAGCTTGCGCTCGAGCGCCACCAGGCGACCGTTGACACGGGCGCCGATGCAGCGGTGCCCGACCTCGGTGTGGACCGCATACGCGAAGTCGACGGGCGTGGAGCCGGCCGGCAGCGTGATCACGTCGCCCTTGGGCGTGAACACGAAGATCTCCTGCACGGCAAGGTCGTACCGCAGCGACTCGAGGAACTCGCCCGGGTCCGCGGCCTCACGCTGCCAGTCGAGCAGCTGGCGCATCCACGCCATGTCGTCGATCTCCGTGGCGTGACCGCCCGCCGGTAAGCCGTTGCGGCCCTTGGCTTCCTTGTACCGCCAGTGCGCGGCGATGCCGTACTCGGCGGTGCGGTGCATGTCGATGGTGCGGATCTGCACCTCCAGCGGCTTGCCCTCCGGGCCGACGACCGTCGTGTGCAGCGACTGGTAGACGCCGAACCGCGGCTGCGCGATGTAGTCCTTGAACCGCCCGGCCATCGGCTGCCACAACGAGTGCACGACACCGACGGCGGCGTAACAGTCCCGGATTTCGTCACAGAGGATGCGGACACCGACCAGGTCGTGGATGTCGTCGAAGTCGCGGCCTTTGACGATCATCTTCTGGTAGATGGACCAGTAGTGCTTGGGCCGGCCTTCGACCGTCGCGTTGATCTTCATAGCGAGCAGCGAATTGGCGATCTCGGCGCGCACCTTGGCCAGATAGGTGTCGCGCGACGGCGCCCGGTCGGCGACCAGGCGCACGATCTCCTCGTACCGCTTGGGGTGCAGGATCGCGAAGGACAGGTCCTCGAGCTCCCATTTGACGGTGGCCATACCGAGCCGATGAGCAAGCGGCGCAATGACTTCCAGCGTCTCGCGGGCCTTGCGGGCCTGCTTCTCCGGCGGCAGGAACCGCATGGTGCGCATGTTGTGCAGCCGGTCGGCGACCTTGATCACCAGCACGCGGGGATCGCGCGCCATGGCGATGATCATCTTGCGGATGGTCTCTGCCTCGGCCGCCGAGCCCAGCACCACCTTGTCCAGCTTGGTGACGCCGTCGACCAGGTGGCCGACCTCAGTGCCGAACTCTGCGGTGAGCGCCTCGAGCGTGTAGCCGGTGTCCTCAACGGTGTCGTGCAACAGCGCCGCGACGAGCGTCGTGGTGTCCATGCCGAGCTCGGCCAGGATGTTGGCGACGGCCAGCGGATGGGTGATGTACGGATCACCGGACTTGCGCAGCTGCGGCGCGTGCCGCTCTTCGGCGATCTCGTAGGCACGCTGCAGGATCGCCAGGTCGGCCTTGGGGTAGTACTCGCGGTGGACCGCGACCAACGGCTCGAGGACCGGGTTGACCAGGCTGCGCTGCGCGGTCATCCGGCGGGCGAGCCGGGCACGGACACGGCGGGACGCGCTGACGGTGCCCTTGGCCGCTTCCAATGACGCCGCCTGCGGCGGCTCGGGCGGCGCCGACTGGACCTGCGTCACCTTGTCGTCAGCCAACGCCGCACACCTCCTACACCTGGTTTGTCGAGGATAGCCCCTCAGACCACGTACAGGCTGGTGACCTGTAGGGGTTCCAGCACAGCGCGTCCACCGAGGCCGTTCAGCTCCAACACGACCGCCGCCGCGGTCACCGTCGCACCTGCGGCCTGCAGCAGCCGGACCGTCGCAGCAACCGTTCCACCGGTAGCGAGTACGTCGTCTATTACGACAACGCGACGGCCGGTCAGATCGATCCCATCGGCGGGAATCTCCAGCGTGGCACTGCCGTACTCCAGCGCGTAGGACTGGCTGTGCACCGGCGGCGGCAACTTGCCGCCCTTGCGGACCGCGAGCACCCCGGTACCCAACCGGGTCGCGACGGCGGCGCCCAGCAGGAACCCGCGGGCATCGATGCCGGCGACCAGATCGACACCGTCGGCCACCTCGGCCAGCGCGGCCGTGACCGCCGCCAGCCCGCGGCCGTCGGCGAGCAGCGGCGTCAGATCCTTGAACTGGATGCCGGGCTCCGGGAAGTCCGGCACCTCACGGACCAATTCGGTGAAGAGGGCGTTCAGATCGGTCACTTGCTCCCCCAGCGGTCCATGTTCCAGCCGGCGCCCCACCGCGTGGGGTTGGCGCGCACGAGCGTCAGGTCGTTCGTCACCAGCAGAGTCCGCTGCTGACGGTACAGCGGCAGAGTCGGCACGTCGCCCCACAGCACCCCCGCTCCCTCACCGAGCAGGCGCGCCTGCTCCTTGGGGTCGGTGGTCACGGCCAGGGCGGCGATGACGCCATCGACGCGTTCGTTCGCGTAGCCGGACAGATTGTTGCCGTTGCCGCCGTGCAGCGCATAGGAATCCGCCACCGACGATCCACTGGATCCGCTGCCGGCCGCTCCCCCGCCACCGGACAGGAGGACGTCGATGTCGTTGGCGCGCAGGCTTTGTGCGCCCACCGTCGGCGAGGCGACTTCCTGCACGGTGATGCCCGCGGCGGCGCACGACTTGGTGATCGCGGCGACCACCGCGGCCAGTCGGGCATCCGGCCCGCGATATCCCATCCGCACGGTCAGGGGCTGGCCGTTGACGGCGGCGCGCGCCCCGTCCACGTCGGCGGCTGCGAACTGTCCAGTCGCGTCGACGTTTTCGGCCACCGCCAGGGAATCGTCCGACGCCGTGTTCAGCCGCGCATTGCTGACATAGACGCCGACCGCGGCCGCGATCGCGTCCCGCGGCGTACACAGCGCGACGGCACGGCGCGCGGCCGGATCGGCCAGCACACCCTGGGCCGCGAAGATCAACTGCTGAATGTCGTCGGACGCGCTGTCCCTGCGCACGTAGCTCGACGGCACGTCATCCTTGCCGACGACGCCGGCGGCGATGTCGACGACCTCGACCTTGCCGGACTTGATCCGGCTCGCGATGTCGGCGCCCCGCGGCGACACGGTGATCTTGCCGATCACCGGCTTGGCGCCCCACCATTTGTCGTTGGCCGCCAACGTGATCGAGCCGTCCTTGGCCACCGACGCGAGCTTGTAGGGCCCGGCCGACGGGAACTTCTTGAGGTCGGCGTCGGGCTTCAGGTCCCAGGTGGTGTTCCAGGCGTCGGCGATCTTGTCGATGGTCGGCGCGTCACCGCTCTGGATTGCCTTCGTCACGCCGCCGTCGCCGAGCCCGAGCGCGTCGTCGAGCACGTGCGCCGGCAGCAGCGACGTCGCGGCGAACAACTGGCCGTAGTCGGTGATGTCGCGGTCGCGGATGAAGGTGACCCGGGCGCGCTTCTGGCCCGGGGTGCAGTCGACGACCGCGACATCGCTGTACCCGGCGCGGCTGGCCGCGTCGAACGCCGGGAACTGCCCCGACTGCGCGGCCCAGGCCAGCACCATGTCGTCACACGTGACCGGCTTGCCGTCGGAGTAGACGGCGCTGTCGTTGATCTTGTAGTCGAGCGTCAGTGGAGCCCGGCCCATCACCGAAACGGTGCCGAAGTCGCGGTCGGCGACCACCTGCCCGTCGGGCCCGCGAAAGTTGAATCCCGTCTGCACCCGCGAAAACGCTTGCGGCGCACCCGAAGCCGCGCCGACAACCGACGCGGTGTTGTAGGTGGGCAGGGCACCGTCGACGATGTAGTCGACGGTGTCAGCCGAGCTGTCACAACCGGACAGGCCGAAACCGGCCACCAACATCGCCGCACCGGCCAAGGCGGTTCGGCGGAACCGGGCGGGCATCGAGGGCTAGCCCCGGGTGTTTCGCTTACCCGACGGCTTACCGGTGGGCCGCAACGGCTTGGCCCCCGGCGCCGGCTTTTCCGGCGCGTTCACCGCACCGACGGCCACCTCGTCGCCCCCGGTGACACCGCGCTCGGTCGACGACTTGCGACGGTTGAGCACCCGGCGGGTGTGGTTCTTCACCAGATCGGTGCGCTCGCGCATCGAGACCAGCAACGGGGTGGCGAAGAAGATCGACGAGTAGGTGCCCACGATGACACCGACCAGCTGCACCAGCGCCAGATCCTTGAGCGTGCCCACACCCAGCAGCCACACCGCGACCACCATCAGCGAGATGATCGGCAGCGCCGAGATGAGGCTGGTGTTGATGGACCGCATGAAGGTCTGGTTGACCGCCAGGTTGGCCTGCTCGGCGAACGTCCGCCGGGTGGTGTGCTCGAAGCCGTGGGTGTTCTCCTCGACCTTGTCGAACACGATCACGGTGTCGTAGAGCGAGAAGCCGAGGATCGTCAACAGACCGATGACGGTGGCCGGCGTGACCTCGAACCCGACGAGCGAGTACACACCCGCGGTGCTGATCAGGTCGAACGCCAACGAGGCCAGCGCCGCCAGCGCCATGTAGCGCTCGTAGCGGATGGTGATGTAGATCGAGACGATGACGATGAACACCACCAGCGCGATCAGCGCCTTCTTGGTGATCTGATCACCCCAGGTCGACGACACCGCCGAATCGCTGATCACCGCCTTGGACGCCTTGCCGTCCTCGCCCTTCGGCTGGAACGCGTCGAACAACGCGTTGCGCACCTTGTCGGTGTCCGCCGTCGACAGGGTCTCGGTGCGGATCTGGAGGGTGGCCGAGTCGCCGTTGCCGACGCGCACCACCGACTCCGGAGCATGGCCGAGCGTCTTGTTGAAGACGTCCTCGACGGCCTGCGGAGTGGCGGTGGTGGAAACGCCCGCCACCGGCATCGCGATCTTGGTTCCGCCCTCGAAGTCGATACCGAAGTTGAAACCACGCACCAGGATGCTGGCGATCATGACCAGTATGATCACGCCGCTGATCGCGTACCACATGCGGCGCTTGCCGATGACCTCGAAAGCACCGGTACCGGTGTAGAGCCGGACGAAGAATCCGTGCTGCGGCAGGTTGCCGCCCTGCTCGGTGGCAGCGGTCTCCTCGATCTCGGTGGCCGAATCTTCTTCGGCCGCAGCCGATTCGGTCAGCTCCAGGTCGGTGTCGTCAGTTGAATGCTTCGACATGTCGGTGTTACCCCTGTCCCGTCAGGCTGGCCGCTCGCCGCTCGCGCGCAATCTGCTGCACGGCGCCGAGACCGTTGTACGCAGGCTTGGCCATCCGCGCCGACTTGGACGCCAGGAAGACCAGCGGCCACGTCACCAGGAACACCACCACGATGTCGAGGATCGTGGTCAGGCCCAGGGTGAACGCGAAGCCCTTCACCTGGCCGACGGCCAGGATGTACAGCACCAGGGCGGCCAGGAATGTGACCGCGTTACCCGAGACGATGGTCTTGCGAGCGCGCGCCCAACCGCGTGGCACGGCCGAGCGGAAACTGCGTCCCTCGCGAATCTCGTCCTTGATGCGTTCGAAGAACACCACGAACGAGTCGGCCGTCGTACCGATACCGATGATCAGACCCGCGATACCCGCCAGGTCCAGCGTGTAGTTGATGTACCTGCCCAGGAGCACAAGGATCGCGAACACCATGGCGCCCGACGCGACCAGCGACAGCGCGGTGAGGATGCCGAGGACGCGGTAGTAGGCCAGCGAGTACAGCAGCACCAGACCGAGGCCGATCAGACCCGCCCACAGGCCGGCGCGCAGCGACGTCAGGCCCAGCGTGGCCGACACCGTCTCCGCCTCGGACGACTCGAACGACAGCGGCAGCGAGCCGTACTTCAGCACGTTGGCCAGGTCTTTCGCCGTCGAGGCGTTGAAGTGGCCGGTGATCTGCGTGCGTCCGCCCGGGATCGCCTCCTGGATGGCCGGCGCGCTGACCACCTGCGAGTCGAGCACGAAGGCGGTCTGGGTGCCGATGTTGGCGGCGGTGAAGGTGGCCCAGACGTCGGCGGCCTTCTCCTTGAACGTGACGTCGACGACGTACTCGCCCTGCTGCTGATTCAGACCGGACGACGCGTCCTTGATCTCGTCACCGCTGATGATCGACTTGTCCAGCAGGTAGACCTCTTTGTGGTCCTTGGAGCAGGTCACCAGCGGCAGGTTCGGGTCGTCGTTGCCGGCCAGCACGTCCTGCTGATCGCAGCGGGTGGCCTGGAACTGCAGGGCCAGCAGCTGGATCTGCGGCTGCGTGCTCTGACGCAGTGCCTTCTCGTCGGCGATGCGCTGGGCCAGTTCGGCCTTGGGCCCGTGTGGTCCCGGCGCGGGCGCGGGGGCACCTGGGGCCGGGGCCGGCGCGGCGGGGGCACCCGGTTCAGGCGCACCCGGAGCGGCGGGGGCCGGCGGCGCCGGGTTGGCCGAAGTGTCTGACGGCGCCGGGGTCGGCTCCTCCGGGAAGGGCCGCGGCTGCGGGGCCGGGGCGGGGGCCGGCTCGGTGGATGCCGGGTGCGCCGGCATACCCGGCGTCGGCGGGACGACCGGGGCCTCGGGCTCGGCCGGGGCGATCAGCGGCGGCATGCCGGGCAGACCAGGCAGGCCGCCGGCGGGTCCGCCGGGGATGCCACCGGGAGCCGGAGCAGCCGGCGCGGCGGGCTTCGCGGGCTGCGCCCCCTGCGCCGGGATGACATGCACGACGGGCCGGATGTACAGCCGCGCGGTCTGGCCCAGGTTGCGGGCCTCGCTGCCGTCCTGACCGGGCACGGTGATGATCAGGTTGGAACCGTCGATCACAACCTCGGAACCCGAGACACCGAGGCCGTTCACACGGGCACCGATGATCTCCTGCGCCTGGATCAGCGCCTCGCGCGTCGGGGTCGAGCCGTCAGGGGTACGTGCAGTCAGGGTGACCCGGGTACCGCCCTGCAGGTCGATGCCCAGCTTGGGCTTGGCCTGCTTGTCGCCGGTGAGAAACACCAGAAGATAGGCGCCGATCAGCAGCGCCAGGAACAACGACAAATAGCGGTATGGGTGCACCGGCGCCGAAGACGATGCCACGGTTCTAGGGTCTCCTTGAGATCGGTACGTCAGCCCCGCAAAGGGTACGTGTTGGAGCGGGAATGTCAGCCTTCGGTCTTCGGCGTGCCCTCTTCGGCGGTAGCCGAGGTCAGGTCGTCAGCGGCCTCGGTCTCGGGCTCGATGCGGTCACGCACGGCGAGCTTCATCCAGGTGGTGACGACGCCGGGAGCGATCTCCAGATCCACGTTGTCGTCGTCGATCCGGGCGATGGTGCCCTGCAGACCCGACGTGGTGTGCACGCGGTCGCCGACCTGCAGCGAGTTGTGCAGGTCGATCGTGGCCTGCATCTGCTTCCGCTGCCGCCGCGATGCGAAGAACATGAAGGCACCCATGACCAGGAGCAGCGGCAGGAAGACGACCAAATCCATGACAGCGAAAATCTTTCGTTCTGTTGAGTCTGTGAACAGGCAAGCGAGCCGGACCAGCCGTACGCCGTGCCGCGGTAGTGACCAGTGTGCCATCTAGGGCGTCAACGCCGACCACCCATACCGCGGGCGATTCCCCGGCCCACCGAGCGAGACAAGACACTAGCAATTATTTTCGCGAAAGTAAGATGGGAATTTCATGCGGATAAGCCACTACGCCGTGCAACTCAGTTAACGACGCGCTAGCTTTTCTCGGGGGCGAGGGAGGTTCGGGACGTTGGCCTGGCAGCGAATTCGGTATTGGTGGCACCGGCCCGACCACTATGAATGGCTGTCCGCATACATCGAGAACCGCGGACTCCAGCCCTATACCCGCATCATCGTCGGCCTGGTCGTTCTCGCCGGTGGCGCGGTCGGCCTCGCGACGATCTGGAGTCCGTCCGGTCCGGCGACCGTCTTCTGGGTTGCGGTGCCGGTCGTCGCCGGCGTCGTCTCCATCGGGTGCTCGCTCGTCTGGCTGACGCGCTGGCCGCGGCGCCGCCAATCAACCGTGATCGTGATCCTGCTTCAGTTCTGTATCGCCGGCGTGTGTCTGGTGCAGCGCGATCCCAAGGCGGCGGCCCTGGGCGGCTTCGTGTTCGCGCTGTTGGCCGCGTATGTGGCGTCATTCCATACGCCGAAATATCTGGCGTCGGTGGCGTCGACCGCCATCCTGACCGCGGCGGTCTGCAGCTTCCGGCTGGCGGAGCAGGGCGATCCCCAACTGGCGGTCGCGGTGTTCGTCGGACTCGTCTCCAACACGCTGTTACTCCCCCTCGCCGTGCATGTGCTGGTGATGCTGCTGGGCGACGACTCCGCCGTGGCCCACCTCGATCCGCTGACGCAATTGCCGAATCGCCGCGGGTTCGATCAGGCGATCCGACCGCTGCTCGCCGGCACCCAGGCCGAATCCGAGATCAGCGTCATCCTCCTGGACCTGGACGACTTCAAACGCATCAACGACACCCTCGGGCACGCCGCCGGCGACCGGGTTCTGATGAACGTCGCCGGGGTCATCATGAATGCCCTGCCCAAAGGTGCGGTCGCAGCGCGGATCGGCGGCGAGGAGTTCGTCATCGCCATCCGCGGCAATCAGGCCACTGCCCTTCGATTCTCCGAACGGCTACGCCGGGACATCGCCACGAAACCGTCGTACATGACGGCGAGTTTCGGGATCGCCCACGCGCCGGCCGGCAGCCGACCGGTCATGGATCAGCTCCTGGCGTCGGCCGATCACGCCATGTATGTCGCCAAACGTGCCGGCGGCGACCAGGTGAGCACGCACCTGGTGTCACATCACTGAGGACTAGGCCGGGTAGCCGACGGGCAGCAGCACGTCGCCCGACGTGGTCCGGAAGTAGACCTGCCATTGGTAGTAGCCCGCGAACGCGGCGGGATCGGCGGCCAGCACCGCGGCATAGTCGTTGACGGCACGGACATACGCGCCGGAATGGTTGTAGTGGTGCAGGGCGCCGTCATGATCGGTGGCGAAACCGTTGGCCGCCAGGTAGCGGCCGGCCGCGAGAATCGAATCCCGCGGCGAGCGGACGTCCCCGGAGCCGTACGCGGCGAACGTCGACGGCAGGAACTGCATGGGTCCCTGCGCTCCGGCCGTGCTGTCGCCATTGATCCGGCCGAACCGCGACTCGATGAGGTTGATCGCCGCCAGATACGTCCAGTCGACGCCCGATGCCGCCTGCGCCTCGCGGTAGTAGCCGAGCAGTTCGTCGGCAGGCGCCGGCGACTGGATGGTCCACGGCGGGAGGTTGTCGCGCGGCGGTGTCATCCCGAACAGTTGACGGCCGGCGTCGACGTTGTGGCCGTAGGCCGCGGCCAGTGCCGGCGGGATGCGGGGCGCGATGACCGCATCCCACTCCGGATGCCTGGCGATCTCGCGATAGGCCACCTGCTGCCGATGCGCGGCGTCGATCAAGGCCGGCTCCGGCGTCGCCGGATCGCGCACGGCCTGTTCGTCGGCGACGAGCGTGTCGGCCAGTTGTGCCGGGTCGGGGGCCGGGTCAGCGGCGGAGGTTCCGCCACCGGTGAACGCCAGCACGACGGCCGCTACAGCGGCCGCGCACCGAAACCTCACCTCACTGCCACGATCGCCAGCAGAATGACCGCGATCGCCGGGAACAGGCCCTGGGTGATCGCGGCGCGCGCCTTGTCCGGCGACGACAGCAACAGCACCAGCGCCGCGGCCAGCATCGAACCGACCCCGGCGAAGATCAGTGCCAGACCGATGCCACAGTGCCCCACGGCGATTGCCCCGATACCGACGGCGGTGACGATGGCCAGGAACAGGTTGTAGAACCCCTGGTTGAACGCCAGCTCCTTGGTGTCCACCGCCTGCTGCTCGGTGAGCCCGAAGGTGGCTCTGGTCCGCGGCGAAGTCCAGGTGAGCGACTCCATCACGAAGATGTACACGTGCAGCAGCGCGGCGAGGCCGGCAACGATCAACCCTGCAATCAGCATGGGTCCTATTCAAACAGCCCGGCCTGTCCGAGTCCGTTTATCGGCGGTTGCAGGCCCAGATGCGTCCACGCCTGCGGGGTCGCCACGCGCCCCCGCGGCGTCCGGGCGATCATCCCGGCCCGCACCAGGAACGGCTCGCACACCTCCTCGACGGTGGTGGCCTCCTCCCCGACCGCGACCGCGAGCGTCGAGACCCCGACCGGGCCGCCCCCGAAACTCTTTGTCAGCGCGGTCAATACGGCCCGGTCGAGCCGATCCAGTCCGAGTTCGTCGACGTCATAGACCGCGAGTGCGGCCTTGGCCACGTCGCGGGTGATGACGCCGTCGGCGCGGACCTCGGCGTAGTCGCGAACCCGGCGCAGCAGCCGGTTCGCGATACGCGGCGTGCCACGGGACCGCCGGGCCACCTCGGCGCCGGCTTTGGCGCCGAGTTCGATGCCGAGGATGCCGGCCGAGCGCGCGAGCACGCGCTCCAGCTCGGGCGGCTCGTAGAAGTCCATGTGCGCCGTGAACCCGAACCGGTCGCGCAGCGGGCCGGTCAGCGCTCCCGACCGGGTGGTCGCCCCGACCAGGGTGAACGGCGCGACCTCCAGCGGAATCGACGTCGCGCCGGGTCCCTTGCCGACCACCACGTCGACCCGGAAGTCCTCCATCGCGAGGTACAGCATCTCCTCGGCGGGCCGGGCGATGCGGTGGATTTCGTCGATGAACAGGACGTCGCCCTCGACCAGGTTGCTGAGCATGGCGGCCAGGTCGCCGGCGCGCTCGAGCGCGGGCCCGGAGGTGACACGCAGCGACGAGCCCAGCTCGGCGGCGATGATCATGGCCAGCGAGGTCTTGCCGAGACCGGGCGGGCCGGACAGCAGGATGTGGTCGGGTGTCCCGCCGCGGTTCTTGGCGCCTTCGAGCACGAGCTGCAACTGCTCGCGCACGCGGGGCTGGCCGATGAACTCACGCAGCGATTTGGGCCGCAGGCTGGCATCGACGTCGCCCTCACCGACGGTCAGCGCCGGCGAGACGTCCCGCTCGTCGGGCTCGGCACCCTCGTCTTCGAACCGGCTCACTTCTTACCCAGCATCGACAGGGCCGACCGCAGCGCGGTGGCGGTGTTGGCCTCCGGATCGTTGGCCAGCACCTTGTCGGTGGCTTCTTCGGCCTGCTTGGCCGGAAAGCCAAGTCCGATAAGGGCTTCCACGACGGGCCCACGGATGGAGTGACCGCCGGCGACGCCGACGCCGGCACCCGCCGTCGCGCCGATCTTGTCGCGCAGTTCCAGCACCATGCGTTCGGCGCCGCGCTTGCCGATGCCCGGCACCCGGGTGAGTGCGGTGACGTCGCCGTCGGCCAGGGCCTGCCGCAGGGTCGGGGCGTCGTAGACCGCGAGGGTCGCCAGCGCGATCTTGGGGCCGACGCCGGAGACCCCGAGCAGCGTGTTGAACAGGTCGCGGGCGTCGGAGTCGGCGAAGCCGTACAGCGTCTGGGAATCCTCACGCACGATCATGGCGGTGATCAGCCGCGACTCGGTGCCGCGGCGCAGCGTGGACAGCGTCGCGGGGGTGGCCATGATCTTGTAGCCGACGCCGGCGGCCTCGATCACCGCGTGATCGAGCGCGATGTCGATGACCTCGCCACGGACCGATGCGATCATGCGCGTGCCGCCTTCACCTTCGCTGCGTACTGCTTCTTGAACTCCGCGGCCTTGGCCTCGGCCGCGGCCATCCGGGCGATCATGGGCGCCCGCCAGCAGTGGCAGATGGCCAGCGCCAGCGCGTCGGCCGCGTCAGCCGGAGTCGGTTTCTGTTGCAGCCCAAGAATTTTGGTGACCATGGTGGTGACCTGAGCCTTGTCCGCGCGACCGTTTCCGGTGACCGCGGCCTTCACCTCACTGGGCGTGTGGAAGTGCACGTCGATCCCGCGGCGCGCGGCCGCCAGCGCGATGACGCCGCCGGCCTGCGCGGTACCCATGGCGGTGTTGGCGTTCTGGTTGGCGAACACCCGCTCGATGGCGATGACGTCGGGACGGTGCGTGTCCATCCAGTGCTCGACGGTGTCGCTGATCGTCAGCAGCCGCCGCTGCAGTTCGACGTCGGACGGGGTGCGCACCACGTCGACGTCGAGCGCGGTGACCTTGCGCCCCGTGCCCCCCTCGATCATCGAGAGACCACAGCGCGTCAGACCAGGGTCGACGCCCATCACCCGCACGCCCACTCCTCACTCGGTCCCGAACAGCTGTTCGATAGCTTAGCGGGCGGTGCCGACAGGTTGCGCCAGGGACACGCTCAGATCTGGAAGTACCCGGACCGCGCGCCCTGCTGAATCTCCTGGGCCAGCTCGGCGATGCGCGCTTCGGACGCTCCCCACCAGCGGACCAGTTCACGGTGCGCCTCGGCGCCGTCGCGTTCCACGACGATCTTCCAGCGC
This sequence comes from Mycobacterium sp. UNC410CL29Cvi84, assembly GCF_000686745.1. Lineage (NCBI taxonomy): Bacteria > Bacillati > Actinomycetota > Actinomycetes > Mycobacteriales > Mycobacteriaceae > Mycobacterium > Mycobacterium sp. UNC410CL29Cvi84. Next base: position 58,970 of record NZ_JMLM01000025.1, read on the forward strand.
ACCCCGAACAGCTTGGCCAGCAGCCAGAACGGCCACGCCAGCAGGAACGGCAGCACCAGCGCGACGGCGAACCAGTCCAGCAGGAAGAAATCTTCCCCGTCGAGCGTGTCCGAGTACGGCCACCAGCGCCGGCGCACGCGCCACTCGGTCCCGTCGGGGTCCCTCACCGCCACCATCGGGACATCTTGCAGTGCATCATCGGTTTTCCGCTGCGCGACACCGATGTGACACGCCCGCGGGATGCTCACACGTACTTGGACCCGGGGTGCACGACCATCAGCACGACGACGATCACCCACAGCAGGTTGAACACGCCGGTCACCATGCCGAGGGTGCGCAACTGCCGCCCATCGTCGGGCGCGGCGAGCGCCTCCCGCTGTCGCGGCACGATCTGAACCGCCAGCAATCCGCCGGCGATGGCCGTCAGCACCATCGCCACGATGACCCAGATCTCGGTCGAGCGCCCCTGGACACCAGCGAGCGCGAGGCCGACGACGGGCACCGCGAGCGCGAGCACCCCGTAGACGCGGGTGATGCGGTGCAGCGCACGCGCTACGCCCTCGTTGCGCTCCATGTTCGCCGACGGGCCACCGACCGGCGCATAGCGGGGAAACAGGCTGGTGGCCACGGCGATCGGCCCGACGAAGAGGATGCCCGCGACGACGTGGACGGACAGCAACAACGCTTGCATAACCTTCAGTCTAACTGAAGGTTATGGCGAAACGGACGTGACCCGTCTCATGTACTCACGTAATGCCTCGGTCAGTTCGGGATTTTGCGCCGCGAATTCGGCGTCCAGACGGGCCACGACGTCAGCCGCGCGGTTCAGTAACGACTCCCCCGCGGCCGTGACCCGCAACGTGGAAGCAGCACCGGCATGCGCCGTGCTGTCGTCGACGAGTCCCGCATCGACGAACGAGGCAACCGCCGCGTGCGCACTCTGCACGGTGATACGCGAACGCCGGGCGAGTTCACTGAACGAAATTCCGGCGCTCCCCCGGATGTGTCCGAGCAGCCCGTACTTGCGCGTCGTCAGCCCGAGAGGCTTCAGAGCGTCGGCGAAGGCTGCGTCCCACACCCGACTGACGGTCAGCAGCGTGACAATCGGGCTGAACGGAGGCGGCTCGGGCATGCTCGGCACGCTACCGCCGGAAGCGGCTATTCCTCGTCGAGCTGCGCGGCGACGTCGTCCGGGATCTCGACGTTGGTGTAGACGTTCTGCACGTCGTCGCTGTCCTCGAGGGCGTCGACGAGCTTGAACACCTTGCGGGCGCCCTCAAGGTCGACCTCGACGGACACCGACGACTGGAAGCCGGACTCGGCCGAGTCGTAGTCGATACCGGCGTCCTGCAGGGCGGTGCGCACCGCGACCAGGTCGGTCGGCTCGCAGATGACCTCGAACGAGTCACCGAGGTCGTTGACCTCTTCGGCACCGGCATCCAGGACGGCCATCAGCACGTCGTCCTCGGTCTGGCCGTTCTTCTCCAGGGTGATGATGCCCTTGCGCGAGAACAGGTAGGCGACCGAACCCGGGTCGGCCATGTTGCCGCCGTTGCGGGTCATCGCGACGCGGACCTCGCCGGCGGCGCGGTTGCGGTTGTCGGTCAGACACTCGATGAGCACCGCGACACCGTTGGGGCCGTAGCCCTCGTACATGATGGTCTGCCAGTCGGCGCCGCCGGCTTCTTCACCGCCGCCGCGCTTGCGGGCCCGCTCGATGTTGTCGTTGGGGACCGAGCTCTTCTTGGCCTTCTGGATGGCGTCGTAGAGGGTCGGGTTACCGCCCGGGTCGCCGCCGCCGACACGGGCCGCGACCTCGATGTTCTTGATCAGCTTGGCGAACATCTTGCCGCGCTTGGCGTCGATGACGGCCTTCTTGTGCTTGGTTGTCGCCCACTTGGAATGGCCGCTCATGCGTGTACGCCCTCTTTCTGATCAAACGTCAGCTGACCAGTTTACGTGGACGAATCAGAGTCCCCGACAGGCCTGGTCAATCACTACTTCTTGACCGGCTGCAGCAGGTTGTAGACGGTGTCGGACCCGACCTTCATCGGCGCGAAGTTGGCGCCCACCCAGTCGGCGATATCGCTGTGCGCGTCGGCGCCCCAGTGGCCCTTGTTGTCGGAGACGATGTAGTACGCCACCTCGTGGGCACCGACGTAGGACTGGAACTGCTGCAGCGTCGGCGCGGGGTCGCTGCCACCGAAGCCACCGATCGCGATGACCGGGGTCCGGGTGTCGAGCTCCAGACCGGCGGCCGGCGACGACCGGTCGATCGCCGCGGACCACTTGGTGGTCGTGGCCTTGAGCAGCGCATTCAGTTGGGGATTCTCGTCGCGCTGGCCGAAGCCGCCGTGTTTGTCGTCCTTGTCCGCGGGGCCGACGGACGGCCCGCCGCCGAGGTGCGGCTGGCCGAAGGTCGCGAGCGAGTAGGCCACCGATCCGCCGACCGCGCCGAACATCGCCAGGCCCAGGGCCAGCGTCGCCAGGTGCTTGCGGTTGACGCGGCCGGACCAGATGAGTGCCGCGGCGCCGATCACAGCGGCAGCCAGGATCACCCAGCGCAGCGCGGGCAGCCAGTCGGCGTTGCGGCCGAGGATCACGAACCCCCACACCCCGCTGGCCAAAAGCACTGCGGCCAAGCCGATCCGGTGGAACAGGGAGTCCCGGCAGCGCCAGAACTCGATGACGAAGATGGCGAACATCGCGGCCATCGCCGGCGCCAGCGCCAGGCAGTAGTACGGATGCACGTTGGTCTTCATGAAGCTCAGCACCAGGCCGACACTCACGAGCCAGCCGCCGAACAGGAGGGCGCCGGCGCGGACCCGGTCGGTGCGGGGCGCGCGCCCGCGCGAGATCAGCACGAGCACGGTGGCCAGCAGCGCGGCCGGCACCAGCCAGCCGATCTCGAAGCCGAATTCACCGGTGAACAGCCTGGGCAGGCCCTGCGTCTGATCACCCATGCCGAAGCCATGGTGCCCGGCGGTCTTGATCGTCTCGCCGGCTGCGTGTCCGGCGTGTTCCCCGGTGAGTGTGTGCACCGTCGACGGTTTGTCGGGGTCGCTCTTACCCATGTGGTTCTTGCCGAGCACCCGCCCAAAGCCGTTGTAGCCCAACACCAGATTCATGAAGCTGTTGTCGGTCGAGCCGGCCATGTAGGGCCGGGACGACGTCGGCCACAGGATCGTCAGCACCACGAACCAGCCGGCGGAGACCAGCATGGCGCCGAGTGCACCCAGCAGGTGCCACAGCCGGCTGCGTAGGGCGGTGGGCGCCGCGATGAGGTACGTCAGACCGAGAGCCGGCATGACCATCAGGCCCTCGAGCATCTTGGCCAGGAACGCGAAACCCAATGCGACACCGGCCAGGGCCATCCACTTGGCGCCCTTGTCCTGCAACGCGCGGACGGTGAAGTACGCCGCCAGCGTCATCAGCAGCACCATGGCCGCGTCGGGGTTGTTGAAGCGGAACATCATGGCGGACACCGGAGTCAGCGCCAGGACCGCACCGGCCAGCAGGCCGGCTTGTGGACCACTGATCCGTCGCACCGCGGCGTAGAGCAGCCACACCGAGCCGACGGCCATCAACGCCTCGGGGATCAACATGCTCGCGCTGCTGAAACCGAAAATCTGACCCGACAGCGCCATCACCCACTGCGACAGCGGCGGCTTGTCGACGGTGATGACGTTGTTCGGGTCGATGGACCCGAACAGCAGCGCCTCCCAGTTCCTGGACCCGGCCCACACGGCGGCGGCGTAGAACTGGTTGCCCATGCCGTTGATGGTGATGTTCCACAGGTAGCCGACGGCCGTCACGATCAGCAGCAGGGCCAGCGCCGCGCGCTCGCGGGTCTTGGTGGGTGCCGTGATCTCCGGCTCGGCCGTCGGGGCGTCCAGGACGGCGGCGGATGTCGTAGTCACCCGACCATTAAGGCAGTCCCAGCTATGGCCGAGCTGTGAAGCGGACGAGCCGTCGCTATGACACCGACATGCGATGAAACTGCTCACAGTCAGCGGATTCACAGGAGGCAATCCAGTGAACAGTCGTACACTCAGCCTATGCACGACCCCCTCACCAGCGAAGCCGCGGCCCTCACCGAGCTCGGCCTCAACGAGCTGGGCACCGCCGTCGACGGCATCCACAAGGTGCAGCGCGCCATCTCCGAGCGGGTGTTCCGGCTGGTGGGCCTCGGTGTCGGCCCGGCCGCCAAGCCCGTGAAGGTCGTCTACGACGCCATCACCGACGGCGTCTACTCCACCATCAGTCACGTGGCCACGACGGCGGCGCCCATCGCCGGCAAGGCGGTGCACGACCAGGCCGCCGGCAAGCTGTCCGATCAGGCCGGCGGCGCGCGCGTCCTCGCGGTGCTGCAGGGGTTGATCGGCGACAAGCTCCACGAGCAGGGTTCCGTGCTGGCGACGACGATGTCGGTGCGCGTCGGCGGCCGGCCGGTCGACCTCGACACCGACAGCCTGCGCGCCGCCTACCCCGCTGCCACGGGCGACATCGTGGTGTTCGTCCACGGCCTGGTCGAGACCGAGGCCTTCTGGGCGCTCGGCAAGAGGCCGACCTACGGCCAGCGCCTCGGGGCCGACATCGGCATCACCGGAGTCGAGATTCGCTACAACACCGGCCTGCACATCTCCGACAACGGCGTGCTGCTCTCCGAACTGCTGGACCAGCTGGTGGCCGCCTGGCCGGAGCCGGTGACGTCGATCTCGCTGGTCGGCCATTCGATGGGCGGCTTGGTCATCCGGTCGGCCTGCGCGATGCCCGGCGCGTCGTGGGTGAATCGGGTGCGCACCGTCGTGACTCTGGGCACGCCGCACACCGGCGCACCGCTGGAGAAGGTCGTGCACTACGGGTCGGCGGCGCTCAGCGCACTGCCCGAGACGCGCCCGTTCGGCAGCCTGCTGCGCCGGCGCAGCACCGGGATTCGCGATCTGCGCTTCGGTTCACTCGACGAACGCGACTGGCGCGATCGCGAACCTGACGCCTTGCGCGCGGAACCGCCGATCGACGTGCCGCTGCTCGACGGGGTGTCGTACTACTGCGTCACCGCGACCCTGGCCCGCACGCCGGCCAACCCGATCGGCTGGGTACTGGGCGACGGACTCGTGCAGGTGCGCAGCGCGCAAGGCCGAAGCCGCAAGCGCGACATGGGGTTTGACCGCGAGAATCGCCTGCACCTGCCCGAGGCGCACCACTTCACGCTGCTCAACGACGAACGGATCTACGAGCGCCTGCGCGTGTGGCTGGCGCGATCAGAGCGAGTCGACGAAGAGCTTGTGGATGCGCCGGTCGCCGGTGACCTCGGGATGGAACGAGGTCGCGAGCATGCGGCCCTGACGGACGGCGACGGGATGTCCGGCCGCGCGGGCCAGGACCTCGACGTCGGGTCCGACGCGCTCGACCCAGGGCGCCCGGATGAACACCGCGTGGACGGGGTCGTCGAGGCCGACGAAGTCGAGGTCGTCTTCGAACGAGTCGACCTGACGACCGAAGGCGTTGCGCCGCACCGTCATATCGATCCCGCGTAGCGGCAGGGCCTCGCGGCCCGGCACGCCCGCGTCGTTGATCTCGGTGGCCAGCAGGATCATGCCGGCGCACGATCCGTAGCACGGCATCCCCGCGGCCAGCCGCTCGCGCAGCGGCTCCAGCAGTTCCAGCTCGCGCAGCAGGTGACTCATCGCGGTGGACTCCCCGCCCGGAATCACCAGGGCATCAACGGTATTCAGCTCCGTAAGGCGCCGGACCGTGGACACCTCGGCGCCCGCCTCGCGCAGGGCGGCCAGATGCTCTCGGGTGTCCCCCTGCAGGGCCAGGACACCGACGTGCGGGCTCACTCCGCCGGCGGGACGAAGCCGCGGTTGTAGCGGGTCAGTCCCTCCTGCATCACGGCGGCCACCATCTCGCCGTACTGGTTGAAAATCTTGCCCTGCGTCAGGGCCCGGCCGCCGGTCGCCGACGGTGACGACTGGTCGTACAGCAGCCATTCGTCAGCCCGGAAGGGCCGCATGAACCACATGGCGTGGTCCAGCGAGGCGATGTTCATATGTTTGCGTACCTCAAGGTGATTCACCTGCGCCGAACCCAGCAGCGTCAGGTCGCTCATGTAGGCCAGGGCGCAGATGTGCAGGACGTGGTCGTCGGGCAGCGGGTCGCGGTGCCGGAACCAGACCTGCTGCTGCGACGCCTTGCCGGGCACCCGGGCCACCTGGTCGCGCGGCACGATGCGCACGTCCCACTCGGCGAACTGGGCGAACCCGGCGTCGTCGAACGCCCCGGCAGACCGGAACCCCTTCGACAGGTCGGGCGGCGGCGGCACCGGCATGGCGTCCTGGTGCTCGATACCGGTCTGGTCGGTCTGGAACGACGCCGACATCGAGAAGATGGTCTCGCCATGCTGGATGGCACTCACGCGGCGGGTGCAGAACGACCCACCGTCGCGAATGCGCTCCACCATGTACACCGTCGGTGCGCGGGCGTCACCGGGACGCAGGAAGTACCCGTGCAGCGAGTGCACCTGGTACTTCGGTTCCACGGTGCGCACCGCGGACACCAACGACTGACCGGCTACGTGGCCACCGAAAGTACGCTGCAGGAAACCCGATTCCGGGCTGAAGACACTGCCGCGGTAGATGTTGACCTCGAGTTGCTCGAGATCGAGTATCTGCTCGATTGCCACCTGTTGGTTTTACCAGCCCCGCTCGGCGAGCCGATGAGGCTCCGGCACATCCTCCACGTTGATGCCGACCATGGCCTCGCCCAGACCGCGCGACACCTTGGCCAGCGTGTCGGGGTCGTCGTAGAACGTCGTGGCCTTGACAATGGCCGCGGCGCGGGCCGCCGGGTCGCCGGACTTGAAGATGCCCGAACCGACGAACACACCCTCGGCGCCCAGCTGCATCATCATCGCGGCGTCGGCCGGGGTGGCGATGCCACCGGCGGTGAACAGCGTCACGGGCAGCTTGCCGGCCCGCGCGACCTCGACCACCAGCTCGTACGGCGCCTGCAATTCCTTTGCGGCGACGTACAGTTCGTCCTCCGACAGCGACGTCAGCCGACGGATCTCGCCGCCGATCTTGCGCATGTGGGTGGTGGCGTTGGAGACGTCACCGGTGCCGGCCTCACCCTTGGAGCGGATCATCGCCGCGCCCTCGTTGATGCGACGCAGGGCCTCGCCCAGGTTCGTGGCGCCGCAGACGAACGGCACGGTGAACTTCCACTTGTCGATGTGGTGGGTGTAGTCGGCCGGGGTCAGCACCTCGGACTCGTCGATGTAGTCCACACCGAGGCTCTGCAGAATCTGCGCCTCGACGAAGTGGCCGATGCGGGCCTTGGCCATCACCGGGATGGTGACGGCGTCGATGATGCCCTCGATCATGTCCGGGTCGCTCATCCGCGAGACGCCGCCCTGCGCGCGGATATCGGCGGGAACGCGCTCGAGCGCCATGACGGCGACGGCGCCTGAGCCTTCGGCGATGCGCGCCTGCTCGGGTGTTACGACGTCCATGATGACGCCGCCCTTCAGCATCTCGGCCATGCCGCGCTTGACCCGGGCGGTGCCCGTCTGACCGCTGTTATCCGCTGCGGTATCCACTGCAATCTCCCTCAAGAATTTGGTACCCGCCAAGTCTAGTGGCCGTACCAAATCGGTTATCCGCGCAGGTCAGCGGATGGTCTGCGGCGCCCTGCCGGCCGTGGCCGCCGGAACCTTCCCATCGGCCAATTCGCCTGCGAGGGAAAGGTATTCACCGAGCTGCAATGGATAGACAGTCTCACCATCGGCGGCCAGCCGGGCGATGACCGCGGCGTCGCACCAACGGTGCGCGTGAATCGACTGCCGCTCCACGGTGGTGTGGCCGGTGGTCACCGGCTCGAACCGTGAGGTGCGGTACACGAAGAAGAACTCCTCGCTGCGGATCACAGACCCGTTGAACTCGAACACCGCCTCACGACGCCACACCGGGCCGATCAGCTCGGCCGGGTCGACCTTCAGCCCGGTCTCCTCGGCCATCTCCCGGGCGGCCGCGTCGGGCAGCGACTCGTCCGGTTCGACCGCTCCCCCGACGGTGAACCACCACCGCGGCGCCATCAGCGGGTCGGCGGCCGGGTCGCTGCCGCAGAACAGCAGCACCTGCCCGTCCTGGTCCAGCAGCACGACGCGGGCCGACGTCCGTCGTCCCACCGCGCCGGGCTCGTGCCGCGACGCCCGCTCGACGATCTCGAAATACGTTGGCATGGACGCGGTTCCGCCCAGGTGCAACCAGCGCACCAGGGTGCGCTCGCGCAGCGCGAGGGTGTCGCGGACGGCGTCGTTGTGGAAGCGGCGGGCCAGCAGTACCCGGGCCTCGGCATCGGCGAGTTCGGCGACCAGCGTCACCGGGATGGACGCCGGGTCGACCTGCGCCAGGGCCGCGGACAGTTCGTTCTCGGCGGCCTCGCGGGCCGCGCGGGGTGCCCGTTCGGCATCGTCCGCCAGTGCGGCCAGGCGGCGGCCCGCCGGCCGGGACCCGTACGCGTCGGCGGCGACGGCCCGCGCGACCACCGCGCGCCGGGCCAGCGCCCCGTCCAGGGCCTGCCACGACAGGTCGTAGCGCACGTGCAGCCGGTCCAGCCGGTGCGCGGTCTGGTAGGCCCACACCACGGTGATCAGCACCGTCAGCGCCAGCCAGACCAGCGCGACGATCAGCAGCCAGCTCATCAGGCCTCCACCCGGACCTTCGTCCCCGACCCGGCCACGGTCTCGTAGACCAGCATGATCTGCTGCGCGACCACCGACCAGTCGTAGCGGCGCACCGCCTGCGTGGCCGCCTCGGCGTACCGGCGGCGGGCGTCGTCGTTCGACAGCATCTCGACCAGCGCTTCACCGAGGGCCTCGGCGTCGTCGACGGGCACCAGCCGGCCCGCCTCGCCCTGGTTGAGCACGCGCCGGAAGGCGTCCAGGTCGCTGGCCACCACGGGCGTGCCCGCGGCCATCGCCTCGACCAGCACGATGCCGAAGCTCTCACCGCCGGTGTTCGGGGCGCAGTAGACGTCGGCGCTGCGCATGGCCGAGGCCTTCTCGGCGTCATCGACCAGGCCGAGGAAGCGCAGGTGCCCGGCATTCTCGCCGACGGTCTCCTTGAGCGCCTCCTCGTCGCCGCGGCCGACGATCAGCACCTCGACGTCGGGGCAGGCCGCCACCAGTTTGGGCAGCGCCCCGACGAGGACGTGCATGCCCTTGCGCGGCTCGTCGAACCGGCCGAGGAACAGCACCGTGCGGCCGGGCCGCGGATAGCCGGGCAGCAGTGGCGCATTGTCGAACGCCGATACGTCGACACCGTTGGGAATCTCGACAGCGTCCGAGCCCAGGGCCTCCATCTGCCAGCGCCGGGCCAGATCGGACACCGCGATGCGGCCCATGATCTTCTCGTTCCAGGGCCGCAGAATCCCCTGAAAGACGTTGAGCGTCAACGACTTCGTTGTCGACGTGTGAAACGTCGCGACGATCGGGCCGTTGGCCACCATCAGCGCCAGGAGCGACAGGCTCGGCGCGTTGGGCTCATGCAGGTGCAGCACGTCGAAGTCGCCCTCGACGATCCAGCGCTTGACCATCCGCCGGGTGGCCGGACCGAATCGCAACCGCGCCACGGACCCGTTGTACGGGATGGGCACGGCCTTGCCGCCGGAGACGACGTAGTCGGGCAGGTCGGCGTGCGTCTCGGCCGACGACGGCGCCAGCACACTGACCTCATGGCCGTAGCCGCGCATCACCTCGGCCAGTTGCAGCACGTGTGCCTGAACGCCGCCCGGTACGTCGAACGAGTACGGGCACACCATGCCGATGCGCATCAGCCGTTCCCGGCCAACCGGGCCCGACGTTCCTCGGACAAGTCGGCCAGCCACTGCGGCTGCAGCATGTGCCAGTCGGTGGGGTGCGCGGCGATGCCCGCCTCGAAGCGGGTGGCAAGGTCCTGGGTGATGGCCGCGACGTCGCCGCTGGACGTGTCGAGCGGCGCGGAGACGTCGAACTGCCAGTCGTTGGGTTTGTTCCAGCAGTGCACGGTCAGCAGCGTCGCACCGGTGGTGACGGCCAGCTTGGCCGCACCGGCCGGCATACGAGTCGGCTCGCCGAAAAGGTTGACCTGCACGCCATTTCGCGACAGGTCCCGGTCCGCCATGAGGCAGACGATGCGGCCCTCCTGCAGCCGCTCGGTCAGGACGTCGAACGGCGGGCGGACTCCTCCGGTCAGCGGCAGGATCTCGAACCCCAGCGATTCGCGGTACTCGACGAAGCGGTTGTACAGCGACTCGGGCTTGAGCCGCTCGGCGACGGTGGTGAACTTGCCGTACTGGTGCACCACCGAGACGCCGGCCATGTCCCAGTTGCCGCTGTGCGGCACCGCCAGGATGACGCCCTTGCCGTTTTCGAGCCCGCGTGCGATGTGTTCGGTGCCGACCAGGCAGTGTCGAAGCCGCTCGCCGAGGGTGCGCTGGTTCATCGACGGCAGCCGGAAGGCCTCCCGCCAATACCGGGCGTACGACGCCAGCGAGGCGCGGATGATGCGGCCGGGCACCTTGGCCGGCCGGACCCCCAGCACCCGGGCCAGGTTCTTACGCAGCTGCTCGGGACCGCCGCCGCGCGCCGCATACAGCGCGCCCGCGTCGAACATGTTGCGGGCGGCGAACTCCGGCATGGTCCGGATCAGCCCCCACCCCGCGGCGTAGCCGAGGTCCTTGAGCTGCTCGCCCATCGGGACGTCGAAACCCCCGAAGGACGGCACACCGCCGGTGGGGACGCTCATTGCTGCTCCTTCGACGGCGAACTCGACGGCAGCGGCTCGTCGGCGCCCGGCGAACGGCGCACCGAGGCGACACGCTGGCCCAGCGTGATGATGCTGGCGACCGCCAGCAGCCACATCGCGATGGGCAGCGCCAGCGGCAGCGGATGGATCGGCAGATCCGAGAAACCGGCGCCGACCAGGACGATGATCAGCCGCTCCGGGCGTTCGATGAAGCCGCCGTCGGCGTTCAGTCCGCTGGCCTCGGCGCGGGCCTTGATGTACGAGATGACCTGCGAGGTGACCAGGCAGATCAACGTGGCAATGACCAGCGGCTTGTCGTGCATCTCGAACGCGATCCACCACAGCAGGCCGCAGAACACCGCGCCGTCACCGATGCGGTCGCAGGTCGCGTCGAGCACCGCGCCCAGCCGCGTGCCGTAGCCGCGTTCGCGGGCCATGGCGCCGTCGAGCATGTCGGCGAGCACGAAGAACCAGACCACCAGGGCGCCGTACCAGAGGTGCCCCGTCGGGAACAGCGTCAGCGCGCCGACGACCGACGCGGTGGTGCCGAGGACGGTGACACTGTCCGGCGTCAGCCCGATGCGCAGCGCTCCCCGGGCCAGCGGGCGGCTCAGCTTGGTGTAGGCCGCGCGGGTCAGGAGGTAGAAGTCGCTCACGGCTTCGCTTTCTGATCCTGCGCCGCCCACTCGTCGGCCAGCAGCTTGCGGGTGTCACGCAGGAGCTGCGGGATCACCTTGGTGCCACCGATGACGGTGATGAAGTTGGCGTCGCCGCCCCAGCGCGGCACCACGTGCATGTGCAGGTGATCGGCCAGCGAGCCGCCCGCCGACGTGCCCAGGTTGAGCCCGACGTTGAAGGCGTGCGGGTTCGAGATGGCCTTCATCACGCGAATTGCCTTCTGGGTGAACGCCATCAGCTCGCTGCTCTCGGCCTCGGTGAGGTCCTCGAGCTCCGACACCTTGCGGTAGGGCACGACCATGAGGTGTCCCGGGTTGTACGGGTACAGGTTGAGCACCGCGTAGACCTGCTCGCCGCGCGCAACGATGAGGCCTTCCTCGTCGGACATCGTGGGAATGTCGATGAAGGGCTGCTTCGAGCCCGCGGACGTGCCCTCGCCGCCCTTCATCGGAGCGTCGACGATGTAGCTCATCCGGTGCGGCGTCCACAGCCGCTGCAGGTAGTCGACGTCACCGACACCCCGGTCCACGATGGCGTCTCCGACGCCGGGGTCCACGATGCTCCGATCCTCGGTCACGCCTGTGCGCCCCGCGCCTCGTTCACCAAATCTGCGGTCGGGAAAGCGTTTTCGCGGCGCGCGATCCAACCGGCGATGAGGTCGACGGCCTCGGCCACCGGGACGCCGTTGACCTGGGTGCGGTCACCGAACCGGAAGGAAATGGACTCGCTGGCTGCGTCCCTGTCCCCCGCCAGCAGCATGAACGGCACCTTCTGATTGGTGTGGTTGACGATCTTCTTGGCCATCCGGTCATCGCTGCCGTCGACCTCGACCCGAATGCCGCGCGACTTCAGTTGCGCCGCAACGTCGTACAGGTAGTCCAGGTGCGCGTCGGCGACGGGGATGCCGACGACCTGCACCGGGGCCAGCCAGGCCGGGAACGCGCCGGCGTAGTGCTCGGTGAGCACGCCGAAGAACCGCTCGATGGACCCGAACAGGGCGCGGTGGATCAGCACCGGCCGCTGCCGGCTGCCGTCAGCCGAGGTGTACTCCAGCTCGAACCGGTCGGGCATGTTGAAGTCCAGCTGGATGGTCGACATCTGCCAGCTGCGGCCCAGCGCGTCCTTGACCTGGACGGAGATCTTCGGGCCGTAGAACGCCGCGCCACCCGGGTCGGGCACCAGGTCCAGACCGGAGGCCTCGGCGACCTCGCGCAGGGTCTCGGTGGCCTCTTCCCACAGCTCGTCCGAGCCGACGTACTTGTCGGGGTCCTTGGTGGACAGCTCCAGGTAGTAGTCGTCGAGGCCGTAGTCGCTCAGCAGATCCAGCACGAACTGCAGCAGCGTGGTCAGCTCGTCGCGCATCTGTTCACGGGTGACGTAGATGTGCGCATCGTCCTGCGTCATGCCGCGCACGCGGGTCAGACCGTGGACGACGCCCGACTTCTCGTACCGGTACACGCTGCCGAACTCGAACAGCCGCAGCGGCAGCTCGCGGTACGACCGCCCCCGCGACCGAAAGATCAGGTGGTGCATGGGGCAGTTCATGGGCTTGAGGTAGTAGTTCTGCCCCGGCTTGCGCAGCGTGCCGTCCTCGTTGAACTCCGCATCGATGTGCATCGGGGGGTACATGCCGTCGGCGTACCACTCCAGGTGCCCCGAGGTGATGTACAGCTGCTCTTTGGTGATGTGCGGGGTGTTGACGAACTCGTAGCCGGCTTCCTGGTGCTTGCGGCGCGAGTAGTCCTCCAGCTCGCGGCGCACGATGCCGCCCTTCGGGTGGAACACCGGCAGGCCCGAGCCCAGCTCGTCGGGGAAGCTGAACAGGTCCAGCTCCACGCCCAGCTTGCGGTGGTCGCGGCGCAGCGCCTCCTCGATCAGCTCGAGGTGCTTATCGAGGGCCTCCTGCGACTCCCAGGCGGTGCCGTAGACACGCTGCAGGCTGGCGTTCTTCTGGTCGCCGCGCCAGTACGCGGCGCTGCTGCGGGTGAGCTTGAACGCCGGGATGTGCTTGGTGGTCGGGATGTGCGGGCCACGGCACAGGTCGCCCCAAACCCGTTCGCGGGTGCGGGGATTGAGGTTGTCGTAGGCCGTCAGCTCGTCGCCGCCGACCTCCATGATGTCGGCGTCGCCGGACTTGTCGTCGACCAGTTCGAGCTTGTACGGCTCCTTGGCCAGCTCTTCGCGGGCCTGTTCCTTGGACTCGTACACGCGACGGTCGAACAGCTGACCATCCTTGATGATCTTCTGCATGCGCTTCTCGAGCTTGGCCAGATCATCCGGCGTGAACGGCTCGGCGACGTCGAAGTCGTAGTAGAAGCCGTCGGTGATCGGCGGGCCGATGCCGAGCTTGGCCTCGGGGAACAGGTCCTGCACGGCCTGGGCCAGCACGTGGGCGCACGAGTGGCGGATGACGCTGCGGCCGTCCTCGGTGTTCGCGGCGACCGGGATGACCTCGACGTCGACCTCAGGGGTCCACGACAGGTCGCGCAGGCGGCCGTCGGAGTCCTTGACCACGACGATGGCGTCGACCTCGCCACGCTGCGGCAGCCCGGCCTCACGGACCGCGGCGCCGGCGGTAGTCCCGGCAGCGACCCGGATCGGGGCTGCTGGTGCGGGGCTGGCGACGGCGGTCATCGAGACACTCCTACTGGTTAGGTGACGATCGCGACCATGCTATCGGCACCGGTCATCGCTTCGCGGGCCAGCGCCGCCTCAAGGCTGACCCGGCTTGAGCTTGACGAAGAGGGCCTCGGCGTCGGCGAGCACCGTGTCGCCGTCCAGCAGCGCGCCGGTGATGAAGATCTTGCGGCCCTCGACGCGCTCCAGCGTCGCCGTGGCGCGCAGGTCTTTTTCGACCGGGACGATCTGCCGATAGTTGATGTGCAGGTAGGCGGTGCGCTGGAACGGGCTGTCGGTCAGCCGGTAGGCGGCATGCCCCAGCACCGAGTCGAACAGCAGCCCGATGGACCCGCCGTGCGCGGCGCCGTTGCGGCCCAGATGAAAGCGCCGGAAGCGGACGGGACCGGCGATCCGGCCGTCATCGGTGACCTTGAGGTCCGACGGCACGTTCAGGACGTTGCCGCGGTTGGGCAGGTCGAGGCGGCGGCCCGACGGTGAGTGCCACTCGTCGGCGCGGTACGGCGCCAGCAGGGCGTTGGCCTGTTCGATGAGGTTCGCGGCCTGGGTGATGACATCGTCGGGTGCGTCGGCGCCGCGGGCGTGGTCGCCGGCCATGCGGACGGATTCGACGAACCTGCCGTAGTCGGGGCCGCCCTGGGTGGTCGGTTTGGGCGGGTTGAATCCTCCACCGGCATGCTTATCCACCTGTTTCTCTTATCACGGTGGCAAGGTGGCCCTATGCGACTGAGCGACCTGGCCGGGCTGGCATTCACCTACCCCGACGTCGGGGCGACCGCAGGCGAACTGCCGGACGGCTACCACCACGTGCACGCGGAGGCCCAGATCGGTTCGGGTCGAGCACGATTCGAGGAGGCGGCCGCCGCGGTCCTGCGGTGGGAAATGCAACGAGGTGTCGGCATGCGGGTGGAGGCGACCACCGTCACCGCCGCGGCGGGCACCGACATGCTCGGCCGTCTCGGGCCCGTGCAGGTGCCGTGCCGCGTGGTGTACGTCGTCGACGAACCCGACCGGCGCGGGTTCGCGTACGGGACGCTGCCAGGTCACCCGGAGTCCGGCGAGGAGCTGTTCAGCGTGCGCTTCGACCCGGCCAGCGGCGCGGTCTTCGCCGAGGCGACCGCGTTCTCGCGGCCGGCGCTCTGGTGGAGCCGACTCGGGGCGCCGGTCTCGCGGGTCGCGCAGCGGATGATCGCTCGGCGCTACTTGCGCGCGGTCTGAGCGCCGGGCGGTCCTCCGGGTGCGGGCCTGCTGCTTTCATGCCGCTGCTGAAACAGCAGGCCCGCGATGCCCTTGTCACTATTGAGTTGTCAAGGTGCGCAACAAGTTCTGGGTCGCGTTAGGCGGCGTGGTCGAGTCGCATGGTGCGGCGGTTGTGCGCGGGGATGGGTTTTCGGTGTGGGTCGACGGTGGCGGGTGGGATGAGCCAGGGGTGTTTGTCCAGGCCCATGACGACGTCCCAGCCGTCGTGGTGGATGTTGGCGTGGCAGGCCGGGCACAGCAGGCAGCCGTTTCCCAGGCTGGTTTCGCCGCCGTGGGTCCAGTGCACGATGTGATGCGCGTGGGTGCGTCCGGGTGGGGCGCCGCATTTGATGCAGCATTGATCGCGGTGATAGAGCGCTTTGCGTAGCTGCGGCGGGAACAGCCGCTTCTCCCGGCCCATATCGAGGGGCACTTGTTCGCCGTCGACGATCATGGTGGTGACGGTGGTGTCGCAGGTGAGCCGGTCCAGGGTCATGGTGCTGATCGACCCGATGAATTCCAGCGTGGCCAGGTCCGGGGTGTCGGCGGGCACCGTCAACAACAGCTGCGTCCGCGGGGCGGAGGCGATGTCCCCGCCGCGGGCCGCGATATCCAACACCGCTTCCAGGGCGTCGGCGCGTCGACGCCCCGCCGAGCGCACATCGGGGCTGCCGTCGGG
>NZ_JMLM01000026.1:0-68120 GCF_000686745.1 Mycobacterium sp. UNC410CL29Cvi84
AACGCCTGGTTCAACGAGTGTGGTTTCACGGTACAAAATGTGTTGACCGACAACGGATCCTGCTACCGGTCACACAAATTTCGTGATGCTCTGGGTGACATCAAGCACCGACGAACCCGCCCCTACCGTCCACAGACAAACGGCAAGGTCGAGCGTTTCCACCGCACGCTTGCCGACGAATGGGCCTACGCCCGGCTCTACCGCAGCGACGCCGAACGCTGCGCCGAGTTCCCGCGGTGGCTACACACCTACAATCACCATCGCGGCCACACAGCACTCAAAGGTCAACCACCCGCCAGCCGCGTACCTAACCTCTCAGGTCAGTACAGCTAGCCGCCGAGGACCAGGACGACCAGAAACAGGTTGAGCAGGAACGCCAGCGCGCCGAACACGATGCCGGACAAGGCCAGCAGGCTGCCGCGGGTGCCGCTGCCGGGGATGCGCTCGTAGGCGACGACGCCGAGCCCGACGCCGATGAGTGCCAAGGGCCCGAACACCACACCGGCCAGCGCGCACGCGACCGAGCCGACCGCCAGCCGGTTCACCCGCGCGCCGATCACAAGGTCGGTTCTTGGCGTGAGGCCCAGTCGAACAGCAGCAGGAAGCCGACCAGGCCGACGACGAGCGTGACAGCACCGATGACGATGCCCGCGATGGCCATGGTTCTGCCGTTGGTGCGCGGTCGGCCTTTCGCCTGCGCCAGGGCCACGGTGCCGAGCACGATGCCCAGCACCGAGCCGGCCGGGCCGAACACGAAGCAGATGAAGTAGAGCGGCAAGGCGACCAGCGACGACACCAGCGACCCGATGGCCATGCCGTCGTTCGACCTCGGCGCCGGATACGACGAGTACAGCGGGGGCGGCAGGTAGCCGGACGGCGGCAGGTAGCCGGACGGCGGCAGGTATCCCGGCGGTGCCATCCCCGGCGGCGGGCCGTACGGCCCGGCAGGCGGCGCACCGTAGAAGCCGGGTGGCGGCGGGCCGGGAGGCATGGGTGGCGGCGGCCCGGAAGGCATGGGGAACGGACCCGTCGGGGGCTGCGGTGGGACCTGCGGCGCGGGCGCGGGCGGGCCCTGCTGCCATGGTGCGGAGGTGGGTCCAGGCTCTTCGAGCGCCGGGTACTCGTACACCGGGTAATCGCTGGTCGCTTCGGCATCGGTGCCGGTCGGCGGCGGCACGGACCCGGCCGGCATCGAGGGATCCCAGGAGGGTTGGCCCGACTGCCCGCCCGGACTTGTCATGCCGACCAACCTAGCGCACGAGTTCATGGCATCGTGGTAGCCGAAGCGCGTTCCGAGGCGAGTGACAGGAGACCAGGGGCATGACGAATCCGCTGCAGCCCGACCGGACCCCGGGCCCGGGTGGACAGCCCGGATTGCCGACTCCGCCCAAGGGCTGGCCCATCGGTTCGTACCCGACCTATGCCGAGGCGCAGCGCGCCGTCGATTACCTGTCAGACCAAGAGTTTCCGGTGCAGCACGTGACCATCGTGGGCGTCGACCTGATGCAGGTGGAGCGGGTCACCGGGCGGCTCACCTGGCCGCGCGTGCTGACCGGCGGGATCCTGACCGGGGCGTGGCTGGGCTTGTTCATCGGGCTGGTGCTCGGGCTTTTCGGTACCAACGCGTGGGGCTCGCTGTTCACCGGCCTGATCGCCGGCATCTTCTTCGGCCTGATCACCTCGGGCGTGCAGTACGCGATGTCCCGCGGCACAAGGGATTTCAGCTCCACCATGCAGCTCGTCGCGGGCCGCTACGACGTGTTGTGCGATCCGGTGTGTGCCGAACAGGGCCGCGATCTGCTGGGGCGGCTGTCGCTCTAGGGCCTTCCGGCCTCGGTCGCCATATCCGCCACCAGGTGGCGATATGTTGCATGGCACACCTGCCGCGCTCTACGGTTTGCGCGCGGGAGGTTCCCGTGAGACAGGAGGCGTCCGTGGTGCGCGCGGGAAAGCTGCGGGCTGCGCTGGTAGCGGGTGCGGCGGCGTGCACGGCCGCCACGTTGGTCTCCGCCTGCGGTTCCGGTGCGGGCGGCACCGTCGTCAGCGTGTACACGTCGGCCAATGAGAAGGCGACGTTCTCGGCCCTCGCCAGGCGGTGCAACGCCGAACTGGGCGGCCGTTTCAGCATCAAGCAGGTCAGTCTGCCCAAGGGCGCGGACGATCAGCGGCTGCAACTGGCGCGCCGGCTGACCGGCAACGACAAGAACCTCGACATCATGGGCCTGGACGTCGTGTGGACCGCCGAGTTCGCCGAGGCCGGCTGGGCCGTGCCGCTGTCCGACGACCCGGCCGGTAAAGCGGAAGCCGACGCCGCCGACGACACCTTGCCCGGACCGCTGAAGACCGCGCAGTGGCAGGGCCGGCTGTTCGCCGCGCCGATCACGACCAACACCCAAATGCTCTGGTACCGGGCCGATCTGATGTCCGAAGCGCCGGCCACCTGGGACGACATGGTCGCGCAGGCGACACGGCTGCATGCCGCCGGCGGACCGAGCTGGATCGCCGTGCAGGCCAAGCAGTACGAGGGCCTGGTGGTCTGGTTCAACACCTTGCTGACCAGTGCCGGCGGCAGCGTGCTGTCCGACGACGGCAAGACCGTCACCCTGACCGACACCCCTGAGCACCGCGCCGCGACCGTCAAGGCGCTGCAGGTCATCAAGTCGGTGGCCACCGCACCCGGCGCCGACCCGTCGATCACCCAGACCGACGAGGGGACGGCGCGGCTCGCGCTCGAGCAGGGCAAGGCCGCGCTCGAGGTGAACTGGCCGTTCGTGCTGCCGTCGCTGCTGGAGAACGCGGTCAAGGGTGGGGTGCCGTTCCTGCCGCTCGATCAGCACGCGGAGCTCAAGAGCGCCATCAACGACGTCGGCACCTTTGCGCCCGACGATGCGCAGTTCACCACCGCCTACGACGAGAGCAAGAAGGTGTTCGGCTTCGCGGATTACCCAGCGGTGCAGCCCGGGGTGCCGGCCAAGGTCACCATCGGCGGGCTGAATCTTGCTGTGAGCAAGACCAGTACGCACAAGGCCGAGGCCTTCGAGGCCATCCGGTGCATGCGCAGCGCGACCAACCAGCAGTTCACGTCGGTCGAGGGCGGGCTGCCCGCGGTCCGCGCGTCGCTGTATGACGATGCCAAGTTCCAGGCCAAGTATCCGCAGTACGCGGTGATCCGCCGCCAGCTCGCCGACGCCGCGGTCCGGCCGGCCACGCCGCAGTATCAGGCGGTGTCGACGCGGATTTCGGCGACGCTGGCCCCGATCACCAAGATCGACCCGGAGCGCACCGCCGACAAGCTGGCGTCCGAGGTACAGCAGGCGATTGACGGCAAGGGGCTGATTCCGTGAGCGACACCGGAGTTGCGAACACGGCAGCCAACCCCGAGCGCCGGCTCGCCTACCTCCTGATCGCCCCCGCCGTCCTGGTGATGCTGGCGGTGGCCGCGTATCCCGTCGCCTACGCGGTGTGGCTGAGCCTGCACAGGGACAACCTCGCGGCGCCGGCGGAAACCCGCTTCGTGGGCCTGGACAACTACACGACGATCCTCACCGACCACTACTGGTGGACGGCGTTCGTGGTCACGCTCGGCATCACGGTGGTGTCGGTGGCCATCGAGTTCGTGCTCGGTATGGCGCTGGCGGTGGTGATGCACCGGACCATGTTCGGCAGTGCCGTCGTGCGTACGGCCATCCTCATCCCGTACGGCATCGTGACCGTAGCCGCTTCCTACAGTTGGTATTACGCGTGGACGCCGGGCACCGGATACCTCGCGAACCTGCTGCCGACGGGCACCGCGCCGCTGACCGAACAATTGCCGTCGCTGGCCATCGTGGTGCTCGCCGAGGTGTGGAAGACGACGCCGTTCATGTCGCTGCTGCTGTTGGCCGGGCTGGTGCTGGTACCCCGGGAACTGCTCGACGCGGCGCAGATGGACGGCGCGGGCCGCTGGCAGCGATTCGCCAAAGTGACTCTGCCGCTGATGAAACCGGCCATCCTGGTGGCCCTGTTGTTCCGCACGCTGGACGCGTTCCGCATCTTCGACAACATCTATGTGCTCACGGGCGGCACCAACAACACCGGTTCGGTGTCGATCCTGGGTTACGACAACCTGTTCAAGGCGTTCAACATCGGCCTGGGCTCGGCGATCAGCGTGCTGATCTTCCTGACCGTCGCGATCATCGCCTTCATCTACATCAAGATCTTCGGTGCCGCGGCGCCCGGTGCGGAAGCCGAGGTGCGGTGACGTGAGCGGGCAGAGAAGTGGCGGCCGGTTGGCCGGCTGGGGCGTGGTCAACATCCTGGTGGTGATCTACGCGCTGCTGCCGGTGCTCTGGATCTTCTCGCTGTCCCTCAAGCCGACGTCAACGGTCAAGGACGGCAACCTGATTCCGCGTCAGATCACCTTCGACAACTACAAGGGCATCTTCACCGGCGGCGCCTTCGGCTCGGCACTGTTCAACTCGATCGGCATCGGGCTCATCACCACCGCCATCGCGGTGACGATCGGTGGCATGGCCGCCTACGCCGTGGCGCGGCTGGACTTTCCGGGTAAGCGGCTGCTGGTCGGCCTGGCATTGCTGATCTCGATGTTCCCCCAGATCTCGCTCGTGACACCGCTGTTCAACATCGAGCGCACCGTCGGGCTGTTCGACACCTGGCCGGGCCTGATCCTGCCGTACATCACCTTCGCGCTGCCGTTGGCGATCTACACCCTGTCGGCGTTCTTCCGGGAGATCCCTTGGGATTTGGAGAAGGCCGCCAAGATGGACGGCGCCTCGCCGGGGCAGGCCTTCCGGAAGGTCATCGCGCCGCTGGCCGCGCCCGGCATCGTCACGGCGGCCATCCTGGTGTTCATCTTCGCCTGGAACGACCTGCTGCTGGCGTTGTCGCTGACCGCCACCCAGCGGGCCATCACCGCACCGGTGGCGATCGCGAACTTCACGGGCAGTTCGCAATTCGAGGAGCCGACCGGGTCCATCGCCGCCGGCGCGATGGTCATCACGGTGCCCATCATCATCTTTGTTCTCATCTTCCAACGACGGATCGTCGCGGGCCTGACGTCCGGTGCGGTGAAGGGGTAGGTCATGGCCGAAATCGTTTTGGACCACGTCACCAAGAGTTACACCGGCGGGGCGACCGCAGTGCAGGACCTGTCGCTGACCATCGCCGACGGTGAGTTCCTGATCCTCGTGGGGCCGTCGGGGTGCGGAAAGTCGACGACGCTCAACATGATCGCCGGGCTCGAGGACATCAGCTCCGGCGAACTGCGCATCGGCGGGGAGCGGGTCAACGAGAAGGAGCCCCGCGACCGGGACATCGCGATGGTGTTCCAGTCCTACGCGCTCTACCCGCACATGACGGTGCGGCAGAACATCGCGTTCCCGCTCACGCTCGCGAAGATGCCGAAAGCCGAGATCGCGGCCAAGGTCGAGGAGACCGCGAAAATCCTTGACCTGACCGCACTTCTGGACCGCAAGCCGGCCCAGCTGTCCGGCGGCCAGCGGCAGCGCGTGGCGATGGGACGCGCCATCGTGCGCAGCCCCAAGGCCTTCCTGATGGACGAGCCGCTGTCCAACCTGGACGCCAAGCTGCGGGTGCAGATGCGCACCGAGATCGCCCGGCTGCAGGCCCGTCTCGGCACCACCACCGTCTACGTCACGCATGACCAGACCGAGGCGATGACGCTGGGGGACCGCGTCGTCGTGATGAGCGGCGGTGTGGCACAACAGGTCGGCACCCCAGACGAGCTGTACAACGCGCCGGCCAACCTGTTCGTCGCCGGCTTCATCGGTTCCCCGTCGATGAACTTCTTCCCGGCCACGCGGACGGACGTCGGGGTGCAGCTGCCCTTCGGCGAGGTCACCTTGAGCGACGACGCCCGCGCGGCGCTCGACCTGCAGCGGCCGTCGGCCGACCTGATCGCGGGTGTGCGTCCCGAGCAGTTCGACGACGCCTCGGTGATCGATGCGTACGCGCGCATCCAGTCGCTGACGTTCGAGGTCGACGCCGAGCTGGTGGAATCACTCGGCGCGGACAAGTACGTGCACTTCCGCCTCGAAGGTGCCGGCGCCCAGGCCGCGCAGCTGGAGCAGCTGGCCGACGACACCGCGGACGCCGGGTCGAGCGAAAACACCTATGTGGCACGGGTTTCGGCCAAGTCGTCCGCGACGGCGGGCAGTCGGGTCGAGCTGGCCCTGGACACTTCCAAACTGACCCTGTTCGACCCGGCCACGGGTCGCAACCTGTCACTACCGCAGTGACCGACGTCCTCGGCGCGGTTCGGGCCCGTCTGACAACGCATTTCGCCGACCGCGGCAGTACCGCCGAGCCGGTGGGTGCCAGCGTCACCTTCCTCGGCGCCGACCCCATCGAGGTGCTGCGCTACGGGCCGACCGACGGCGACGTGTATCACTATGCGTCCCTGGGCTGTTCGCGCTACCCGATGACGGACCCGATGGACATGGTGGCCGACGGGATCCGCGGCCCGCGGGCGGAGGCCGTACTGTCCCTGCGCGGCCCCACCCCGACGGCGCTGGCCCGCTCGATCGCGGTACTGGCGTCGGCGCCCGCCGTCGAAGGCCTGATCCTGGAGCCGGATGCGCTGATCGATCTGCAGCAGCCGGTCTGGCAGGGGGCGGCATTCACCGCATTCCTGTTGGGCGCCAGCGACATCGGCGAAGTCGAGCTGCCCGAGCCGTACCAGCCGGTGCGGATCCTGAGCGCCACCCCCATCACCGCCACCGAGGCCGCCTGGGTGCGGCTCAAAGGCGCCGGCGCCATGCGGGATGCGTGGCAGCAGGACGGCGTCGACGTCCTCGATCAGCGACGCCGGGCCGCCGAACCTCGGGCCTAGGACGTGTTGTTGGGACAGGCGACATCGGCCCACACGACATCACCCTCGGCGGGTTCGTCGGAGGACGGGTTGTTGACCCGGACCACGGTGCAACGGGGCAGGAGCACCGGCTTGTTGCCGTTGAGCCAGTTGATCCTGACGGTGTAGCCCTCGGCTTCGAGGTCTCTGATCACGGCGTCCGCGCCATTGGCGTGGGCGGCCGGCGCTGTGATGCCCGTGAGCACCCCACTGGCAACGACCAACGCGACTACGGTGGACTTGCTACCAATTTTCATTGGAAGATCATGCCCGAACAGTTGTCACCGGTGGCCCGTTTTGCTATGCACCGCGACGCTCAGCGCCGTACGGACCTCAGCAACCGCGCGTTCGGCGGCACGGACGGCACCTTCCAGGTAGCTCTCGAATTCCGGGGCGGTCTCCGTGCCGGCCCAATGCAGCCGACCCACCGGCGCGGTCGCGGCGTCGCTGTAGCCGGTGAGTATCCCCGGGGCACGGGTACCCACGCAACCGTTGATCCACGGCTCGTCGGCCCATGACTTCTCCACGACCTCAACCGGATTCGCCGCTTCGGGGCCGAACAACGTGACCAGGTCGCGCACGAACGCAGCATGGCGGGCGGACGGGTCATTCAGCACCTCGTCGGTCCAGGTGAAGCCCGGACCGGAACCGGCGGTGCCGACGAAAGCGAGAAGGACACCCACACTGGCGTCCAGGGGCGAGTTGTCGACGACGAAATGTGCGATCGGCAAATCGGTGATCGCCGATCCGTTGAACCCCTGCTCGCGCCAGAACGGCTTGTCGTAAACCGCGAACACCTTGCTCTCGGTGCCGTTGTGCCAGGCCTTTTGCAATGCGGCGCGACGGACCGGCAACGCGGGGGTGACACTGATCCGGCCCGTGTCCGCGGGAGTCATGGCCACGATGACCCGCTGGCAGTGGACGTCGATCCGCGCCGAGCGGACGGTGACGCCGTCGGCGTCCTGATGAATATCCCGGACGGGGGAATCGATGATCACGCGGTTGCCCAGCTTCTCCGCGAGTGTCGCGGACACCAGGTGCATGCCGCCGACCACCCGGGAGTCCTGCGCGCCGTCGCGGGTATTCACCATGAAGTTGATGCCGCCCGACGTCGTGATCTGGTGCAGCACCTTGAGCAGCGAAACCCGATGTGGGTCTTCGGCATACACCGTTGTGAAGCACAGCGTGAACACATGCCTGGCCTCGTCGGTGAGGCAGTTGGCATCCAGCCAGTGTCCCAGCGTGGTGCTGTCCCAGGCGGTGGCCTTCTTGGCGGTCCAGGGGGCCGTCGCAGGCACCTGCTTGGCCATGCGCTCGAGCCGGAACTGTGCTTGGGCGAAGTCGAGCATCGCCGCAGGGCTCAGCGGGGGAATCGTGCCCCGGTAGGTACGGCGCTTCCCGTGCTTCAGGTAGATGGATTTGCCTTCGGTATAGGTCTGGAACGTCGACAGACCCAGTTCGTCGATCAGTGCATACATCCGGGTGTGCAACGGGCCGATCCACTGGCCTCCGCCATCGGTGACCGCGCCGGCGCCGACGTCGACGTTGACGGTGCGCCCACCCACTCTGTCGCCGGCTTCGAGCACCAGTACCGAAACCCCTTGCTGGGCGAGCCGGTATGCGGCGGTGAGGCCCGACAATCCGGCTCCGACGACGACAACATCGACAGTCTTCGACTCGGTCATGTTCGCTGCTCCTGATATTCGACGGCAGAGCTCCGGTCGGGATAAACCAAAACTCGATTCGATATTGAGATTAAGGGCGGCTGATGCTAGCGTCAACATCGATATCGATTTCAGATCGAGTTTTGCATCACATCCGAATCAGACCGAAGTCCTCGACAGATATGGGGTATCGCCATGGGTGCCAAGCGAATTGTCTTCATCGGCGCGGCCGGCGAGATGTGTCGGCTCGCCATCCAGCGTTTCGCCGTCGCCGGCGGAGACTGGGAACTGGCGCTCTACGACATCCGACCCGAGCTTCTCGATCCACTGCTGCAACGGCTGCCGGCCGGCTTGGCCACCACGGCGCGCCTCGACCTCTATGACACCGAGGGGTTGCGGGCCGCGGTCGACGGCGCCGCGTTGGTGGTGCTCGGCGCCGGGCCTTACAACCGCACCGCCGGTCCGGTGATGGCGGCCTGCCTGGGGGCCAGAGTGCCCTATCTCGACTTCGACGACGACATCGAAAGCACTTTGCACGCCCTGTCATTGCACGACGAAGCCCGCGCGGCCGGGGTACCGATGTACATCGGTTGCGGCGCGTCGCCCGGCATCACCAACGTCTTCGCCGCCGATGCGGCCGCCGAACTCGACACCGTCGAGAACATCGACGTGTACTGGGTGGTCGGTGACGAGCGTGGGGCCGTCGGTCGTGCCGTGCTCGACCACATGCTGCGGGTCGCCGCCGGCCCGTGCATGACGTGGCAGAACGGCGGACCGGTCATGCATCAGTCGTGGCTCGAGACCCGCTGGACCGAATTGGGCGGCGGGCTGGGCCTGACGATGGTGCACGAAACCGCGCACCCGGAACCGGTGACGTTGCCGCGAAAATATCCGGACGCCAAGAACATTCGCTGCTTCGGCGGTCTGGACCCCGCGGGCTACAACGGCTTCGTTCGAGGTCTGGGCCTGGCGGTGCAAAAAGGCCAGATGCCGATGGAGCGGGCCATCGATTTCGCCGTGGCCGCGATGACCAACAAGTTCGGCAGCGTCGCTGGTTGGCGTTATGCGTTGTCCGGCATCGGCAAGCTCGTCTCTGACGGTGAGGCGACGCGCGCCGAACTGATCAAGTTCCTCGCCATGGCGGCGGTCGGCCACACGTTCCCGCATCGATCGGGCCTCAAGGTGGAGGCCACCGGGCTGCGAAACGGATTGCCGACGGCGGTGACCCGCCGTACCCCGGTGAGCGGAGCCGGTACCTATCTGTTCACGAACATGGCGGCGGCGACGGGCACGGCCTGTGCGGCCTTCATGGTGGCGGCGCTCGACGAGGAACCCGGAACGCGCGCAGGGGTTTTCGCCCCCGAAGAGTGGGTCGAGCCACAGCGGTTCTACAAGGCGCTGGAACAGGTCGGCACCCCGCGTGCCGAGATCCTCGACGACGCGCACTAGGGACGGGCCGCGCCATGGATCTCAAGACCGGGCTGTTCGCAGTCGCCGATCTCTTCATGATGTTCGCCGGATTCACCTACGGCCTCAAGTTCATTCGCAATTACCGGAACTACCTGCTCGGACTCGAATGGATCGTCGTCGCGACGTCGGGCACCAACTTCCTCATCTGGGGCCTGGTAGGCGCCGACGAATCCAGTCCGATGTACCACCTGGCGTACTTCTTCGATGCGTTCTCCCGCTCGATCGGCATCACCGTGATCCTCGTCCTGGGCCTGATGAAGGTCACGCACGGATACACGCCGTCAGTGGCCGTCGATGTCGGCGTTTTTGCGCTCGCCATCGTCGGCGGACTGGTGATGTCGAATTTCGCGGCCGAACTCGGCGTGGCCGGTGCGATCTTCTACGTGGTGATGAACGTGCTCACCAGCTTGTTCCTGCTGTATTTCGCCTGGCGGGTATGGCAGGTCGGCGCCCGCGGCATCGCGCTGGCCACTGTGGCCGCCACGGCGGCGGGCGCAGTGGTCGCCGCGATCTACGACTTCTATCGCATCCCCGGCGACGACGCCCACCGAACCATCTTCTACATCATCGCGCTCGCCACGTGGGGCATGCAGATGACGGTGTGCTACTTCGCATATCGCGCACTGCACGGCAGCAATGAACGCGCCGCGGCTGCGCAGGCCCCTGCGTTGATATGATGTCGAATCGTGTTCGATAACCAGGCGTCGGCATTGCCGACCGTGGTGCAGCGCCGCGGGATCGAACGAGTACAGGCCATCCTCGACGCGGCCTCCGCGTTGCTCGCGGAGCAGGGTTATGACGCCGCGACGCTCAAAGCGGTCGGCGAACGCGCCGGCATTCCGACGGCGTCGATGTATCACTACTTTCCCGATCGCCATCAGGTGGACGCGGCACTCGCGCAGCGTCATCTCCGCGACCTCGACGCGCAGATTTCGGCGTCGGTGCGCGCGTCGAAACTGCGGTCACTGGCTGACGCGGTGGACGCCGTCGTCGACCCGTACCTCACCTACTTCCGTGAGCACGCCGACTTCGTGCAGCTGTGGTTCGCGAGCCGGACTCCGACACTCAGTGAACTGGCCACCGAGTTCGACGAGTTCCAGGCGAGGCAGTACTGGCAGGTACTCATCGAGAAGGGGCTGATCCGTTCCGGCACCCCGGAATTGGTGGTGCAGCTGGCATTCGAGGCCGGCAACCGGTTGTTCGACTTCGCGTTCCGGCGGTCGCCCAGCGGTGACGACCTCGCCATCGACGAGGCGCGCCGCCTGCTGACCGCGTACCTCGGGACCTACGCGCCGAAGGTGACCAAGGCGCGCCGGGCGAAGTAGGTCACAGCCAATGGTTGTGGCGGAAGGTCCGGTACAACCCCGTGCAGACCAGCACCATCACCGTCAGCACGGCGAAATAGCCGTAATGCCAATGCAGTTCGGGCATGTTGTCGAAGTTCATGCCGTAGATGCCGGCGATCATCGTGGGCATCGCGGCGATCGCGACCCACGCCGAGATCTTGCGCATGTCCGCGTTCTGTTCCATCCCGACCTTGCCGAGCGCGGCCTGCACCAGCGAGCTCAGCAGGTCGTCGAACCCGGTGATCTGGTCGGCGGCCTGGCTGTTGTGGTCATGTACGTCGCGGATGTAGCGGCGGACTTCTTTGGAGATCAGGTCGTTGTGGTCGGACAGCAGTCGCTGCAGCGCCATCGTCAGCGGATTCACCGAATGCCGCAGCTCGACGACCTCCCGCTTGAGCAGGTAGATGCTCTCGATGTCGGTCTGCGTGTGCGACGAGAAGACGGTCTGCTCGATGGTGTCGATATCGGTCTCGACGAGCGAGGTGACTTCGAGGTAGCTGTCCACGACATGGTCGGCGATGGCGTGCATCACCGCGTACGGGCCCAGTGTGAGGATGGTCGGCGACTCGTCGAGTCGGTGCCGCACGCCGGCCAGTCCGCTGTGCTCGCCGTGCCGGACAGTGACGACGAAGTCGGGCCCGACGAACACCATGATCTCGCCGGTCTCGACGATCTCCCGGGCATTGGCCACGGACTCGTGCGCGACGTAGCTGACGGTCTTGAGCACCAGGAACAGCGTCTGGTCGTAGCGCTCCAGCTTGGGCCGCTGATGAGCGCAGACGGCGTCCTCGACGGCCAGTTCGTGCAACCCGAAGACGTCGGCGACAGCCTGCATCTGGTGCTGGTCGGGCTCGTGCAGCCCGATCCACACGAAGGCCTCCGCGCCGGCCGCGCGCAGTTCGCGCACCTTGGCCACCGCGGCACCGTGGGTGTACTTGCCGGGTAGCCGCGCGCCCATGGAGTAGACGCCGCAGTCGACGGTGGCGCGGGCGACCGGAACGTGGATCGAGCTGGCATCGGGGCCGGCTTGCGTCTTCTTCGGGACGGCACGGAAGTTCGATGGTTGGAGCGCGCGGAACGAGGGCATGCGGCTGACCTCCCGTGGGGCGGACTTCTCGGATCAATAGACCAGTCGCAAATGCTACGCGGAACCCGCGAGTAACAATTGAGTGAAGTAGCCTGACGCGGTGTCAGATAAGTCAGGTGCTGTGCGCACACCCCAGGTGGTCATCGATGATGCGGAAATTTTCGCCGCCCACGAAGGGGGCAAGCTCTCCGTAGCCCTCAATGAGCCGCTGGATACCCAGCGCGCGTTGTCGATCGCCTACACCCCGGGCGTCGCCCAGGTGAGCCGCGCCATCGCGGCCGATGCGACCCTGGCCAAGAAGTACACCTGGGCCAACCGCCTGGTCGCCGTCGTCAGTGACGGCAGCGCCGTGCTTGGCCTCGGCGACATCGGCCCCGCGGCGTCCCTGCCCGTCATGGAGGGCAAGAGCGCCCTGTTCAAGACCTTCGGCGGCCTCGACTCCATCCCGATCGTGCTGGACACCAAGGATCCCGACGAGATCGTCGAGACCCTGATCCGGCTGCGTCCGACGTTCGGCGCCGTCAACCTGGAGGACATCTCCGCGCCGCGATGTTTCGAGATCGAGCGCCGCGTCATCGAGGCGCTGGACTGCCCCGTCATGCATGACGACCAGCACGGCACCGCCATCGTGGTGCTGGCCGCGCTGCTGGGCGCCACCAAGGCCCTCGACCGCGACATCCACGACCTGAAGGTCGTCGTGTCGGGCGCCGGCGCCGCCGGCGTCGCCTGCACCAACATCATGCTGGCCAGCGGCATCCGCGACATCGTCGTGCTCGACAGCAAGGGCGTCGTGCACTCGGGCCGCACCGACCTCAACAGCTTCAAGGCCGAACTGGCGAACCGCACCAACCCGCGTGGGATCACCGGCGGTGCCGCCGAGGCACTGGCCGGCGCCGACATGTTCCTCGGCCTGTCGGCCGGTGTCATGCCGGAGGAGATCGTCGCCACGATGGCCCCCAACGGCATCGTGTTCGCGCTGTCCAACCCGGACCCGGAGATTCACCCGGACGCCGCCCGCAAGTACGCCGCCGTGGTGGCGACCGGCCGCAGCGACTTCCCGAACCAGATCAACAACGTGCTGGCCTTCCCCGGCGTCTTCCGGGGCGCCCTGGACGCCGGTGCCCGTCGCATCACCGAGGAGATGAAAGTGGCTGCCGCACATGCCATCTTCTCGGTCGTCGGTGACGATCTGACGGTCGACTACATCGTGCCCAGCGCGCTCGACCCGCGCGTGGGTCCGGCCGTGGCGGCTGCGGTGGCCGCCGCGTCGCAAGCCTGAACGCCATGAGCCGCCGGGTCGCGGCGAGCGGTGTGGCGCTGGCCGCACTGCTCACCGCGACGACGGCGGGCTGCAGCACCGGACAGTCGGTGCCGGGACCTCCGGCACTGACAGTCGGCGCGGCGCCGACCAGCGAGTCGAAACTGCTCGCTCACCTGTACTCGGCGGCGCTGGGCTATTTCGGTATCCCGACCCGTGTGCACCTGGTCCCGGATCCTGTTGCGGCCCTTGACTCCGCCGATGTGACGGTGGCGCCGGGGCTCACCGGCGAACTGCTCGCCAGGTTCGTCCCGCACGCCACGGCACGGGCCGACGAGCAGGTGTACCGGTCGATGATCTCGGCGTTACCCGAAGGCGTCGCCGCCGCCGACTACACGGCGTCGGCACAGGACAAGCCGGCTGTCGCGGTCACCGCCGCGACGGCGGACCGCTGGGGCAAGCGGGATGTCGCGGCGCTACCGGGGCATTGCGGCGGTTTGTCCGTCGGAGTGGTGGCGGGGGACGCGCACCCGGCTCGCGTGGGGGATTGCGTCCTACCGACCGCTCGTGAATTCAAGGACGCCGCAGGCCTTTTCGACGCGTTGAAGGCGGGCGCGGTGACGGTGGCCTGGACCTCGACCGCGGCGCCGGCCGTACCGGCGGGTGTGACGGTGCTGACCGACCGCACCGCGCTGATCCGCGCCGAGAACGTGGTGCCCTTGTACCGGCGCAACGTCCTCGCCGAACAACAGGTGTTGGCGCTCAACGGAATTGCCGGCGAGCTGGACACCGCGACGCTGACCGACATGATCGGTCAGGTCGACAAAGGCGCCGATCCGGCGGCGGTGGCGGGTGCGTGGCTGGCCCAGCACCCGCTGGACCACTAGCCGAGCCGCGGCAGCACCCGTCCGGCGATGGCGGCGAACAGGCCCTGGTAGGCACCTGACCCGGTGATCCGGACGATCACGTCGACGATCTTGGCGTCGGGCCCGACCAGCACCCGGGCGTGGCCCTTGCGGACGGCCTCGAGGATGATCTGCGCGGCCCGTTCCGGCGTGGTCAGGGCCGCCCGGTCGAACAGCTTGTTCAGGCCCGCGGAGTCGATGTCGGAGGCCGCGGTCGAGTTGCGCACGATGTTGGTCTTGATGCCGCCGGGGTGCACCGTGGTGACCTTCACCGGATGCCCGGCGAGCTTCATCTCCTGGCGCAGCGCCTCGGTGAAGCCGCGGACGGCGAATTTGGCTGCGTTGTAAGCGGATTGGCTGGGTACCGCGAACAAGCCGAAGATGCTCGAGACGTTGACGACGTGCCCGTCGCCCGAGGCGATCAGGTGCGGCAGGAAGACCTTGGTGCCGTTGACGACGCCCCAGAAGTCGACGTCCATGACGCGCTCGATGTCCTTGAACTGGCTGACCTCGAGATCGCCGGTGAAGGCGATACCGGCGTTGTTGTAGACCTGGTTGACCTTGCCGAAGTGCTTGACCACGTCGTCGGCGTACAGCTCGAAGGCCTCCCGCTCGGCGACATTGAGCCGGTCGGCTTTCACCGGAGCGCCGATGGCCTTGACCTGTTCCTCGGTCTTGGCCAGGCCCTCGGTGTCGATGTCGCTGATCGCGAGCGACGCACCCGAGCGCGCCAGTTCGATGGCCAGCGCCTGACCGATACCCGATCCGGCTCCGGTGATCACACAGACCTTGCCGGCGAATCCCTCCATGACCGCTCCTTTGCGTTGGGTGGTGGGTGTCAGTGCGAGCGCGACGGCATCACGCGGGACGTGACGCGGGAGAACAGGTCCTGGTACGCGCCCGAGCCGGTGGCCCGGATGATGACGTCCAGCAGCTTGGCGTCCGGCCCGACGAGCACGCGGGCGTGGCCCTTGCGGACGGCCTCCAGGATGATCTTGGCGGCGCGTTCGGGCGTGGTCTTGGCCAGCTTCGCGTCGAAGGTCTTGGCCAGTTCCTTCGGGTCGATGCCTTCGACCGCGGTGGAGTTGCGGGCGATACCGGTCTTCACGCCGCCGGGGTGCACCGTGGTGACCTTGACGGGGTGGCCGGCGAGCTTCATCTCCTGGCGCAGCGCCTCGGTGAAGCCGCGGACGGCGAACTTCGAGGCGTTGTAGGCGGCCTGGCCGGGGACAGCGAACAGGCCGAAGACGCTGGAGACGTTGACGACGTGGCCGTCGCCCGAGGCGATGAGGTGCGGCAGGAATTCCTTGGTGCCGTTGACGACGCCCCAGAAGTTGACGTCCATGACCCGTTCGATGTCCTTGAACTGGCTGACCTCGATGTCGCCGGTGAAGGCGATGCCGGCGTTGTTGTAGATCTGGTTGACCTTGCCGAAGTGCTCGGCGACGGCGTCGGCGTAGAGGGCGAAGGCCTCGCGCTCGGTGACGTTGAGGCGGTCTGTCTTGACGGGGGCGCCGATGGCCTTGATGCGCTCTTCGGTCTCGGCGAGGCCCTCGGTGTTGACGTCGCTGATCGCCAGCTTGGCGCCCGAGCGGGCGAGCTCGATGGCGAGGGCCTGACCGATACCCGATCCGGCTCCGGTGACGACACAGACTTTCCCGGCGAAGCCCTCCATGAACACTCCCTTGTGGTCGATGCGCGTGCTGCTAGCGACAGTATCCGGTACCGCCGGTGTCGGATGGCACCGGGTGTGCTGCAAGAGTGGCGGTACCCAACGGTACCAAACCGTCCTCAACCTGTGAATCATGCAAGGAAACGGCCGCCGCAAGCGCATTTTGTCGCTTCTCGCCGACGTTACGGAGACGCTCGCTGCACTGCTCCGCTTCTTCGACCCGACGGCAAGGAGTTGATTCCGATGACAGCATCATGGGGCCTGACCGGACCGCAGTTTCTGGGGATCTATCTCGTCACGTATCTGCTTGCGCTGGCATTGATGTACGCCTTCCGAGCGGTGTTGATCCACTCGGAAACTGCGGAAACCGATGCCGCGACTCCGCGGCCGCTGCTGGATCCGTACGAGACCGCTTACCTGGCCGGCGGCTCGGACCGTGCTGTCAGCGCGGCGATCGCGAACCTGGCCCTCAGCGACCGGCTTCTGGTTTCTCGCGGCGGCACGCTCACCGTTGCCGCCGACGTCACGCTGACCGACGATGTGGACGCCGCCGTCGCCGACTGCGTGTCCGCGGCGCCCCGCCGGAAGGTCGCGATCAAGCGTCTGCGCGAGCACCCGCGCATCGTGGCGATCGGTGACCGGTTGCGCGCCCGCGGTCTGCTTCTCGACAGCGCTTCGACCGCCGCTCTGCGCGCCTGCGTGCTGCTGCCGTGCGCGGTGTGGGTTGTCGGTGTGATCCGGTTGATCAACGGCATCGAGCTGCACCACAAGGTCCTTCTGCTGTTCGTTTTCCTGGTGGCCACCGGCTTGTCGACGCTCGTCCTGGTGCGCGGATTTCTTGCCGATGCGGCACACCAACCGTCCGCGGCAGGACAACTCGCACTGCAGGGCATGCGCAACCGGTATGAGTCCGGGGCGGCCCTGACCGAGCCTGCGACGGAGGCCGGGCGCACCGATGCCGCCCGCCTGGCACAGGTGGTCGGCGTCGCGCTGCTCGGATTCGCCGCGCTGACCGACGACGATCTGCGCACCTCGTTGCTCGGCAGCGGCGGCGTCGCAGATGGCGGTGGTTGTGGCGGCAGTGGGGGATGTGGCGGCGGCTGCGGCGGGTGTGGCGGGTGCGGCGGATGACCGCCGGTGCCTCCGGTCCCGCCGTCGGTATCGGCTGGCGGCCCGAGATCGACCTCACCATCGAGCGACTGCCAGGTGTCGAGTTCATGGAGGTGATCGCCGAAGGCATCCAGCCTGGCGCCCTGCCGGAGTCGTTGGAGGCGATCCGTAGTCGCGGAATTCCCGTTGTGCCACACGGAATTTCGCTTTCGCTGGGTGGCGCGGAGCGGCCTGAATCCGCCCGGCTGAAGCACCTCGGCGAGTGTGCGGCGGCCCTCGGCGCCCCGTTGGTGAGCGAGCACATCGCTTTCGTGCGCGCCGGAAACCGCGAAGCCGGGCATCTGCTGCCGGTGCCGCGCAGCCGCGCCGCGCTCGACGTCGTCGTGGCCAACGTCCGGATCGCCCAGGATGCGCTGGCCGTTCCGCTGGCCCTCGAACACGTGGCGTCCGTTGTGTCCTGGCCCGACGACGAGCTCACCGAAGCGCAGTTTCTGTGCGAGATCATCGAGCGCACCGGCGCGCTCCTGCTGCTGGACGTGGCCAACCTGTACACGTCCGCCGTCAACTTCGGCGCCGATCCACTCGAGGCACTCGACACGTTGCCGTTGGATCGGATCGCCTACGTCCACGTCGCCGGCGGTGCCTTGCGCGACGGCGTCTGGCACGACACCCACACCGCCGACGTCGCCGAGCCGATCCTGGACCTGCTCGCCGAGCTCGCGGGCAGAACCGCGTTGCCGGCCGTCATGCTGGAACGCGACGGCGCCTATCCGGCACCGAGCGTGCTGGCCCGGGAGTTGGCCGCCATCCGGTCGGCTGCCGGGCGAGCCGGTGACGACGTGGTCCGGCCCTGGGCCGCGGGACTGCGGTGTGCATCCGGTCGAGTGGCGCCCGGGGAGACCGACATCGCGCGCCGGGAGTTGGCCGACGCCGAGGACGCACTGCTACAGGCACTGCTGGGACTGTCCGGCCCGCCGCCGGGATTCGACGCCGACCGGGTTGCGGTGGCCGGCACCGCATTGGCGCACAAGCGAGCCCATACTCACGCGAAAATGAGCTTGGGTGCGAAGTTCCGCCGGAACTTCGCACCCAAGCTCAGGTTCGACGCTACGGGGCGAACGCCTCGTCGATGATGGCCTGCTGCTCGATGGCGTGCACCTTCGAGCTGCCCGACGACGGCGCGCTCATGGCCCGGCGCGAGATGCGCTTGATGCCGGTCAGGCGGTCGGGCAGCAGCTCCGGCAGGCTCAGGCCGAACGTCGGCCAGGCACCCTGGTTGGCCGGCTCCTCCTGCACCCAGAAGTACTGCTGCACGTTCGGGTACTGGGCCAGCGTCGCCTCGAGCCGGCGCTTGGGCAGCGGGTACAGCTGCTCGATGCGCACGATCGCGATGTCCTCGCGCTTGTCCTTGGCCTTGCGGGCCACCAGCTCGTAGTACAGCTTGCCGCTGGTGAGCAGCACCCGGGTGACCTTCGACCGGTCGCCGACGCCGTCTTCGTAGGTCGGCTCTTCGAGCACCGAGCGGAACTTGATCTCGGTGAAGTCCTTGATGTCGCTGACCGCGGCCTTGTTGCGCAGCATCGACTTCGGGGTGAAGACGATGAGCGGCCGGTGGATGCCGTCGAGGCCGTGCCGGCGCAGCAGGTGGAAGTAGTTGGCCGGGGTCGACGGCATCGCGACCGTCATCGAACCTTCGGCGCACACCTGCAGGAACCGCTCGATGCGGCCCGATGTGTGGTCCGGGCCCTGGCCCTCGTGACCGTGCGGCAGCAGGAGCACCACGTCGGAGAGCTGGCCCCACTTGGCCTCACCGGAGCTGATGAACTCGTCGATGATCGACTGCGCGCCGTTGACGAAGTCACCGAACTGGGCTTCCCACAGCACCATGGCGTCGGGGTTGCCCACCGAGTAGCCGTACTCGAAGCCGACCGCGGCGAACTCCGACAGCGCCGAGTTGTAGATCAGCAGCTTGCCGCCGGTCGGGGTGCCGTCGGTGTTGGTGGCCAGCAGCTGCAGCGGGGTGAACTCCTCACCGGTGACGCGGTCGATGAGGACCGCGTGCCGCTGCGTGAAGGTGCCGCGCTGCGTGTCCTGACCGGAGAACCGGATGAGCCGGCCTTCGGCGACCATCGAGCCCAGGGCCAGCAGCTCGGCGAACGCCCAGTCGACCTTGCCTTCGTAGGCCATCTCGCGGCGCTTCTCCAGCACGGGCTTGACGCGTGGGTGCACGTTGAAGCCCTCGGGCACCGCGAGGTGTGCGTCACCGATGCGGGCCAGCAGCGACTTGTCGACCGCGGTCAGCAGGCGCTGCGGGATGGTCTGGTCGGACTCCACCGACTCACTGGGCGCGAGCTCGTGCTTCTCGAGCTCACGGACCTCGTTGAAGACCCGTTCGAGCTGGCCCTGGTAGTCGCGCAGGGCGTCCTCGGCCTCTTTGAGGGAGATGTCACCGCGGCCGATGAGGGCTTCGGTGTAGGTCTTGCGGACGCCGCGCTTGGTGTCGATGACG
The DNA here is from genome assembly GCF_000686745.1 of Mycobacterium sp. UNC410CL29Cvi84. Lineage (NCBI taxonomy): Bacteria > Bacillati > Actinomycetota > Actinomycetes > Mycobacteriales > Mycobacteriaceae > Mycobacterium > Mycobacterium sp. UNC410CL29Cvi84. The sequence continues at coordinate 19,890 of NZ_JMLM01000026.1, forward strand.
TCGTACATGTACGGCTGGGTCATCGACGGGTCGTCGCCTTCGTTGTGGCCGCGGCGGCGGTAGCACAGCATGTCGATGACGACGTCCTTCTTGAACGCCTCGCGGAAGTCCACGGCGAGGCGGGCCACCCAGGCGCAGGCCTCGGGGTCGTCGCCGTTGACGTGGAAGATCGGCGCGCCGATCATCTTGGCCACGTCGGTGCAGTACTCACTGGAGCGCGAATCCGTTGGCGCCGTGGTGAATCCGATCTGGTTGTTCACGACGATGTGGATGGTGCCGCCGGTGCGGTAGCCCTTGAGCAGCGCGAGGTTCAGCGTCTCGGCCACGACGCCCTGGCCGGCGAACGCGGCGTCGCCGTGCAGCATCATCGGCACGATCGAGAAGCGGCCGTGCGCGTCGCTGTCGTCGTGTTCGTCGCCGACCAGCAGGTCCTGCTTGGCCCGGACCAGGCCCTCGAGGACCGGGTCGACGGCTTCGAGGTGACTGGGGTTGGCCACGAGCGACACGTCGATCTCGTTGTCGCCGAACATCTGCAGGTAGTGGCCGGTGGCACCGAGGTGGTACTTCACGTCGCCGGAACCGTGCGCCAGCGCCGGGTTCAGGTTGCCCTCGAACTCGCTGAAGATCTTCGAGTACGGCTTGCCGACGATGTTGGCCAGCACGTTGAGACGGCCGCGGTGCGGCATGCCGATGACGACTTCGTCGAGGTTGTGTTCGGCCGCCTGGTCGATGGCGGCGTCCATCATCGGGATGACGGCTTCCGCGCCTTCCAGCGAGAAGCGTTTCTGCCCAACGTATTTGGTGTGCAGGAAGGTCTCGAAGGCCTCGGCGGCGTTGAGCTTGGACAGGATGTACTTCTGCTCACCGACCGTGGGCTTGTCGTGCTTGACCTCGACGCGCTCCTGCAGCCATTTCTGCTGCTCGGGTTCGAGGATGTGGGTGTACTCGACACCGACGTGGCGGCAGTAGGCGTCGCGCAGCACCGACAGCACGTCGCGCAGCTTCATGAACTGCTTGCCGGCGAAACCGTCGACCTTGAACTCGCGGTCCAGGTCCCACAGCGTCAGGCCGTGGGTGTTGACGTCGAGGTCGGGGTGGCTGCGGAAGCGGGTCTTGTCGAGACGCAGCGGGTCGATGTCGGCCATCAGGTGGCCGCGGTTGCGGTAGGCCGCGATCAACTCGATGATGCGGGCGTTCTTGTGGGCGATCGAGTCCGGGTTGTCGATCCGCCAGCGCACCGGCTCGTAGGGGATGCCCAGCTCGCGGAAGATCTCGTCGAAGAAGGCGTCGTCGAGCAGCAGGTGGTGCACGGTGCGCAGGAAGTCGCCGGACTCGGCGCCCTGGATGATGCGGTGGTCGTAGGTCGACGTCAGTGTGATGAGCTTGCCGACGCCGAGCTCGGCGATGCGCTCTTCGCTGGCGCCCTGGAACTCGGCCGGGTACTCCATGGCACCGGCGCCGATGATGGCACCCTGACCGCGCATCAGGCGCGGCACCGAGTGCACGGTGCCGATGGTGCCCGGGTTGGTCAGCGAGATGGTGACGCCGCTGAAGTCCTCGGCGGTCAGTTTGCCGTCGCGGGCGCGCCGGACGATGTCCTCGTAGGCGGCGATGAACTGGCCGAATTGCATTGTCTCGCAACGCTTGATGGCTGCGACGACGAGCTGGCGCGAACCGTCCTTGTTCTGCAGGTCGATGGCCAGGCCGAGGTTGGTGTGCGCCGGCGTGACGGCCGTCGGCTTGCCGTCGACCTCGGCGAAGTAGCGGTTCATGTTGGGGAACTGCTTGACCGCCTGGACGATCGCGTAGCCCAGCAGATGGGTGAAGCTGATCTTGCCGCCGCGGGTGCGCTTGAGGTGGTTGTTGATGACGACGCGGTTGTCGATCATCAGCTTCGCGGGGATGGCGCGCACGCTCGTGGCGGTCGGCACGTCCAGCGACGCGTTCATGTTCTTGACGACGGCGGCAGCGGCGCCGCGCAGCGTCTGCGTCTCGGCGTCCTCGGCGGGCGCGGGTCCGGCAGCGGCCTTGGCGGGGGCGGCCTTGGCAGGCGCGGCGGGGGCCGGGGCAGCCGGTGCGGCAGGGGCCGCGGCGGGAGCCGGTGCGGTCGGCGCAGCAGCCGGGGCTGCGGGTGCGGCGGCGGGCGCCGGGGTCGCCGCGGCTACGGAATCTGTTGTGTCCGTGACGGGTTCGGGGTTGTAGTCACGCAGGAAGTCGTGCCAACTCGGGTCCACCGAGGACGGGTCCTCACGGAATTTGCGATACATCTCTTCGACCAGCCACTCGTTCTGACCGAATGGTGAAGGTGATGTGCTCACGGCCGCTATTCGCCTCGTTTCCTTCTGTCCGGCGAGTGCCGGACCTCAGCCCGGCGTACGCGCCCTCTGTTGTGTTGGCGGTCGCCCGCCCCCGTGCCGACTAAGGCTAACCCGTCGGTCGAATCCTCGGACGGCGGAAGCCTACGTATTGGTTCATCAATCTGCGGAGGGTTTGCTAATCCCGTGCCTCGGGCAGCACGTGCAGCGTCTGGCGCCACCGCGCCGGGGCGGGCCCGAAGGCCGCGCGGGCGTTCTCGATGATCTTCTTGCTCATCAACCGGTTGCCGACACCGCCGATCACCGCGCCGACGCCGACCGGCAGCAGCTTGCCGAACGCGATGGCGCCGCGCTTGAGCGTGTACTTCTTCACGAAGAACTTCAGCAGTCGCGAATTCAATTGCGAGACAGCCGGTAGCGGAACGGTCGCGGCGCCGTCGGCCAGCCACGCGCCGCTGGTGCGGCCGGTGCCGAGCAGGTCCCCGATGGCGTGCTTTCCTTCGTCGCCGACGAGTACGGCGAGCACCAGCGCGCGACGACGCTCCCGCTGGTCGACCGGGATGCCGTGCACCTCGGCCACCGCCAGGGCGAACACCGCGGTCGCTTCGAGGAACACCACGGTCTCGCCGGCGACCGCGGACATCGCGACGAGCGTGCCGATGCCGGGGAAGGCCGCGGCCGATCCGACTGCGGCGCCGCTGGCCATGGTCGCGGCCAGGTAGTGCTTCTCGAGTTTGGTGACGATCTCGGCCGGGGTGGCACCGGGGTTGTGTTCACGTAACCGGTTCACGTAGGCGGCCACTGCCGGCGCCTGCACTCGGGCTCCGCCTTCGAGGATGTGCGAGAGCGCCTTGGCGGCAGCGCCAGGGTTCTCGGCGTGGGCGTCATGCTTCACAGGCAACTGCCCCTTCATGCTGGAGCGAGCACTCATCGGCCGGCCTCTCCATCTCCGTCTCAGGAATTCAGGCTAACGCGTGGTCAACGATCGGGGTGGCATCTGAGTGCCCGGCACCGGCTGAGCCGGTGATCACATCTGAACACTGCGGGTTTGCCGGGAAGAAAAAACCGGTATGCATTGCTAACCATATTCATGGCAGCATCGCCCCTTGTGGATCTGACAGCGGTAGGCGACGCCACCGATAGTGGCGTGCCCGCCGAGGCCCCGGAAGTACGTCCGGCGCCGAGCCGTACCCGGATGATCGTGGTGCTCGGCCTGCTGGTCGCACTGGGCCCGCTGACCATCGACATGTACCTGCCGGCACTGCCCCGGATTGCCTCTGAGCTGGGGTTGTCGTCGTCGGTCGCGCAGCTGACGCTGACCGGGACGCTGGGCGGCCTGGCCCTCGGCCAGCTGATCGTCGGCCCGCTGTCGGACGCGCTGGGCCGTCGGCGGCCGCTGGTCGCCGGCATCCTGCTGCACATGGCGGCGTCGCTGCTGTGCCTGTTCGCGCCGAACATCGAGGTGCTGGGCATCGCCCGCGCGCTGCAGGGTGTGGGTGCCGCCGCGGCTTCTGTCGTGGCCGTCGCTGTCGTGAGTGACCTCTTCGAAGAGTCGGTCGCGGCCGTCGTGATGTCGCGGTTGATCCTGGTCCTGGGCGTGGCGCCGGTGTTGGCGCCGTCGCTCGGCGCGGCCGTGCTGCTGCGCGGTTCGTGGCACTGGGTTTTCGCCGCGCTCGCCGTCCTGGGCGGCGCGATCCTGGCGGTGGCGGTGCTGGCCCTGCCCGAGACCCTCGCCGTCGCCGACCGGCGCCCGCTACAACTGCGGGCGATCTTGCGGACGTACGTCGAGGTGCTGAGCGATGTCCGCTTCGTGGTGCTGGTCCTCGTCGGTGCCCTCGGCATGTCGGGCCTGTTCGCGTACATCGCCGGTGCCGCCTTCGTGCTGCAGGGGCGGTACGGCCTCGACCAGCAGTCCTTCGCGCTGGTGTTCGCCGCCGGGGCGATCGCGCTCATCGGCTCCACCCAATTCAACGTCGTACTGCTGCGCCGGTTCGAGCCGCAGAAGATCGCGGTGGTCGCGCTGATCGCCGCGTCGGTGTTCGGCCTCGTGTTCGTCGCGCTGGCCGCACTGCACGTGGGCGGGCTGGCCGGTTTCCTCATCCCGGTATGGGCGATGCTGGCCGCGATGGGCCTCGTGATTCCGAACACACCCGCCGTCGCACTGGCCCGTCACCCCGATGCCGCCGGCACCGCGGCGGCCGCGCTGGGCGCCGCCCAGTTCGGGCTCGGCGCGGCGGTGGCGCCACTCGTCGGCGCGCTGGGCAACGGTGAGTTGGCGCTCGCGGGCGTGATGACGACGGGCGTCGTGGTCGCCCTGTTCGCGCTGCTGGCTGTCGGCGACAAGGGTGAGTCGGGACACGAACGCCACCGCCATTAGGTCTGTGGTGGCGGCGCCGAACTGCTGACTTGTTCGGATCCGCGACTGTCCGTAGCGTCGAAGTGGAGACCGGCACATCGGCCGGCCACCAGACTTGATACCCACTGCATGCATACGTTGATTTCCGCCGGAGTTCGTCGGTGAGCGCTGCGCAAGTGAGTCGGCCGTGGCATGCCCTCTGGGCCATGATGTTCGGCTTCTTCATGATCCTGGTGGACTCCACGATCGTCGCCGTCGCCAACGTCGTCATCATGCAGAAGCTCGGCACCGACTACGACGGTGTCATCTGGGTGACCAGTGCCTATCTGCTGGCGTATGCGGTACCGCTGCTGGTCGCGGGCCGGCTCGGTGACCGCTTCGGGCCGCGCAACCTGTATCTGACGGGCCTGGCCGTGTTCACGCTGGCGTCGTTGTGGTGCGGCTTGTCCGGCAGCATCGGGATGCTGATCGCCGCGCGCGTCGTACAGGGGCTGGGCGCGGCGCTGCTGACGCCGCAGACCCTGTCAACGATCACGCGAATCTTCCCGCCCGAGCGCCGGGGCGCGGCCATGAGCGTGTGGGGCGCCACGGCCGGGGTGGCGACGCTGGTCGGTCCGCTGGCCGGTGGCGTGCTGGTCGACCATCTCGGCTGGCAGTGGATCTTCTTCGTCAACGTGCCGATCGGCATCGTCGGCCTGGCGCTGGCCTGGGTGCTGGTGCCGCAGCTGCCGACCGAGCGGCACCGGTTCGACGTCCTCGGCGTGGTGCTGTCGGGTGTCGGCATGTTCGGCATCGTGTTCGGCCTGCAGGAGGGGCAGACGCACGGCTGGGCCTGGTGGATCTGGCTGGTGATCCTCGCCGGCGTGGGCTTCATGGCCGCCTTCGTGTACTGGCAGGCGGTCAACCCGGACGAGCCGCTGATCCCGCTGACGGTGTTCCACGACAACGACTTCTGCCTGTCCAACGTGGCCGTGGCCACCATCGGCTTCTGCGTCACCGCGATGATCCTGCCGGTGATGTTCCACGCCCAGGCCGTCCTCGGCCTGAGCGCCACGGAGTCGGCGCTGCTCACCGCGCCCATGGCGGTGGTGTCCGGGATGCTGGCGCCGCTCGTCGGCAAGCTGATCGACCGCTACCCGCCGCAACCGATCGTGGGGTCGGGATTCTCAGCGCTGGCGATCGGGCTGACCTGGTTGTCGTTCGGGCTGACTCCCGACACGCCGCTGTGGCAGCTGGTACTGCCGTTCATCGTCATGGGCATCGGCATGGCGTTCATCTGGTCGCCGCTGGCGGCGACCGCGACCCGCAATCTGCCGCCGCGGCTGGCCGGCGCCGGGTCCGGCGTCTACAACGCGACGCGGCTGGTCGGCTCGGTGCTGGGCAGCGCCGGCATGGCCGCCTACATGACGTCCCGGATCAGCGCCGAGATGCCAACCGGCGGCCGTCCCGTTGCCGGCGAAGGCACACCGGTGACGCTGCCGCCGTTCCTGCACGAGCCGTTCGCGACCGCGATGTCGCAATCGCTGCTACTGCCGGCGTTCGTCGCGTTGTTCGGCATCGTCGCCGCGCTGTTCCTGCGGGGCCAGGCGACCGCCGCGCCGTTGGTTCGACCCCGGACCTCTGTCCCGGAACCGCCCGAACCCAACTACTTTCCCGATGACGACGACTACGTCGAGTACACCGTCGACCGCGCCGCGTTCGACGCCGTGGCTGACTCCGAGCAGTGGGACCGGTACGCCGTGCCCGCCGAATCTGATGAGGACTACGCGCACTTCGAGTCCGAAGACCCCGACGAGCCGCGCACCTCACCTATTCCGATGCGCGTCGACCACTGGCACAGTCCGCGTCGCCCGGAGGTCGTGGCGGCTGAAGCGCCTCCGACGCCGCGGCGCGGCCGGCACTATCGGGAAGACGACGAGGCCGACGATCCCGGCATCTACGGTTTGCATTCGATGTAGTGCCGCACGGGTTCGCACCGGCTCGCGAACGTAACCGCAGGGCGATTTCCGGCGACCATTCGCGCCGTGGCGTTACGGCCGCGACCGGCGGTGCTCAGTAGACGCGGCTGCCCTGCGCCGACAGCACGAAACCGTGGGTCTTCCGGTCCTGGCCCCAGGCTTCGCCGGGATTCTGGATTTCACACGTGAGGGCACCGTCGCCCGCGGTCGCGCACACTTCGTCGTTCTCGTCGACGGCCCCCTTGGCGCCGGGGACGACGATCTTCTGGCCGGGGGCCAGCTCCCGGTAACTGGCCGGGTCGACGGGCACGCCGCCGTCCTGCGTTTCCTTCTGCTTCACATCCGCCTGGCCGAAACTCGCCACGCTGCCGGCCGCGACCTCCACCTGGGTGACGCCCGCCGGTACGCCGGGCAGCGTCCCCCAGCACGTGATGCTGGAGTAGTACTGCCACGAGTTCGGCCCGTCGTACAGCTCGCAGTGCACGCCGCCGGCGGTCTTGAACCGGTACGACGACCAGCCGTAGTGCTTGGGCCCGGCGTAGTCGCAGACGTTCACCGCGCTGTAGCCGTCGAACCCGGTGATGACGGCGGGCGCGCGGCTCGGGTCGGTGGTGCCGCAGGCCGGGGCGGCGTGGCTGTCGGGCGCTACCGCGGTGAGCGCGAGCACGGGGAGCGTGGCTACAACCAGGGCGTATCGGCGCACGATATTGACGCTACCGGAGCCTCTGGAACCGGATCAGCGGAACAGCACCGCGGGATTGAGGTACCCCGTCGGGTCGAACGCTGCCTTCACCGTGCGCATGGCTGCGACGTCGGCGTCGGTGCGTGACATGGTCAGGTAGTCGCGCTTGCGGGAGCCGACGCCGTGTTCGGAGCTGACGTTGCCTCCGCATTCGGCGATCAGATTCATCATCGCGGTGTAGAGGGCGCGTTCGCTTTCGCCGGAGACGTTGCAGCGCACCAGGTTCAGATGCAGGTTGCCCTCGCCGATGTGACCGAACAGCACGGGAATGGCCTCGGGCGCGTGCTCGGCGGTGACCGCGGTCGCGGCATCAGCGAACCGTGCCACGGCTGAAAGTGGCAGCGACACATCGAATTTCAGTGGAGGGCCGTACCAGCCCAGCACTTCGCCGATCGATTCGCGAACCTGCCACAGCCGCTGGCTGGCGCCGGCATCGACGCCCACCGCGGGTTCGCCCGTCAGCTCGGCGTCGCCCAACACGTCGGCCAGCAGGTCGGTTTGGTCTGCCTCGCCGGCCATTTCGACCAGCAGCTGCCACGCGCCGCCGACGGCCGCGTGCACGCCGAGGTGCTCCGCGGTCAGGGCGCTGGCGCGCGCGTCGACCAGTTCCAGTGCCGCGATGCCTTCGGTGTCCCGGAGCCGTCGCCCGGTGGCGATCAAGGCGTCGAGGTCGTCGAACCCGGCCACCGCGGTCACCCGATGCGGCGGTACGGGGTGCAGCCGTAGGTCCACGCCGGTGATGACCCCGAGCGTGCCCTCGGCGCCGACGAACAACGAGGTCAGGTCGTAACCGGTGTTGTCGCTACGCACTTGGCTGTGCCGCCGCACCACCGTGCCGTCGGGCAACGCCACCTCGAGGCCCAGAATCTGTTCGCGCATGTTGCCGTAGCGCACCGTCCGCAGGCCGCCGGCGTTGGTCGACGCCATGCCGCCGACGGTCGCCGAATCACGGGACGCGAGGTCGACGCCGAACACCAGCCCCGCGGCGGCGGCGGCGTGCTGCACGGCGGCGCAGGTCGCTCCGGCCCCGGCTCGGACCCGGCGCTCCGCGGTGTCCACGGCGTCGATGGCCGACAGCCGTTCGGTGGACAGCAGGATGTCGTCGTGCTCGGGGACGGTGCCTGCCACCAGTGACGTCCGGCCGCCCTGCACCGTGACGCAGGCGCCGGCGTCGCGGCACGCGCGCAGTACTGCCGCGACCTCGGTCTCGCTGCCCGGGCGGACCAGCGCTTGGGCGTGGCCGCGGTAGCGGCCGGTCTGGTCGACGACGCGTCCGGCGAGGACATCGGGATCGGTGGTGACGTACCCGGCGCCGACGATGGATGCGAGCTGATCCAAGAGAGTCATGGCCGTGAGACCGCCTGTTGACGGGCAATCTGGCCGGCGGCGTATGCGACCGCCGGTGGCGGGACGAGTGGCGCCGGGATGCCGATGCGGCCGGTCTTGGTCTGGAGGGTCACCAGCTCGGCGGAGGGCCGGATCGCGGTGACGGTGCCCCAGTCGAACGTCAGCGTGCCGGTCGGGCTGGCCAGCATGAACCCGTGATCGTTGAATCCTGTCGCCCACTGTGCGCCGGGAAACATGGTGCGGCCCAGCGCCCGATGGCTGCTGAACCAGGTGAGCGCCACGATCACGCCGACCAGGAGCGGCAACAAGAAGATCGCAATTCCGATGCCGGCTCCGATGGACGACGCGCGGCTCGCGGTGAACCCGACAACGACGACGATGATCAACCACAGCTGCCACCGGGTCAGGGCTTGCCGGGTGGAGAGCCACGTGAAATGCCCACGATCGGACGGCCCCGCGGTCCAGACGTGGTGAACGGGTGGCACTGGTATCCCCGGCGGCGGCATGGTCATGCGGTCACCGACAGGAACGCGCCGAGTTCGATCATCCCGTCCGGCGTCGAGGGGAGATAGTCGGTCAACAGCGCCGAACGCACCACGTAGGCGGCGTATTTGGCGCGGCTGATCGCCACGTTGAGGCGGTTGCGATTGAGCAGGAAGCCCATGCCGCGGGGTACTTCGGCGATGGACGACGCCGTCATCGAGACGAACACCACGGGCGCTTGCCGCCCCTGGAACTTGTCGACGGTGCCCACCTGGACGTCGCCGTAGCCCGACGCGTCCATCCGCTCGCGCAGCAGTACCACCTGCGCGTTGTACGGTGCCACGATCAGGACATCCTCGGGACCAAGGGTTTTCGTGCCGTCCTCGTCGGTCCACTGCCTGCCCACCAGGCCGCCGATGGCGGCGATGATCGCCTCGGCCTCCTCGGGGCTGTCGGTCGCATTGCCCTCGTGCTCGACGGTCATCAGGTGCACACCTGGCTCGATACCAGCCAATCGCCGTGCGCCGCTGACGCTTTCGGCCGCCAGTAGCCGGTTGTCGTAAGACAGCGCCGACACCGGGGCGCACACCGCCGGGTGCATCCGGTACGACACGTCGAGGAAATAGCCGCGTTCGGCGGGCAGGGTATGACTGCCCTCGACGAGCCAGCTCAGGGCCGACTCGTCGACCGGCTCGGGGTGGGTGCCCTGGCTGACCTGCGGCAGCTGCTGCGGGTCACCGAGCAGCAGCAGATTGCTCGCCGCCGGTGCGACGGCGATGGTGTTGGCCAGGCTGAACTGGCCGGCCTCCTCGATGACGAGCAGATCCAGGCTGCCGCGCGGGACACGGCCGTCGTTGGCGAAATCCCAAGCGGTGCCGCCGATCACGCAGCCGTTGCTGTCCTCGATGAAGCGCGCGTACTGGTTGTCCGGCACGTCGGTGAACGGCGCGTCCTCGGGCGCACGCTTCTTGCCGACGACCCGGCCGTCGACCCCGGCCTTGACCACGCTGCTGAGCACGTTCTCCACGACGGCATGGGCCTGCGCCACCACGCCGATGCGCCAGTGGTCGCGGTTGACGAGGTCGGCGATGACCTTCGAGGCGGTGTAGGTCTTTCCGGTACCCGGCGGGCCGTGCACCGCAAGGTACGACGAGTCCAAATCCCGCAGGGCCGCAACGATATCCCGCGCGGTGTCGCCGGTGCGGGGGAGCGGGCCGGTGGACAGCGTGCGCGGGGCGGACCGCAGCAGGATGTCGAGCGCCGCGTGGGGCGGCAACGACGGCAATCCGGCAGCGAGCTCGGCAGCCGTCGTCTCGATCGAGGTCCGCAGTGGTTTGGTGTTCGGCGGCGGCCCCGGCGTCAGGGCGAAGGGCAGCTGGCCGAACTCATCGCCGTCCTTGCCGGTCCGGTGCACGATGAGCACCTCGGTGCCGTCCTCGTTGCAGTCCACCACCGTGGCGGTACCGGCGGCGCGGACATCGGGATCGTCGGAAAGTCCTGCCGGAGAAGGTGGTTCGTAGAGCGCGAACACCTCGGCGCCGGGCCGGATCGAGCCGGCGGCGATCTCACCCCGCAGCAGTACCTGGCGCTGCGGCTTGCGGGCCTTGGGCGGGATGTTCCAGTCGACGGCGACGTGCGGGGTTGCCGTCGACACGAAAACGTCTGTGCTGTCGGCCCATTCGTCGACCGGGTTGTTGATGCGGTCGAAATGCTCCCACCAGAACGGCTTTTCCTCGCGCTGGTGGTACCCGCGGGCGGCCGCGATCATGGCGACGGCCTGCTGCGTGTCCGAGCGTGCCGTGGTGCCGTCGCCCGCGTACTTCGCCAGCGCGCGTTGGGTGGCATCGTCGGCCGGCGGGGCCGTCTCCGGTTGCGCGGGGCCGCCGACCGCCGGCCCGCGCGGCGCGATGCCCTCGGCCCATGCCACCCCGAGCAGCCATTCGCGCAGCCGCAGCGTGGAGCGGCAGTCGTAGTGGTTGTAGTCCTCGATCTCCTTGAGGACCGTCGCGGCTTCCTCGTGTTCGCCGGCCGCTGCGAGTTCGGTGTACCGCGCGTACTGCGTGATCGAGTCGGTGGCCTTGGTGACCTCGCCGACGCGCAACTCGCCGCCCATGTACAGCGGCTCCAGGTACTTGATGCTGTAGCTCTCGGTCCCGACCCGAATGCTCTTGCGCACCAATGGAAGCAGGTCGACCAGCACACCGCTGCGCAGCAACTCGTCCACCTCGGCCTCGCCGACGCCGTAGCGCCCGGACAGCCGCAGCAGCGTGCTCTTCTCGTAGGCCGCGTAGTGGTAGATGTGCATGTTCGGGTACCGCTTGCGCTGCTTGCGAACCAGCGCCAGGAAATCGATGAGCGCCTGCCGTTCACTGGTCCGGTCATGCGCCCACAGCGGGTGGAACTGCCCCGTCGCAGTCAGGGTGCCCCACAGATACTCCAGGCCCCAGTCCCGGCCGTTCTCCGTCCACAGCGGGTCGCCCTCGTAGTCGAAGAACAGGTCGCCGCGGTCGGGTTCGGGCAGCCCCGTGAGCGGCTGTGCGTCGATGACCTCGAACTGCGGCTTGTCGTCGACCGGGGGAGCGACCTGCAGCCGCGCCTGCCCGACGAGATTCGCCACGATGCGCGACGAGAGCCCCGGCACCGCGCCGCGGTGTTCGGCCAGCTGGTGCATGGTGGTGATCCCGGCGTCGAGCAGCCGGGCCCGCTGGCTGACCCGCATGCCGGCCACCAGCAGCAGGTCATCCCGCTCGCGGACCTCGACTTCGCAGTCCTCGCATTGGTGGCAGGCGCGCAGCGTCGGCGTCTCCCAGGACACCTGCGCTCCGCCGGCCCGGTGTTCGTCGAGCAGCTGCTGCAGTGCCGCGCGCCGCGGCAGGTAGACCGGAAGCAGCTCGGCCACCGGATAACTGGCGATGGTGCCGTCGCCGAGCACCAGGTCGACCTCGGGCGCCACCGGTATGCTGGCCTGATCCAGCGCGTCGGCGTAGGCCGCCAACTGCAGGAGCGCCTCGACTTTCACCGACCGGGCCAGCTTCGTGTCGCGCAGGCGGTAGCGGCCGTCCTCCAAGATCAGGAAGTCGGCGAAACCCAGGAAGCGGCCGTCGAACATCGCGGCCTGGTAGATGACCGGCGCTCGGCGGTCGACGGCGGCGCGGGTCGCTTCGGCCGCGGCCAGCAGCCCGGCCACGGTGTAGGGCCGCGGCCGGCCGATCATCGTGACGTTGTCCCCGGATGTCTCCCGCAGCTGCTCCAGATGCCGCTGCTCATGGGCGTCGCCCAATTCGGCGGTGCGGGCCAGCAGGTCGTCGTCGACGACGGCCTTCGGTCCCCAGCCCAGCAGCCCGTCGAACCGGCGCAGCAGCGCGTACTCGCAGCGCGCCGCAGCCGCGAGATCCGATGCGCTGTATATGACCGGCGCAGCGTGATCGGTCGGACTGAGGAACACGTCGCCACCATATGGCAGCCCGCCGACAGACCGGGGTTACCTTGGCTGGAGTGAGCAGGATTTTCACCACGAGTGTCGCGTCGGTCTATCCCCACTACGTCAACAAGGTGGAGAAGAAGGGCCGCACGACCGCCGAACTCGATCAGGTCATCTGCTGGCTGACCGGCTTCGACCAGGCCACTCTGGCCGAGCACCTGAAAGCGGAGACGACCTTCGAGGACTTCTTCGCCGTCGCGACGCTGAATCCGAATGCCACCCTGATCACCGGCTTGGTGTGCGGTGTCCGCGTCGAGAACGTCGAGGACCCGTTGATGCAGAAGATCCGCTACCTCGACAAGCTGGTCGACGAGCTGGCCAAGGGCAAGGCCATGGACAAGGTGCTCCGCAGTTAGCGCGTGTTGCCGATCAGCTCGACGCCGTTGCCGTTCCAGTGGAACCGCACGATGCTCTTGAGCCCGCTGGCCGGGTTGGTGTAGCTCAGGGCGACGGTGTCGCCGGTGGTCTGGGCCAGGTCGATGCCGTTGAACCCATAGGTGTCGGGCACGCCGGTCGGGATCAACTGGCCCAGGTGGAACATCACGGCGCGGGTGTTCGGCTGTTCGGCGTTGGTGTTCGCTTTCACAATCACCACCGACAGTGGCGCGCACTGGTTGTAGTTTCCGGCCAGCGGTTCGGGGCTCCAGCCCTGCTTGCTGCGGGGATCGGCCGGCAGCGTCGACACCGCTTTCGCGATATCGGGCGCCGTGAGACTGACGGCACAGGGGTCCGCCGGGGCCGCGCTGGTCTTCGGACCTGCGACGACGGTCGGCGCGGCGGGTTTCTTGGTGGCGGCCGGCGCGGTCGGCTCGGGGGTCTTGGAGGCGGTGGAGTCGCCCGACCCACAGGCGGACAGGCTTGCCGCCGCGAGTGCGGCCACCGCGATCGTCATCAGTTTCGGTTCGGCGCAGCGCACCCGGCCACCCTATAAGGCAGACCAGGGGGAGTCCGGTCAGCCATGCTGGGCGTACCTGGCCTGATAACCCTCTAGACTCCTTGCATAATGACGACGTCTTCGCCCGAGGCCGACCCGGATTCGGGCGGCCCCAACACCACCGCTGATCCCGCTTCAGAAACCTCCGCTGACACCGGCGCCGAGGTCACGTTCGCCGACCTGAACATCCGGCCGGAGGTGCTGCGGGCACTGACCGATGTCGGATACGAATCTCCGTCGCCCATCCAGGCCGCGACGATCCCCGCGATCCTGAACGGGTCCGACGTCGTCGGCCTCGCCCAGACCGGTACCGGTAAGACGGCCGCCTTCGCGGTTCCGGTGCTGTCCAAGATCGACCCCACCAGCCGCAACACCCAGTGTCTGGTGCTGGCGCCGACCCGGGAGCTGGCGCTGCAGGTGGCCGAGGCGTTCGGCAAGTACGGCGTGCACCTGAACGTCAACGTGCTGGCGATCTACGGCGGGTCGTCGTACACACCGCAGCTGGCCGGCCTCAAGCGCGGCGCCCAGGTCGTGGTGGGCACCCCGGGCCGCGTTATCGATCACTTGTCGAAGGGCAGCCTGAACCTCTCGCACCTGGACTACCTGGTGCTCGACGAGGCCGACGAGATGCTGCAGATGGGTTTCGCCGAGGATGTCGAGCGCATTTTGGCCGACACCCCGGAGTACAAGCAGGTCGCGTTGTTCTCGGCGACCATGCCGCCGGCCATCAAGAAGATCACCTCGAAGTACCTGCACGACCCGGTCGAGGTGACCATCAAGGCCAAGGCCCAGACCGCCGAGAACATCACGCAGCGCTACATCCAGGTGGCCGGCGCCCGCAAGATGGACGCCATCACCCGGCTGCTCGAGGTCGAGCCGTTCGAAGCCATGATCGTCTTCGTCCGCACCAAGCAGGCCACCGAGGAAGTTGCCGAAAAGCTCAGGGCCCGTGGCTTTTCCGCGGCCGCGATCAACGGTGATATTCCGCAGGCGGTCCGCGAGCGCACCATCAACGGGCTCAAGGACGGTTCGATCGACATCCTGATCGCCACCGATGTGGCGGCGCGCGGCCTGGACGTCGAACGTATCTCGCACGTGCTGAACTACGACATTCCGCACGACCCCGAGTCGTACGTGCACCGCATCGGCCGCACCGGCCGGGCCGGTCGCTCGGGCACCGCGCTGCTGTTCGTCACTCCGCGGGAACGGCACCTGCTCAACTCGATCGAGCGCGTCACGCGCAAGAAGCTCATCGAGTCCCAACTGCCTTCGGTCGACGACGTCAACGCCCAGCGCGTGGCCAAGTTCCGCGACTCGATCACCGACTCGCTGAACGCACCGAGCGTCGAGCTGTTCCGCCGGCTGATCGAGGACTACGAGCGCGACAACAACGTGCCGTTGGCCGAGATCGCGGCGGCGCTGGCGGTGCAGACCCAAGGCGGTGAAGAGTTCCTCATGAAGGAGCCGCCGCCGGAGAAGCGGCGCGAGCGTCCGGACCGGGACGACCGCGGGGACCGTGGCGATCGCGAGCGCAAGCCCCGCTCCACGCGTGACGACCTGGCCACCTACCGCATCGCGGTGGGCAAGCGGCACAAGGTGATTCCGGGTGCCATCGTCGGCGCCATTGCCAACGAGGGCGGTCTGAACCGCAGCGACTTCGGGCACATCAGCATCCGGGTGGACCACTCGCTGGTGGAGCTGCCCGCCAAGCTGAGCAAGGACACGCTCAAAAAGCTGGAGAACACCCGCATTTCGGGCCAGCTGATTCACCTGGAACTCGACAAGGGCGGGCATTCGGGCGGTTACCAGGACCGCGGCGGACGTCCGGACCGCGGCTCGGACCGGGGTTCGTACTCCGACCGCGGCGGCCGTCAGGATCGTGGGCCGTACAAAGGCCGTGGCGGCCGCGACGACGACCGACGCGGCGGCCACAGCGAAGGTCGAGGCGAGGGCAAGCGCAAGTACAAGTGACCCGGGTCGACTCACTCACCGGGGTCCGTGCGGTTGCCGCACTGCTCGTTGTACTGACCCACGCCGCATTCACGACGGGTAAGTACACCCAGGACTACGTCGGGCTGATGTACTCGCGCGCCGAGATCGGCGTACCGATCTTCTTCGTGCTGTCCGGCTTCCTGCTGTTCACCCCGTGGGTCAAGGCACTGGCTCGTGCCGATGCCGAAAAGCCTTACGACGCACCGTCGGTGCGGCGCTACGCCTGGCACCGGGTACGACGGATCATGCCCGCCTACGTGGTGACGGTGCTGGCGGCCTACGCGCTGTATCACTTCCGGACAGCCGGCCCCAACCCCGGACACACCTGGCTGGGGCTGCTCCGCAACCTCACGCTGACCCAGATCTACACCGACAACTACCTGTTCTCCTGGCTGCATCAGGGCCTCACCCAGATGTGGAGCCTGGCGGTGGAAGTTGCTTTCTACGTTGCCCTTCCGGTGCTGGCCTACCTGCTGATGGTGGTGCTGTGCCGGCGGCAGTGGCGGCCGGGCCGGCTGCTGGGTGCGCTGGCGGCGCTGGCCGCATCGAGCCTGGCGTGGCTGACGCTGGTGCACACCACCGATTTCCTGCCCGACGGTGCCCGGCTGTGGTTGCCGACCTACCTGATCTGGTTCGTCGGCGGGATGCTGCTCTCGGTGTTGTCCGTGATGGGTGTGCGGGCCTACGGATTCCTGTGCATCCCACTGGCATTGGTCTGCTACCTCATCGCGTCGACGCCCATCGCCGGCGCGCCGACGACCTCGCCCGCGACACTGCCGCAGAGCCTGTGGAAGGCGGTGCTCTACGCCGCCATCGCCACACTGGTCGTCGCGCCGCTGGGGTTGGGGAACCGCGGTTGGTACGCGCGGCTGCTGGGGAGCCGGCCGATGGTCTTCCTCGGCGAGATCTCCTACGAGATCTTCCTGGTGCACCTGGTCATCATGGAACTGGTCATGGTCGAAGTGATGCACCAGCACATCTGGACCGGATCGACCTTCGCGTTGTTCACCTGGACGATGCTGTTCACCATCCCGGCGTCGTGGTTACTGCACCGCTTCACGCGGGTCCGGAACTAGGAACAGTCGCAGCAGTCGCAGCAGCCGTCGCAACAGCAGCCGTCGCATTCGCAGCAGCCATCGCAATCGCAGCAGCAGTCGCCACAATCGCAGGCAAAGCAGCCGTCGAACCAGCCGGCCTTGCGCTCGGCCTTCTGCTCGGGATTCTCTTCGCCCGTTTCGATCCCGACCACGTCGTCCAACGGCAGCTCACCGAACGACGCGACCGGTGGCTCTGCCTCGGGCGGCACATCCGTCGCCTGGTATCCCGCTTGGCTGAAGGTCCGGGTCACAGCCCGCCGCAACTCGCGCGTCAGCAGCCGGTGCACCAACCGCCCGTCAGTGAATGCCACATCGGCCAGGGCCAGTTCGATGCCGAGCACCGCGTCGTCGCACATGGTCCGGACATCGCCGATCGATGTTGCGGTGGCGGCGACCGGATTCCACTTCCCGTGCACCCGATCGTCGTGCAGATCCTCGACCGCGTCGAGCAGGTGCGCGACCCGCCCGAACAGTTGGCCGACCTCGCGCAGCGGCTCGACATTTGCCGGCCGCCCGGCCAGCACCGCGGTATGGCCGAACGCCGCGGCCACGGATGTCTCGGTGGGTTCGGTGACCGCGAGCAACGAACTACCCGGTGCCGCAGCGGCTTCCAGCGCCGCCTGCCGACCGATCGCGTCCATCAGGACGCCGGTGTCGAAGCCCAGCGCGGTACCGACGTTCGTGCCTTGGCGTTCCCACCGTTCGGCGATCCGGCGGGCCGCGGGCCGCACGCCCGCCGCGGCGAACACCCCGTCGCCGTCGTCGACGTGATCGCGCACCCGGGCCGCCGCGAGCACCAGGGAGACCACGGCCGCCAGCCGGACCGATTCACCGATCGCGACGTCGGCCTTGCGCATGCCGCGCAGTGGGCAGCGACCGGCTTCCCGACGTCCGGGCGTCGCCGCGGACTGCGCCTCCACCAATGCGGACACTACGAGCCCGTCGTAGTTGGTGGCGACTCGGCCGCCCTGACCGTAGTCATCGCGAAGCGCGAGGCACAGGCCGCACAACTGGGCGGTCCAAACGGCCGCGAGTTCCTTGCCGAGCCGATGCCGGCAGGGCCGGAGGATGCCGAACACGGCTCGAAGATAGCTGTGGCCAGTGCAAATCGCAGGCAATCAACCAACACAGCGAATTAGGTTATGCTGCCCTAAGAGTCCAATCGGAGGGTGCAATATGACCGAGTCGAAGCCGTCGCGCGGAATCCAGGGCGCGCTGGTCAAACTGTGGCGGGGCGGCGATTACCAGCTGACCGTCACCGGCCGCACCCAGATCACCCCGAACTACCTGCGGCTGCATTTCACCACCGGCAACCTGCTGGCTGAACGGCCGGTGCACCCGACCATGTGGGTCCGTGGCTGGTTCCCCGACGGTGACAAGGCACACCAGCGCGGCTACACGCTGGTCAACCCCGATCCGGCGGCCGGCACCACGGATATCGACTTCGCGCTGCACGACGGTCTGGCCACCCGCTGGGCGCAGGAGGCCAAGCCCGGTGACACCCTCGAGGTGACGCTGCTCGGCAGCAGCTTCGAGCTGCCCGAGCCCGCCCCGGCCGGATATGTCCTCGTCGGTGACACCGCATCGCTGCCGGCGATCAACTCGCTGCTGCAGGCCATCGGCGAAGCGCCCATCCAGGTGTACCTGGAGGCGGGCCATGACGACGACCGCGATCTTCAGGTGGGCACCGGTGCTCCGGGTCTGACCGTCACCTGGGTCGACCGCAAGAACAACGGCGAGGCGCTGGTCGAGACCGTGCGGGCGTCGGCGTTCGACGCGTCCGATCACTTCGGCTGGGTGGCGTGCGACAACCGGACCACCCGGTCGGTGGCCAAGGTGCTGCGCGAGGATTACCAGATTCCGAAGAAGGCCATCAAGGCTCGCGCCTACTGGGAAGCCTGATCGCTCGGAACCAGCTGGGACACCACGAATTCGTCGATCATCGCGCGTTCGTCGTCTTCGTCGGCGCCGGGGAACATCAACAGCGACACCAGGATCCGGACCAGCCAGCCGGCCCGGCGGTGCGCGGCCTCGGTCGCCAGCTCGGGCCACGACGCCGACAGGAACGCCGCCACCAGTCCGGTGATGACGTCGGACTGCGCGGCGACCTCGCCACCGATGGGCCGCTGGGTGGCGACGAACCACGATGACAGGGCAGGACTTTCCCGCACACTGCGCAGCGCGATCGCCACGCCGTCGAGCAGCCGGGTGCGCGGGTCGGTGATGTCGGCGATCTGCTCGCCGACGTGACCGAACACCCGGAACGCCTCGCGATGCACGTAGGCCAGGTGTAGCACGTCGCGGTTCTCGTAGTACCGGTACAACGTCGCGCGGGAACACCCTGCCGCCCTGGCGATTTCGAGCATCCCGACGGTCGCGGCGTCCTGCTCGGCGAACAGGCGGTCGGCGGCGTCCAGGATGGCTTCGGCCGCGACCTCGGTGCGTCGGCCGGCGAGCCAGTCGTTTGCCATCAGCCGATCGTAAACGGCACCGAAAGCGGGCGGCGCACGTAGCTGCCTCCGGCCCACTCGATGTTGTCCTCGTCGACGGTGAACTCCGGTATCCGTGCGAGCAGCTCGGTCAGTGCGACGCGGGACTGCATCCGCGCGGCTGCCGCGCCCAGACAGTGGTGCGCACCGTGGCTGAACGTCAGGATGTTGCGCGGGGCGCGGGTGACATCCAATTCGCCTGCGCCCGGGCCGTATTGGCGTTCGTCCCGGTTGCCCGAGCCGTAGAGCAGCAGGGCCTTGCGGCCCGCCGGGATGGTGGTGTCGCCGATGGTCACGTCGCGTGTGGCGGTGCGGGCCAGGCCCTGGACCGGCGAGGTGAGCCGGAGCAGCTCGTCGACGGATTCAGTGATGAGGTCCGGGTTTTCGACGAGCAGCCGGCGCTGGTCGGGGCGCCGGTGCAGCAGCTGCACGCTGCCGCCCAGCATCCCGGTGGTGGTGTCGTTGCCGCCGGTGACCATGGTGAACGTGAACGCGAGGATCGACAGCACGCCGCTGATGTCGCCGTCGGCGCCGATGCCCGCGGCGACCAGGTGCGACACCGTGTCGTCCTCGGGCTCCTTGCGGCGGCGCTCGATCAGCGCGGTGAAGTAGCCCATCATGTTTCCGAGCGCGCTGCCCAGCGTCTCGAGCGCGCCGCCGAGGCCGCCTTCGGCGGTATTGGCGGCGACGATGGCCTCGGTCCAGCCGTCGAACTGGTCGCGGTCGGCTTCGGGAACGCCCAGGTAGTGCGCGACGACCATCGACGGCAGCGGCTTGAACAGCTCGGCCACGATGTCACCGCCACCGGCGGCCTTGAGCTTCTCCAGCCGCTGCACGACGAACTCGCGCACCTTGGGCTCGACGGCCTCCACCTGGCGCGGCGTGAAGCCGCGTGACACCAGCTTGCGGAATTCGGTATGGACGGGCGGGTCTGTCATCACCATCGGCGGGTTGTCCTGCAGCCCAATGAGTTCCAGCTCGCCGTAGTTGACGGTCAGGCCCTGCGCCGAGGAGTACGTCTGGTGATCGCGCGCCGCGGTCCAGATGTCGGCGTGCCGGGACAGCACGTAGTAGTCGGCGGCGGGATTGTCGGCGGGCACCACATGGTGAACGGGATCGTGGTCGCGCAGCGCGCGGTACATCGGCCAGGGGTCGACCCACCCGGCTGCATCGGCAAGCTGGAAAGCCACGGGGGAGTCCGATGTCTCGTGAGACAAAATCGCCGTCATGTCTTATGTGTACGGCGGCGAGACTGTTGTGTCAATCCCTTTCCAGCTACTGCCACCACAACCACCGCGCTTGAATCGACGACTCACCGCACTACGTATGGATGTCGAGTGCTGCGCGCATGATGCTGTCGGTGTCGATGCCGTGGTAGCGATAGACCGATTCGAGGTCTCCCGCCTGTCCGAACCTGCTGACGCCCAACGATTTACAGCGCACCTGGTTGACGGTCGCCAAGAAGGTCAGCGTATGGGGATGCCCGTCGAGAACTGTGACCATCGGTGCGGCACGCTCAGCGGGGAATACTTGATCGAGGATCCAACTGGGCGCGTCGTCGAGTCCGTCCCGGCTCTGCAGGGCTCGATGGAGCAGGTCGGGGCTCGTCACGCACACGACTTCAGCGTCGACACCTATGCCGGCGAGCCGCTCGGCAGCCGCAATCGCCTCGGTGGCCAAGGCGCCTAGCGTCACGATGCATACCGCGGGCCTGGCGACCGGCCGCAACGTGTACGCGCCGCCTATCACCTGCCGGCGACGCCGTTCGCGGGAGGCGGGGTCGGTAGGGATACCGGCCAGCTCCTGACGAACGGGTCGCGTGGACAACCGAAGGTAGGACGATGTTCCGTCAGGGCGACCCAACCGGCTGATGCAATGCAGCAGGATCCATTCGACTTCGGTCGCGAACGCCGGTTCATAACTGACGCATCCGGGTTGCTCGAGCCCGATCGACGGGGTCTTGATCGACTGATGCGCGCCGCCTTCGGCGGCCAGCGTGACCCCAGACGGCGTTCCAACCAGAATGGACTGGCCGCCGGCGTAGATTCCGAACGACCACGGCTCCAACGCGCGTTCGACGAACGGGTCGTAGAGGACGCCGATAGGAAACAATGGCTGACCCCACCGGCTCCAGGTCGTGCCCAACTCACCAAGCAGGCCAACCAGATTCACCTCAGCGATGCCGAGCTCCATATGCTGCCCCGTCGGGTGTTCGCGCCAGTGCATGATGGTCTCGGTGTCGTCGGCGAACCAGTCGGGTCGCTCGGTCGGCGACCACACGCCCACTTTGTTGAGCCATCCGGCGAGGTTGGTGCTTGAACTGACGTCGGGGCTGACGGTCACGACGCGCTGCGCAACCTCGGGGGCCTCTCGGGTCAGATCGAGCAAGGTGCGTCCGAGGGCACTCTGGGTGTTCGAGACCGCCGGCGCGGTGCGTCCGATATCTATTGGCACCGAAGGTGGTTGGCGGCCAGGAACATCGACTCGACGCAGTCGTTCGGCGACCTGCCGGCACAACTGCCCAGCAGGCGATTGGGGATCGAAACGCCTGAACGGCCGGCGCGGATCCTCGCCCAGATTCTGGGCCAGCGCAGTGAACTGTTGGTCGGTCAGCAGCGACGAGTGATTCTGTGGATGCCCCTGGATCGGCAGGCCGTATCCCTTGACGGTGTATGCGAGGATGACCGTCGGTCTGGAGTCGTCGATCTGCGCGTAGGCCTCCTGCAACGCGGTGATGTCGTGCCCACCGAGGTTGCCGATTGCCTGCAGCAGGGTGGCGTCATCTAGATCCGCGATCACGGCGCTCACCCCGGCGGCGTGAATTCCGTTTCCGGGCAGCCGATCCCGCAATTCCATACCCGAACAACGCAGTAGGCGTTGGTATTCGGGGTTCGGCATGGTGAGGATCCGGTTGCGCATGGCGTCGCCGCCGGGGCGGGCGAACAGCTGCTCCAGCAGCATGCCGAATTTGACGGTCAGCACCTGCCAGCCTGCGGCGGCGAACATGTCGTGCAGCCGCCCTGCCGCGATGTGGGGCACGACCCGGTCCAGGGATTGGCGGTTCATGTCCACGATCCACACGATTTCCCCCAGCTCCTGCACCGTGGGGTCCATCACCGCTTCCCAAACCGCCCCTTCATCCAGTTCGGCGTCACCGATGAGGGAGTACTGGCGTCCCGATCCGGCGTCACCGAATACCGTGTCGACATAGCGACGGGCGAGACCCGCCCAGATCGGTGCGGTCGCGCCTATCCCGACCGACCCCGTGGAATAGTCAACCGGGTCGGGGTCCTTGGTACGACTCGGATAACTTTGCACACCGCCGAACTCCCGCAGGGTCGTCATGTATCTCTCGTCGAGAGCACCGAGGAGATAATTGATGCTGTGCAGCACCGGAGAGGCATGCGGTTTCACGGACACTCTGTCGCCCGCTCGTAACTGACTGAAGTACAGCGAGGTCATGATGTGCACCATCGATGCCGAAGATGCCTGGTGCCCGCCGACTTTCAAGCCGCTTGGGTTTGCCCGTACGCGATTGGCGTGGTGCACCATGGCGGTCGCCAACCACAGGACGCGCGACGCGATGGCATCGAGATCGGCTGTGGCTGTTCGGTAGTCCGCGCCGGAGGGCGATGCCGGCGACTGTGTGTACGTCACGATGTCTCGAGTCTCCTTCGCTCACCCGGACCGTTGGCCGGCGTCGGCACGGGCACGGGATACACGTCGCTCCACGCCCGCTCGATGAACGTTCGTAACTGCTCTACCGTTTGCGGACCGGCGTCGGTGCGCCATACCACGTGGCCGTCCGGCCGTACCACGACGGCGCCACGGTCCCCGACCTCGAACAGAGCGGTGGCGGTTCGGTCACCGTCGCTGTTGCTGATCAGCGCAACGACGGTGAGAGGTAAGGAGATTGACGTGCTTGCCAGCGCGTCGGCCCACCCGCTTGCGTCGGCGGTGAAAACCGTGAGTCCTCTGCGCGCGATCACATCATGGGTGGACACCGCCGAACCATCGGATCGACGGATGAACGTATGCGGTAACCGTGCACCGGGATGGGTGGTAGGGCGATAGAACGCGACATCCCCTGCCGGGCAAGGTCCTTCATCGGTGTCGATCAACGAACTGGCGTAGGCGTAGCCGAACTCCAACCCGCTGGCCACGAAATGTTCTTCTTGCCCCGGAATGGCGGCGGCCATCCGCTCGCGCAGGCGACGGCTGCGGGTACTGCTGCGCAGCAGGCGTCGCGTGCGCGATGTCTGAGCCGTGGTCAGTGCGTCCGCAACGCGAGCGATCGCCGAATCGGGGACGCGATCCAAGGGCAGCTTGCCGATGAGTTCGGTCGCTTGGTTGAGCGAGCGGTTCGTCACGCCGAGCGGTGCGGTGACGTCGTCGAGCTTGAAGTGGTTCTGGGTGCTCTGTTCGGCGAACCGTGCGACAACGGGACGCCGCTCGATCTCGTAACTGTCCAGCAGTGCATCGGAGGCTCCGTCCTGCAGAACTGCGGCGAGCTTCCAGGCCAGGTTGTGGGCATCCTGCACACCGCTGTTGAGGCCGAAGCCACCGGTATGCGGGAATCGGTGAGCCGCATCTCCGATGAGCAGCAGTGATCCGGACCGGAAGCGGTCGGCGATCTGTTTGGTCATGGTCCAGGTTCCGGTTGACCGAATCCGATACTCGGAGGATCCGATTACGTTGGGCAGCATACGGTTCCAGAAACGACGAGCGTCGCCGGCGATTGACTGAGCCGCATGCAGATAGGGCGTCATCAGGACGTAGTCGTCGTCGGCGTGGGCGATCATCACCCCGCTGAAACGCGGGTGGTAGATCCAACTGAGCAGCGGCCGGGGAGCGCCGTCGGGATAAAGCCCGGGCGCGTGGAAGAAGACGCTGCCCATGTTGGCCAGCACCGGGCCGGTCATCGCGATGCCGGCGGCGCCCCGCAACGCGCTGTTTGCGCCATCCGCAGCGATGATGAATCGAGGTGAGACGGTCACCGGATCGCTGCCCTGCCTTCGCAAGGTCAGTGCCTTGCCATCGTGGCCGGCACGCCACCCCCTCCTGAAGTCGATGAGGGGGTCGTCCTCGAGAGCTTTCCAGAGCTCGGGCATCAGCAGGTGTTGACCGATGTGGGAGATGAGATAGGGACTGTGCGTACGTACTTCGGCGAGCCGATCCGGTTGGGAGAGCAGGTCGATCTCGCCGATGGGCTCGGATCGCACATCGGTGCACCACCGGATGACATTCACGGTGTCGATGGGCGGCGTAATCGACGCCAACGCGCGCCCCAGCATAGGTGAGGCTTGGTTCCATATCTCCAGGGTGCGGGCGTTGATGACGTGTGCCGCCGGATGTAGGCGCGTTTCCGCGCGCTCCTCGATGACGACGGTCGGAATGTCGTATCGTGCCAGCAACAGGGCAAGAGTCGATCCCGAAGCGCCGGCACCGACGATGACGATCGATTCATCGGCCATGTCTCACAACGTCTTCCATGTGATGGCGCGCTTGTTCGATCGTGGTTTGGTGCCCGGGCGGGTACCGGCTCCACGCTTGAGCAGCTGTTCTCGATGCACCCCCGCGCGTAGCTGTTCGAGTAGATAGTCGGGGTCGATGTTCATGCCGATCGGGTCCTGGTCGAAGTCGGTGCTGTTGAAGTAGTCAGCGGTCTGCTGTGCCGTGGGGAAGTTCTCGGTCTGGAACTCCAGTCGGATGCCCTCTGGATCCTCGTAGTAGAGGCTCGTCGTGGGAC
Organism: Mycobacterium sp. UNC410CL29Cvi84; assembly: GCF_000686745.1. Lineage (NCBI taxonomy): Bacteria > Bacillati > Actinomycetota > Actinomycetes > Mycobacteriales > Mycobacteriaceae > Mycobacterium > Mycobacterium sp. UNC410CL29Cvi84. The sequence continues at coordinate 44,833 of NZ_JMLM01000026.1, forward strand.
CGTGGTTGATGGACCAGACCGGTGTGATGCCAACCTGCTTGAGCCGTTCGTAGGTCAGCAGCAACCCCTCCACCGAGGCGAAGGTGAAGGCGAGGTGGTCGATGCCGTAGGTCTTTCGACGCCATCGCGACAGCGGGAACGCGTACCGCAGCGGCGGCGGCAGCTTGACCAACGCCAGCCGATGACTCTCGTGATCCCATGCGAGGAAGGCGATTTGGGCGTCTTCGTGGACGACGCGGGCCCCGAAGACCTGCCCGTACCACTCGATCATCTCGGCGCTGCGCGCGGTCTTGACGACCCAGTGCGCGATGAAGTCGGGTACCAGTCGGTCGGGAAGTTGGTCCAGATCCGGTGCGGAGGTGGGGCTGCTTTCCTGGTCTGGCGGTTGCGATGGGCTCGGTGTGGTGCTCACGAGTTGTCCTCTGTTGTCAGCGTATTGGGGCGACGATGGTGTTTCGTTGGGTGCCCAGGTCGAGCGTTCCGGCCGCGTTCCGGATGGAGGCGGTCACGACATCGCCGGGCCCGAGGTAGGGCTTGCGCTGGTTGACCTTGACAAATGCCGCCCATAGCTTGTCCTCGGGGAGCAGAGCCGTGGCCAGGCGTCGGACGAGGGGAGGCGGCGCGCCCGCCACGATGCCGTGGGGTGTCCCGGTCAGCAGTACGTCACCGGGATTCCAGTTGCAGAACTCGCTCAGTTCGGTGAGTGTCTCGGCGGGCCGGTAGAGCATGTTCACGGTGTTGTCCGCTTGCCGCAGCGATCCGTTGACCTCCAGGCGCAGCTCGAGATCGTCGAGCAGCCCCAGATCCTCGGCTTCGAGAACCGCCAGCACGGGACCCAGCGGGCAGAACCCGCGGTAGCTTTTGCCTTTCAGAAACTGTCCCTGAGGCAGCTGCACGTCTCGGGCGGACAGGTCGTTGCCGATGGTGACGCCGAAGACGTAGTCGTGCAGATTCTCGGTGGTGACCGTCGTGGGCGCGTGCACCGTTCCGCGCAGAACCAGCGCGAGCTCGATCTCGTAGTCGAGCAAGGTGACATGAGCCGGCCGGGTGACCGGGTCGCACGGACCGGTGACCGCAGCGTCGGTCTTGTCGAAGAACAGGTTGAAGGTGCGCCGGCCGGGGTCCATCCCGGACTCGATCGCATGTTGGCGGTAGTTGGCACCTTGGCACATCACCCGACACGGTGTGGTTATCGGTGACAGCAGTTGGACTTCGGCCGGCTTCACATTGCCGGGCGTTGTCGCCGCCGCCGTCCAGTCGGACCTACCGCCGTCGATGAGGTCGGCGGTGCTGGGGTAATCGCCGGAGAGCGGCGAAATGACATCACCGGCGAGCACACCCCACGAGATTCGCTCGTTGTGCTCGTATCGGACGAGGTGGACGACCATCGACAACTCCCGTGTCTGCCCGTCGTTTGACGCGCTCTGTGACAAGTCAACTGCCCGACGGCAACGCCACACCTGGTCCTGAGTCCAGAATTCGTTGGTCGCGGCTGGACTTCAGTCCGACTTCGGGTTCGCTGCTCCCAGAACGGCATCGCCGAGTTCCTCTGCGAGGGTGAGTGCGGCGTGTAGTTGCAGGCGGCGAACTGTCGCGGGATGGCCTCGAAGCTGCTCGGCGCGTTGCACGCGATAGGCGACGGTGTTGCGGGCGATGAGGAGGTCGGCAGCGGTGCCGGCCAGACTTCTGTCGAGGTCGAGGTAGCGCTTGAGGGTGCGACGTACCGTGGCGACGGACTCGTTGGTGTCGACCAAGCCGCCGAGTTCGCGGGCGACGAATGCACGGGCTGCGGGCAAGTCAGTGCTGAGCATCGCGACGATATCGAGATCCTGGTACGAGAACGACGACGTGTCGCGGGTCGACATCGCGCCGACTCGCGCCGCCTCGGCGGCTTCCCGATGGCTGCGGCGGAACCCATCGACGCCGGCTCCCGCCGTCCCGATGGCGATACGAACGCCGGAAATCGGAGGCTCCGTCGGGACGGCCGGCTCCGGTGCGTGCGACGTCCGCGAACCCCACGCCCAAACGCGTTGGGCCCCAACGGGAAGTGTGAGTGTCGCGGTGCACCCGGCAGCGGCGAGGGCCTCGGAGGCCGCGGTCCTGAGATGAAGCGGCTCGCTCGGCACGGTCGGGGAGGTCCAGGCGATCACCGCCACATGCCAGCGGTTCAGGTCGTAACCCAGGATCCGGATTGCCCGGTCCATCGGTACGGCGGTGCCCTGCAGAATGTCTTCCACGACTTCTGTGCGTCGGGCCACCGAACTGGTCACCCAGGCCTCGCGGGCGCGGGCGTACTCGTCGGCCATCCCTTTGGTCAAAACCTCGACGATGCCGAACAACGTGTCGCTGATTCGCCGCATTTCGCTGAAGCGTTGTGATTCCGGCACGACGTGTTCGGCGGCGTCGAGCATCACCTGCGCGGCGGTGGCGTGGGCGACGTGGATGCTGCGGAGCACATGCTCGACGCCGATGCCGCGCGCCACCACCTCCATCGGGCCGGCCAATAGTTCCGGCATCGTCGTGACCGTCACGTCGTCGTCGAGGGCAAGTGCCGACAGCGCGCCCAATGCCACGGCCTCGCAGCCTTTGGCAATCTCGTCGGCCACTGCATCCACCGCCAGCTCAGGGATCGCGGCGGTGATGTTGGCCGTCATCAACGCGGCCAGTTCGACAGCCCAACCCACCGGACCGGGCCCCAACTGCTCGGCGACGACCTGCGCGCGGTCAGGCAGGACGGAGACGTCGGGGACGGCGCGATGCGCGGAGGGTTCCAGCTTGGCGAACCAGGGCCGTTTCATCTGTAGAGACGACCTCCCGCCGGTGGGTGGGTTCTGGTCCGGCTTTCGACCGTCAGATGCCGCTGAGGCGTGGGGCGTTGCGTCGGTGGACGACGAAGCCGAGGCTGGGGCATTGGCGATGCCTTGCGACCGTGGTCGTTCATCGGGTTCTGATCGTCACGAATGTCGTAGGCGGAGCGGAAGCGTCTCATGCCGTGGCGACCCCGTGCTCTGCGGCGACACGGCGCGCGAACTGTTCGTAGCTGGTGGCCGGCCGCGGCAACACCTTTGCCAGATCATCGAAGTTGCCGGCGGGTAATCCATGGACGTCGTAATACGTCATCATCCGCACGTAGGTGTCCTGGGCGTCGGCCGGCCAACTACGGAAACCGCGGGCATTCGGTGCGGCCCGCAGCCCACGAATGATGTCGGGGACGGAACGGAATCCGGTCGACGCCAGTGATCGCACGATTGCACCGCCGAACGGCCCGACGGCCAGCAGTGGATTCGTCAACGACCCCGGCGGAATCCGAACGCCAGTCATGGGGTGGCCGAGCACTCGGCTCCAGATCCGGGCCATCTCATGACGATTGAGTTCGACGGTGGACAGGTCATACGTCTGGCCGATGTGCCCCTCGGGATGCGTCAACACGTGGGCCGCTGCGGCAGCGATGTCTACGACGTCGATCACTCCCATCCGGCTCTCCGGTGAGGTGGGATACGGCAGCAGGCCCGCGCCGAAGAAGTCCCAGAAATCCAGGACGTTCTGCATGTAATGCGAGGGGCGAAGGACCGTCACGGGCAGACCCGAGTCTCGTAACTTGTTTTCCGCCAACAGCTTTTGGTGATGATGGGGCAATTCGGCGATATCGGGATGGATGACCGAGTGGAAGACGATGTGGTCCAGCCGCTCGGCCCGGGCCGCCGCGATCAGTCTTTCGACCACCGGCAGCTCGTCGATGAGCTGGGTCGGAGCGGCGTGATAGATCTGGCTCACTCCATGCAGTGCCGATTCGAGGTCGCCGGGTCGTCGGAGATCTCCGATCACGACTTCGGTCGCGCCGTCGGCCTTCGATCGTCGTGCTTGGTCTTCGTTCTTGACGAAAGCCCGTACGGTGCGATCGTCGGCCACGAGACCCCGAACCAGCGGACGTCCGACACCGCCTGCTGCGCTGGTAACCAGAATCATGGTCTGCTCCTATCGTGGGGCGTGAATAGTGGTGCGCTGAAGTCCATTTGGGGCATGTCTAGCAATGGTTGGCATCATTCAGATGCTGTGGCGGACGCAACGAGCGAGCCAGGGCCGGCATGAGTACGCGCCGGGGAACCAACCGGGCCAGTGCTGCTGACGCCGTATTGCCGGCTCCCGAGACCACCGACGGGGGAGTGCGGCGGCGATCGAGTGCCCTCAGGCCGGCTGCAGCGACCTGGTCCGCGGTCTGCATTCGGCCCACCACCGTGGCGGTTTCGCCAATCACGTCGAAGAACTCGGTGTGAGTAGGGCCCGGAGCGAACGAAAACACCTTGACTCCGTGCCGTTTTGCTTCGTACCACAAGGATTGGCTGAAGCTGAGCACGAAAGACTTCGATGCCGCATACACGGACAGAGAAGGCACCGGTTGATAGGCGGTGGTGCTGCAGATGTTCATGATGGCGCCGCGCCGACACGCGACCATCGCGGGCAGAAACGCATGACAGATGTCGACGACCGCCCTGATGTCGACCGCGAGCACCCGCGCGTAGTCACTCGCGTCGCCGTCAAGGAACGGACCTTGAGTGGCGAAGCCGGCGTTGTTGATGACCAGGTCGATATCGCCGTTGACGAGGTCGCGCAATCGGCTGCCCGGCGCTTCCCCGGCCAGGTCGAAAGCGATTCGGGCGCAGGTGATTCCATACTCCGCCTCGAGCTGGGCTGCGAGCGCGTCGAGCCGATCCCGCCGGCGCGCCACCAATACGAGGTCGCAACCGCGCTTCGCGAGCGCCCGGGCGAAGGCTTCGCCGATTCCCGAACTGGCACCGGTGATGAGCGCGCGCGAAGCGCGGAACGGCTTGGCCATCGACCCCTCCATCGGTCTGGGTTGCTGTTTGTGCTCACCGTCGCGGCGGGGCACATGCAACAAATGCGACTATTGCATACGAAATGCAAACAATGCAACACCACGTACGATCGGCGGATGGGTTCCAAGGCGCACCGAAGCGACCCCGAGCGTCGCGCCGCCGTAGAACGTGTCCTCGGGGGGCAGCGCGCATCGGTCGTCGCCCGGGAGTTGGGGGTGCACCCGGCCACGCTGTACCGATGGGTGCACGACGCATCGGACGGTGTTGCCGAGACCCCCCTCACCGACGTCCGCTTGATGCACGCCACGCAGTCATTGCTGCGAGATCACGACTACAGCCAGATCACGGTCGAACAAGTGGCCCGGTATTCCGGCGTCGCGCTGCGTACCGCTTTCCATCATTTCGAGAGCAAACGTGAACTCTTTCGGGCCGCGATCGACAACGCGGCCACGGTCTTGATCGACGCCATGGGCCAGCGGTACCGAGACGCCGAATGGCCATCCGAGCCATTACTGCAGTTGAGCTTGTTCCTTCGACTGTCGGCCGAAGCCATTTACGCCACGCCGGCTGCGCACGTCCTGTTTCGCGACCTCGGCGTTCCGCGGTCGGATAGCTTCGCTCTGCGCTGGCACGACACGTTCGAGCAGTCGGTTGCGCAACTGCTCAGTAGGGCGGCAGACGCCGAAGCGATCGACAGCGACACCGACATCGCGGCAGCGGCCCACACGATCACCGGCGCGATGCGCGGCATACATGCCGCAGTATTCGACGGCGGCGACCCGGCGCAGGCACTGAGAATCGTCGCTCGGCTCCACCTCACCGTGTTACCTGGCTGAATTCCCTGCGGCGTGTCTGCTCAAGGTGAACGATGTTGTGCCTGATGTCATTCAGATCATTCGGGCCGCTGCGATCTCTGTGATTTGTGGTCGTTGACCGAGCCGCAATCTACAGCCCGAAAATCAGATCCCCGCCCCCGGATTCAGGATGTTGTCGGGATCCAGTGCCGCTTTGATCCGGCGGTTCAGTTCCATGACCTCCGGGCCGAGTTGCCCGGCCAGCCAGGGCCGCTTGAGCCGGCCGACGCCGTGCTCGCCGGTGATGGTGCCGCCGAGCGACACGGCCAGGTCCATGATCTCGCCGAACGCGATGTTGGCGCGCCGGGTGTTCTCGGCGTCGTTGGGGTCGTGGACGATCAGCGGGTGGGTGTTGCCGTCCCCGGCGTGCGCGATCACCGAGATCAGCAGGTCGTGCTTGCGGGCGATCTCACCCACGCCGTCGACCAGGTCCGCCAGTGCGGGCAGCGGCACCCCGACGTCTTCCAGGAGCAGCGGGCCCTTGGCCTCCACGGCCGGGATGGCGAACCGCCGGGCCGCCACGAAGGCCTCGCCCTCGTCGGGGTCGTCGGTCAAAAACACCTCTGTCGCACCGGCTTCGGTGAACACGCGGGCCATGAACTCGGTGTCCTCGACGCCCGCCGGGCCGCGGTCGTCGGAGGCCGCGACCAGCATGGCCTTGGCGCTGCGGTCCAGGCCCATCTTGAGCTTGTCCTCGACGGCGTTGATCGCGACGTCGTCCATGAACTCCAGCATCGACGGGCGAATCCGGCCGGTGACGGTCACGACGGCGTCGGCGGCCGCGCGCACCGAGTCGAAGCTCGCCACCACGGTGCAGCCGCGGTGCTGTGGCGGCAGCAGGCGCAGGGTCGCCTCGGTGACGATGCCGAGGGTGCCCTCGCTGCCGACGAACAGTTTGGTGAGGCTCAGTCCCGCAACGTCTTTCAGTCGCGGACCACCGAGCCGCACCGCGGTGCCGTCGGCCAGCACCACCTGCAGGCCCAGGATGTAGTCGGTGGTGACGCCGTACTTCACGCAGCACAGGCCGCCGGCATTGGTGGCGACGTTGCCGCCGATGCTGCAGATCTCGAACGATGACGGATCGGGCGGGTACCAGAGGCCATGGGCCGCAACGGCTTTCTTCACCTCGGCGTTGAGCAGGCCGGGCTGCACCACGGCGGTGCGGGTCGCCGTGTCGACGACGATGTCGCGCATCCGTTCGGTGGTGAGCACGATGCCGCCGTCGACGGCCGTCGCCCCGCCGGACAGGCTGGTGCCGGCGCCGCGCGGCACCACCGCGATCTTGTGCGCGCTGGCCCACCGCAGGACCGTCTGCACCTCCTCGGTGCTGCGCGGTCGCACCACCGCGATGGGGGTGCCGGCGTCGGGATCCAGCGCGCGGTCCTGTCGGTAGGACGCGACGATGTCGGGATCGGTGACGACGGCGTCGGCGGGCAGGTCGGCGATGAGGCTCGGCAGCGCGGTATGCACGCGGGCAAGTCTAGGAGCCGGGTGGCGACCAGCGAACACTCGCGTCATGTGCCGTAAGCATTAATCCCATGTAACGCCCGTGTTACGGGTATCGTCAGCTATGTGTACAGCAAGGCCTTGTTGGCCGAGATGGGAGCGCTGCGCGACAGCCGTCGCGGAGCGCACGTGTCTGCGACCGCGATCGAGCTCCATGTGCGTGCCGTGAGCCATAGCGTGCGCACGCGCCGACCGGCTTTCGTGGCCGATGCAGCGCTTGACCTGATCGCGTCAGGGTCGGTGACAACCGTTGCCGCACTGGAGCTTTGGATGGTGGGTCTGTGGCAGCGGGTGCCCGGGGGCTACCTGATCGACGACCGTGAACTGATCGCCCACCTGTCGTCGGGTCCGGTGCGGCGCTGGGTGCGCCGGGTGTGGCTGAAGCTCAACAGCGAGTCGGTCATCCCGTTCTGACGGCACCGGCAGTTGTGCGGACTCCGCGTAATGCGGCAAACAACAGGTCGTTCAGCATGTCGATCAGGTCGTCCCGGTCGACGGTGATCGCCCCGACGAGGACTGCGGTGAGCGTTTCACCGACACCGCCGATGACGAACTGCGCCGCCAGTTGCAGATCGAGTGGTCGCAGTTCGGAGCCGGTTTCATTCAGTCCGGCGACAATGCCCGCGAACCGCTGAGCTTCGGCGAGGCGGCGTGGGCCGAGGACTGGTGAGGAGCCGGACTCGATCAGGACCACGCGGCCCTTGCGCGCATCGGTCAGCAGGAGATCGGCCAGTGCCCTGAGTGCTGCGCGTGAGCGAGCGCGCGGACCGCCGTCGGTATCGGCGATCGCGGCGAGTCCGAGCTCTTCCAGTTCGGCCACGATTTCGTCGAATACGGCGATGTGCAGGTCTTCGATCGTTGGAAACGACTCGGCGAAGTAGCGCGCCGCTAGGCCGGCCTGCTCCGCCACGCCACGCAGGGTGGTCGCGGGGATGCCTTTGGTGCCCATCAGCTCCAGGCCTGCCGCAATGAAGCGACGCCGCCGGTCGGCGACGCGGTCGGCGCCGCTCATGCCGCCGTAGTGCCGTGCCCCACTCACGCCACCAATCTTGACACACGCGTTGACAGATGGTTGCCTCATCTCATCTATCAACGCTTGATGACAGATTGGATGCGCACATGACCATGACTGCATCGCCCGTGGGGGCCGGGGTGGAGCCGTGGCACCCGAGCCAGCTGCATGCGGACCTGGCGGCCGACGTCCGGTGGTGGTTGGGCTCGCCGCTGAGCCTCGGGCTCTTCGGGCGCCTCGCGCTCGACCAGGTGGCGTACCGCCCGATCGCGGCCGCGGTCGATTGGTCCGGACGATTTCAGGAGAACTTCACCGACCGCGGCATCAGGTCGCTCGCCTTCGGCATGCTCATGCTGTTCGGCGACGAGGCCGACCGGCGCGGGGACACCGAGGAACTCAAACGGCTGCATGCCGGCGTGCGGGGAACCGGCAACGGTGAGTTCGCCGACACGCGGTTCAGCGCGCTCGACCCCGAACTCTGGAATTGGATCGCCGTCAGCTCGCTGAATCTGTTCTACCGGGGCTACGTCGCGGTCCGCGGTGAAGACCTCGATGCCGAGCAGCGCGAGGCCGTGTATCGGACCCTCCGGTGGATGATGAGCTATCTGGAGCTGCCCAGCGCTCGGGCCAAACTGCCCGAGACCCTGGCCGACATGGAGGCGTACTACGACCGCGTCGCCGAACAGCACTTGGCGGACAACGCATTTCTGCAATATGCCGACGAAAGCTTCGACACGTTGCCCGTGCCGGCCTTGCTTCCCAAGCAACTGCTGGTGCTCCTGCTGCCGCTGTGGAACGTGGTGACACCGATTGCGTTGCGGGTCCCGAAGGTGCTTGGCCGGCGCCACGCCCACCCGAAGATGCGGGAGCTGCTCGGCATTCGGTCGACGCCCCTGAACCGGCTCGAATATGCCCTGTACCTGAAGGCCTCACAGATGGCCTGGCGGTACCTGCCGCGCGCTGTCGTCCTCGATCCCTTGGCGTACAACCGCTACCGCTACGAACGGCTGCGGTCGGCCTACCACCGCGTGCAATTGGACAGCTTCGCCGCTTAGCCGCGGCGCGTAGGGGCAGAATCTGGGGGTGCTGCCACATCCCCGAACCGGAGTGCTGTTCCCGTCCCCGGTCCCGGCCGGGGCGGGTTGGCCCGGGGACCCGGCCGACGCCGACACCCCGGTTGCCCGCACCGCCGCACAGATCCGGGCCAGGGCCCGTCGCTGTACCGAACTGACCGACCTCGATGCTCAGGTGTCGGTGTGCCGCGGTTGCCGTCGCCTGGTCACCTGGCGCGAGGACGTCGCCACGCGGACGCTGGCCAAGCGCAAGGCCTACGCGGCGGAGCCGTACTGGGGCCGGCCGGTGCCGGGGCTCGGGGTGGACCGGCCGCGCATCTGGGTGCTCGGGCTCGCGCCCGCCGCCCACGGTGCCAACCGGACCGGCCGGGTGTTCACGGGCGACCGGTCGGGCGACTTTCTCTTTGCTTCGTTGCACCGCGTCGGCCTGGCCAGCAGCGCCGCGAGCATCGATGCGGCAGATGGATTGACCCTCAAGGATATTCGGGTGGTGGCCGCGGTCCGGTGCGCTCCGCCGGACAACGCGCCGACGCCGGAGGAACGTCTCACCTGCGCGCCGTGGCTGAGCGCGGAGTGGCGGTTGACAGGCCAGGACGTCCGGGTCGTCGTCGCACTCGGTGGCTTCGCCTGGAAGGCCGCGCTGGAGCTGACGGGAGCGGGGCGGCCGTATCCGAAGTTCGGTCACGGCGCGCTGGCGGCGCTTCCCGACGGGCGGAGCCTCCTTGGCTGCTACCACCCGAGCCAGCAGAACACCTTCACCGGCAGGCTCACCCCGGCCATGCTGGACGACGTGTTCAGCACGGCCAAGGGAATCGCATCCCGCCCTGACGGGTTGGAATAGATCGTGCAGTTGTCTGTTCTCGATCTCGTCCCGGTCCGTAGCGACCAGTCCACCGTGGACGCCTTCGCCGCCACCGTGCGCCTCGCCAAGGTCGCCGATGAGCTGGGCTACACGCGCTATTGGGTGGCCGAGCACCACAACATGCCCGCGGTCGCCGCGACCAGTCCGCCCGTCGTCCTGGGCTACCTGGCCGCGCAGACCGCGCGAATCCGGCTGGGCTCGGGCGGCGTGATGCTGCCCAACCACGCGCCGTTGGCGGTTGCCGAGCAGTTCGCGCTCCTGGAGGCGGCGGCCCCGGGCCGCATCGACCTCGGTGTCGGCCGTGCACCGGGGACCGACCCCGTCACCTCGATCGCGCTCCGCGGCCCGGCCGGACGCACCGATGAGGACATCCACCGCTTTCCCGAGTACCTCGACGACGTCGTCGCGCTGATGAGCCCCGGCGGCGTCAAGGTGTCCCTCGAGGGGCGAAACCTGTTGGACAAGAACTACATCTTGAAGGCCACACCGTCGGCGGTGAGCCCACCGAAACTGTGGCTGCTGGGCTCGTCGATGTATTCGGCGCACCTCGCCGCAGCCAAGGGGCTGCCGTACGTGTTCGCCCACCACTTCTCCGGCCAAGGCACCGAGGAAGCCCTGGCCACGTATCGCGAAGAGTTCCGGCCCAGCGAATTCGCCGACAAGCCAACCACGTTCATGACCGTCAACGCCTGCGTGGCCGAGACGCGCGACGAGGCCGAACAGCTGATCCGCCCCAACCTGCAGATGATGGCGTGGCTGCGCACCGGCGAGCCGCTACGTGCGCTGGACCTGGTCGAGGACTCGGAGCACAACGAGCTCACCGCGACGCAGCAGGCCATCGTCGCCGCGGGAATGGAGCGGGCCGTCGTCGGCGCACCGGCGGAGGCCGCGGACCAAATCCGGGAACTGGCATCGCATTTCGGTGTCGACGAGGTGATGGTCAGCCCCGTCGCCGCCGCTCGCCGGGGCTGCGATCCAGCCACCGCCCCGGCTCGCGAGACGACGCTACGGCTGCTCGCCGAGCAGCTGCTCTAGCGCGGCGTCAGCGCGACCACCGGAATGGGCCGGGTGGTTCGCTTCTGGTAGCCCGCGTACCGGTTGGCGTTGTTCTTGTTCACGACCTGCCACAGCCGCGCGTAGTCGGGGTCGTCCTTGCCGACAACGCGGGCGGTCACCGGGATTCGCTTTGTCCCGACGTTGATTTCGATCTCGGGCTTGGCCTTCAGGTTGAAGTACCAGCCGGGCGCCGTCGGCTCGCCGCCCTTGGACGCGACCACCAGGTAGGCGTCGCCGTCCTTCGCGTAGGTCAGCGACGTGGTGCGGGCCAGGCCCGTCTTGGCGCCGACGGTGTGCAGCAACAGGCTCGGCGGGACGCCGGGGAACTGGTGCCCGATCCGGCCTTCGGTCTTCTGGTAGATCCGGTCGTGCATCTTCAGCAACGGGAGGCCGAGGTATTTCTCCCACAGGGGCATGCTCATGGCTTCAAGTCTGCCTGCGGATCAGAGAGCCGCGCCACCGCCTCCAGTAGGATCTTTCCGCTGGTTTCCCGGTCTGGATCACGGCGCAACAGCATCCCCTTGGCAAACGCCAACTTGTCGCCTGCCTTGCGCGGGACAACGTGCAGATGGATGTGGAACACCGTCTGAAATGCGGCTTTGCCGTCGTTGATCGCGATGTTGTTGCCGTCGGCGTGCAGGCCGGACTCGCGCGACGCCTGTGCGATGCGCTGACCGAGTTTGGCCATGCCGGCCACCACGTCCGGCGGGGTGTCGACCAGGTTCTCGTAGTGCTGTTTGGGCACCACCAGGGTGTGACCGCGCGAGAACGGACGGATGTCCAGGAACGCCACGTAGTCGGCATCTTCGTAGACGCGCACCGCGGGCGCCTTCCCGGCGACGATGTCGCAGAACACACAGGCCATCAGTTCACGGTAGGCCAGCTCGCTCGCTCAGCGTCCGTCGCATCCCTCAACGTCGCTTGCACCCTCGCCTCCGGATTGTGCGACTCAGACGTTGGCGGCCGCCCACTCCGCCAACCGGCGGTCGCGTTCGGCGGCGTCGACCTCTTCGACCCGCGTCATCACCGCCCAGCGCTGACCGAACGGGTCGACGATCGACGCGAACCGGTCACCGGTGACGAAAGTCTGTGTCGCTTCCCGAATTGTCGCGCCGGCACGCTCGGCCCGGTCGACGACCGCGTCGACGTCGGGGCAGTACAGCACCAGCGAATGCGTGACCGGACCGCTGCGTGGCGGCGCCACCAGTTCGTAATCGGGGTTGGGATCGGACAGTTGCAGCCGGCCGGTACCGAAGTCCAGCTCGGCGTGGGCCACCTTGCCGTCGCTCGCGTCGATCTTCTCGATGAGCTGCGCGCCGAACACCTCGACGTAGAAGTCGATCGCGGCGGCAGCCCCATCGATCACCAGGAACGGGGTGAGGCTGGTGTAGCCCTGGGGAATTGGTTGCATGCTCATGGCATCCAGTTTCGTAGGGTCAGTGGTGTGGCGGCTTGGAAAAACCCGACACCAGCTCCGAAGCTGGGTGTGGTCGGCCGTGCCAGTACCGGCTCGGTGTTCGACCTGCAGCAGTGGCAGCCGTCCGCCGCGGCAGCGGTGTGGGTCGAGAACTTCTGGGCCGTCACTTGGGATCTACGGGACACCGAGCCGGTCGACAGCACCGTCATCACCTTTCCCGCGGTGCACCTGACGCACGAGTGGGGCACCGATGATGTTCGGCACGGCCACCGGTTGCCGGCGACGTTGGTGCACGGCGTGGTCGAGCGGGTGTTCACCACCAGGCTGTCGGAGTCAGGTTCGGTGGTGGGCGCCAGGTTCCGGCCCGGCGGCTTCGCGGCCCGGTTCGGCCGGGACGCCGGCGCGCTGACGGGTCGCGTGCTCCCGGTTGATGACGAATTGCTCGGTACCTCAGTGTCTTTCGCTGACGATATCGACCAGGCCGCAGCAGCGCTCGACGACGTGATCGGTGACCAAGCCGACGTGGACGCCACGTATCGGGACCTGCTGACGTTGCTCGACCGGGTCCGCGCCGATTCACAGCTGCACCGGGTCGAACAGGTCATGGCGCTGTCTCCCTGGAGCGAGCGGACCACGCAGCGGGTGTTTCGCCGTTACGTCGGGGTGCCGGTGAAATGGGTGCTCTGCCGCTACCGCCTGCAGCACGCGGCACTGGAGATCGAGACGGTGCCGGACCTCGACTTCGCCGACCTGGCAGTGCGATTGGGTTGGTACGACCAGGCGCATTTCATCAACGACTTCCGCGCCATGCTCGGCTGCACGCCGGGGGAGTACGCCACAAAACACCGCCGATGATGGGTAATCTGCGCCGCATGGACCCTCGTGAACTGGCGTTCGCCGGCGCCGCCGAACAGGCCAGGATGCTCGCCGCCGGTTCGGTGACCGCACCCGAACTCGTCGAGCTGTACCTGGACCGGATCGCGCGCATCGATCCTGAATTGCGGTGTTATCGAACCGTTCTGGCCGAAAGTGCCAGAGCACAGGCGCAGGCCGCGCAGACCCGGCTGGACGCGGGGGAACGGCTGCCGCTGCTCGGCGTGCCGATCGCCATCAAGGACGACACCGATGTGGCGGGCGAGCTTACGACGTTCGGCAGCAGCGCGCACGGACCGGCGGCCACCGCAGATGCCGAGGTGACCCGCCGGCTGCGCGCCGCCGGCGCGGTGATCCTGGGCAAGACCGCGGTGCCCGAGATGATGATCTGGCCGTTCACCGAGACCCTGACCTACGGCACCACGCGAAACCCCTGGAACACCGGGTACGCGCCGGGTGGCAGTAGCGGGGGCAGTGGCACCGCGGTCGCCGCCGGGCTGGCGGCGATGGCGCTGGGCTCCGATGGGATGGGCTCGATCCGGATCCCCGCCACCTGGTGTGGATTGTTCGGCATCAAACCGCAACGTGACCGGGTGCCCATGAGCCCGCACGACGATTCGTGGTGCGGGCTGGTCGCTTATGGGCCACTGGCCCGCACCGTCGAAGACGCGGCCCTGTTCCTCGACGCCACCACCGACGGTGGCTTCGTGGCGGCCGCCCGACAGGCGCCCGGGCGCTTGCGGATTGCGTTGAGCACCAAGGTGCCACCGCTGGTGACCGCACGGGTGGGCGCCAAGCAACGCGCCGCGGTGCAGCAGGCAGGTGAGTTGCTGCGCGAACTGGGCCACGACGTCGTCCACCGAGATCTGGACTACCCGCGGTCGGCGGTGTACGGCCACGCCCTGCCGCGCTACTTCCGCGGGGTCTACGACGACGTGTCCGCGCTGCCGCACCCGGAGCGACTGGACCGCCGGACCCGAGCCTTCGCCAGGATCGGTGGGTTGATCTCGCAGCGGCGCATCGACGCGATCCGTGCCGCCGAACCCGCGCTGGCCGCCCGGGTGCAGTCCGTGTTCGACAGCGTCGACGTGGTGATCACACCGGGCGCGGCGACCGGGCCGTCGCGGGTCGGGCAGTATCAGCGCCGCGGCGCCGTCTCGACGCTGGCGTCGGTCGCCGCGCGGGTGCCGTTCCAGGCCATGTTCAACGTCACCGGGCAACCGGCAGCGGTCGTGCCGTGGGGGCTGGACGGCAACGGCATCCCGACGTCGATTCAATTGGTGGGCAGGCCATTTGACGAAGCGACGCTGCTGTCACTGAGTGCGCAGATCGAGGGCGCCCGCCCCTGGGCGGGCCGGCGGCCTCCGGTCGGTTAGCGCGCGCCGAGCGCGGCCTGGATGTCCGGCTTCATCTGCTGCAGTTGCTGACCCCAGTAGGCCCAGGTGTGCGTGCCCGTCGGCGGGAAGTTGAAGGTGGCGTTGTGCCCGCCCGCAGCCTGGTACGCACCCTGGAATTTGGTGTTCGACGCGAGCGTGAAACTCTCCAGGAACTGCTGTGGCACACCGCTTGTCGCGCCGGCCAGGTCGTCCGGTGTGCCGGTGCCGCAGTACACCCACAGCCTGGCGCCCGACGAGGCGATCCTGCCGACGTTGACCGTCGGGTCGTTGCGCGCCCACGCCGGATCTCCGGGTGGCCCCCACATGGCGCCGGGGTTGAAGCCGCCGGAATCGTTCATCGCCAGCCCGACCATCGACGGCCAGAACGAGTCGGACAAGTTCAGGAATCCGGACAGCGAGCCCGCGTACCGGAACTTGTCCGGGTGGTCCGCCACGTACATCAGGGCGGTCGAGCCGCTCATCGACAGCCCGACCACCGCGTTACCGCCGGTTGAGATGTGCTTGTTGGCGGCCAACCAGGCCGGTAATTCCCTGGTCAGGAAGGTCTCCCACTTGTAGGTCTGCGTGGTGCCATTGCCGACGGCCGGCTGATACCAGTCGGTGTAGAAGCTCGACATGCCGCCGACCGGCATGACCACCGAAAGGCCCGAGCCGTTGTACCACTCGAATGCCGGGGTGTTGATGTCCCAGCCGTTGACGTCGTCCTGCGCGCGCAGGCCGTCCAAAAGATAGAGGGCGTGCGGACCACCACCCTGGAATTCGACTCTGATGTCGCGGCCCATGGCCGCCGACGGCACGTTGAGGTATTCGACGGGTAGGCCGGGGCGGGAGAATGCGCCGGCCGGCGTCGCTGCGATCAGACCACCGATCGTCAGCGCCGTCACCGCCGCACCCAGATACTTCATCAATCCCGGCAGGTTCTTGGAAATGCGTGACATGGGTAAACCCCCTGGGTCCGGATGCGGATACACACCGCATTCGCGCGGCATACCCTCCTCCGCCGGGGTGAAACGTTCAGCGGACCACTTGCCACGCGGCGAGTTTGTCGGTGAACGACATGGTCAACGCTCCGCTGCTCGACGGCAGGCGGGCGGCGGGCAGCGCGATGCCGGCGCGCTGGAACAACGTGTACGCCGTCAGCCCGTTGACGAATCCCCGCTCGATCGTCGGATGTTCCGCCAGGAACGCGGTGAAATCGTTGATTACCAACGTCTTCCGGTCGATGTTGGCATCCAGGCTGCCGACGCGCCGGCAACTGTGCACGACGTCCCACAGCGCCACCCCGGCGTCCGTGACGGCATCGACGCGTTCGGCGTAGGGCAGCTCCGCATCGAATCCGAGGAGTGAGCCCAGCAGCCGCCAGAACTGGTTACGCGTGTTGGCGTAGTACTCGCCGGTGTCCAGTGACTTCTCGCTGGGAAACGAGCCCAGGATCAACACTCGTGGGTTGGCGCCGACGATTGCCGGCAGCCCCGTGCGGAGCGGCATCTCTGGCTCGGTCATGTGCCCATTCTGCGGGGCTGCCAGGCGCGATAGGTTGGCCGGGTGAGTGAACAAGCTGCCGAGCCGGTCGACCGTGCCGAGCTGACCGACTGGCTGCTGTCCGAAGGCTTCAGTGAACAGGAGATCGACGAGTCCTTCGCGCCGACGCTGTTGCCGGCGCGGCGCGCGCTCGGAGACGACGGTATTCGGCTGTCGGCGCGGGACATCGCGGCCCGTTGGGACATGGATATCGATCTGCTGCAACGGATTCTGCACGCGGCGGGCCGGCCCCGGTCCGATGACCCGGCTGCCGCGCTGTACCTGACTGCAGACAGTCAGCTCGTCGGCTATGCGCAGCAGTGTCTGGGCCTGGGCCTGCCGATCGAACAGGTCGTCGCGGTGGTTCAGGTGATGACGGACGGTTTCGCGAAAACTGTCGAGGTGATGCAGTTTGCCGCGCTGTCCGCGATCCTCCAGCCCGATGCGACCGAGTTGGAGAACGCCAAGGCCGTCGCTGCGCTGACCGGGTACGTCGCGCCGCTGCTGGGGCCGATGGCCCAGGACATGCTCCGTACGCAGATGCTGCACGCGCTGCTGCAGCAGGAGGTCGCCGCCACCGAGCGGCTGACGGGGCCGGCGCTGCCGGGCGCGGGGATGGTGTCGATAGCCTTCGCCGATCTGGTCGGTTTCACCAGCCTGGGCGAGGAACTGCCACCGGAGGGGTTGGAGCGGCTGTCGCAGCGGCTGGCTGATCTGGCGCGCACCCTGGCCCAGCCGCCGGTGCGGTTCATCAAGACCATCGGCGACGAGGTCATGCTCGTCAGCCCCGAACCGGTGCCGCTGCTGAACATGATCCTGGACCTCGTCGACGCGGCGGAAGCCGATGACGCGCTGCCGCGGCTCAAGGCCGGCATGGCGACCGGAATGGCCGTCAGCCGGGCCGGGGACTGGTTCGGCGGTGCCGTCAACAAAGCCAGTCGGGTGACCGGAGTGGCCCGGCCGGGGGCTGTCCTGGTGGCCGATTCGGCACGGGATGCAGTCGGGGATGCACCGGGTTTTGAGTGGTCTTTTGCCGGTGCACGACGGCTGAAAGGCATCCGTGACGAGGTGAAACTCTTCCGCGCCCGCCGCAGCGAGGACTAGCCGGGGCCTCGGTGCCCGGCCTGCACCGGCTTGCACGAAGGCCGGGACGCGGCTTACATGGGTAGGCATGCCAGACATTGATCGTCGCAGCATGCTGTCGATGGCGGGGCTGGGCCTGTTGGCCGCCACGCTTCCCAAAGCCGAGGCCCACGCCGATACGCCCGGAAAACTCATCTTCGAGGACAACTTCGACGGACCGGCCGGATCGTCGCCCGACACCTCGAAATGGGAGATCGCGACGGCCCGCGAGTCGATGGAGAACCCGACGTATTGGGAGCTGCCCGAACACGTCGGCCAGTACCGCAACGACCGCAAGAACCTTTTCCTGGATGGCAAGTCGAACCTGGTGATCCGGGCCGCCAAGGACGGGAACACCTACTACAGCGGCAAGATTTTCGGCACCTTCAAGGCCGGCATCGGCCACACCTTCGAGGCCCGGATGAAGCTCAACTGCCTGACCCCGGGCTGCTGGCCGGCCTGGTATCTGGCCAACAACTCTCCCGGAATCGGCGGCGAGGTCGACATCATGGAGTGGTACGGCAACGGGAGCTGGGCTCCCGGTACGACCGTGCACGCCAACCTCAATGGCGGCGAACATGTTTCGCACACCATCACGCCGGACAGTGCCTGGCACAACTGGCGGTGCCAGTGGGACGACGCCGGAATGCGGTTCTGGTTGGACTACACCGACGGCGCGCAGCCGTACTTCAACGTCCCGGCAAAGTCGTTGCCCAACTGGCACTTCAACGATCCCGGCTACACGCTGTTCCCGATCCTCGGTCTCGCCGTCGCCGGGTCCGGGGGCGGCGACCCTTCAGGCGGAACCTATCCGGCCGAGATGCTGGTCGACTGGGTGAAGATCTGGTAGCTACCGGCTGGGCTTGAAACTGCGGAGCCGCAGGCTGTTGCTCACGACGAACAACGAGCTGAAAGCCATTGCCGCGCTGGCGATCATCGGATTAAGCATGCCGGCGGCAGCCAGTGGAATCGCCGCGACGTTGTAGGCGAACGCCCAGAACAGGTTGCCCTTGATGGTCTTGAGGGTGGCCCGGGACAGCCGGATCGCGTCGCCCGCGGCCCGCAGGTCGCCACTGACGAGGGTCAGGTCCGAGGCCTCGATGGCCACATCGGTGCCGGTGCCCATGGCCAGTCCCAGGTCGGCCTGGGCAAGGGCGGCAGCGTCATTCACGCCGTCGCCGACCATCGCCACAACCCGGCCCTGATCCTGCAGGCGCTTGATCTCGTCGACCTTGTCCGCGGGCAGCACCTCGGCGATCACCGTCTGGATACCGACTTCGGCAGCCACCGCGCCGGCCGCGCGGGCGTTGTCCCCGGACAGCAGAACGGGCGTCAGACCCAGCTTCTTGAGGTCGGCAATGGCTTCGGCCGCAGTGTCTTTCACCGTGTCGGACACCACGATGACGCCGGCGATGGCGCCGTCGATCGCGACCCACACCGGGGTGCGGCCCTGCGCTTCGGCGGTCTGCGCAGCGTGCTGCAACTCCGGGCCGGCTTCGGTGGCCAGCCAGTTGTACCGCCCGACCGCAACCTTGTGACCGTCGACCACACCGGTGACGCCGCGACCGTCGTGGTTGACGAAGTCGCTGACCGTCGGCAGTGGGCCATCCTCGGCGGCCCGCGTGGCGATGGCCTGGGCGATGGGGTGCTCGGACGCGTGCTCCAACGCGCCGGCGAGCCGTAATACGTTGTCGGACTCGGCATGTACCGCCGCCACCGTCATCTTCCCGGTGGTCACGGTGCCGGTCTTGTCCAGCACGACGGTGTCGACCTTGCGGGTCGATTCGAGCACCTGCGGACCCTTGATCAGGATGCCCAACTGCGCGCCGCGGCCGGTGCCGACCAGCAGTGCCGTCGGAGTGGCCAGGCCCAGGGCGCAGGGGCACGCGATGATCAGGACCGACACGGCGGCGGTCAGTGCGGCGCTCATCGAGCCTCCCGCAACCAGCCAGCCGATCAACGTCAGCAGCGCCAACCCGATGACCACGGGTACGAATACCGCCGACACCCGGTCGGCGAGACGCTGCACTTCGGCCTTGCCGCTCTGCGCATCGGCCACCAGACGTGCCATCTGCGCCAGCTGAGTGTCCGAGCCGACGCGCGTGGCCTTGACCTCAAGGCGCCCACCGGCATTCACCGTCGCGCCGGCGAGCTGATCGCCGGGGCCGACCTCGACCGGCACCGATTCGCCGGTCAACATCGATGCGTCGACGGCAGACGTTCCCGTCACCACCACGCCGTCCGTGGCGATCTTCTCGCCGGGGCGGACGACGAAGATGTCTCCGACCGCCAGTTCCTCGATGGGCACGCGGGTTTCGTGTCCGTCGCGGAGCACCGCCACGTCCTTGGCGCCGAGATCGAGCAGCGCGCGCAGTGCCGCGCCGGACTGCCGCTTGGCGCGGGTCTCGAAGAACTTGCCGGCCAGGATCAATGTGGTGACGGTGGCGGCGACCTCGAGATAGAGGTGGTCGCTGCCCATCGCCAGCATCCATGCCGACCACAGGTACGACGTGAGAACGCCGAGCGACACCAGGGTGTCCATGGTCGCCGCGCCGTGTCGGAGGTTGGTCCATGCGGCGTGGTGCAGCGGCCAGGCGCCCCACAGCACCACCGGGGTGGTGAGCGCCAGCGCCCAGAGCGGCCAGTGCGGGAACTGCAGGGCCGGGATCATCGACAGTGCGAGGACGGGGATCGTCAGGGCCAGTGACACCAGCAGGCGCGGCAGGTACGCCGTTTCGGTGGGGGTGTCGGCCTTGTCGACGCTCGCGGTGTAGCCCGTGGCCTCGACGGCCGCGACCAGTTCGTCGGTGGTCACGCTGTCCGGGTAGGTGATGGCCGCCTGCTCGGTCGCGAAGTTCACGCTGGCGTGAACACCGTCGATCCGGTTGAGCCGCTTCTCAATTCGGGCCGCGCACGACGAACACGTCATGCCGCCCACGGACAGCGTGACCGACGTGGTCATGCTGGTTGGACGACGTCGTATCCGGCGTCTTCGATCGCGGCGGCAACAGCGGCCCGATCAGGCTCGCCGTCGACTCGTACGGTTCCGGCCTTGAGGTCCACCTCGACACCGGTCACGCCGGGCAGTGGCTCGACAGCTGAGGTGATGGACGCGACGCAGTGTCCGCACGACATTCCCTGAACTTCAAGTACCTGACTCATGCCTCGGAGTATATACCCATAGGGGGTATAGGTAGGTTGTGATCTGCCGTACCTCTTCATTTGGTCGGGCCGGGTGGCATTCTGGTTCCCATGGCACGTAAGGAAATCGACCCGATTCGGGCGAAGAGCGCCCTGGCTGTCGCAAAACAGCACCCGGGCATGATCCTGTTCCTGGCATCGCCCGCGATCGTCGCCGTCGTCCTGGTCGGCGTGTTCGTGGGCACCGGTTGGGCGATATTGCTGGCGCTAGCGCTGCTGGTGGCGGGTGGCGTGGTGTTGCGCCGCAACCTCTGACGGAGCCGGTGTTCGCCTCGGGTGAAAGGCCGTTTCAACTCTGATGTAACGGTGTAATCATGTAAGCATGAGGCACCATCATTCAGGCCAGGACCGCCGCGGCGGCTGGCAACAAGCAGGGCAGCCCGATGCGGGCGACGCCGCCGACTGGTTCGCCGGGCGGCTCCCGGAAGAATGGTTCGCCGGAGACCCGGACGTCACGGTGGACCGCGAGGAGATCGTGGTCATCGGGCGGCTGCCCGAGCCGGAGAATCCGGAAACGGCCGCCCGGGCCTCCGGGCGGGTGGCGCGCTTCCGGGAAGAGACCCGGTCCGAGCGCATGCGGATCGCCGATGAGGCCGAAGCTCGCTACGGCCGCAAGGTGGCCTGGGGTGTGTCGGTGGGGGAGTCGGAGCGAATTCTGTTCACCCACTTGGCTGTTCCGGTGATGACCCGGCTGAAGCAGCCCGAGCGTCAGGTCCTCGACACCCTGGTCGACGCGGGCGTGGCGCGGTCGCGGTCCGATGCGCTGGCGTGGTCGGTCCGATTGGTCGGCGAGCATGCCGAAGAGTGGCTGGCGAAACTGCGTGACGCCATGACGGCGGTCGACGATCTTCGCGCGGAGGGCCCACAACTCTGATCAACCATTGACGTTCGCCGCCGCTCGGGTGCAGGCTCAAGGTACCGGCCCGATGGGAGCGCGTCATGAGCGATCGGTTGTTCAATTACATCGGCGAGATGCTGTGCGGCAGCCTGAATGCCGACCTCGCATCGGCCCGTGTGCTCGCGCCGGGTGACTTCACGAAATTCCTCACGGATGACGTGCGACTGCACGTCATCCAGGGCCGGTTGGCGGCCGAGGAATGGGGCACCGCCGAGCGGCACGCGCCGGTGCGGGTCCTGGCCACGCACATCATCATCACCGAGCATGGGCTGCTGTACGCGGCCGAGGTCGGCGGTCCGGATCCCGGTTACTACCTCGCGGCGCCGCGGACCTTGCTCGAACCCGTCGCCGACCACATCGCCGACAGCCCGCCGCCGTCGGGCACGGCCGCCGCCGTGGACTGCCGGCTGGACCACGACCTCGCGTCCATCTGGCAGTTCGAGAGTGCGCTGCGGCATCGCCTCGAGTCCGATCCGGTCATCCGGGTCCAGCTGACGTCGGCGTTCGCGGCCTGAGCCATGCCCGCATCGGCGTCCCTGCGCCGCCAAAGCCTGGTGCGCAGTGCGGTTTTCACCGTCGTTGTGCCCGGCACCATGGCCGGCCTGATCCCGTATTCGCTCACCGGTTGGCGGCGGATCGGTGACCTGTTCGGCCTGCCTGGCGCATGGGTGGGCGGCGTGGTGCTGATCGTTCTCGGGCTCCCGGTGCTGCTCGCGGCCATCTACAAATTCGCCAGCGATGGGCTCGGCACGCCCTTGCCGGCGGCACCGACCCAGAGTCTGGTCGTGACGGGGCCGCACCGGTACGTCCGCAACCCGATGTACCTCGCGGTCGCGGCCGTCATCGTCGGGCAGGCGTTGGTTCTCGGTCAGCCGGTACTGCTTTGGTATGCAGCCTTTTTCGTGTTGGGGACGGCCGCGTTCGTCTACTTCTATGAGCAGCCCACGCTGCTGAGGCAATTCGGCGACGAGTACCGGCGCTACTGCCAATCGGTACCGGCGTGGCTGCCACGGATCACGCCGTATCGGCCGTAGATCTTTGGGTGGCGGCGCAGTTCGCTAGGGCGAGTGAAACTCCCCGCCGCGCCGGCGCACGCGCCGCCTCCGCGCCCGCGTATCCGTCCGGCGCCGCGCCCCGCCGCCCAGCCTGCATCGGCGCATTCGGAGCCGCATCGACGACGCGCCCGGTTCATGGGGTCGTAGCCCAAGTTCGGTGATCACAACTGCCCCCGCCGAGATCGTTCGAACCGTCACCGATGTGCTGATACAGGCAGAGAAATCCCTTGTTGTTCGAACATATGTTCGATACAATTAGGCATGGGACTCACGCCGGTGTTATGTCTCAAGACATCGGTGACAGTTCTGCATCAGGACATCGGTGACAGTTCCGGTGGTCTTGGTGGTGACACTTCTGCCACCAGGCTCGGGCGGTGGCTGTCAATGAACCCATCGATCCTCGTGTCCGTCTGGCGATCGCGCAGTGGCCCGATGACGCGCCTCGTGGGGCGGTCTCGACGTTCTGCGTCGAGCATGGAATTTCTCGAAAGTCGTTCTACGCGTTACGTAAACGGGCCGTGACAGATGGTCAGGCTGCGGTGCTTGAACCGAGGACCCGGCGACCGAAGTCGAGTCCGTCGACACTTGGTGATGAGGTCAAGGAGC
>NZ_JMLM01000027.1:0-67990 GCF_000686745.1 Mycobacterium sp. UNC410CL29Cvi84
GCCGGATCGAACTTCTGCACCCAGCCGTCGATCTTGCGTTCAATCTTCTTGCGCGACAACCCCGCCCACTCACACAACGCCCCCGCCAACGCGGCATCGATGACAGCGAGCGTGTTCGGGTCCTCCACCAGTCGGGTGCGCCAGCAGATCAGCGATACCGTCCGCGTCGACACTCCGCCGTCGGCGAACACCGCCGCCACCTTCGGTAGCCGGAAGCGCAACGCGACCGCGATCGACAACTGTCCCGAGGCTTCGCGCTTCCCCAGGCCCAGCGCGGCTCCGACTTCGGCGACGGCGGCATCCCAGCCATCGCACGCCCACCACTGCCGGCCATCTTGATCGTCGACACGCAACATCGCCAGGTCGGCAATGGCCGTGAACTTCCCGGACTCGGCGATATTCGACACCCGCGCGAAATGGATCATGGAGTCGACCACGGAGACGTCGTGCACGAGAACTCCCGTGCCATCGACACCCACATGTTCGAACATGTGTTCGAGTCTACCTGTCGATCTGACGCGCCACAACAGAATTCGATGAGCTTGTGGATAAATCTCCGACGGTGACGTCAGTCACCGCGGCGATCAGCGCTACCGACGAATAGGTGTGTCAACACCTCGGGCAAGATGCCTCGGGTGACGTACAGTTCGCCGACCTTGTCTGACCTCGTGAGCACGCTGCTGGTGGATCAGACCGACGACCACCACTTCGTGGCCACCCAGCTCGACAATCCCAGCCACCACATCGCTGGCGGTCATCTCGCCGGTCAGGTGCTGGTGGCGGCGAGCCGGACCGCGCCCGGACGCGCCGCGCACAGCCTGCACGTCTACTACCTGCGTGCCGGTGACGCGCGAAAGCCGGTCGAGGTCCAGGTCGACGCCGCGCGCGACGGCGGCACGCTCGCTACGCGCCGCATCACCGCCCTTCAGGACGGCGAGATCCTGCTCGAGGCGCTGGCGTCGTTCAGCACCCCGGTCGACGCTCTCGACTACCAGGCGACGATTCCTGATGTGCCGGAACCGCTTTCGGTACCGACAATGGCCGAACAGCTCGCCGGCTACGCCGACGAATCAGACGGCTTCTGGGTCCGTGACCAACCGTTCGAGCTGCGCTACATCGATCCGCACCCGCGGCTGGCCAAGGACTCGTCGGATTCGGCACCGCACCTGCGGATGTGGTGGCGCCCGACCGACGCGATCCCCGACGACCCGGCCCTGCACGCCGGGCTGCTGGCATATCTAACCGGCACCACCATGCTGGAGGCGGCGATGATCCCGCGCGGTGCGCTGCCGGCCCACACCTTCTCCGCGCTGATCGACCATGCGCTGTGGTTTCACCGGCCGGTCGATCTGAGTGATTGGGTGCTGTCCGACCAGACCTCGCCGAGTGGAATCGGGGGCCGCGGACTGGCCAGCGGGACGATGTACAACCGTGCCGGGCAATTGGTGTGCGTTGCCACGCAGGAGCTGTATTTCGGTCGTGGCTAACGATCACGGGTCGGAAGCGTTCTACCTCACGGGACGAAACACCCAGTCGTTTGGTCACTATTGGCAAGCTCGTTGCGGCTCCTGCCGCTAACATCGGTGCCGGTAAAGCACATTTTTCACCGTGTCGCCGGCGAACTTGTGTGGTGAAACCGCACCAATGGCCACGTTTCAGCGGCTACTGTCTGCGGGGATGCCGGACAGAACGCCGGATACACAAACCTGGATAACGGGAGGCCATTGATGAGCGGCTACCAGACCGTGGTCGTCGGTACGGACGGATCGGATTCGTCACTGCGCGCCGTGGAGCGCGCTGCCCAGATCGCCGCGGGGGCCAATGCGAAGTTGGTCGTGGCAACCGCCTACTTCCCGCACGCCGATGATCAGCGTGCGGCCGATGTCCTGAAGGACGAGGGTTACAAGGTGCACGGCGATGCGCCGATCTACGCGATCCTGCGTGAGGCCCGCGACCGTGCCGAGGCTGCTGGTGCGACCCAGGTCGAGGAGAAGGCCATCGTCGGGGCTCCCGTCGACGCTCTCGTCGACCTGGCCGAGAATTCCAACGCTGACCTGCTGGTCGTCGGTAACGTCGGTCTGAGCACCATCGCCGGCCGCCTGCTGGGCTCGGTGCCGGCCAACGTGGCCCGCCGCGCCAAGGTCGACGTGCTGATCGTCCACACCTCGTAAGGTTCGATTTCCTGAGGCCCTCGGCGTACTGCCGGGGGCCTCAGTTTTTTCGTGCCCGTAAAGTTCGGGCCATGGCTCGAAGAAGTCTCGTCCGTGCGTCATGGGTGACGTTGTCATTGGCCGCCACACTGGTCGCCGGCTGCGCGGGTAAGAACCAGCCCGCGGCACCTACGCCGACGACGTCCGCGATCGCGTCGGAGACCGAATCGACGATCCCGGCTGTCGCGCCTCCTGACCCCAATGTGGCCAACAAC
The DNA here is from genome assembly GCF_000686745.1 of Mycobacterium sp. UNC410CL29Cvi84. Classification (NCBI taxonomy): domain Bacteria; kingdom Bacillati; phylum Actinomycetota; class Actinomycetes; order Mycobacteriales; family Mycobacteriaceae; genus Mycobacterium; species Mycobacterium sp. UNC410CL29Cvi84. The sequence continues at coordinate 2,426 of NZ_JMLM01000027.1, forward strand.
CCCGCGGTGACTGCCGCGCAGGCGAGTGTGGTGCGGGTCCACGGCATCGCCCACAGCTGCCGAAAGCGGTTGGAGGGCACCGGGTTTGTGGTCGGCCCCAAGCGTGTGATGACGACGGCACACGGCGTCGCGGGGACCGACGAAGTGTCCGTCGAAGTCGGCGGCGCCAAGTACAACGGCCAGGTGGTGTCGTTCGACCCGAACATGGACATCTCGATCCTCGCGGTGCCGGACCTGCCGACGGCCCCGTTGATGTTCTCCGAGGCGCCTGCCGTCAGCGGTGCCGACGCGGCCGCACTCGGCTTCCCGCACGGCGGCCCGTACGAGGCCAAACCGGTGCGGGTCCGTGAGGTCATCAAGCTCCAGGGGCCGGACATCTTCCGCACCGGCACGGTGACGCGCGAGGTGTATGCACTCAGAGGTGCTGTACAGCAAGGAAATTCAGGCGGCCCGGTGATCGACCTGGACGGCCGGGTGCGCGGGGTGGTCTTCGGGGCGGCGCAGGACGACCCCGACACAAGTTTCGCGTTGACGGCGAAGGAAGTTGGACCCCAGCTGGCACTGGTCGGCAATACCCAACCCGTCCCGACGGGTCAGTGCGTGGGCTGACCTACCAGCCGCGCGCCCGCCACTCCTCGAGATGCGGCCGTTCGGTGCCGAGTGTGGTGTCGTCGCCGTGGCCGGGGTAGATGACCGTCGAATCGGGGTAGACGTCGAAGACCTTGCGGGTGACGTCGCCGAGCAGCCGCTCGAAGTCTCCCTCTTGCCATGTCTTGCCGACGCCGCCGGGAAACAGGCAGTCACCGGTGAACAGGTGGGTGACCTCGCCGTCGGCGCCGCGCAGCGCCAACGCCACCGAACCCTCGGTGTGACCCTGCAGATGGATGACGTCGAAGGTCAGGTTGCCGATCGTGATGGTGTCGCCGTCGGCGAGGATCCGGTCGGGCTTCACCGGCAGCGGCTCGGCGTCCAGCGCGTGCGCGGCGGTGGGCGCACCTGTGGCCTCGGCCACTTCCGCCAGGGCCTGCCAGTGGTCGAAGTGCTGGTGGCTGGTGACGATGAGTTCGACGTCCGGCGCCTGCGACCTGATCAGCTCCACGAGTGCCGGTCCGTCGTTCGCGGCATCGATGAGCAGCGTTTTTCCGGTCGCGGAGCACGTGATGAGGTACGCGTTGTTGTCCATCGGCCCGACAGATGCCTTGACGATCGTCGCGGCGGGAAGGGTGCGACGGGCCGCGGTGCCCGCGTCGACGTGGCCGGTGTACGTGTCATTGACGACTGTCATGACGCCACCGTATCCGGACTTGTCGGTGGGGACACCTAGCATGGCGATGTGGTGTCTGGATTGCCCAGACTGGTGAAGGGATACGTGTGTCGGACCGTCTGATCGTCAAAGGTGCGCGCGAGCACAACCTGCGGGGAATCGACCTTGACCTGCCCAGAGACTCGCTGATCGTGTTCACGGGCCTGTCGGGTTCGGGTAAGAGCTCGCTGGCGTTCGACACCATCTTCGCCGAGGGGCAGCGCCGCTACGTCGAGTCGCTGTCGGCGTACGCCCGCCAGTTCCTGGGTCAGATGGACAAGCCGGACGTGGACTTCATCGAGGGCCTGTCGCCCGCGGTGTCCATCGACCAGAAGTCGACCAACCGGAACCCGCGTTCGACCGTCGGCACCATCACCGAGGTCTATGACTACCTGCGCCTGCTCTACGCGCGCGCCGGCACACCGCACTGCCCGGTGTGTGGTGAGCGCATCGCCCGGCAGACGCCGCAGCAGATCGTCGACCAGGTCCTCGCGATGGATGAGGGCATCCGCTTCCAGGTGCTCGCCCCGGTGGTGCGCACCCGTAAGGGCGAGTTCGTCGACCTCTTCGACAAGCTCAACGGTCAGGGCTACAGCCGCGTGCGGGTCGACGGCGTCGTGCACTCGCTGACCGACCCGCCGAAGCTCAAGAAGCAGGAGAAGCACGACATCGAGGTGGTCGTCGACCGCCTCACCGTCAAGGCCAGCGCCAAACAACGTCTGACCGATTCGGTCGAGACCGCGCTCGGTCTCGCGGACGGCATCGTCGTCCTCGAGTTCGTCGACCGTGACGACAACCACCCGCAGCGGGAGCAGCGCTTCTCGGAGAAGCTGGCCTGCCCCAACGCGCACCCGCTGGCCGTCGATGACCTTGAGCCGCGGTCGTTCTCGTTCAATTCGCCGTACGGCGCCTGCCCGGAGTGCACCGGTCTGGGCATCAAGAAGGAAGTCGACCCCGAGCTCGTCGTGCCGGACCCGGAGCTGACGCTCGCCGAGGGTGCGGTGGCGCCGTGGTCCATGGGCCACAACTCCGACTACTTCACCCGCATGATGGCCGGGCTCGGTGAGGAGCTGGGCTTCGACATCGACACCCCGTGGAAGAAGCTTCCGGCCAAGGCGCGCAAGGCCATTCTGGAAGGCTCCGACCACCAGGTGCACGTCCGGTACAAGAACCGGTACGGCCGCACGCGCTCGTACTATGCCGACTTCGAAGGCGTGCTCGCGTTCCTGCAGCGCCGTATGGAGCAGACCGAATCCGAGCAGATGAAGGAACGCTACGAGGGCTTCATGCGGGACATCCCGTGCCCCGAGTGCGCCGGCACCCGACTCAAGCCGGAGATCCTGGCCGTCACGCTGTCCGCGGACGACGACGCGAAATCCATTGCGCAGGTGTGTGATCTGTCCATCTCGGACTGCTCGACGTTCCTCAACGCGCTGACCCTCGGCCCGCGCGAGCAGGCCATCGCCGGCCAGGTGCTCAAAGAGGTGCAGTCGCGGCTGGGCTTCCTGCTCGACGTCGGCCTCGACTATCTGACCCTGTCGCGGGCCGCCGGCACGCTGTCCGGCGGTGAGGCGCAGCGCATCCGGCTGGCCACGCAGATCGGCTCCGGCCTCGTCGGTGTCCTCTACGTGCTCGACGAGCCGTCCATCGGCCTGCACCAGCGGGACAACCGCCGGCTCATCGACACCCTGGTGCGGCTGCGCGACCTCGGCAATACGCTGATCGTCGTCGAGCACGACCTCGACACCATCGCGCACGCCGACTGGGTCGTCGACATCGGTCCCGCGGCCGGTGAGCATGGTGGCCAGATCGTGCACAGCGGCACCTACAAGGAGCTCCTGAAGAACACCAAATCGCTTACCGGCGCCTATCTTTCGGGACGGGAGCAGATCGAGGTGCCGCCCATCCGCCGTCCGGTCGACCGCAAGCGGCAGATCACGGTCGTCGGCGCGCGGGAACACAACCTCAAAGAGGTCGACGTCGCTTTCCCACTGGGTGTGCTGACCTCGGTCACGGGAGTCTCGGGCTCGGGCAAGTCGACGTTGGTCAACGACATCCTCGCGACCGTCATGGCCAACAAACTCAACGGTGCCCGGCAGGTGCCGGGACGCCACACTCGGATCAACGGGCTCGACCAACTGGACAAGCTGGTGCGCGTCGACCAGTCGCCGATCGGCCGCACCCCGCGGTCCAACCCGGCCACCTACACCGGGGTGTTCGACAAGATCCGCACGCTGTTCGCGGCCACGACCGAGGCGAAGGTCCGCGGCTACCAGCCGGGCCGGTTCTCGTTCAACGTGAAAGGTGGCCGCTGCGAGGCGTGTTCAGGTGACGGCACCATCAAGATCGAGATGAACTTCCTGCCGGACGTGTACGTCCCGTGCGAGGTGTGCCAGGGCGCCCGGTACAACCGGGAGACGCTCGAGGTGCACTACAAGGGCAAGACCATCTCGGAGGTCCTCGACATGCCCATCGAGGAGGCCACCGAGTTCTTCGAGCCCATCAGCTCGATCCACCGATACCTCAAGACGCTGGTCGACGTCGGCCTCGGCTACGTGCGGCTGGGCCAGCCCGCCCCGACGCTGTCCGGTGGTGAGGCGCAGCGCGTTAAGCTGGCCGCCGAGCTGCAGAAGCGGTCGACCGGGCGCACCGTCTACATCCTCGACGAGCCGACCACCGGCCTGCACTTCGAGGACATCCGCAAGCTACTCAAGGTGATCAACGGCCTGGTCGACAAGGGCAACACCGTCATTGTCATCGAGCACAACCTCGACGTGATCAAGACCTCGGACTGGATCGTGGATATGGGTCCCGAAGGTGGCGCCGGTGGCGGCACCGTCGTGGTGTCCGGCACGCCGGAAGACGTCGCAGCCCACCCCGACAGCTACACCGGGCAGTTCCTCGCCGAGCTGTTGCCGGCTGTCGTACCGGATCCGCCGAAGACCAGGCGGCGCAAGGTGAGTGCCTAGGTCAGCGGTAGAGGGCCTGGCTCAGCGGTGACGGGAAGCGCGGCTTGACGCGCACGCCGTCGAGCCAGGCCGTCAGCTCGGAAGCCTTGCGCTGCAGGACCTTCCGAGCTGACGCGCCGACGTCCTCGACAAACGACAGCTGCACCCGGCCGTCGGGGTCCTGACCCCAGGCGCCGACGACGCGGCCGTCCCACCACACCGTGGGACCGGCGTTGCCGGAACGGTCGAACAGCTGTCCCGCGTACGGGCCGAGGTACCAGGAACGGGCCTGCCAGCCCATGACGGTCGCGTCCAACCCGGGCAGCAGCGCGCCCCACGGGGAAACCGGGGGAGTGTCGTCGAGATCGTCGGGCAGGACGAACCCGACGTCATCGCTGCCCTCCAGCGCCACTTCCACTGCCTCGATCGAGCGAAGTCCCGCACGGGCCCAGGTCAGCGTGTGACCGAACCACCACTTGATGTCGGTGGCCGTTGCCGGCCCGAACGTGCGCAACCAGGTACGCAGCAATGTGTCGCGTGCGGCATCAGGGTCCGTCGCCGCGATCGGTTCAGCCAGCCAGTGCGACGCCGCGGCCCACAGCGGCCGCGATGTCGTCCACATGCCGTCGTTGGGGCCGCGCAGGATGTGCCCCTGTGCGGACAGCACCGTCATCACCCGTGGCGCGACGGGAGTGGTTGCGCCCCAGCTCTTTCCGGGCGCGGGGTTCCAGCTGCCGGCCAACTCGGGCAGCTCGGCCCGGAGCGCGGCGGTGCCGGCCGTCGAACCCGCTTCCAGGTGCTGACGCACCGCAGCCGATGCCAGCTCCAGCCACGCCGCGCCGTCGGCCGCGATACCGGCTTTCTCGACGTCGCCGATCAGTCGTTTGCGCTCGGTGGCGGCCACGCGGTGGCTGGCCGCGGCCTGAACCGCGGGCAGGTCGGCGGTGTGCACGACCCACAGCGTCCGGCGCATGGCCATGTGCTTGACCAGATGCCGGCCCCGGTACAGCGCTGCGTCGAGATCGTCCACGGTGAAACCGGACAGTCGGGCCCACAGGGACAGGTACGGGGTGGCGGGATCGGTGCCGTGCAGGCCCACCAGCGCCCGGGTCACCTCGGCGGGGGTCGACGCCGAATCGCTCAGGAAATGGCGTTGCGCCAAGCGATTGCGGCGCTCGGCGATGGTGAAGGTGCGCAAGTCAGCCGTCGTGCATCGAGCGGCGGATCTGCTCGAGGCGTTCCGCGGCGGCCTTCTGGCGCGCTTCGTACTGTTCCTCGACCGACCGGCCCTCGGGGGTGTCCGCGGCCAGCTCGGCCGAGCCGATCGCGGTGCCGTACCGGTTCTCGATCTTCTCGCGCACCGACTCGAAGGTCGGGACACCGTCGGGGGTGTAGCCCGGATCGACAGGCGGGGACACCGGCACCGGCGCGGGCGCCGGATCCAATGGCACGACCTCGGCGTCGATGGGCTCGGTTTCGTCGGCCATGGCTTCACCGTACCGCGCCACAAACTTGGGATCGGTAGCCGCGGCGTCCGCGTGTACTTACGGCACGACGACGCCACTGGGGCGGCGTAACGAGGAAGGGAAACCCTCTGCCATGAACATCAATCGCACTCTGGCCGCTGGTGTCGGCTTGCTGGCCGTGGGCGCCACTCTCATCGGCTGCTCCACCGACAAGGCGGACGGCCCGAAGGCGTCCGGCCCGGGTTCGGTGACGAACAGCGGCAACACCGTCGTCAAGGTCGAGGGCCAGGACCTGGCCGGCCTGGACCTGAAGTCGGTGACCTGCGTGAAGCAGGGCGGCAGCATCAACATCGCCAGCGCACCCATCGGCGGTGGCGCGCAGGGCCTGGGCGTGGTCATGACCGACGCTTCGCCGCCGAAGGTGCAGTCCCTGGGCCTGGTTGTCGACGGCAACGCGCTCGCGGTGTCGGAGATGGGCGGCATGAAGACCGGCTCCGCTGACGTCAAGGTCGACGGCAGCACGTACACCATCACCGGGCAGGCCGCCGGTGCCGACATGAAGAACCCCATGGCGGGGATGATCTCGAAGAACTTCGAGATCAAGGTGTCCTGCGGCTGACATGCCCGGGGCTGCCCGAGCGGCGGGTGCAGACAATGCATCCGCCGCTCGACTTATGATGCGGCCGTGTCGACCACCGGCGAACTCGCCCGCGCCCGCGCGCTGATGTTCGCCGCCGACGAGGTGACAGCCAAGGAACTGCTGCTGTCGCTGATGCCCGCCATCGAAGCCGCCGACCGTGATGACCTGATGCTCGAGGTCTTCGCCCAGCTCGGCGAGATCTATCTGATCCGCAGCGCCCTGGACGGGGTGCGCGAGTGCATTCGGCGCATCGACGACTGCCTCGACATCTACGCATCGATCCTGGCCGGCCGCGCGCCGGCCGAGATCGTCGCGCAGATGACCATGACCCCGGAGGACGCGGATCACATGCTCAGCCGCTACCGCCGCCGGGCCACCTTTCTGCGGACCGGCCTGTCCGCTGCCATCGGCGACCACGAAGGGGCGGCGCAGTCCCTGACCGCACTCGATGCCAAGCCCTCGTACGCCGATCTGCAGGACGAACACACCTACCTGTTGACCCACGCCCGCATCCTGTGCGCGCTCGCGCTCTGCGACGACGATCTGCACGTCCGCTCGGTGCCGCTGTGGGAGGACGTGCTGGCCGCGATCGCGACGCCGGCCGACACTCTGGAACGTGAATATCTCTGGGTCACCGGCGCGCTCGGCTACGCGCGGTTCTGCATCGAAACCGGCAAGGTGGAAGAGGCAGTGCCGTGGCTGCGGCGCGCGGAGGCCCGGGCACAGGCTCGCGGCTGGGAATTGGCCACCGCCCGAGCACAATTGGAGCGGGCTGCGGTGAGCTGGCTGGCCGGCGACCAGCAGGATACTGAGGCACTCGTCACCGCGGCGTATCCCGAGATCGCGCGGCAGGCGCGGGCTCACGAAGTGTCCCGCTGCTGGCTGTACTTCGGGCTGACCCGCCTGGCTGCGGGTGCCCTGCAGGCCGCCGACGAATGCTGGGGGCACGCCGAACGGCACTGGCGTGAGCTCGGCAAGCCCCTGCACGTACACCGCATCTTGTTGCAGCGCAGCTGGATCGCCATCTTCCGGGGCCGATACGACGAGGCCCGGGCATTGATCGATCAGGCCCGGGCGTGCCTGGATTCCTCACCGCGCAGCAGTTGGCTGCAGTACGCACGGTTGGATGACCAACTCGGCACCGTCTGGCGCGCCGAGGGACTGGCGGAGCTCGGCTTCGATGCCGCAGGCAATCCCGCCGACACGTGGGCGCAGGCCGAAGCCCGCTACCGCGGCGGGCTCGGGACGTGGTCCGCCGAACCCGGCACCGACCAATACCGTTCCGGCATGGACAAATTGGCCGCTGCTGCCGACCTGAAGTTGCCCGCAGCGCTGGCCGTCGACTCGGTGCGGTACTCGATCACCGACGCCGACGCGCGCTCGCGATGGGCCACCGGGGTGGCGGCACCGTTGCTTGCCGGTGCCTTCGCGGTGGCATGGGAATCGCAGAACCCGGCACTGGTCGGCGAACTGATCGAATATCACAGCGCCCGAGGGGCGTTCAGCGTCGATGCCGCGGCGAGCGGCCCGCTTGAGTGGGCCCGGGCCACCACGACGGCCGCGCCGGTTCTCGACGTCGACGAACTCGCGTCGGTCGCGTCCGGCCCGGTCGCGGTCGGTGCGGCCGGCCTCATCCGGCTCGGGCCGCTGCCGCCGCTGCAGATGGAGCCCGGCGGCGAGCCGGTGCTGGCGCGCTACCGCGAACTGGCCCAGAGGCGTTACGGCCGCGCGGTCACCGCGGACCAGGAGGCATGGTCGACATGCCCGTAACTCAGGACACCACAACGACGTTGGTGCTCCGCTTCGCCGACATCGGCATCGCGACGTACGTCAGCCTCCGGGTCGTCGGCGCACCCGAGCGGCTGGTCACCTCGGTCGTCGCCGAGGACGTTGTTCTCGCGGTCACCGCGGCACTGGCGGAGGCATTGCCGGATCCGCTTGACGGCGAACAACTTCCCGAGGCATTGACCCGGTCATTGGCCACCGGTCCGTTCGCCGCTGTGGCACGCGAACGGGAGCTCGCCCGGCTGCTCGGCGCCCTGCTCCCTGACGAAGCATGGGATCTGCTGCGGCAGTACACCGATGACCCGGAGCTGCCGGTGCTGTTCGTATCGCCGAGCGCCCGCCTGAGCCGGGTTCCGTGGGGCCTGCTCGCGCAGCCCAACGGCACCGATGACCAGCGCCTGATCGAGCTCGCCGACCTCGTGCTGGCGGTGCCACCGAACATCGCGAACGCGCCGCGCCGACAATCGCCACCGGTCGACGGGCCGCCGCTGCTGCTGCTGGACCCGAAAGTGCCCGGGCAGCGGCCGGACTCAGCGCTCGGTTCGGTGCTGGGCCGACCCGCGCCGGACACCGTGCTGGCCCGGTACTTCGGCGAGCGCCCCGCGCTCCCGGCGGTCAGCGCCCCAGTGGAGCTCTTCCGTAGAGCCGACGCCGACCGGCACTGGCTGGCGGACCAGTTGACGCAGCAGCCGTCACGGCTGGTGTATGTCGGGCACGCCAGTGCCGCCCCGGACCGGGACGGCTCGGCCGACCAGGCGGCTTTGCACCTGGCGGAGCCCGAGCCGCTGACCGCCGCCGACATCATGGTGATGGACTTGGCGGTTCCGCCCCGGGTCGCGTTGCTGGCCTGCGCATCCGGCGCCGACTACCGGTTCGACGAGGCCACCGGCCTGGTTGCGGCGATGATTCTCGGTGGCGCACAGGTGGTTACCGCCACCCTCTGGTCGCTCCCGACAACCGCCGGCTACCGAGCGGCCACCGCCGGCACTGCCGACCCGATGTCGGAGGCGATCATCGCCGTCGACACCGCACACGAGGCGACGACACCGGCTCGTGCCGTGAATCACTGGCAGCGACAGTGCCTGCGCCGCTGGCGAACCGGCAACGCCGAATTGAGCCCCGTCTACTGGGCTGCCATGATGACCTTCACCGTCGATGGAGCGCGCTGATGACTACTGGGCCACAGCCACGTCGCGCCGTCATCGACGCGGCGTGGCGCGAGATCGGGCCCGGTCTCGAACTGCTCAGCAGCCCTGACGGCGGCCCGCTGAGCCGCGCGGTGAAGCGCATCATCGACCCGCTGGTGCTCCGGCTGCGGGCACACCCCGAATACTCGGCGCCCGTCGTCGCCGCCGATATCGCGGACGAGATGCGCCAGGTGATCGTCGACCACGCAGTTCAGTTGCGTGCCGCGGCACAGTGGTTCGCGCTCTTGAAGGCGCAGCGCCGGCGCGACCGGATCACCACCGGCAACGCCCAGGAGCTCTACTTCCCGGTGTGTTTCGAACTGGCCGCGACCAGAGGCGAACCGGGACAGGATGATTCGCGCGTCGTCGCGGAGGCGTTGCGTGACGTGCACGGCGACCGGGACCGCACCGCGGTGGAGCGGCTGCACGAGTACCTCGCCGATCCCGCTGTGCTGGAGACGTTGTCGCGTCAGCTTGATGCCGGTTGGGACGACGTCAGGGTGGGCGACGCGCCGTGCGAGCCGTTTCTCGCCGGGCTGACGACGGTCCTCGGCCCGGACGGCGGTCACAACGCCGACGCCGCGCGGCAACGGGTCTGGACCGCACTGATCGGGGACACCACCCCGTACAACTTCGGCGCCCGGATGCGTGACGCCGGGGCCACCGCGCCGTGGTCGGTCGACCAGATCGGGTTGTCCGCCGCCGCACCGCAATCGAAGCCGGCGGTCGCCGGCTCCCGCGCGGCCGAACGTCCCCTCGACCGCAGCATCATCGACCGGGTCCGGGCGACGCTGCGCCGTGCCCTCGACCGCGACGAACTGCCGGACCTGCCGACCCTGTGCGCCGAAGAGGCCGACCGCGCGGCCGCACCGTGGGGTCTCCTCGCCGAGGACAACCAGGCCACGCTGGTCGCCGGCATCGAGGTGGGGGTGGACCTGGCGCCGCTCGAGGTGAATCACCGCACGCGCTACCACCTTTCGGGCCAGATTCAGGCGCGGCTCCGCAAAGAGGCGTACGTGCTGCACGCCCGCCGGTATCTGACCGACGGTGGCCCGGTCCACCCACGGCAGCAGCAAGTCGTCGACGACCTCGCGACGTTCGTCCGCCCCTATGTCTCGCGGCTGTGGGCACGGCTGCACGGACGCGACGTCTGGCAGGAATCCTGCGACGACGCCGGCGAGGTGCGCGGCCTGCTGGACGGGGTCGCCCGATCGGTGAGCCTTGATCATCGCCAGCGCATCAAGGCGATGCTGGAATTGGAGGCGGCAGGATGAAACTCACTGTCGATTCCGGATTGTGGGCCTTGGGATCCGAGGTCGCGGCACCGCCGGAGGTGGCGGTGCTCGAGGTGAGCGGCGCAGTCCTGGCGTGGACGATCCAGGACCCAGCGCAGGCGGTCCGGATCACGTTCACGGATCTGGCTGCGGCCGACTGGTTGTGGCGGCTGGTCGGCGAGTTCGGCCACGTCGCGGTGGTCGCCGCCGCCGAAGCCGCCGTGGAAACCGGCGCCGATCTCGGCCTCGCCGACGTCCTGCCGCGGCCCGAACCCCTTGCCGCGCTTCGCCGTCTGGCCGTCGGACACTGGCTACGGCGATGGTGGCCCGCCAGCGCCCGCGACGGCATCAACCCGCTGGACGCCGTCGTGCTGGACGCCGAGGTGGCACTGTCGACGGCGGCGCTGCAGGACTACTTCACCGAGGACACCCTGGATTCGGACATCGCCGGGCTGCTGGCACCGCATCGTCAGGCCTTGGCGAGCACAACGGCCTCCGGAGACCCCAGGATTGTCGACCTGATCCGCAGTTGCGTCGACATCGCCGAACAAGCCGGGCTGGGGGACTGGTCGGAAGTCCTTGCGGCGCAGGGACCGCCGCGGCAGGACGACTATGCGCTCGCCGCCGGGCAACCCGGTGCCGGCGGCGACGGTGCCATCGCGAACGGCGTCGCATCGGTCTCGTGGACCGCCGTGCCACCGCGGACGTTCGACGCGGCCGAGCACACCATCGACTGGTCTGTGCGGGCCCGTGACGGAGCGGTCGTCGCCGACATCCGGGTGGCCACCATCGGTCCGGCGGACGGTATCCCGGTGCGGCTGGACTCGGGTTCGATCACCAGCGGCGGCACGCTCGACGTCGACGGAAACGCCACCCTGCCGCTGCCGGCCACGGAAAACCAAGCGTGGGGCCATGATTGGACCGACACCACCGTGACGGTGGGCGCCGGGGCCGGCGAGACGGAAGCGGTCCGGGACCGGGTCCGGCGCTACGTGCGGGCCCGGCTCGCGGCGCCCGGCCCCGATGCGTTCCTCGCCGAGATCCTGGCCGCCGAAGCCGACTACTAGGTCACCGGCGCGCGGCTTCGACCGGCATGGCCGGTGCCGTCGCAGCAGGCAACGGCAGCGGCGACACACCCGGTGTTCCGAGTTGGCCGGCCAGCCACGGCAACGCCGCGCTGAATGCCTGCGCGGCGAACGGCCAGTCGTGCTTGCCCGGCCGTTCCACGACGGCGCACCGGATGCCACGGGTGCTGCCGACGCCGCAGAGCGTATGTGCCGCAATCGTTTGCGCGGGCAGCGGGCTGCGGGAGAGCTCGGGTCCGTTGATGTCGTACCAGGCCGCGATGTCGTCGTAAGTGCGACGGGACATCACCGTCATCGGGTCCCAGTCGGCGTATTTGGCGGTGCTGCCACCGAACAGTCGCTGAACGGTCTGTGGCCGGTCACCGGCATTCGGCGCGATGTCCCCGGCGATGTCCTGGAAGGCGCTGAACAGATCGGGATGCATCACCGTCAGATCGACCGCGCAGGTGCCACCCATGGACCAGCCGACGATGCCGCGGTGCCGCCGGTCGGTACTCACACCGTAATTGGCGCTCATGTAGGGGAGCACGTCCTTGATCAGGTGGTCGGCGGAGTTGCCGCGGGGCCCGTTGACGCATTCGGTGTCGTTGTTGAACGAACCACCGGGGTCGACGAACACCAGCACCGGGGCGTTGCCATGATGCGCGGCGGCGAAGTCGTCGACCGTCGTGATCGCGTTACCGGCCCGCAGCCAGTCGGCGGGGGTGTTGAACTCACCGCCGATCATCATCACCATCGGCAGCTGCGGCGGCGGATTGCTGGCGAACCACGCCGGCGGCAGGTACACGTATTCGTCGCGGTGCTTGAATCCCGATGCCGCCGAACCTGTTTGGACCTCGACGACACTGCCCTTGCTCGGTATCCGCCGCGCCTTCTGCATCGCGACCACGGTCTCGGGTCGCGTCTGGTTGGGCAGCGGCGCCGAGTTGGCCTGTTCCCACGCGGTGTCGAGATTCGGGAAGTACCCGACCCAGGCATTGAGCGTCAGCCCCGTGGACAGCACGCACAGCGGCACCGACAGCACCGCGAGCCCGCGGCGCCACCAGCGGGTGGCGTGCCAGCCGACGATCAGCAGAACCACCGCGGCGCCGGTCACCGCGGTCCAGATCCACAGCCGGGTCGGCGCGGGATCGTCGGACCAGCCCTGTGATGCCACGACCCAGCGTGCGGCGGCCGTCACCAGCAAGCCGGATATGGCGGCGACGGGCAGCCACACGGCGCGCCACCGGCTGTTACGCCAGCCCACCGCGACGATCAGCACCGCCACCGCGAGGGCCTGGACGGTGAAGGGTAGCCAGCCGTGCGTCAACGAAACATGTTGCTCGCCATAGAGCCCGGCGTTCGTCGCCCCGATCGTCACGACGCCAGGGTGCCGCCCAAACCTGGGAGGCTCCTGTGTGCGCGCTAGGTCCCGATGGCCCTCACCTGGCGGTTCCAGCAAACATCCGAACCGAAGATTCGACCGTTGTTCACCGAGGCTTCGCGAGGGGGAACGGCAGCGTCTCGCGGATGCTGCGACCGGTGATCAGCATGACCACGCGGTCGACCCCCATGCCCAGACCGCCGGTCGGCGGCATCGCGTATTCCATGGCTTGCAGGAAGTCCTCGTCCAACTCCATGGCCTCGGGATCGCCGCCGGACGCCAGCAGCGACTGCTCTTCGAGCCGCCGGCGCTGTTCCACCGGATCGGTGAGCTCGCTGTAGGCGGTCCCGAGTTCGACACCCCAGGCCACCAGGTCCCACCGTTCGGCAACGCCCGGGATGCTGCGGTGCGGGCGGGTCAGTGGCGACACGGAGGTGGGGAAGTCCTTGTAGAACGTCGGTGCCTCGGTGCGGTCTTCGACGAGGTGCTCGTACAGCTCCAGCACGATCGCGCCGGCGTCCCAGTGGGTCCGGTACGGGATCGTCGCGCCGTCGCACAGCTTGCGCAGCGTCGCCACGTCGGTCTCCGGGGTGACGTGCTCGCCCAGTGCCTCGGATACCGCGTCGTGCACCGTCTTGACGGGCCAGATGCCCGAGATGTCAACGGGCGTAAGGCTTCCGTCGGGCCCTGGGCGCATGACCACCTGCGCGCCGTTGGCGGCCGCCGCGGCGTTCTGGATGATCTCGCGGCAGCCGTCGATCCAGACGTTGTAGTCGGCGTGCGCCTGGTACGCCTCCAGCAGGGTGAACTCGGGGTTGTGGCTGAAGTCCACGCCTTCGTTGCGGAACGCGCGGCCCAGCTCGAAGACGCGCTCGACACCGCCCACACACAGCCGCTTCAGGTACAGCTCGGGGGCGATGCGCAGGTACAGGTCCAGGTCGTAGGCGTTGATGTGGGTCTCGAACGGCCGGGCGTTCGCGCCGCCGTGGATCTGCTGCAGGATCGGCGTCTCGACCTCCAGGAAACCCTTGCCCACCAAGGTTTCCCGGATGGCGTGCAGCACCCGGCTGCGGGCGGTGATCAGCTCCCGCGACTCGGTGTTGATGGCGAGGTCCAAGTAGCGAGTGCGGACGCGGGCCTCGGGGTCGGTCAGGCCCTTCCACTTGTCGGGCAGCGGCCGCAGGCACTTGCCGATCAGGCGCCAGTCGTGCACCAGCACCGACACCGTGCCGTTGCGGCTGGCGCCCATGACGCCGGAGACCTCGATCAGGTCGCCGAGGTCGATGGCGCCGGTGAATTCGGTGACGGTGCTGCCGGTCAGGAGCGAATTGTCCAGCAGCAGTTGGACTTCGCCGGACCAGTCGCGCAGCTGGGCGAACAGTACGCCGCCGTAGTCGCGGAGCCGCAGCACGCGTCCGGCGACGCAGACCGCGGTGTCGGCGGCCGACTCGACTGCCTCGGTGACCGTGTGGCTGGGCGCCTGACCCACCGGGTAGGCGTCGATGCCTTCCGCCTGCAACGCCTGCAGCTTGGCCATCCGAACCCGGACCTGGTCGGGCAGGCGCCGAGCCTCGGCGGCCTCGGCTGCCCCGGCCGCGAGATCGGCCACATCGGGTGCGCTGCCGTCGGGGTGCAGTCGTCCAGAATCGATCAGGTTCTTGGGGGCCGCGGTGTGGTGGCCGGTGTGGGGCTGTTCGTCGCGCCGGGAGAACGGCAGCACCAGGAAGCCCTCGGCGATCACCGAGGCGACGCCGACGCGCGGGATCAGCCGCGCGTCTTCGTAGCAGGCGTAGCGCGGCACCCATTCGGGCAGGTATTTCATGTTGGAGCGGTACAGCGTCTCGAGCTGCCACCACCGGGAGAAGAAGATCAGCAGCGCGCGCCACAGCCGCAGGATCGGGCCGGCGCCCAGCTGCGAACCCTGCTCGAAAGCCGAGCGGAACATCGCGAAGTTCAGCGAAATCCGGGTAACGCCAATCTCTTCCGAGCGCTGGCACAGCTCGCTCACCATCAGCTCGATGGTGCCGTTGGGGGACGCGGGGGAGCGGCGCATCAGGTCCAGCGACACCCCGTTGTTGCCCCACGGCACCAACGACAGCATCGCCACCACCTGACCGTCGCCCTGCACGGCCTCCACCAGCAGGCAGTCCCCGTCGGCGGCGTCACCGAGCCGTCCCAGCGCCATCGAGAAGCCGCGCTCGGTTTCGGTGTCGCGCCAGGCGTCGGCATGCGCGATGACCTGAGCCATCTCGTCGGCGCTGATGTCGCGGTGCCGGCGCATCCGTACCGTCAGCCCCGCTCGACGGGCGCGGGTGACGGCCTGGCGGACGGCCCGCATGTCAGGACCCGAGAGCCGGAAGTTCTGCGGATGCAGGATGGCCTCGTCGCCGAGCTGCAGGGCGTTCAAACCGCCCTGACGATAAGCCTCCGCTCCCGTCGAGCTGGCGCCCATGACGCCCGGTGCCCAGCCGTAGGTCTGGCACAGCGCCAGCCACGCGTCGATGGCGGCCGGCCAGGCCCGCGGGTCGCCGACGGGATCACCGCTGGCCAGGCAGACGCCCACCTCGACGCGGTAGGTGATGGCGGCACGGCCGTTGGGTGCGAAGACCACGGCCTTGTCGCGGCGGGTGGCGAAGTAACCCAGCGAGTCGTTCTTGCCCCACAGCTCGAGCAGGCCACGGATCGCGGATTCGTCCTCGCCGGTGAGGGCGTTCTCGGCGCGCTGGGACTGGAACAGCACGATCGCCGCCACGATCAGCGCCAGTGCGCCGAACAGGCCGAACAGCGCGTTGAGGAACGCATGCGGATGGCCACCCTCGAACGCTTCCTTGCCGACCGCGGCGAAACCGCTGACCCGGTTCACCGCGTAGGCCAGCCGGTAGTCGGGGTCCAGCGGCGGCCGGCCGGGGAACATCTCCAGCAGGCCCCAGGCCGCCAGGATGCCGACAGCCATGCCGGCGACCAGGGTCAGGGCCGCCTTGAGCAGCGCCCCGCGGCGGACCTTGGCCCAGAACTGGTTCCGCGACAGCAGCAGCACGACGATGACGCCGATGTGGAACACCAGGCCCACTGCCTCGCCGAAGTCCTCCACGAAGGTCAGGTCGCCGTCCGGGAAGTTGTCGGACAGCAGTCCGTAGACGTTCCAGCCGATGTGCCCGACCATGTAGATCAGCAGGACCCACCAGGCGATCCGCTTGCGTGCCGCGAGTGCCGCGGCAAGCAGGATCAGCACGAACGACCAGGCGAAGCTGGTGTCCGGGAAGTTGAACAGGTAGTCGTTGACGAACTCGCGGGGGATGTGGATCATCCACCGGATCAGTGGCGACAGGCTGGCGAACAGCGACAGCGTCGCGACGACACCGACGGTCCAGCCGGCCGCGGCCGGAACCCACCCCAATGTCGTCGGGCGCTGCTGCTGTCTGCTCGGCGTCAACGTCATAAGTTCGGACAATATGCGGTGAAACCGGGAAGTGTCTGCAGGGCCCCTGGGCTACCAGACGGGGCCGGTGTACTTCTCGCCCGGACCGTGCCCGGGCTCGTCCGGTGCGACGCTCGCCTCGCGGAACGCCAGCTGCAGGCTCTTGAGGCCGTCCCGGACCGGGCCGGCGTGCAATCCCAGATACTCGGCCGAGGCCTGAACCAGGCCGGCCAGCGCGGTGATGAGGCGCCGGGCCTCGTCGAGGTCGCGGTGCGGGCTCTCGTCGGGATCGGCGTCGGCCAGTCCGAGCTTCTCGGCGGCCGCGCTCATGAGCATGACGGCGGCGCGGGTGATCACCTCGACGGCGGGAATCTCGGCCAGCTCGCGTACCTGGGCTTCCTCAGCTGTTGTCGTGGCGTCACTGGTTAGGTTCGGGTCGGTCATGACTGCTAGAGTGTCATGCGCGACCGTCCTGGCTTACGTCAGGACAGCAAGTGGAGTCCCACCTCCCACCGTCGGCCTCACGGCTTGGCGGTCCGGTCACAGGCACATTGTGCCTGTTCTGCGTTGTGCGCAGGCGGCGTGAGCCGTGATCGGTCGGCATTGGGCCCTGCTATATGCAGGGCTTTTCTGTTCATGCGAACAGATGGCTGAGCCGGGTGTGACCTCTACTGAACAAGTAATGGAACAACCCGGGAGGCCCCATCAGCACTGAGACACGCGTCAACGAGCGCATTCGAGTACCTGAAGTTCGGTTGATCGGACCGAACGGCGAGCAGGTAGGCATCGTGCGCATCGAAGATGCCCTCCGCGTCGCCGCGGACGCCGATCTCGACCTTGTCGAAGTTGCGCCAGGCGCCAAGCCGCCGGTCTGCAAGATCATGGACTACGGCAAGTACAAGTACGAGACGGCTCAGAAGGCACGTGAGTCTCGCAAGAACCAGCAGCAGACCGTCGTCAAGGAACAGAAGCTGCGTCCCAAGATCGACGACCACGACTACGAGACCAAGAAGGGTCACGTCGTCCGCTTCCTCGAAGCAGGGTCGAAGGTCAAGGTGACCATCATGTTCCGCGGACGTGAGCAGTCGCGGCCCGAACTGGGCTACCGACTCCTGCAGCGGCTGGGCGCCGACGTCGCCGAATACGGCTTCATCGAGACGTCCGCCAAGCAGGACGGCCGCAACATGACGATGGTGCTGGCTCCGCACCGCGGCGCGAAGACTCGCGCCAAGGCGGCGCACGACGCCGACGCACCGGCCGGACGGCCGGCCCCCGCGGCACCTGAATCTGACGCAACCGCGTAACAGCAGTCGCGATTGCCCGCAGCGGCCTCCAGCCGCCGCGAGCAACCGCATGGAAAGAAACTGAGGACACATGCCCAAGGCCAAGACCCACAGTGGCGCATCGAAGCGGTTCCGCAAGACCGGAACCGGCAAGATCGTGCGCCAGAAGGCCAACCGCCGCCACCTGATGGAGCACAAGGCCACCAAGCGCACCCGTCGTCTCGACGGTCGCGCCGTGGTTGCTGCCAACGACACCGCGCGTGTCGCCAAGATGCTGGCCGGCTAGTACCGCCTGCTCCCCTCTGAACATCGAAGGATAGGAAATCTCATGGCACGCGTGAAGCGCGCACTGAACGCTCAGAAGAAGCGGCGCACAGTACTGAAGGCCTCGAAGGGTTACCGCGGGCAGCGCTCGCGGCTCTACCGCAAGGCCAAGGAGCAGCAGCTCCATTCGTTGACCTACGCCTACCGCGACCGTCGCGCCCGCAAGGGTGACTTCCGGAAGCTGTGGATCACGCGTATCAACGCTGCGGCCCGCGAGAACGGCGTCACCTACAACCGCCTCATCCAGGGCCTGAAGCTGGCCGGCGTCGAGGTCGACCGCAAGAACCTGTCGGAGATCGCGATCAGCGATCCCGCCGCGTTCACCGCGCTGGTCGAGGTGGCCAAGGCCGCTCTGCCTGCTGACGTCAACGCTCCGTCGGGCGAAGCCGCCTGACACCCCTCACGGAACGCTCCAATCGGGTAGCTGCGGCTCTCAAGCTGCAGCGTCCCGCTGGACGTCGCCACGCCGCACGCTTTCTCGCCGAAGGTCCCAACCTCGTCGAGGCAGCGCTGCGGCGTGGTGTCGTTTCTGAGGTCTTTGCGACCATCGGCGCCCTCGAACGGTTCGGCGCGCTGTTGAATGGTGCCCCGGTGTCGGTGATCACCGAGAAGGCCGCAAAGGCGTTGTCGGAGACCGTGACTCCCGTCGGGCTCATCGCGGTGTGCACGCTGCCCTCGGTGTCGCTGGAGGGCGTACTGGCGTCCGAGCCACGCTTGTTGGCGGTGCCGGTCGGCATGTCGGAACCCGGAAACGCCGGCACCCTGATCCGCATCGCCGACGCCATGGGCGCCGACGCCGTGGTGTTCGCCGGCCACAGCGTCGACCCCTACAACGGCAAGTGCCTGCGGTCCTCGGCGGGCAGCATCTTCTCACTGCCGGTGGTGGTGGATCCCGATGCGGCCGCGGTGGTTTCGGCGATCCGGGACAGCGGCATCGAGGTGCTCGCGACCGCGCTGGACGCCTCCGTCGACATCCGCGCCACCGATCTGTCGGCGCGCACTGCGTGGCTGTTCGGACCCGAGGCGCACGGCCTGCCGCCCGAGGTCATGGCGCTGGCGTCGCAGCGCGTGCACATCCCGATGCGGGGGAGCGCCGAGAGCCTCAACGTGGCAGCCGCCGCGTCGATCTGCCTGTACGAGAGCTTCCGCGCCCAGTCCTGACGTCCTATCGCAGTGGCGAGATGAATTGTTCTGCAACCCATTCGGCGACTCCGCTGGGGTAGGGCGAAGACAGTCCGAGGACGAGGTGCTCGAAGCCGGCGTCGATGGCGCGGCCGACGGCGTCCCGGGTGGCCCCGGGCTGTTCATAGGACACCGGTAGATAAATCGACCGGACCAGAGTGCTTGGCTCACGGCCGATTTCGGTGCAATAACGATTCAGCAGGTCGTTGCGGGCGATCGCGTCATCGAGGTCGGCTCCGGGCACGTTCCACAATTGGGCGTGTTCTGCGGCGACGCGCAACAACCTGGCCGAGCGGCCGCCGATCAGTATCGGTGGGTGCGGTTGCTGGATTGGCTTGGGGTTGCCGACGGCACCGGTGAGCCGGACGTGGGTGCCGGAGAAGTCGAACGGCTCGAACTCGGTCCACAGCCGGCGGATGACGGTGAGGGCCTCGTTGAGACCGTTCACTGAATCGGCAAAGTCGTCATAGGGCAGACCGTGTGCTTCGTATTCGCGCCTGGCCATTGGCAATCCGGGCCGCGAGCCCGCGCCGATACCGAAATCCAGGCGCCCGGCCGAGACGATGTCGACGGTGGCGGCTATCTTGGCCAGCATCGCCGGCGGCCGAAATCTGTTGCTGGTTACCAAGAGTCCTAGGCGCAGCCGACGGGTCTGGGCAGCCAGCGCCGACAGCAGTGTCCAGCCTTCGAATGTCGGACCGGACGGATCGCCGAATATCGGCATCAGGTGGTCATAGAGCCACGCGTGTTCGATCTCGCCTATGGCGTCGGCTTCCTGCCAGACCCGGAGGATGTCGTCGTAGCTCACTTGCGACGGGGCCGTCATGATGCCGAACCGTGTATTCGTCATGCGGCGCGCTCGCCGACCGGCAGCCGACGAAGGTTGGTCTTCTCGATGGCGGGTGGGGTGTAGGCCTGATCGAGGGTACCGATATCGGTACCTGGCCGGACGATATCGTCGATGCGATCAAGGATTTCGTCGCCGAGTGTGATGTCGACGCCGGCCAGTAGATCATCGAGTTGTTCGGCGGTCCGCGGTCCGAGCAGCGCACTTGTCACCCCTGGATGTGCGATGGCGAACGCCATCGCCAGGTGGGTAATGGACAGGGCCGCCTCGTCTGCCAGGGTGATCAATTGCTCGACGGTGTCGACGCGGCGTTCATCGGCGAAGACTTTCAACAGACCCGCCCGGACGAGGTCGGTGTGGGCGCCTCTGCGCACGCGGCCGGTGAGCATGCCCTGGCCCAGGGGACCCCACACCAGCACACCCATGCCGTAACGCTGTGTGACGGGCAGTATCTCGGCCTCGATGCCGCGATTGAGCATCGAGTACGGCGGCTGTTCAGTGTGGAAACGTTCTAGCCCACGCCGGTCCGCAACCCATTGGGCCTCGACGATGTCGGTGCCGGGGGTATTGGACGAGCCGATGGCGCGCACCTTCCCGCTGCGGATCAGGTCTGAGAGCGCGGACAAGGTCTCTGCCATGTCGGTCTCGGGGTCGAGTCGGTGGATTTGGTAAAGGTCGATGTAGTCGGTCTGGAGGCGTCGCAAGGAGTCATCGACGGCGGTCATGATCCAGCGCCGTGAGGTGCCGCGCTGATTGGGATCGCCGCTCATGGGCCGACCGAATTTGGTTGCGAGTACGACTTTGTCGCGCCGCCCCTTGAGCGCCTTGCCGACAACGATCTCGGAGGCCCCGGCCGGTGGTATCGAATATGCGTCGGCGGTGTCGATCAGATTGATACCCGCGTCGAGCGCCCGGTGGATCAGGCGGATCGAGTCGTTGTGGTCCGGGTTGCCGATTTTTGCGCCCAGCAGCAGTGTTCCGAGTCCGTATGGACTGACCTTGATGCCGGTTCGGCCGAGAGTGCGGTATCGCATGTGGGCTCCGTGGTTGCGACTGAGGCGGCGGTGGCACCGATCCCCAGTTATTCGGAAAGCTATTCCGCTAACATATGGAACGCGTTTCCGGAACGCAACCTTATCCGGAAAGTTTTTCCGTTAAATTTTGCAAGGGACGGAGCACTCAATGGCGGCAGGCCCGTCGGAGTCGGGCGACTCGCCCGCATCGTCACCACGGCAGCGTCGGCAGCGTACCGATGCGCAGCGCAACGTCGGCGCGCTGCTCGAAGCGGCGAAAACCGTGTTCGCGGCTGCGGGGGTCGATGCGCCCGCCAAGGAGATCACCGACCTGGCGGGAGTTGGAGTCGGCACCCTGTACCGGCATTTCCCGCGCCGATCTGACCTGATCGTGGCTGTTCTGCAACACGAGGTCGACGCGTGTGCCGAGGCTGCAACGGTATTGGCTCGGCACCACGAACCAGGTCAGGCGCTCGAGAGGTGGTTGTACCGATTCACCGAGTTCGTCGGCACCAAGCGCGGGCTTGCTTCTGCGCTGCACTCGGGCGACCCGGCTTTCGATGCCTTACCGAGCTACCTCACCTCGAAGCTCGAACCGGCCCTTGACGCATTGCTGTCCGCTGCAACGGCGACCGGTGAGGTCCGTGACGACCTCTGTGCCAGGGACCTCATCCACACCGTCGCACTGCTGTGTCAGCCCGTTCCAGGTGAGGCGCTCACCTACAACCAACGTCTGGTGGCGGTGTTCGTCGACGGACTTTATCGCCCGGGCACTGCGCATTCATGAATCAGGCCAAGAGCCCCTTGGCGACGTGGGTGATCTGCACCTCGTTGCTGCCGGCGTAGATCATCAACGACTTGGCGTCACGCGCGAGCTGCTCGACGCGGTACTCGGTCATGTAGCCGTTGCCGCCGAACAACTGGATGGCATCCATCGCGACGTCGGTGGCGGCCTGCGAGCAGTACCACTTCATGGCCGACGCCTCGGCCAGCGGAATCTGGCGGCCGGCCTGGCCGGACTCGATGACGCGGAACAGCATGTTGCGCACATTCATTCGCGCCACCTCCATGCTGGCCAGCTTGAGCTGGATCAGCTGGAACTGGCCGATCTCCTTGCCCCACAACGTGCGCGTCTTGGCGTAGTCGATACACAGCCGCAGACATTCCTCGATGATGCCCAGCGACATGGACACAACGCCGACGCGTTCGGCCGAGAAGCTCGACCGGGCGCTGTCGCGGCCGTCGCCGGCCTTGTTCTCCTCGGTCTCGCCGAGCAGCCGGTCGCGGCCGAGCCGGACGTTATTGAAGAACAGCTCGCCGGTGCGTGACGAGTGAATGCCCATCTTGCGGAACGGCTTCGACTGGACGAAGCCCTCCATGCCGCGGTCGAGCACGAAGGTCAGCACCTTGCGGTCGCGCTTGTCGGCCCCGTCGCCCTCGTCCAGCTTGGCGTACACGACGACGACGTCGGCGTCGGGGCCGTTGGTGATGAAGGTCTTCTGGCCGTTGAGGATGTAGTCGTCGCCGTCACGCACGACGTACGACTTCATGCCACCGAACGCGTCCGAGCCCGAGTCGGGTTCGGTGATGGCCCACGCGCCGACCTTCTCGTACGTCACCAGGCCGGGCAGCCAGCGCTCCTGTTGGGCCAGGGTGCCGCGGCTCTGGATGGTGGGCACCGTGAGGCCGAGGCTGACGCCCACGCCCGTCACCAGACCTGAACTGACCCGGCACAATTCGCTGATCAGCACCATGCCCATGCCGGCCTGGTCCGGTCCGCCGCCGAACATCCCGCCGGACGCCCGTGGCTTGCCGTCCGAGACTTCGCCGGACCGCAGCCGGGACAGCCGCCGCTCCAGTGCCTCCCGCGCCATGACGTCGATGCCGAAGGTGGCGAACAGCTTTCGGATGATGGGGTAGGGCTCCATGTCGCCGCCCTCGAGCTCGTCGAGGTGCGGGCGGATTTCCTTGTCCACGAACTCGCGAACGGCGTCGCGCACGGCAATATCGACGTCGGACCAATCAAGCATGTATTCAGGCAGCCTTTCCGGACACTGAGCGGCCCGCGCGCGGACGCAAACCGGCCAACGAGAACGTGGTGTGCACCAGTGATCCGGCGCGTTCCATCAACGACTTGTGACGTGGCACATAATGCATCGGCAGGCCCCAGCGGTCTTTCGGCGGGGCCATGAATCCCGGCGCCTCGACCAGTGGTGCATCGGCCGGCACGCGTCCGGCGGCCCGGCGGTATGCCGCCAATGCCCTTGGGTGCAAACGGATTTCATCGGGGACGGCGAGGAAGGCCAGTTCGACGGCCTTGCCCAGCAGCCGCAGCACCACTTCATCGCCGGGCGTCCAGCGCATGCCGGCCCGTTCCCGGACGGCGGGGTCGAACACACCGGCGGCGACCCAGCGCTGCCCGGCCACCAGCGGCCGGAACATCTGGTCCCACACCGGGGTGGGCATCAGCACGAACCACGGCTTGGGGATGCGGATGGTGAAGATGTCGAGCGTGGCCCGGTTGATCTCCAGCTCCTCGGAGCATTTGTGCTCCCAATAGGTTTGGAAGTCCTCCCAGGTTTCCGGGACCGGCCGCATGCTCATGCCGTACATCCGGTACCACTGCACGTGCTCGTCGAATAACTGGCGCTTCTCGGCCTCGGTCAGCCCGCCGCAGAAGTACTCGGCGGTCTTGAGGATCAGCATGAAGAACGTCGCGTGTGCCCAGTAGAACGTCTCGGGATTGAGCGCGTGATAGCGCCGGCCGTCGTGGTCGACGCCCTTGATGGTCTGGTGATAGCCACGGATCTGGGCGCCGGTGTCGGCGGCGCGGTCGCCGTCGTAGACCACGCCCATGATCGGGTACACCGAGCGCGCGACGCGCTGCAACGGCTCCCTCAGCAGGATCGAATGATCCTCCACGCCGGCCCCGAGTTCGGGATACATGTTCTGGATCGCACCGATCCACACGCCGAGGATGCCGGTGCGCAAGTCGCCGAAGTACTTCCAGGTCAGCGAATCCGGGCCGAGCGGTTCGGCGGCGGGCGTCGTTCGTGGGGTCATGGTGTCCTCGCTCAACGTTGATACCGAGGGTTCTGTGTCGCCACGATAATCGTGACAACGTATGTTGTCCACGGTTTGACGCCAGTGTCGCGGCGACCGTTACAGAGCGGCTATCAGCCCGCCACAACTCGGTGACCAGCCACTTTTGCGCCGGACCGGGGTTGTCGTTGCCGGTGCCGCGGGCCGCCACCTAGGGTGGCGTCGTGGAAGTCGAATCGTTCGAAGAACGATCCGACGGTGTGGGAGAGATCGGCCCGGCGTCACACGCGGGGCCAGGATCAAGTGGACCGTTGGGGTGGTTGCAGAACACCAATCACAGCCCGGCTGTAATCGGATTCATCAGGCGGGCGCGCCGTGCCCTGCCGGGGGACCCGGAGTTCGGTGACCCGCTGTCGGTGGCCGGCGTGGGCGGGCCTAGCGCCGCGGCCCGGGCCGCCGATCGGCTGCTGTCGCGCGGCGGGGCGTCCCACGAGGTGAGCCTCGCCGGCCTGCAGGTGTGGCAGGCCCTGACCGAGCGCGTGTCGGGCCGGCCCGCGAATCCCGAAGTGACCATCGTCTTCACCGATCTAGTCGGCTTCTCCAAATGGTCACTGAGCGTGGGTGACGAGACCACGCTCCGGCTGCTGCGCCGCGTGGCCCAGGTGTTCGAACCGCCGCTGCTGGAATCGGGCGGCCACATCGTCAAACGCATGGGCGACGGGTCCATGGCCGTGTTCAGCAACCCGGTGACAGCCCTGCGGTCCGTCATCCGCGCGCTCGATGCCCTCAAAGAGGTCGAGATCGACGGGTATCACCCCAAGATGCGCGCCGGCATCCACACCGGGCGGCCGCAGCGCATCGGGTCGGACCTGCTCGGCGTCGACGTCAACATCGCGGCGCGCGTCATGGAGCGGGCCACGAAGGGCGGGCTGATCATCTCGCAGTCCACGCTCGACCGGATCGACCAGCAGTACCTCGACGCCCTCGGCGTGACCCCCAAGAAGGTGCGCAAGCAGTTGTTCGGCCCGAAGGCATCCGGCGTGCCCGAGGACCTGGCGATGTACTGGATCAGGCCGCGCAAGGACGCCGGAACCGAACCCGATGACGGGGAGCTCGCCGAAGCCTAGGGTCTGCCGGG
Organism: Mycobacterium sp. UNC410CL29Cvi84; assembly: GCF_000686745.1. Classification (NCBI taxonomy): domain Bacteria; kingdom Bacillati; phylum Actinomycetota; class Actinomycetes; order Mycobacteriales; family Mycobacteriaceae; genus Mycobacterium; species Mycobacterium sp. UNC410CL29Cvi84. The sequence goes on from NZ_JMLM01000027.1 coordinate 27,724, forward strand.
TCCCTGCGAGTGCGGTGGGCGCGACGCCCGTCGCTATGATCTCCGGGTGGCTGAGCAGGGTGAAGAACTATCGGAAGCAGCACTGACCGCGGCGGTCGAGGCCGCCCGTCTCGCCTTCGACCAGGCCGCTGACCTCGACGCCCTGGCTCGCGCCAAGACCGAGCACCTCGGCGACAAGGCGCCCATCGCGCTGGCCCGTCAGGCACTGGGCACCCTGGCCAAGGAAGACCGGGCCGACGCCGGCAAGCGCGTCAATGTCGCGCGCAGCGCCGCGCAGCAGGCGTACGACGACCGCATCGTGGTCCTGCGGGCCGAGCGCGACGCCGCCGCCCTGGTGGCCGAGCGCATCGACGTGACGCTGCCGACTACGCGGCAACCCATCGGTGCCCGGCACCCCATCACGATCCTGGCCGAGAACGTCGCCGACACCTTCGTGGCGATGGGCTGGGAACTGGCCGAAGGTCCCGAGGTCGAGACCGAACAGTTCAACTTCGACGCCCTGAACTTCCCGCCGGACCATCCCGCGCGCAGCGAGCAGGACACCTTCCACATCGCGCCCGACGGGTCGCGTCAGGTGCTGCGCACCCACACGTCGCCGGTGCAGATCCGCGCCCTGCTGGAACGCGAACTGCCCGTCTACATCGTGTCGATCGGCCGCACCTTCCGCACCGATGAACTCGACGCCACCCACACCCCGGTGTTCCACCAGGTCGAGGGACTGGCCGTCGACAAAGGCCTGACCATGGCCAATCTGCGCGGCACCCTGGATGCGCTGGCGCGTGCCCAGTTCGGCCCCGAGGGCCGCACCCGGTTCCGTCCGCACTTCTTCCCGTTCACCGAGCCGTCGGCCGAGGTCGACGTCTGGTTCCCGGACAAGAAGGGCGGCCCCGGCTGGGTGGAATGGGGCGGCTGCGGCATGGTCAACCCGAACGTGCTGCGGGCCTGCGGCATCGACCCCGACGAATACTCCGGATTTGCCTTCGGCATGGGATTGGAGCGAACCCTGCAGTTCCGGAACGGAATTCCCGACATGCGCGACATGGTGGAGGGCGACGTGCGCTTCTCCCTGCCGTTCGGGGTGGGTGCCTGATGCGTATTCCCTACAGCTGGCTGCGGGAAGCCGTCCAGGCCGGTGCCCCCGGCTGGGACGTGTCTCCGGAGGAACTGGAACAGGCCTTCATCCGGATCGGCCACGAGGTCGAGGACGTCATCGCCGCCGGACCGGTCACCGGTCCGCTGACGGTGGGCCGCGTCGTCGAGATCGAGGAACTGACCGAGTTCAAGAAGCCCATCCGCGCCTGCAAGGTCGACGTGGGTGAAGCCGAGCCGCGCGACATCGTCTGCGGGGCGCGGAACTTCGCCGTCGGCGACCTCGTTGTCGCGGCCCTGCCCGGCACCGTGCTGCCCGGTGACTTCAAGATCGCGACCCGCAAGACGTACGGCCGGGTCTCCGACGGCATGATCTGCTCGGCGGCCGAATTGAACTTCGGCTCCGACCATTCCGGCATCATCGTGCTGCCGCCGGGCACTGCCGAGCCGGGTGCCTCGGGCGCCGAGGTGCTGGGGCTGGACGACGTGGTGTTCGACCTCGCCATCACCCCGGACCGCGGCTACTGCCTGTCGATCCGCGGCATGGCGCGCGAGATCGCCTGCGCCTTCGACCTGGATTTCGTCGACCCCGCCGACGTGCCGCCGCTGCCCGCCGAGGGTGAGGCCTGGCCGCTGACGGTCCAGCCGGGCACCGGCGTGCAGCGTTTCGGGCTGCGCCCGGTCGTCGGCATCGACCCGGCCGCGGTGTCGCCGTGGTGGCTGCAGCGCCGCCTGCTGCTGTCCGGCATCCGCGCCATCTCGCCGGCCGTCGACGTCACCAACTACGTGATGCTCGAGCTCGGCCACCCGATGCACGCCCACGATCGCAAGCTGATCACCGGCGGATTCGACGTGCGTTTCGCGAAGCCGGGGGAGACTGTCGTCACCCTCGACGACGTCGAGCGCAAACTGGATCCGGGCGACGTGCTGATCGTCGACGACGTGGCCACCGCGGCCATCGGCGGCGTAATGGGTGCCGGCACGACCGAGGTCCGCGACACCACCACCGACGTGCTGCTCGAAGCGGCGGTCTGGGATCCGGCCGCAGTGTCACGCACTCAGCGCCGCCTGCACCTGGTCAGCGAGGCCAGCCGCAGGTACGAGAGGTCTGTCGACCCGGCGATCTCTCGCGCCGCGCTGGACCGCTGCGCCGTGCTGCTGGCCGAAATCGCCGGTGGCACCGTCGAACCCACGCTCACCGACTGGCGCGCCGAGCACACCGCGCCGGACTGGTCGCAGCCGCCGGTGACCATCGCCGTCGACCTGCCCGACCGCGTCGCCGGCGTCAGCTACCCCGCCGGCACCACGGCCCGTCGCCTCACGCAGATCGGTGCCGATGTCACGGTGTCGGGTGCGAACGCCACGGTCGTTCCGCCGAGCTGGCGTCCCGACATGAAGCAGCCCGCCGATCTGGTCGAGGAGGTGCTGCGGCTCGAAGGCCTCGACGCCATCCCGTCGGTGCTGCCACAGGCGCCGGCCGGCCGCGGCCTGACGGCAGCCCAGCAGCGTCGCCGTGCCATCGGTAAGTCGTTGGCACTCAATGGTTTCGTCGAGGTGCTGCCGACGCCGTTCCTGCCTGCTGGGGTGCTCGACGCCTGGGACCTGCCGGCCGACGACCCGCGGCGCGCCACCATCTCGGTGCTCAACCCGCTCGAAGCCGACCGGCCGGCGTTGGCCACCACGCTGCTGCCGGGACTGCTGGAAGCGTTGGTGCGCAACGTGTCTCGCGGCGCGGCCGACGTCGCGCTGTTCGGTATCGAGCAGGTCGTGCAGGCGACACCGCAGACCAAGGCCCTCGCGCCGATCCCGGTGGATCGTCGTCCGACCGAGGCTGAGCTGGCCGAGATCGACCAGGCCCTGCCGTATCAGCCGCTGCACGTCGCCGCGGTGCTCACCGGCCTTCGCGAACCTGCCGGGCCGTGGGGCGCGGGTCGTGCGGTCGAGGCCACGGACGCCTTGGAGACCGTGCGGATCATCGCCCGGGCCTGCGGCGTCGAGGTGACGCTGCGCGCGGCCCAGGAGCTGCCGTGGCATCCGGGGCGCTGCGCCGAGGTGTTGGTCGGTGACACCGTTGTCGGCTACGCCGGCCAGCTGCACCCGGCCGTCATCGAGCGCACCGGCCTGCCGAAGGGCACGTGCGCCGTCGAGCTGAACCTCGATGCCATCCCGGTCGTCGAGCGCGCCATCGTGCCGTCGGTGTCGCCGTACCCGGCGGTCTTCCAGGACGTCAGCCTGATCGTCGCCGACGACGTGGCGGCCCAGGCCGTGGTCGACGTCGTGCGTGAAGGTGCCGGCGACCTGCTGGAGGGCGCACGGCTGTTCGACGTCTACACCGGCCCGCAGATCGGGGAGGGCCGCAAGTCCCTGACCCTGGCCCTGCGGTTCCGGGCGCCCGACCGGACGCTGACCGAGGACGAGGCCAGCGCGGCCCGCGACGCGGCGATCGCGGCTGCTGCGGACCGCGTCGGAGCGATCCATCGCAGGTAGATCTGCGCTGAGGACGACTATCGGTCAAATGACTACTGTTCGGTCGTCCAAGACGGTGTGCAGTTGATTGCGGTTGGTGATGCCCAGCTTGGGGAACATCTTGTAAAGGTGGGCCGCGACGGTGCGGTGGGAAACGTAGATGCGGTCGGCGATCTCCCGGTTGGTCAGGCCGGCGGCGGCCAGTTGGGCGATCTGAAGTTCCTGGGAGGTCAGCTCGGAAACCGGCCCGTGACGGGGTGTCCCGGCAGGGGTGGCCACGCCTGCGGCACGCAGTTCGGCGGCGGCCCGGTCGGCGAACGGCGCTGCACCGGCGGCGTCGAACACGGCCAGCGCAGATGACAGGTGGGTGCGTGCCTCGGTGATCCGGCGCTGCCTACGCAGCCACTGCCCGTATGCCAGATGTGTTCGGGCCGTTTCGAGTTCGGCATCCGCGTCATCGCCGGCGGCCAGGGCTGCCAAGAAATGCTCGTGCGCTTCGGCAGCAGTCTGTGCCAGGAGCGCGTGTGCGCGATGTGCGAGCATCAACTCCAGACCTGTTCCGAGCTGACGGGCCTGGTCTTCGATGTCAGCGAGCAGCGGTCGCACCAGGTCGGCGCGGTCATTGCCGGCCGCAGCCTCGGCGAGATCGGCGATGGCCCACCGCCGTGAGGTCCGGTGCCCAGTCATCTTCAACAGATGTCCCAATGCGTCGGCTGGGTCGGCGGTGCAAAGCGCCAGCAGGCCCGCCGCCCAGTGCACGTCGTCATGCCACAGGATCGCCGGGTCGGGCGCCAGCAGTCGGCGCGCCGTGGCAACCGTCTCGCGGGCCTGATCGAACCGGCCCTGCCATACCTGCACCCGGGCGAGAGTGGCCGCCGCCGAGGCCGCGGTCATCGGCAGGTTGATGTCCTGAGCCAGCCGCAGCGCATTCTCGGCAGCGATTGCCGCGGCCTGGATGCGGCCTTCTCCCAACAGCAGTTGCGCTGCACCGCGTTGACTTTCGCATTCGTCGGCAGCTGACCCTGATGTCCTGGATAAGCTCTGCACGCGGTTCCAGCACTGCAGCGCATGTATGCGGTCGGCGACCGCCTCGGCGGCGAACCCCAGCGCCATCAGCAACAGGGGGTCGTCGGCAACTTCGTCGATCAGCCGGGGCAGGCGTGTGCGCAGGTCCTGACCGGCGCCGGTGTCGTCCACCAACGCCAATGCCATGCGCACCACCGGATCGTCTGCGCCGTCATCGAGGTGGCGAAGGGCCGCAACGACGTCGCGACGGGGTTCCTCGGCGAGGCCGTGCAGGCGGCACTCGATGGCTGCAGCCCACAGCAACCGACGCTGTTCGATGTCGCCGTCACTGAACTTGCCGGCGAGCGCGACGAGTTCGGTGGCCGACTGGCCCGGTATCGCGGCGGTGACGTTGAGGACGAATCGGGTGAGCACCAATTGCCCTGTGCTGCAATGCTGGTCACCCAGACTCTCGGCTTCGCCGAGAATGCTGATGGACTCGGCGGTCAGCCCGGAGCTACGGGCGATCTCGGCAGCTTCGGCCAACCGCCGCACCCGGGCGGCGGGATCGGGGGACAATACGGCTGCCCGGCGCAGGGCGGCGGCGGATTCGGCGCCTGCACCGCGCGCGTGGGCCTGGCGGGCGGCGGCTTCGAGGTCCGTGGCCACCTGCTCGTCGGTGCCGAAGGTGGCTTCGGCGCGGTGCCACGCTGCACGGACCGGGTCGACCGTCGCATCGGCGAGTGCCCGGTGAACGACGGTCCTCGCGGCCAGTGGGGCCGAGCCATAGACCGTCGACCGAATCAGCGGATGGCGCATGTGGAGCCGGCCGCCGCTCGCTGTGATCAGACCCGCCCGCTCCAGTGGGGCCAGTTCATCGGTGAGTGCCAGGCCGAGAAGATCGGTTGCGACGTCGATGTCACGCAGCTGCCCATCACTGGACGCGATCAGTAACAGCAGCAGGCGACTGTTGTCGGTCAGCCCGTCGAGCTGGGACAGGAAGGCCCGTTCGACCCGGCGGGTGGTGGGCAGCGGCTCACCGGAGAAAACCGCGCTGTTGCCGCGCTCGTCGGCGGCGCCGGACAGCTCGATGACTGCCAGCGGGTTGCCACCCGCCTGGTCGAGCACCCGCTGCTGCAGCAAGGTGTCCGCGTGCTGTGCGGTGGTGTTCAACAGTTGTCGGGCGTGTTCGGGAGCCAGTGGGCCCAGTGACAATCGAGGTAGACCGTCCAGATACGGTGCGGCGCCGTCGAGTCCCGTGCGTTCGGCACACAACATCATCAGCGGTGCGTTACCGAGTCGGCGCGCGACGAACGCCAGAACCTCCAGTGAGGATTGGTCCAGCCACTGCACGTCATCGATGATCAGGATGATTCGGCGTCGGCTGGCGGCTTCTTCGAGGAGACCGAGCACCGCGAGACTGACCAGCAGCCGGTCCGGTGTCGGACCGTCGTCCAGCCCGAAGGCGGTCAGCAGGGCCGTGCGTTGGCGGGGTGGCAGTGCTGCGGTGTGGTCGAGCACCGGGTGGATGAGTTCGTGGACGCCGGCGAAGCCCACCTCGCTCTGGCTTTGCAGGCCCGAACAGCCAAGTCTGCGGTAGCCGTTGGCCACCGCCCAGTCGGCGATCGCCGATAGCAACGTGGACTTGCCGATGCCGGCCTCACCATCGACGACCAGCGCTGTGCCGGTGGTGGAGATCGTGGCGAGCGTGTCGGTGACGCTGGCCAACTCGGCTGACCGACCGATTATCACCCTCGCCAAGTTAGCAGGCTGAATTGGCATTGCCAACCCAGGTAGAGTGTGAGGATGCGCACCGACCCGTGGTCCGACGACGCCTGCCCGATCGCCCGCACCATGGCGGTGCTGGGGCAGCGGTGGGCCATCCTGATCATCCGTGAGGCATTGCTGGGCCGGTCCCGGTTCTCCGAGTTCCGGGAACGGCTGGGGGTGGCCTCTGATGTGCTGAGCGCGCGACTGGCCGAGCTGGTGGACGCCGGCATCCTGGCGGTCGAGGATTACCGGGAGCCCGGCGAGCGAACGCGCAGTCGCTACGTGCTCACCGACGCCGGGCATGATCTGGTGCCGGTGCTCGCCGCGATGGGGCAGTGGGGTCACAAACACCGGGCCACCACCAAACGCCGCAGCTACCGGTTCATCGAGAAATCCACCGGTGAGCATGCACTGGTGGTATTCCGGCGGCGTGACGGCGTCGGCGTAACCACCCGGGACGTCACCCTCATCGACACGCTCAACTCCGGATGAAGTCCAGCAGGTCGCGACCCAACTGCTGCTGATAGTCACCGTGAATCCCGTGCGAGGCACCCGGATACACGCGTAGGGTGCCGTACCGCACCAGCTCGATCGCCTTCGACGCTGCATCGTGGATCGGGACGATCTGATCATCGTCACCGTGGGCAATCAGGATCGGCACATCGAGGGCTCGAAGGTCCTCGGCCAGGTCGGTCTCCGAGAACGCTTTGACACAGTCGTACGCCGATGCCAGCCCTGCCTGCATGCCCTGCAGCCAGAAATGGTCGATCAATCCCTGTGAGACAGCGGCACCGTCCCGGTTGAAACCGTAGAACGCCACCGCGAGTTCCCGCCAATACGCGGACCGGTCGGCCAGGACCCGGGCCCGGATGTCGTCGAACACCGACAGCGGTGTGCCCTCAGGGTTTTCCGCTGATGCCAGCATCACCGGTGGTACCGCGCCGACAGTGATCACCTTGCGCACCCGGCCCGTGCGGTGGCGCGCTGCGTACCGCACCACCTCGCCACCTCCGGTGGAGTGCCCCACCACGACGACATCGGACAATCCGAGTCCGTCGATCAGAGCCGCCAGGTCTGCGGCGTAGGTGTCCATGTCGTTGCCCGACCACGTCTGCTCGGACCGGCCATGCCCCCGCCGGTCATGAGCGATGGCACGGAAACCGTTGTCGGCAAGCAGTTTCAGCTCCACATCCCAGGCGTCGGCACTGAGCGGCCAGCCATGACTGAAGACCACCGCCGGCCCGCTGCCCCAGTCCTTGTAGTACAGCTGCGCCCCGTCGGAGCCCTCCATATACGGCATGGCTGCCAGTTTGACCTCAGGTGCCGGATCGGGCCATCCGTCAAACGACCATTGCGACCCGCCAGCGGCGTCCGCATGGCTCCGTAGTCAATTGACGGATACCCCGGGGACCGGTCGAGATCGCAGGCTGGTGCCATCGACAACAGCGGAGAGGCAACACATGACGGAGGTCGTCACCGTGGCGGACGCAGCGCGCGCCGCCAATCTCGAAATCGAGGTCGCCGGCGAACGGTTCGCCTACCGGCGCATTGGTAACCCATCAGTCACCCTGCCCCCGTTGGTGTTGCTGCAGCATTTTCGCGGCAACCTGGACTACTGGGACCCGGCACTGCTCGACGTTCTGGCGGCCGACCGTGAGGTGCTCACCGTCGACCTGCGTGGAGTCGGTGGCTCCACCGGGACCACCCCCGACAACGTCACGGATATGGCGCGCGACGCCCTGCAGTTCATCGATGCCCTCGGGCTCACATCCGTTGACCTGCTGGGGTTTTCGCTGGGCGGCCACATCGCCCAGGAGATCGCTCTGGTGCGTCCACGGTTGCCGCGCAGGCTGGTGCTCGCCGGCACGGCCCCGCAGGGTGCTCCCGATCTGCACCGCTGGTCCGAAGACGTTTACACCTACGCGTGCGCCGACGAGATCACCGCTGAGGGATTCATCGCGCTGTTCTTCTCCGGCTCGCAACAGAGTGTCCAGCGGGGCTGGGAATACCTGGCCCGCACACATGCCCGCAGCACGGACCGAGATCCCGAGACCACCCTGGCCTGCCGAGATGCGCAGTACCAGGCCCTGATGACCTGGGGTATCCCGGAATCGTCAAAACTGGAACGTCTTTCGGCCATCACCCAGCCGACGCTGGTCGCCAACGGCGACAACGACACCATGATGTCCACCAAGAACAGCTATCTGCTGGCGGAGAAGATCCGGGGTGCCCAGCTGCGCGTCTACCCCGACGCAGGCCACGGATTTCTCGACCAGTACCCGGTCGAGTTCGGCCAGCACATCCGCCAATTCCTCGGCCGTTAAGGAGAATTCATGACAGACCTGCTCACCACCGTTCTGAACACGTACGGCGGAGTCGACCGTTGGCGCGAACTGAGCTCGGTCACCGCGCACAAGCGGTTCGGCGGCGCCATCTGGGACATCAAGGCCGTCCCCGGGATCGTCGACGACGGCGAGATCACCGTTTGGATCAAAGACCAACGTACGTCGCTGCGGCCTTTCACCGCACCCGATCTGAAGACCGCCTACACCCCGCAGCGGGTGGGTATCGAGACGACAGATGGGGACGTCGTGGAGGTACTCGACGACCCGCGCGCCTCGTTTGCCGGACACAGCCTCGAAACGCCCTGGTCCACATTGCAGTTGGCGTACTTCACCGGATACGCCATGTGGACCTACACCGCCGAACCGTTCAACCTGACCTTCCCTGGAGTGCATACCGAGGAGGGCGAACCCTGGACCGAGGACGGGCAGCGGTGGCGCACACTGCACGTCGATTATCCCGACACCATCGCCACCCACAGCCCGCACCAGATCCTCTACGTCGATGCCGACGGATTGATCCGGCGACGCGACTACCAGGTCGACATTGCCGGGGGATCCCCGGGCGCGCACTATATCTCGGATTTCGATGAGATCGATGGTCTGGTGATCCCACGTACCCGGATGATCTACGTCCGCGACGCCGACAACCACCCGATCCCAGAGCAACTCGTGGTGTCCATCGAACTGACCGACATCACTGTCAACTGAAGGGAAAACCATGGCATACCTGTCCGATCAGGCCGAGGACCGCTTCGTCGGCGGCCCCGGCGGCGAACGGTTCCATTACCGCCGATTCGGGAGCACCGGCGGGGTGCCCCTGGTGCTGTGCATGCGTCTGCGTGGCACCGTCGACCACTGGGACCCGCAACTGCTCGATGCGCTGGCCGCCGAGCGGGAGGTCATCGTGTTCGACAACCGCGGCACCAGCCTGTCCAGTGGCCATGCGCCGACTTCCATCGACGGGCTCGCGGATGGTGGGATCGCGTTCATCGGGGCATTGGGTCTCACGCAGGTCGACGTGCTCGGCTGGTCTCTGGGTGGCATTGTGGCCCAAGGCATTGCACTGCGGGCACCAGAACTGGTGCGTCGCCTGGTGGTGGCGGGCAGCACCCCGGCCGGAGTGCCGGACCAGCCGCCGCCCGGACCGCGGGTGGGGGAGGTCCTGGGCCATGCCGTCAATGACGATGAGGACTACCTGTACCTGTTCTTCCCGGAGACCGATCAGGGTCGCGCCGCCGGGCTGGCGTCGTTGCGGCGCTTGGATACTCGGCTGGCTCAGTCCGGGGCCGCGGTGCAGGGAGACACTTACCGCGCGCAACTGGGTGCCATCGCTGCTTTCGGCGGCTACTACTCACGCCTGGCCGAGCTGAAGCTGCCCGTGCTGGTTGCTAACGGCGCCCACGACGTGATGATCAATTCCTATGCCACCTATGCGATGTCGCAGCAGCTGCCGGACGCCAAGGTGGTGCTCTACAGCGCCGCCGGACACGGATTCCTATTCCAGCACATCGCGGATTTCGCGCACGACGTCAACCGGTTCCTGGGATGAGCGGCATGAGAGCCATCAGCCAGCACGAACTCGGCGGCCCCGAGGTGCTGCAGCTCGTCGAGATCGACCGTCCCACACCGGGGATCGGGCAGATCCTGGTTCGGGTGCAGGCCGCCGGAGTGAACCCGGTCGACGCGATGAACCGTCGGAGCGGGGTCTTGGTCGGGGCGGCACCGTTCGTTCTCGGCTGGGATGTGTCGGGTACCGTCGAGGCCGTCGGTACCGGTGTCACCCTGTACCAGCCGGGTGACGACGTGTTCGGCCTGTTGCCGTTCCCGCAGGGTCATGGTGCCTACGCCGAATACGTCGTCGCACCAACCCGGGTGTTCGTGCGAAAACCGGTCAACTTGAACCACATTCAGGCTGCCGCGTTGCCGCTGGCCGGGCTGACGGCCTGGCAGGCGCTGGTGGACACCGCCGGTATCGGCGAGAGTAGTCGGGTGCTGATCACCGCCGCGGCCGGCGGGGTGGGGCATCTGGCCGTGCAGATCGCCAAAGCCTACGGCGCTTACGTCATCGGGCTGGTGGCACCCGACAAGGTCGAGATCGTCGCCGGCCTCGGTGCAGATGAGGTGATCGACTACACCACAACCGATTTCACGGCATTTATCAGCGATGTGGATGTGGTGTTCGACCTCATCGGGCACGACTATCCGGCGAAGGCGCTGCAGGTGCTCAAACCCGGCGGCTTGCTGGTGTCGACGCAACCGCAGTCCCTGACTGCGGTCACCGCCGATGCCGTTGCCCGCGGTATTCGGCCGGCCGAGTTGCTCGTCGAGGCCGACCGCCTCGGGATGACAGCCCTGGCCGAGCTGGCCGGCCGCGGCGCGCTGGTTCCGACGATCGGGGCAACCTTCCCGCTGGAGCAGGCCGGGCAGGCGCAGTCCCACCGCGCCGCGACCGGCAAGGTGGTGCTGACCCTCGCATGACGCACATCGTGGAAAGCACAGCGATCGAGGCTGACCTCCTCGTCATTGGTTTCGGTAAAGGCGGCAAGACGCTGGCCGGCGACGTCGGCCGGGCAGGACAACGGGTGGTCCTGGTCGAACAGTCGGCGCAGATGTTCGGTGGCACCTGTATCAACACCGGTTGCGTGCCGACGAAATCGATGGTCTATCAGGGTGAGAAGCACACAGCGCCCCACCTGTCGGGCGAATTGGCTTATGCCGCAGCGGTTGCCGCGACCGAGCGGTTGACTGCAGGTCTGCGCTCAGCCAATCTTGCTGCACTCGAGAGCATTCCGTCAGTCACGGTGCTCATCGGCACCGCGACGTTCCTCGATGCCAACACGGTGCAGGTCGGCAGCGATGCAGGTGCCGTGACGGTCAGCGCCCGCCAGATTGTCATCGGAACCGGGGCACGCGCCGGCACCACAGACATACCCGGGCTGGCTGATTGCCCGGTCGCTGTGACGAACGTCGAGCTGTTGCACCAGACCGCACGCCCCGAACGCCTGGTCGTTCTCGGGGGCGGATTCATCGGGCTGGAATTCGCGTCGATGTATGCCGCGTTCGGCTGCTCGGTCACCATACTTGAGCAGCATCCGGCGGTACTCGCAGGCGAGGAACCAGACATCGCGGACCTGGCACGCTCACTGCTGGCCGCGCGCGGCGTGGACATCCAAACCGGTGCCGACGTCGTTGACGTGCAGACGGTCCTCCGTCCCGGAGCCGCGCCGATGGCTCGCGTCCAGTACCTGAGCGATGGACAATCGGTCAGTGTGGACGCCGACACGGTCTTGGTCGCGCTCGGCCGCATGCCGAACACGAGCGCCCTGCGCCTCGACCGGGCGGGCGTACAGACCACCGACAAGGGTGCCGTGGTCGTCGATGACCACCGTCGCACCAGCGTGCCCCACATCTTCGCCGTCGGTGACGTCACCGGGGGGCCGCAGTTCACCTATATCTCACTCGATGACTATCGCATCGTCGCCGACCAACTGTCCGGGGTCGATGAGCCGCGACGGGCGTCGCAACGCACGGCGGTACCCACCTGTCTTTTCCTCACCCCGCCGCTGGCACGGGTGGGTTTGACTGAGTCGCAGGCGCGCAGTGCGGGTTACGACGTACTCGTCGCCGCAAGTCCGGTGGCAAATCTCGCAACCGTGGCCCGTGCACGCATAGTCGAACAGGCCGAGGGAATGATGAAGGTTGTCGTTGACGCCACCACCGACGAGATCCTCGGCGCCACACTGTGGTGCCATGACGCCCACGAAGTGATCAACATCGTCGCATTGGCGATGCGGCACGGTATCACCGCAGGCGCACTGCGCGACGAGATCTACACCCACCCTTCGATGTCGGAGTGCTTCAACCAACTGCTGGGACTATTGGCCTGAGCGCATTTTTCCGGACGACCACCTGAGGCGTCGCCGCGACCGCTTATTCAGCGTCGGTCATCGTCAGGACCACCCGAAAACGCGCTTCGTTGCGCATCATCCGGTCGTATCCGGTGGCCGCTTCCCGCAACGGCATCGGTTCAACCCACGGCCGGATACCGTGCAGGGCAGCGAATTCCAGGGTGTCTTCAGTATCTGCTGAGGTGCCGGCGGGATGTCCGTGAATCGTGCCCGAACTGTTGATCAGTTGCAGCGGTGTGATGTCGAGTGGTTCAGCGAGCACGGCAAGCGTGAGTACCTCACCGTGTGGAGCGAGGCCGTCGCCGGCGACGCTGATCGCGGCCCGATTGGTGGCCGTCGCCGCCACCACCCGCGCACCACCGAGCTTGCGCAGTTCGGCGGCCACGTCGGTGGCGGTCGAGTCGATGTAATGGTGGGCGCCCAATTGGTAAGCCATATCGGCCTTTTCGGCACCGCGCGCTATGGCCACCGTCCGGAATCCCATGTGGGCGGCGAACTGCACGCCCAGGTGACCCAGTCCGCCGATACCCAACACGGCCACCACATCGCCGGGGCGTGCGCCGCTGTGGCGCAGCGAATTGAACATCGTCACTCCGGCACACGCGAGTGGGGCAGCGTCGACGGCGGTGAGGGCGTCTGGAATGCGCGCCAGTCCGGACTGGTGCACGAGCAGCATTTCGGCGTAGCCGCCGGGAAACCCGGCCCCGGTCACCTTCGAGCGCACACAGTGCACGAAATCGCCACGCCGACAGCGGAAACAGCTCCCGCAGTAGTACCCGAACCAGCCGACCGTGACTCGGTCGCCGACCTGCCAGTCGAGCACTCCGGGGCCGACCGCCTCGATGTGGCCGGCGACCTCGTGGCCTGGCGTCACCGGAAAGACCGTGCCGGGCAGGTAACCCGCGGCGATCTGCGAGTCGGAATGACACACGCCGCAGGCTTCGACACGGACTCGCACCTCGCCGTCGGCGGGCTCGAGCACCGGCCGATCCGTGAGTGTGATTGCACCGCCGGGCTCAGTGACCTCGACGCTGCGGTAGGTGGCGAACATGGATGAATTTCCCTTTCTGTAGAGCGGATTACGCGGGGGTGGCGATATCGAGCACCACGCGAAACCGGGCGCGCCCAGACCTCATCCGGCCGACGCGGTCGCCGACCTGCCGGCGCCCGATACGTCGTCACCGAATCAGGACACCAACTCGGCCCGGTTTGCGGTATCCGCACGGTGACCGTCGTTTGGCGCGCCACCGACGCGACGCGCCTCCAGGTGAATTGTCCAGGTCGACGCGGGCCGGCAGCGTGGACCCGCAGTCAGATTGCTGATGCCGGGCGCAGCGAGGCAAGGCAAGAATCGCCTCTTGTGAACGAGCTGTCGAGCGCTGAAACGGCATTGAACGCAGTTGGCCCGGTACTTGCCGCCGCTGTCGGCGAGAACCTGCGTTTGCCGACTCCGTGCCCGGGATTCGATGTCGCCGAGCTGGCGGACCACCTGGTGGGGACTGTGACGATGGTGGGCGACGCCGCCGGCGCGCACGTGTTCGTCAGCCCGAACCTGGACGTCGAGGCGCGCATCTCGCAGGCTGCGACTTCGGTGATCGAGGCCTGGCGCAGACGAGGCACGAGTGGCGACGCGGTGTTCGCCGGCAGGGTCATGCCCGCGCATCTTGCGTTGGGTGTGTTGTCGGTCGAGTTGGTGGTACACGGTTGGGACTTCGCGCAGGCCCTGGCGCGCCCGCTGCCGATCACAGCTGCGCACGCCGACTTCGTGCTCTCTCTTGCGCATCGCATCATTACCCCGGACAGCCGGCGTACTGCGGGATTCGAACAGCCGGTGGCGATCACCACCGACGCCGAAGCGATGGATCGTTTGGTCGCGTTCACCGGACGCCACCCGCAACGCTAATTGGTTTGCAAGTTGATGCATAACCATGCAGAATCGGGTCATGACTTCTGTGGCAGTGGCCGGCGCCAGTGGGTATGCCGGCGGCGAGATTCTGCGGCTTCTGCTGGGCCATCCGGCCTATGCGGACGGTCGCCTCACCATCGGTGCCCTGACCGCCGCGGGTAATGCCGGAACCACGGTCGGTGACCACCACCCGCACCTGCTGCCTATCGCGCAGCAGGTGCTGCAGCCCACCGAGGTCGACGTCCTCGCCGGGCATGACGTCGTGTTTCTGGGTCTGCCGCACGGACATTCGGCCGCGCTCGCGCAGCAACTCGGCCCGGACACCCTGATCGTCGACTGCGGCGCCGACTTCCGGCTCACCGATGCCGCCGCGTGGGAGAAGTTCTACGGCTCCGAGCACGCCGGCAGCTGGCCGTACGGTCTGCCCGAGCTGCCCGGCGGTCGCGACAAGCTGGTCGGCACGAAACGTATTGCGGTACCGGGCTGTTACCCGACCTCGGCCCTGCTGGCCTTGGTGCCTGCCGTCGCCGCTGGGCTCGTCGAACCCAACGTCACCGTGGTGGCGGTCAGTGGCACCTCGGGTGCCGGCAAGTCGGCCAAGGTCGACCTGTCGGCTGCCGAGGTCATCGGCTCGGCCCGGGCCTACAACGTCGGCGGCGCGCACCGGCACACCCCGGAGATCGCGCAGGGCCTGCGTGCCGTCACCGACAAGGACGTGACGGTGTCGTTCACCCCGGTGCTGATCCCCACGTCGCGCGGCATCCTGGCCACCTGCACCGCGCGCACCACCGCGACCGTCGAGGAGATCCGGGCCGCGTACGAAAAGGCCTACGCCAGTGAGCCGTTCATCTACCTGTTGCCGGAAGGGCAGCTGCCCAAGACCGGTTCGGTCATCGGCAGCAACGCCGCGCAGATCGCCGTCGCCGTCGACGAGGATGCGAGGACTCTCGTCGCCCTGTGCGCCATCGACAACCTGACCAAGGGCACCGGCGGCGCGGCAGTACAGTCCATGAACATCGCGCTCGGCTGGCCGGAAACCGAAGGACTATCCACCGTGGGAGTAGCACCGTGACTTCAACCTCGCCGACCCCGTCCCTGCATCGCAACCAGGGCGTCACCGCGCCCGAAGGCTTCCGGGCAGCCGGAATCGCCGCCGGCATCAAGGCTTCCGGGAAACCGGACCTGGCCCTGGTTTTCAACGAAGGCCCCGATCTGTCGGCGGCCGGGGTGTTCACCCGCAACAAGGTGCGGGCCGCCCCCGTGCAGTGGAGCGAGCAGGTTCTCAAGTCCGGCCGGTTGCGGACGGTGATCCTGAATTCCGGTGGCGCCAATGCCTGTACCGGTCCGGGCGGTTTCCAGGACACGCACCAGACGGCCGAGGCCGTCGCCGCGGCACTCAGCGACTGGGGTACCGAGACCGGTGCCATCGAGGTCGCGGTGTGCTCGACCGGGCTGATCGGTGACCGGCTCCCGATGGACAAGGTGCTCGCCGGCGTCACCGAGATCGTGCACGAGATGGCCGGTGGCCTCTCCGGCGGTGACGAGGCCGCGCGGGCCATCATGACCACCGACACGGTGCCGAAACAGGTTGCGCTGCACCATCCGGGCAAGTGGACCGTCGGTGCCATGGCCAAGGGTGCCGGCATGATGGCCCCGTCGCTCGCGACCATGCTGGTGGTCATCACCACCGATGCCGTCGCGGACGCCGAGGCGCTCAAACTGGCACTGAAGAACGCCGCCGGCAAGACGTTCGACCGGCTCGACATCGACGGCAGCTGCTCCACCAACGACACCGTGCTGCTGCTGTCGTCCGGGGCCAGTGAAATCCGGCCCAGCCAGAGCGAATTGGACGAGGCCGTCCTGGCGGTTTGCGACGATCTGTGCGCGCAACTGCAGGCCGACGCCGAGGGCGTCACCAAGCGCATCGCGATCACCGTCAAGGGCGCGGCCACTGAGGACGACGCCCTCGTGGGTGCGCGGGCGCTCGCGCGCGACAGCCTCGTGAAGACCGCGCTGTTCGGGTCCGACCCCAACTGGGGCCGGGTCCTGGCCGCGATCGGCATCGCGCCCATCGAACTGATCGCCGACCGAATCAGCGTGTCGTTCAACGGTTCCGCGGTGTGCATCGACGGCGCCGGTGCGCCGGGTGCCCGCGACGTCGACCTGTCGGGCGCCGACATCGAGGTCATTGTCGACCTGAAGATCGGCGAGCACGAGGCGACCATCCGGACCACCGACCTGTCACACGCGTACGTCGAAGAGAACTCGGCGTACAGCTCGTGAGCACCGCCGGGCTCACCACTGCAGTCAAAGCCGCAGTCCTTGCCGAGGCCCTGCCGTGGCTCAAGCAACTGCACGGCAAGATCGTCGTGGTGAAGTACGGCGGCAACGCCATGACCGACGACACCCTCAAGGCGGCCTTCGCCGCCGACATGGCGTTCCTGCGCAACTGCGGCATCCAGCCCGTCGTCGTGCACGGCGGCGGTCCGCAGATCAGCGCCATGCTGAAACACCTTGGTATCGAAGGTGATTTCAAGGGCGGCTTCCGGGTCACCACACCGGAGGTCCTCGAGGTCGCGCGCATGGTGCTGTTCGGGCAGGTCGGCCGCGAGCTGGTCGGGCTGATCAACGCCCACGGCCCCTACGCCGTCGGCATCACCGGTGAGGACGCGCAGCTGTTCACCGCGGTGCGGCGCAGCGTGACGGTCGACGGGGTTCCCACCGACATCGGACTGGTCGGCGACGTCGAGCACGTCAACGCCGACGCCATCCTGGATCTCATTGATGCGGGCCGGATTCCGGTGGTGTCCACCATCGCTCCCGACGCCGACGGCGTGGTGCACAACATCAACGCCGACACCGCCGCTGCCGCCGTGGCCGAGGCGCTCGGCGCCGAGAAGCTGCTGATGCTCACCGACGTCGAAGGCCTGTACACCGACTGGCCGGACCGCAACTCGCTGGTCACCGAAATCGACACGGCCGCACTGGCGCAACTGCTGCCCAAGCTCGAATCCGGCATGGTGCCCAAGATCGAGGCATGCCTGCGCGCCGTGCAGAACGGCGTCCCGAGCGCGCACGTCATCGACGGCCGCGTCGAACACTGCGTCCTCGTCGAACTGTTCACCGACGAGGGCACCGGAACCAAGGTCGTATCACCCGCATGAAGGAAACCGAAGCAATGCAAGCCCGTTGGCAGGCAGTGATGACCAACAACTACGGCACGCCGCCGGTCGCCCTGGTCAGCGGCGACGGCGCCGTGGTGACCGACGCCGACGGCAAGAGCTACGTCGACTTCCTGGCCGGCATCGCGGTCAACGTGCTGGGCCACCGGCATCCCGCGGTGATCGAGGCGGTCACCACCCAGCTGAACACGTTGGGGCACACTTCGAATCTGTATGCCACCGAACCGGGTATCGCGCTCGCCGAGGCCCTCGTGGCGCAGTTGGGTGCCCCGGCCCGGGTGTTCTTCTGCAACTCCGGTGCCGAGGCCAACGAAGCCGCTTTCAAAATCAGCCGGCTCACCGGCCGCACCAAAATCGTTGCGGCCCAAGGTGCCTTCCACGGCCGCACCATGGGGTCGCTGGCGCTGACGGGCCAGCCCGGCAAGCAGGAGCCGTTCCTGCCGCTGCCCGGTGATGTCACCCACGTGCCGTACGGCGACGTCGACGCGCTCGAAGCGGCCGTCACCGACGAGACCGCGGCCGTGTTCCTCGAACCGATCATGGGCGAGGGCGGCGTCGTCACCCCGCCCGCCGGCTACCTGGCCAAGGCGCGGGAGCTCACCGCGAAACACGGTGCGCTGCTGGTGCTCGACGAGGTGCAGACCGGCATCGGCCGGACGGGCGCCTTCTACGCCCATCAGCACGACGGCATCACGCCCGACGTCATCACGCTGGCCAAGGGGCTCGGCGGCGGCCTGCCCATCGGCGCCTGCATCGCCATCGGGGCGGCAGCCGACCTGCTGCAGCCGGGCATGCACGGCAGCACCTTCGGCGGTAACCCGGTGTGCACCGCCGCGGGCCTGGCGGTCGTCAAGACGCTGGCCGACGACGATCTCGTGCACCGCGCCGACGCCGCGGGCAAGACGCTGGCGCACGGCATCGAGGAACTGGGCCACCCACTGGTCGATCACGTGCGGGGCCGCGGGCTGCTGCTCGGCGTCGTCCTGACCGCGCCGCAGGCCAAGGCCGTCGAAAACGCCGCGCGCGACGCGGGTTTCCTCGTCAACGCCGCGGCCGCGGACGTCGTGCGGCTCGCACCGCCGCTGGTCATCACCGACGCGCAGATCGACGCGTTCCTGACCGCTCTACCCACCGTTCTCGACACCGCAGCAGGGGAGTCCCAGTGATCCGCCATTTCCTCCGTGACGACGACCTGACCCCCGAGGAGCAGGCCGAGGTCCTGGCGCTCGCCGCCGAACTCAAGAAGGCGCCGTTCAGCCGTCGGCCGCTCGAGGGTCCGCGGGGCATCGCCGTCATCTTCGAGAAGAACTCCACCCGCACCCGCTTCTCGTTCGAGATGGGTATCGCCCAGCTCGGCGGGCACGCCGTCGTCGTCGACGGCCGCAGTACCCAGCTGGGTCGCGAGGAGACGCTCGAGGACACCGGTGCCGTGTTGTCGCGCTACGTCGACGGCATCGTCTGGCGTACCTTCGCGCAGGAACGCCTGACCGCCATGGCGTCGGGCGCGACCGTCCCGATCGTCAATGCGTTGTCCGACGAGTTCCACCCCTGCCAGGTGCTGGCCGATCTGCAGACCATCGCCGAGCGCAAGGGCAAGCTGGCCGGGCTCAACATGTCGTACCTCGGCGACGGCGCCAACAACATGGCGCACTCGCTGATGGTCGGCGGCGTGACCGCGGGCATCAACGTGACCATCGCCGCGCCGAAGGGGTTCGAGCCCGACCCGCAGTTCGTCGAGGCGGCCAAGAAGCGCGCGGCGGAGACGGGCGCGACCGTCACCGTCACCACGGACCCGCAGGCCGCGGCCGACGGCGCCGACGTCCTCGTCACCGACACCTGGACCTCGATGGGCCAGGAGAACGACGGCCTGGACCGCGTGCGGCCGTTCCGTCCGTTCCAGGTCAACACCGCGCTGCTCGGCCGGGCGGCAGACGACGCCGTCGTGCTGCACTGCCTGCCGGCGCACCGTGGGGACGAGATCACCGACGAGGTGATCGACGGCCCGCAGAGCGCGGTGTTCGACGAGGCCGAGAACCGCCTGCACGCCCAGAAGGCCATGTTGGTGTGGCTGCTGGAACGTAACGGCCGATGACAGCGCCGACCCGGGCCGGACGGCAGTCGCGCATCGTGGCGCTGCTGTCGTCGAACCCGGTGCGCAGCCAGACCGAACTCGCGGCCCTGCTCGCCGCCGAGGGCATCGAGGTCACCCAGGCCACGCTGTCGCGCGACCTGGAGGAACTGGGTGCGGTCAAGCTTAGGGGCGCCGACGGCGGCACCGGCGTCTACGTCGTCCCCGAGGACGGCAGTCCCGTCAAAGGCGTGTCCGGCGGCACCGAGCGGTTGTCTCGGCTGCTGGGCGAGTTGCTGGTGTCCACCGACGCCAGCGCCAACCTGGCGGTGTTACGTACGCCACCTGGGGCGGCGCAGTACCTGGCCAGTGCAATAGATCGGGCGGCTCTGCCTTATGTTGTGGGCACGATTGCCGGTGATGACACCATTTTCGTCGTCGCCCGCGAACCGATGAGCGGCGCTGAGCTCGCCGCCACCTTCGAGAACCTGTAGCAGTACGAGAACAAGGAGATTGACACATGTCCGAGCGCGTCATCCTGGCGTATTCCGGCGGTCTGGACACTTCGGTCGCGATCAGCTGGATCGGCAAGGAGACCGGCAAGGAAGTCGTTGCCGTGGCCATCGACCTGGGCCAGGGCGGCGAGGACATGGAGGTTGTCCGGCAGCGTGCCATTGACTGCGGCGCCGTCGAGGCCGTCGTGGTCGACGCCCGCGACGAGTTCGCCGACGAGTACTGCCTGCCGACCATCAAGGCCAACGCGCTGTACATGGACCGGTACCCGCTGGTGTCGGCCATCTCGCGGCCGCTGATCGTCAAGCACCTCGTCGAGGCCGCCCGCAGCCACGGCGGCACCGTCGTCGCGCACGGCTGCACCGGCAAGGGCAACGACCAGGTCCGCTTCGAGGTCGGCTTCAACACCCTGGCCCCCGAGCTGGAGGTCATCGCTCCGGTCCGCGACTACGCCTGGACCCGCGAGAAGGCCATCGCCTTCGCGCAGGAGAACGACATCCCGATCAACGTCACCAAGAAGTCGCCGTTCTCGATCGACCAGAACGTGTGGGGCCGCGCCGTCGAGACCGGCTTCCTCGAGGACCTGTGGAACGCCCCGACCAAGGACGTCTACGACTACACCGAGGACCCGACGGTCCACTTCAACACCCCCGACGAGCTGATCATCAGCTTCGACAAGGGCCGCCCGGTCGCCATCGACGGCCGCCCGCTGAGCGTGCTGCAGATCATCCAGGAGCTCAACAGCCGCGCCGGTGCGCAGGGCGTCGGCCGCCTGGACGTCGTCGAGGATCGCCTCGTCGGCATCAAGTCTCGCGAAATCTACGAGGCCCCGGGCGCCATGGTGCTCATCACCGCGCACACCGAGCTCGAGCACGTCACCCTGGAGCGCGAGCTCGGCCGCTACAAGCGCGGCGTCGACCGCAAGTGGGGCGAGCTCACCTACGACGGTCTCTGGTACAGCCCGCTGAAGGCCTCGTTGGAGGCGTTCGTCGAGCACACCCAGCAGCACGTCTCCGGCGACATCCGCCTGGTCCTGCACGGCGGTCACATCACCGTCAACGGCCGTCGCTCGGCTGAGTCGCTCTACGACTTCAACCTCGCCACCTACGACGAGGGCGACAGCTTCGACCAGAGCGCCGCCAAGGGCTTCGTCCAGCTGCACGGCCTGAGCTCCAAGATCTCCGCCAAGCGCGATCTGGGCCTGTAACAACCACTTCCCGCGAGCGGCCGTGTTTGTACACCGACACACCGTGTTCAGCTGTACAAAAGCGGCCGCTCGCACTCGACGAGGGGCACGTTAATGAGCACCGGTGGGACCAACGAAGGTTCGCTGTGGGGTGGCCGGTTTGCCTCCGGCCCGTCCGACGCGCTTGCCGCACTGAGCAAGTCGACGCACTTCGACTGGGCGCTGGCGCCATATGACGTCACGGCATCCAAGGCGCACGCTCGCGTGCTGCACAACGCCGGGCTGCTCACCGACGAGCAGCGCGATGGGCTGTTGGCCGGGCTCGACAGCCTGGGGAACGACGTCGCCGACGGGTCCTTCGGGCCGCTGCCGACGGACGAGGACGTGCACGGTGCGCTGGAGCGCGGCCTGATCGACCGTGTCGGTGAGGACCTCGGTGGTCGGCTGCGCGCGGGCCGGTCTCGCAACGACCAGGTGGCGACGCTGTTCCGCATGTGGCTGCGCGACGCCATCAAGGCCGTCGGCAACGGCGTGCTCGATGTGGCGGCCGCGCTGGCCGGCCAGGCTGCGGCGTACCCGACGGCGATCATGCCCGGCAAGACGCACCTGCAGTCGGCGCAACCCGTGCTGTTGGCCCACCACCTTCTCGCGCACGCGCACCCGCTGCTGCGCGACGCCGACCGGCTGCTCGATCTGGACAAGCGGGCGGCGGTGTCGCCGTACGGATCCGGCGCGCTCGCCGGTAGCTCGCTGGGCCTGGACCCCGATGCCATCGCGGCAGATCTGGGGTTCGCTGCGGCTGCGGACAATTCGATCGACGCCACTTCGTCGCGTGACTTCGCCGCCGAGGCGGCGTTCGTGTTCGCGATGATCGCCGTGGATTTGTCCCGGCTGTCCGAGGACATCATCCTTTGGAGCACAACGGAATTCGGCTATGTCAAGCTGCACGACTCGTGGTCGACCGGCAGTTCGATCATGCCGCAGAAGAAGAATCCCGACATCGCCGAACTGGCCCGCGGCAAGTCCGGCCGCCTGATCGGCAACCTGGCCGGCCTGCTGGCCACCCTCAAGGCCCAGCCGCTGGCCTACAACCGGGATCTGCAGGAGGACAAGGAGCCGGTCTTCGATTCGGTCGCCCAGCTCCAGCTGTTGCTGCCGGCAATGGCCGGCCTGGTCGGCACCCTGACCTTCGACACTGACCGGATGGCCGCGCTGGCGCCGCTCGGCTACACCCTGGCCACCGACATCGCGGAATGGATGGTGCGCCAAGGTATTCCGTTCCGCGTCGCGCATGAGGCAGCGGGTGCGGCGGTCAAGGCCGCCGAGGCCAGGGGAGTCGGGCTGGAAGAACTCGCCGCCGACGAGCTGGCCGGCATCCATCCGGGACTCACCGCCGAGGTGCGGGACGTGCTGACCATCGCCGGTTCGGTCGACTCGCGTGATGCCCGTGGCGGCACGTCGCCGGCTCGGGTTGCCGAGCAGCTCGTCACCGTGCGCGACACCGCCGACCGCTTGCGGGCCCGCCTGCAGGGCTGAGGCCGTCGGCGGCCTTAGGCTCGGGCGGCCTCGTAGCCTGCTGCTTACCTGTGTTGAATGTGGCGTCTGCTGATCCGAAAGCACGAAATATCAACGACAAACTTCTCTTTCGGCGCGGTGGCCGACCGATAGTCGTCGGTCGAGGAGAAATGCCGTAGCGCCAGCTACCGACTTTGTCGGACAGCTCTCCGCCGGTGCGCCAGACAGCATTCCTGATCGCGGTCTGTTGGGCGCCCGCATAAATGAAGATGTGACGGATGAACCCCCGCATCTCCGCCTCGCACGTTAAGTCCCGTAATGCTGTGAACTCACTCCGGCTACTGCTCGAGGAACACGGGCACATCGTGGAAGAGGTTCCCGGCGCCAGCGACTTCGGTGAAGACCTGCGCGTAACACTAGGCAATGGACGGGAACGCACCGGCTACATCGTCTCTATCCAGGTCAAGAGCGGACGTTCGCTTCGCAGCGCACACGGATATCGAGTTCCTGTGGGGCATCACGGCAGTAACTGGGTCGAGAGCAATCTTCCGGTCGCATGCGTCGTTCATGACCCAGAGAGGCGGTCGTTTTTCTGGGCCAACGCGAGCAAGCAGCTCCGTCATGCAAAGCTGACGATGCAGGAGATTCGCTCGATTGCGGTCTCAAATGAATCGCCGCTGAATGAAGCGAGCCTGCCGATCTTCGTTGCGGAGATGCGGGGCTACATCGATGGTTCTCGGGACATCCACAACGCCATTGAAGAATTGGCTGGCATCGCGATCGGTCCGAGAGACTACGTCGCCTATGCACCGAACATCTTTGGCGAGCGGATGGCGTTCATCCAGCCGTTCGGTGCCGATCACGCGCTGCTGATCCACGAAGATCTCGAGCCGTACCCGATCGAGATCACTATGGAATCCCTCGCGCTGCCCGGCAGCCAGCGACATGAGGAGCTGATTCCTCACGAACTCCTGGAGAACGTGCCACTGCTCAATGACAGCATCATCCTCAACATGGAGGAGGCGACGTGGATCGTGTCCTGCTTCGCTAACAGCCAATGGCATCGTGGAGAGCCAGTTCATGGAGAATCAGGGCCAGGCTCTGAGACGCATCGTGACTACCCTGCGCAATCCGATGAGGAACCGACGGGAGATGGCAAGGATAGGGTCGATTCGGAGGCGTCCGAGAATGAGATCCTCCGACGTATCGGACGGCGAATTACTGGAAGTCTTGCTTATGAGCAGCGATTCCCGGGCTTTCGTGACGATCCGGTTCCGGCTCTGGAGCAGTTCGTTGTCCGCCGGCATGAGGGATTGCTCGAGGATATTTTCCAGCTCGGATTTGCGCGGAATTCTGCCACTCGACCGATCATCGAGACGGTGCAGCGAAATTTCCAGGAGCTTGCTCCTATCCTGCAGGGGTACATCGCCGTTGGCGTGCAGGTGAATAATTTCGCGATCGGTAAGTGGCGACGCCGCGGTCGCCCGAAGGTGATCGTCGAGGCGCTTGCGCAGATCCATGCGCGGAGTCTGCTTGTTGCCGATGAGGTGTTCACCTTGCTGTTTTCTGGCTACCCCGCAGGAGCGCAGGCGCTCTCTCGGACCCTCTACGAACTCGGGATCGTCGCGAAGTTCATCGCCGCAGGTCCGGCCGCGCTCGCTCAACGCTATCTGCTCAGTCACATCGTCGAGATGCATCGACGTCAGGACGAGGAACGCGCCGACCGGATCGATGAACTAGATCCTGAGGTCCGCGCTCTGTGGTCGGAACTCGACCGCCGACACGCTCGCGTTATCGCAACTCACGGTGAAGAAATGGGTTTCGTCAATGGTTGGGCCTGGCCTGCCTTTGCCAATCAAGAAGGCGGTCGTCCGCGGAAACGGAAGGCAATCACATTCGCTGAGATCGAAGAACGTGTCAATGAGACCGAACGCAAGTGGCGCTATAGATCCGCCAGCCACTACGTTCATGCGGTGCACCTTGGCACTGTCAAGTCGCTCGCTACGGACACTCCAGGGCACCTCGTTCTCGGTCCCCGACCGGTCGGATTTGCGGAGCCTGCTACTGACTGTCTTTGGGACGTACATGAAGTGGCGGAGACGTTCTTGCGTGCGGTATACCGGTCGAGTGGAGACCCGGAAGTCCTCTATTGGTTGGAGGTGCAGACGCTAGCGGTGACCGCAATGCATGGACTCGTCAATGAAAGGGCTTTTGGTCACTCCGGGTTCGAGTAGTTCTCAGCCTCAAACTGCTGCACTACGTCTAGGAAATCTCGAACCTCCTGCGGGCTGAATAGGTGCATGTTCATCTCCGTCACGATGTAGCCGAGTTTGCGCCATGCGAGCAGCGGCTCTGTCCGGAGGCCGGCCTCCACAGCGCCCTCGATGACTTCGTCGATGGCGGCGTCCAACTCATCGATTGACATCGGCTCGGGTTCTACCGCGGACGGCGAGGGGAGAATCGGATCGTCTGGTCCGGGCTTCCGGCCGAATCGTTCTTCGAATTTGCGTTCGGCGTGCTTCCACGCCTCAGAAAACTCCTCTCCAAAGCTGCTCTTCGGATCCCAAGAGAGGACACGGCTTCCGTCCGACCTTCGCTCGACGATATGGGAGTAGGAGGTATCAGCTTGTCGGCGGAGCACGATTGATTGGTGCACCGAGGCCCAGCGGGATTGTGCCGCAAGCCGTTCACGCATCGCGTGAAGCGTCATTGGGGGCTCAAAGTCAGCCATGGGTCCATTGTTGTCCTGAGTACTCACGCCCCGCTTGATGTTTGCTTGTTCCGGGACGTAGGAAGCTCCATTCGAGGACTGGCTCGGGCTGCCGAGCAGCTCGTCACCGTGCGCGACACCGCCGACCGCTTGCGGGCCCGCCTGCAGGGCTGAGGCCGTCGGCGGCCTTAGGCTCGGGCGGTGCCTGCCCGAAGCCGTGCCGCGGTCTACGCCAGACGTCGCAAACGTCGGATGGCGAAGGTCGACCACGACCTGACGACGCAGCAGTGGGCTGTCCTGCAAGAGATTTGGGGCGGCTGCGCCTACTGCGGCGCGGACGACGCCGATCTGCAGAAGGACTGCGTGCAGCCCATTTCCCGCGGCGGTCGGTACACGCTCGACAATGTGGTGCCCGCCTGCCGGTCCTGCAATGCCAGCAAGTGCAACGCCGAGGTGACGGGTTGGCTGCGTCGAAAGAAGTTGGATGAGGGCAGGTTTCTGCTCAGGAAGGCCACCATCGCCAGGGAACTGGCGCAATACACCGGATCCTGACGCCGCCCGGCACCTACGCTGAGCCGATGGCCGGTACCCAGACGCCCGAAGTGCGCCTGGCGGAGCTCATTGCCTCGCTCTCGCTGGCCACCGATCTCGGACTGGGGCAGCCGCAGGAGCACGTGTTGCGCCAGACGGTCATCGCGACGCGCCTGGCCGCCGCGGCAGGCATGGCACCCGAGCATCAGGCCGCGGCCTTCTACGTGTCGCTGCTGGCCTGGATGGGATGCGTCGCCGACTCGCACGAGCTGGCGCACTGGTTCGCCGACGACCTCCAGATGCGTGCCGACAGCTACCAAGTGGACAAGGCGGGCCCCGGCATGGCGCGGTTTCTGCTCGGGCACCTCGCACAGGGGCAGCCGGCGTTGCAGCGCATCACCATGGTCGGGCGCTTCCTGGCCCAGGGCGTCGCCGATATGCCGAAACTCTTTGTCAGCCACTGTCAGACGGCCAGCGACATCGCCGACCGCCTGGACCTGCCGCCCGAGGTGCGCACCGCGCTGCTGGACGCCTTCGAGCGCTGGGACGGCAAGGGCGTGCCGGGGCGGGCGCGGGGTGCGGAGATCCAACCGGTGATGCGCGTCGTCCACATCGCGGACGACGCCGAAGTGCACCACCGCGCCGCCGGTGTCGACGGGGCACTGGAGATGCTGCGCAGCCGCCGGGGGACCGAATTCGACCCGGAACTCGTCGACATGTGTTGCAGCCGTCCGGACGAGATCTTCGGGGGACTCGACACCGTCGACGCCTGGGGTTCGGTGATCCGGGGTTGCACACCGCTGGATCGCACTGTCCCGGAGGCTGAGTTGACCGCGGTCCTGCGGGTCTTCGCCGACTATGCCGACCTGAAATCGCCCTGGTTCCTCGGCTATTCACGCCGCGTCGCCGAACTCACCGCGGCGGCGGCCACAGCGGCCGGCCTCGGTGCTGACGACGTCGCCCTCGCTGAGCGTGCGGCGCTGGTGCATCGCATCGGAGCCATTGGCGTCTCGACGGGCATCTGGAACAAGCCGGGGCCCTTGACCGTCGCCGAACGCGAACGCGTCCGCACCGTCCCCTATCTCACCGAACGGGTGCTGTGCCGCCAACCGCGGCTGTGCGAAATCGGCGCGGTCGCCGCGGCCGGCTACGAACGCATGGACGGCAGCGGCTACCCACGCGGGCTGACCGGCACGGCCATTCCCGCGCCCGCGCGGCTGCTGGCCGCCGCCGCGGTCTACCAGGCGCTCGGCGAGGATCGCCCGCACCGGACGGCGTTCGCACCGGCCGACCGCACCGCGGCCATGCATGCCGAGGTGACGGCAGGACGGCTCGATGCCGAAGCCGTCGCCGCCGTGCTCGCCGCCGCGGGCTGCCGGCCGGGTCGCCGTCCCCGGCTGGTCGCCGGCCTGACCGGCCGCGAACTCGAGGTGCTCGAGCTACTGGTCCGTGGGTCGTCGAATCGGCAGATCGCCCAACACCTTTCGATCACGCCGCGCACCGTCGGCACCCACGTCGAACACATCTACACCAAGATCGGGGTGTCGACCCGCGGCGCCGCCGCCATGTTCGCCATGCGCCACGGGCTGGTCAGCGCGGCTGAATAGATCGGGTATTCACCCGATGCGCCCCGGTGTCGGCGGGCCGTAGAACCGATACATGAACAACGACACCGGCACAGGATGGGCAGTGGCGGGCGCATTCCTGGAGGCCTTCGCCGGCCAGGATTTCGCCTCGCTGGCCGAATGCCTTGATCCCGACGTACATTTCCGCGCCCTGATTCCGCCCGGCCTCGTCGACGTGACCGGGGCCGACGACACCGTCGGCCGCTTCCGGCACTGGTTCGGTGCCGACAACTTCGAACTGGTCGACGCCTCCGTCGGCCGCGTGGGAGACCGCGTCGCGTTGAGTTGGCGGGTCCGCACCTCGCCGCCCGGTGACCCGACCGCCGTCAAGATCGTCGAGCAACGCATGTTCGCCGCCGCCGATGACCGCATCCATTCAATCGACTTGCTGTGCTCAGGATTTCAGTCCGAACCGAAGGAGAACCGCTCATGAGCTCGAAAGTGGCGATCAGCCTCACTACCGGTCTGGAGGACGCCGAGAAGGTCACCATCGCCCTGCTGATGGCGGTCGGCGCAGCCGAACAGGGACATCCGACGATGATGTTCCTGGCCAAAGAAGCCGTGCGGCTGGGCCAGCCCGGATTCGCGCTCGGCGTCGCCTGCGACGGCTGCCCGCCGCTGCCGGACCTCATGGCCCGCTACGAAGCCGCCGGCGGCAGGTTCCTTATCTGCCCGATCTGCTTCAACGCCAAAGCCCTTGACGCAGAACAAATCCTCGCCAATGCCGAGCTGGGCGGCACCATCCCGCTGTGGCAGTGGATCGGCGACGAGCCGGCCACCACGTTCAGCTACTGAACTTCTTCGGACAGTTCCATCCAGCGTTCCTCCAGCTCGGTGACTTCGCTTTCGAGCTCGCGCAGCGAGCCGGTAAGACGTTGCAGAGCTTCGTAGTCGCCCTGGTCGTGCTCGGCGAGACGCTGGTGTGCGGTGTCGATCTGGCCGGCGAGCTTTTCCAGCCGGCGTTCGATGGCGGTGAGTTCCTTCTGCGCCGCGCGCAGCTCGGCACCAGACAACCCCTCAGGCGCCGCCGCGGCGGGTTTGGCTGCGGCGGTACCGGTTTGGGCCGCGTGCGTCGCCCGCAGGCGCAGGTACTCGTCGACACCGCCGGGCAGGTGCCGCAACCGGCCACCGAGGATGCCGAACTGCTGATCGGTGACGCGCTCCAGGAAGTACCGGTCGTGGCTGACCACGATCAGCGTTCCCGGCCAGGAGTCCAGCAGGTCCTCCATGGCCGCCAGCATGTCGGTGTCCAGGTCGTTGGTCGGCTCGTCGAGGATCAGCACGTTGGGCTGTTCGAGCAGGATCAGGAGCAGCTGCAGCCGGCGCTGCTGCCCGCCGGACAGATCCTGCACCGGCGTGGACAGCTGCGCGCTGGCGAAGCCGAGGCGCTCCAGCAGCTGACTCGGGCTGAGTTCCTGTGCCTTGGAACCGGATCCGAAGGTGTACGTCGTGGCCAGCCGACTGAGCACCACACGTACGGGTTCGTCGAGATGCTCGGCCAACTTCTCCACGCCCTGGGTCAGCGTGGCGATCTGCACCGTCTTGCCGTGCTTGACCCGGCCCTCGGTCGGCTCGACCGAGCCGTCGATCAATCCGAGCAGCGTCGACTTGCCGGCGCCGTTGACGCCGAGGATGCCCGTGCGCTCGCCGGGGGCGATCCGCCACTCGACGTCCTGCAGCACCTGCCGGTCGCCGTAGGTCACCGACGCGTCCAGAATGTCGACGACCTGCTTGCCCAGCCGGGTCACCGCCAGCGACTGCAGCGCCACTTTGTCGCGGATCTCGGGCACATCGGCGATCAGCGCGTTGGCGGCGTCGATGCGGAACTTCGGTTTCGACGTCCGCGCCGGTGCGCCGCGGCGCAGCCATGCGAGTTCTTTGCGGGCCAGGTTCTGCCGACGGGCCTCAGAGGCGGCCGCCTGCCGGTCGCGCTCCACGCGCTGCAGGATGTACGCCGCGTAGCCGCCCTCGAAGGGCTCGACGATGCGGTCGTGCACCTCCCATGTGGCGGTGCAGACCTCGTCGAGGAACCACCGGTCGTGGGTGACGACGAGTAAGCCACCGGCATTGGCGGCCCAGCGCTTCTTCAGATGCGCGGCCAGCCAGGTGATCGCCTCGACGTCGAGGTGGTTGGTCGGCTCGTCGAGGATCAGGACGTCGTGGTCGCCGGCGAGCAGACGGGCCAGGGCCACGCGGCGGCGCTGTCCGCCCGACAGCGTGCCGATCACTGCATTCCAGTCAAGGTCGCCGAGCAGCCCGGCGATGACGTCGCGGCCGCGCGGATCGCCGGCCCATTCGTGCTCGGGGACGTCGCCGACGACGGCGTGCCCGACGGTGTCGGTGTGATCGAGAGTGTCGGCCTGGTCGAGCATGCCGATGCGGACGCCACCGCGCACCGTCACCCGCCCGGAGTCGGGCTTGAGTCGGCCGCCCAGCATTGCCAGCAAACTGGATTTGCCGTCGCCGTTACGGCCGACGATGCCGATTCGGTCGCCCTCCTCGATCCCGACCGTCAGCGAATCGAAAACCACACGGGTCGGAAATTCCAGATGCAGGGCTTCGGCCCCGAGTAGATGCGCCATCAGGCGCAGATTCTAGGCGTCGGCCGCATGTGCCTCTGCCACGCCGTAACCACGAGGTAACCAGCGCGTTGTGCCATGATGGCGTCGTAATCGGGGGATTTGTACTTATTTGACCAAAAGGGAGTACCCGGTGGTGGACTTTTCGGTGATCACCGGGCCGGTGGAGCGGTTGGTAGCTACCGCTCAAAACGGCCTGGAAGTGCTTCGCTACGGCGGGTTGGAGACGGGCGCCGTGCCATCGCCGTTCCAGATCGTCGAGAGTGTGCCGATGTACCGCCTGCGGCGCTACTTCCCGCCGGACGCCCGTCCGGGCGCAGCCCCGGCCGGTTCGCCGGTGCTGATGGTGCATCCGATGATGATGTCCGCGGACATGTGGGACGTGACGCGCGACGACGGCGCCGTGGGCATCCTGCACGCCGCGGGCCTGGACCCTTGGGTCATCGACTTCGGCTCGCCGGATCAGGTCGAGGGCGGCATGGACCGCAACCTGGCCGACCATGTGGTGGGGCTCAGCGCGGCCATCGACACCGTCAAGGCGACCACCGGCAAAGACGTCCATCTGGCCGGCTATTCGCAGGGTGGCATGTTCGCCTACCAGACCGCCGCGTACCGGCAGTCCCGCGATCTGGCCAGCATCATCGCCTTCGGGTCCCCGGTGGACACGCTGGCCGCACTGCCGATGAACATGCCGGCGAACCTGGCATCGGGCGTCGCCGACTTCATGGCCGACCATGTCTTCAGCCGCCTCAACATCCCGGGTTGGTTGGCGCGCAACGGTTTCCAGATGCTTGACCCGATCAAGACCGCGCAGTCGCGCCTCGACTTCCTGCGTCAGCTGCATGATCGTGAAGCGCTGTTGCCGCGCGAGCAGCAGCGCCGGTTCCTGGCCAGCGAGGGCTGGATCGCCTGGTCCGGCCCGGCCATCGCGGAGCTGCTCAAGCAGTTCATCGCGCACAACCGCATGATGACCGGCGGCTTCGCCATCCACGGCAATCTGGTGACGCTGTCCGACATCACCTGCCCGGTCCTCGCCGTGGTCGGCGAGGTCGACGACATCGGTCAGCCCGCCGCGGTGCGCGGTATCAAGCGCGCCGCCCCGGAGGCCGACGTCTACGAATACCTCATTCGCGTCGGGCATTTCGGTCTCGTCGTGGGTTCCAAGGCTGCCAGCCAGAGCTGGCCGACGGTGGCGTCGT
Source organism: Mycobacterium sp. UNC410CL29Cvi84 (assembly GCF_000686745.1). Lineage (NCBI taxonomy): Bacteria > Bacillati > Actinomycetota > Actinomycetes > Mycobacteriales > Mycobacteriaceae > Mycobacterium > Mycobacterium sp. UNC410CL29Cvi84. The sequence continues at coordinate 59,321 of NZ_JMLM01000027.1, forward strand.
GGGTCAAGTGGCTCGACGCCGGCGGACCGATGCCTGCCGACGTGGTGCCGATGCCGTTGCAGTCCGAACTGCCGCGCGAGTCGGTGCCGCTGGCGATCCGCGTGGCCCACGGCGCCGCAGCCGCGACGGAGATGGCGTTCAGTCTCGCCAACACCGCGGCCGACGCCGTGGTGACGGCCGGCAAGTCGACGCGGGCGCTGGCCATTGAGACCGTCCGGACCCTGCCGCGGCTGGCCCGCCTCGGCCAGATCAACGACCACACGCGAATCTCGTTGGGCCGCATCATCTGTGAGCAGGCCCAGGGCGCGCCGGACGGTGAGTTCCTGCTGTTCGACGGCCGCGTGCACACCTACGAGGCAGTGGACCGCCGCATCAACAACGTCGTGCGTGGTCTGATCGAAGTCGGTGTCCGACAAGGCGTTCGGGTCGGCGTGCTGATGGAGACCCGCCCCAGCGCGCTCGTCGCCATCGCGGCGCTGTCACGCCTCGGCGCGGTGGCCGTGCTGATGCCGCCCGACGCCGACCTGGCCGTCGCGGCCCGACTCGGTGGCGTCACCGACATCATCTCCGACCCGGCCAATCTGGATGCCGCACGGCAGCTTCGGACCCGCGTGCTGGTGCTCGGCGGCGGCGAGAACCGCGACCTGCACGTGTCCGACGACGCCGACGTCGTGGACATGGAGCAGATCGACCCCGACGTCGTCGAGCTGCCCGGCTGGTACCGGCCCAACCCGGGCTATGCGCAGGACCTCGCCTACGTCGCGTTCGCCAACGTCGGCGGCGAGCTGGTGGCCCGGCAGATCACCAACTTCCGGTGGGCGCTCTCGGCATTCGGCACCGCATCGGCGGCCAACCTGGGCCGCGGCGACACCGTCTACTGCCTGACGCCGCTGCACCACCAGTCCGGCCTGCTCGTGTCGCTCGGCGGCGCGGTCGTCGGCGGCGCCCGCATCGCGCTGTCCCGTGGGCTGCGGCCCGACCGCTTCGTGCACGAACTGCGGCAGTACGGCGTCACCGTGGTGTCCTACACCTGGGCGATGCTGCGCGACGTCATCGACGACCCGTCGTTCGTGATCAACGGAACCCACCCGGTGCGCCTGTTCATCGGCTCAGGCATGCCGGCCGGGTTGTGGCGCCGCGTCGAAGAGGCGTTCCAGCCCGCGCATGTCCTTGAGTTCTTCACCACCACCGACGGTCAGGCCGTGCTGGCCAACGTGTCGGGCGCCAAGATCGGCAGCGAGGGCCGGCCGCTGCCGGGCGGCGGCCAGATCGCACTGGCTGCCTACGACGTCGACGACGACCTGATCCTCGAGGGCGACGACGGCTTCGTGGTGCGTGCCGAGCCCAACGAAGTGGGCGTGCTGCTGGCCAAGCCACGTGGACCCGTCGACCCGACGGCCTCGGTCAAGCGCGGCGTCTTCGCGCCGGGGGACACCTGGGTGTCCACCGAGTTCCTGTTCCGGCGCGACGACGACGGCGACTACTGGATGGTCGACAACCGCCGTTCGGTCATCCGCACCCCCCGCGGCGCCGTGTTCGGCAAGGAGGTCGGCAACGCGCTGGGCCGCCTCGACGCCGTCGACATCGTCGTCACCTACCGCGTGCCGGTCGGCGATCGGGAACTCGCGGTCACGGCGTTGAGCCTGCGTCCGGGTGGCAGCGTGCTGCCGGCCGAGCTCCGTGAGGCGCTGGCCGATCTGCCGGTGGGGGTGGAGCCGGACCTCATCCACGTGGTGCCGGAGCTGAAGCTGAATGCGTCCTACCGGCCCGTGCTCGCCGAGTTGCGCGCCGCCGGGGTACCCGAATCGACGGACAACTCGTGGCAGTTCGACGTCGACAGCGACGCGTTCGTGCCCTTCACCGCGGCCGCCCATGCCGAGTTGACCGCGACGGGCAGTCTGTCGTGACAGCCTGCCGGTCCCGGGTGGCGCTGTTAGGCTGCGGTTTGTCAGTCGGGGTTCACGCCGTCGGGCGCAGATATCGAATGGAGAACGCATGACGTCACACACCAGCCGCGGGCGGCGTGGTGTTGCCGGCGCGATTCTGGCGGGAGCTGTGACCGTCGGGATGCTGATCACCCCCGCTGCTGCGCACGCCGACATCCTCGACGACCTCGACGCGCAGTACGACATCGGCTCCAGCGGCGGCGACCTCTCGAACCTGCTTCGTACGGCGCTGAAGCTGCGCGCCCAGGGCTTCGGCCCCTCGAAGGGCAACCTGGACGACATCCAGGCCGCCCTCGACCAGCGTCCCAACCAGGTACCGCTGATCCACGCGCTGCAGGACACGGTGAAGTTCCAGAAGCGCAATCAGGCCCGTGCCGCCGGCGCGCGACCGCAGAGCCCCATCGTCATCGGTGGCCCGGGTGGCCTGCCGCCCGGTCTGGTGCCGGGTACCGGTGGCTCACAGATTCCGTTGGGTGGCTGACGCACGGTGATCGACGAAGCACTGCGCGCGATTTTGGTGTGCCCGCAGGACCGCGGTGAGCTGCTGCTGGTCGGGGACGAGTACCTGTACAACCCGCGGTTGCGTCGGGCCTACCGGATCGACGGCGGGGTACCGGTGCTGCTCATCGACGAGGCGGTCGACATCACCGACGACGCCGAGCATGAGCGACTGCTTGCCGCCGGCCGGCGTTAGTCCAGCGCCGGCAGGTCGCCGGTGAGGTAGCGCTGCAGGTTCGGGCTGATCGTGTCCGCGATCTGTTGCACCGGAAGCGATCTGAACGGCTCCAGCTGCAGGATGTAGCGGGCCATCACGACACCGATCAGCTGGGAAGCGACGAACTGCACACGGATTCGTCCCGTGCCGGGTGGATTGTCAACGCGCGCACCGACTTCGGCGGTGATGACGTCTTCCAGGAAGATCCGGATCAGGTTGACGTCATCGCCCGCGAGCATCGAGCGCAGTGCCGCGATGAAACCGGCGCCCAGCTCGGAGTCCCAGATCGGGAACAGCAGCGACGGCAGCGTATGGCCGAGTTCGTCGACGGGGGTGTTCCGCAAGGGGCCCAGCACCATCTGCGGGTCGATGGGAATGTGCACTGCGGCCGCGAAGAGCTGCTGCTTCGTCCCGAAATAGTGGTGCACGAGCGCCGCGTCGACACCGGCGGCGGACGCGATCGCCCGCACCGACGTGTTGTTGAAACCGTTGCGCGCGAACAGGTCCCGCGCGCACGACAGGATCGTCTCCTTGGTGTCCGAGGTTCCGGTGGGACGACCGGGCGGCTTGCGGCGGGGCCGCGGCTGTGTCGTCGTCATGGCGTCCGACGGCGCAGGGTCGCGGCGGCCAGGCACATGGTGACGACCGCGAACGCGATCACGATGACGATGTCGCGCATCGTGGTGCTGGTGATGTCGGCGTGGTCGGCCACCTGTTGGAGAGCCTCGAGCGCGTAGGTCGCGGGTAGTGCGTCACTGATCCACCGTAACCAGTCGGGCAGCATTTCGCGGGGAACGATGATGCCGCACAACAGCAACTGCGGCACGATCACCACCGGCATGAACTGCACGGCCTGGAACTCGGTGCGCGCGAAGGCGCTGCACAACAGGCCCAGTCCGACGCCGAGTACCGCGTTGATGATCGCGATCAGGAAGACCAGTGCGGGGCTGCCCGCGGTGTCGAACCCGAGGAACCAGAACGACACCAGGCAGGCCAGCGTGGCCTGGGCCGCAGCGGCCACCGAGAACGCCGATCCGTAGGCGGCCAGCAGGTCCAGCCGGCGCAGGGGAGTGGTCAGGATCCGTTCCAAAGTGCCCGAAACCCGTTCGCGCTGCATGGTTATCGAGGTGATCAGGAACATCACGATCAGCGGGAAGACACCCAGCAGGATCAGGCAGGCGTTGTTGAACGGCGACAGTGTGCCGGGGCGGTGCGGCAGATCGTCGAACATGAAGTACATCAAGGTGATGACGGCGCTCGGCACCACCAGGATCATCGCCATGCTGCGGTGATCTGCGGCGAGCTGACGCAGGATGCGGGCGGTGGTGGCCAGGTACGGCCGCAACGTCAACCGGCTCTGGCCGCGGTGCTGCGCCGGATGACGGTCAGAAACGCTTCCTCCAGCGATGAACATCCGGTGTCCTCTCGTAGTTGGGTGGGCGTGGTGTGCTCGAGCAGGCGGCCTTCGCGCATCAACAGCAGTTCGCCGCAGTGGTCGGCCTCGTCCATCACATGGCTGGAGACCAGCAGGGTGGTGCCGCCGCGGGCCAGCCGGTCGAACTGTTCCCAGAGGTCGACGCGCAGCACCGGGTCTAATCCGACCGTCGGTTCGTCGAGCACCAGCAGGTCAGGTTTGGACACCAGCGCACAGGCCAGCGAGGCGCGCGTCCGCTGGCCGCCGGACATGTTGCCGCACAACGCTGTTCGGTGATCCTGCAGGCCGACGGCCGTTATCGCCTCGTCGGCCGCGGTCTTGCTGGAGCCCGTCAACGCGGCGAAATAGCGCACGTTGTCGATGACGCGCAGATCGTTGTACACCGTCGGCGCCTGGGTCACGTACCCCACGCGGCGACGTAGATCGGCCGACCCGCCGTGCTTCCCGAGCACGGTCACCGTGCCGTTAGTGATGATCTGGGTACCGACGATGGCGCGCATCAGGGTGGTCTTGCCGCACCCGGACGGACCGAGCAGTCCGGTGATGCTGCCCCGCCGGACCTGCAAGGATACGTCGTCGATCGCGCGCCGATTACCGCGGACGACGGTCAGATTGTCGATCCGAATCGCGACGTCAGAGGCATGATTCAGTAATTCACCACGAGATGAACTCATCATGTGATGAATAATCCGCTCGTGGCGTGGGCATGTCAACGGTCGGCGCCGGACCGGGCAGAATGACGGGCCATGAGCGCCGAGCCACTCGCCGTCGACCCGGTCACCGCGGCTCGACGTCTGCTCGGTGCCACGTTGTACGGCCGGGACGTGGTCGCCACCGTGGTGGAGGTGGAGGCCTACGGTGGACCGCCATCGGGACCCTGGCCGGATGCGGCTGCGCACTCGTTCCGCGGGCCGACGCCTCGGAGCTTGGTGATGTTCGGACCGGCCGGGCGTCTGTACACGTATCGCAGTCACGGGATTCATGTGTGCGCCAACGTTGTGTGTTGCACCGATGGCGTGGCGGGTGCCGTGTTGCTCCGCGCGGCCCGCGTAGTTGACGGATGTGGTGTCGCCGCGGGCCGTCGGCGGCCCGGCATCACGCCCGTCGCGTACGCCCGGGGCCCGGGCAATCTGTGTGAGGCGCTCGGAATCGCCTTGGCGGACAACGGTATTGACCTGATGGATCGGCGATCGCCGATCCGGCTGGAGCTGAACCCGACGCAGGAGGGCAGCGCCGGGCCGCGCGTCGGCGTCAGTCAGGCCGCCGACCGGGCCTGGCGGTTCTGGTTGCCGGGCACGCCCGAGGTGTCGAACTACCGGCGCAGTCCCCGGGCGCCGGCACCGGGGGAGAGCGACTAGCTGTCGCACCCGCACAATGGCGGGATGACTACCGACGCCCTGTTCTGCGGCATCGATCTGGCTCGCCGCATCGAGGGCGCTGAGGCGCAGTTCATGGCGGCCGCCACCAATGCCGCGCGAGCGCGCGGTGCGCCCGCGTCGGTGCGGCCCGTGGGCGGCGGCTTCGCGTGCTTCGCCGAGCCCGGGTCGCCGATGAACAAGGTGGTGGGCGTGGGTTTTGGCGCGATACCTGAGGCCGCCGAGTGGACGGAGATCGAAGCAGGTTGTGGCGCCAACGGTGCGCCGGTCCAGGTCGAGCTCGCCAACCTGGCCGACCCCGGCATCGGCCGGACGCTGACCGGACGTGGCTACCGACTCGTGGGATTCGAGAATGTGCTGGGCCGCGCGGTGGCCGTCGGCACCGAGCCAGTGGTGACTGGAGTCGAGGTTCGGCGCAGCGACGACATCAACGCCTGGGTCGAGGCGGTGGTCGACGGTTTCGCCCACCCGGACGACCAGGGCGTGGCCAGCCATGAGGAGTTTCCCCGCGGCATCGTCGAACGGGCTGAGCGCGATATCGAAAAGGCCGGTGCCGCAGCGTATCTCGCATCGGTTGATGGCGTCGTTGCGGGAGGCGCCGCAGCGCGCTTTGCCGACGGAATCGCGCAACTCGCCGGTGCCGCAACGAGGCCGGACTACCGCAGGCGCGGGGTGCAGAGCGCATTGCTCGCGAAACGATTGGCCGACGCCGCCGCCGCGGGCTGCGACATCGCCGTCGTCACGACCGGCGCGGGGACCAAATCGCAACAGAATGTGCAGCGCTTCGGGTTCCAGCTGCTCTACACCCGGGCGATCCTGGTATTCGATAGGGAAAGATCGACGTCGTGAGTACTGGCATCCTCGATGAACTGGACTGGCGCGGCCTGATCGCGCAATCGACCGACCGCGAAGCGCTCGCTGCCGCGACGACGACGGATGGGCCGCTCACGCTCTATGCCGGCTTCGATCCGACCGCACCCAGCCTGCACGCCGGACACCTGGTTCCCCTGCTCACGCTGCGGCGATTTCAGCAGGCCGGACACCGTCCCATCGTGCTGGCCGGTGGTGCGACCGGCATGATCGGCGATCCCCGTGACAACGGCGAGCGAACGATGAACACCGCCGACACCGTCGCGGACTGGGCCGAACGCATCCGCGGCCAGCTCGAGCGGTTCGTCGAGTTCAACGACTCGGGCAACGGTGCGATCGTCGAGAACAACCTGTCCTGGACCGGGCCGATGTCGGCCATCGAATTCCTGCGTGACCTGGGCAAACACTTCTCGGTCAACGTCATGCTCGATCGCGATACCATCAAGCGGCGCCTCGAAGGCGACGGGATCTCGTACACCGAGTTCAGCTACATGATTCTTCAGGCCAACGACTTCGTCGAGCTGTACAAGAAGCACGGCTGCAGCCTGCAGGTCGGTGGCTCCGACCAGTGGGGGAACATCATCGCGGGCGTCCGTTTGGTGCGCCAGAAGCTGGGCGCGACCGCGCATGCGCTGACGGTTCCGCTGGTCACCTCGGCCGACGGCAAGAAGTTCGGCAAGTCGACCGGCGGCGGCAATCTGTGGCTCGACCCCGAGCTGACCAGCCCATATGCCTGGTACCAGTACTTCGTGAACGCGGCCGACGCCGATGTCGTCGGCTACCTGCGCTGGTTCACCTTCCTGTCTGCCGATGAGCTCGGTGAACTCGCGACCGCAACTGCGGAGCGTCCCCACGAGCGCGCGGCGCAACGCCGGCTGGCTCGGGAATTGACCACGTTGGTGCACGGCCAGGCGGCGACCGACGCTGTCGAACTGGCCAGTCAGGCGCTCTTCGGCCGTGCCGAGCTCGCCGATCTCGACCAGTCGACGCTTTCGGCTGCGCTGACAGAGGCCAGTAATGGCCAGGTCGCCGAGCTGACACCAGGTGGTCCGGATGGGATCACCGACCTGTTGGTTGCGACGGGGCTGTCCAAGAGTCGTGGGGAAGCGCGCCGAACGGTCGCCGAAGGCGGCGTCTACGTGAACAACGCGCGTGTGGAAAGTGACGAGTGGGTACCACAGCCGTCGGACTTTCTCGGTGAGCGCTGGCTGGTGTTGCGGCGTGGCAAGCGCCACATCGCCGGGGTGCGGCGGGTTGGCGGGTCCGGTCAAGGATGACGACCCCTCTGACCTGGGGAAACGATCCGCTGACCTGGCGATTTGACTCCCCGTTAGCCCTGCCGTAACTTATTCCAGGTCAGAGCGACACGGACAAGCGCCGGAGAGCGAAGACCAAATCCGAGAGTAACACCCATTAAGTTGGGAGTTTCTCACTGCCCGCAGTACGGACCGCGGCTTTTAGCCGCGGGTTTGTTGCGCGGTCAGGCCGGGCGTGTTGTTTGAGAACTCAATAGTGTGTTTGGTGGTTTTTGTTTGTTGTTTTTTGACTGCACCTCGTGTTTTCCCGTTTGTGGGGTGTGGTTGTTTTTTTGATGCCAGTTTTTGGTGTCTTTTGTTTAGGTCAGATTGTTCTGAACTGGATTCTGCCCTGTCTTTGGATGGGGAGTTTTTGTTTGGAGAGTTTGATCCTGGCTCAGGACGAACGCTGGCGGCGTGCTTAACACATGCAAGTCGAACGGAAAGGCCCTTCGGGGTACTCGAGTGGCGAACGGGTGAGTAACACGTGGGTGATCTGCCCTGCACTTTGGGATAAGCCTGGGAAACTGGGTCTAATACCGAATAGGACCACGCGCTTCATGGTGTGTGGTGGAAAGCTTTTGCGGTGTGGGATGGGCCCGCGGCCTATCAGCTTGTTGGTGGGGTAATGGCCTACCAAGGCGACGACGGGTAGCCGGCCTGAGAGGGTGACCGGCCACACTGGGACTGAGATACGGCCCAGACTCCTACGGGAGGCAGCAGTGGGGAATATTGCACAATGGGCGCAAGCCTGATGCAGCGACGCCGCGTGAGGGATGACGGCCTTCGGGTTGTAAACCTCTTTCACCAGGGACGAAGCGCAAGTGACGGTACCTGGAGAAGAAGCACCGGCCAACTACGTGCCAGCAGCCGCGGTAATACGTAGGGTGCGAGCGTTGTCCGGAATTACTGGGCGTAAAGAGCTCGTAGGTGGTTTGTCGCGTTGTTCGTGAAAACTCACAGCTTAACTGTGGGCGTGCGGGCGATACGGGCAGACTAGAGTACTGCAGGGGAGACTGGAATTCCTGGTGTA
>NZ_JMLM01000028.1:0-25467 GCF_000686745.1 Mycobacterium sp. UNC410CL29Cvi84
GCTAGCTGTACTGACCTGAGAGGTTGGGTACGCGGGTAGCGGGTGGTTGACCGTTGAGTGCGGTGTGGCCGCGGTGGTGATTGTAGGTGTGTAGCCATTGGGGGTACTCGGCGCAGCGTTCGGCGTCGCTGGTGTAGAGGCGGGCGTAGGCCCATTCATCGGCCAAGGTGCGGTGGAATCTCTCTACCTTGCCGTTGGTCTGGGGCCGGTAGGGACGTGTTCGGCGGTGTTCGATGGCCCCGAGTGCGTCACGGAACGCGTGAGATCGATAGCAGGATCCGTTGTCGGTCAACACCTTCGATACCGTGAACCCGCATTGGTTAAACCATGCATTGGCCCGGGCCCAGAACGCCGATGCGGTCTCCTTGCGCTCGTCGGCAAGGAGCTCGGAGTAGGCCAGCCGTGAGTATGCATCGATTGCGGTGTGCAGGAAGTGATGGCCCTTGATCGGGTGACCGTGCTTGCTGATGCGGCCAGAACTCTTATCGGCGCGCGTGTTGTGGTTGCCTGCGGTTCTGCCCAGCATCCGCCATCCCCCGCCGGCAGGAATCTTGCCCAGCTTCTTTACGTCAACATGCACCAACTCGCCGGGTTGTGCGGCGTGAATTCTGCGGATCACCGTGCCGGTGGGTCGGTCGAGCCAACGCAGTCTGGCCACTCCGTAGCGGGTGAGTACCCGGTGCACGGTCGAGGGATGGATTCCTAGCAGATACCCGATTCGTGCTGGCCCCCAACGCCGGATGACCCGCACTTTGATGATCCGGCGCTCGGTACGAGTCGGTGTCTGGTTGGGGCTTCGCTGTGGACGTGAGCTGCGATCGACCATGCCGGCCGGGCCCTGCTCGCGGTAGCGGCCTGCCCAGCGTGCCGCTGTGGTGACCGCGACCTGGAATCGCTCGGCTGCGCGGCGCAGCGACCAGCCTTCATCGACGACACAACGGGCCAATCGCAGACGACCAGTTTCTGACAGCGGGGCATTACGGTGTGACACGAAGACCTCCGAGAGGGTTGGTGCGTTCCTAGACAGCTCGCACTTCACTCGGAGGTCTTCTTCATGTCACCACGCCACGCCGTACCTAACGTCCGTGGTCAGTACAGCTAGCGGCCCCTGCGGAAGTCCCTCGGGGTCAGGCCGACGCGCTGCCGGAATGTGGTGGCGAAGTGGTTGGGCGTCGAAAACCCCACCGCCGCACTGATTTCGGTGATCGACAACCGGGTCGACGACAGTAGCGTCTTGGCGCGGTCGATGCGGCGGTCGAGCAGGAACTGGTACGGCGTGGTGTGGAACGCACCGCGGAATGCCTTGATGAACGTCGCCACGGACATCTGGGCAAGGTGCGCAAGCGATTCCAGGTTGATGTCGGTTTCGAGGCTGGTCTCCAGGAATTCGACGATCGACTCGCGCGCCGACGGGGGCAGGGTGTCACGCTCGGATTCCGTGGCCGGTGGCGTCGTCGTGTAGGTGTCCCGGATCAGCAATCGCAGTGTCTCGCCGGCGGAGTCGAGCAGCAGCCGGGCGAGCGCGTCGTCGCGGCCCGCGACGCTGCGAATCTTGGTCACCAGCTGCAGGATCAGCGGATCGTGATGCTTGCGCCGCGGGACGTGCACCACCTCGCCGAGTGCGTTCTCGGGTATCGAGATTTCGCAGAAGCCCGAGATGTCTCCCGTGACGACCGAGGTGCAGCGCACGCCCGCCGGTACCACCCAGGTATCGCCGATGCGCGGCAGCGTGCGATCGGTCGGGCCCCAGTCCAGGTTGGTCTCCATGGATCGCAGTTCGCCATGTCGGTGGACGTAGATCAGATGGCGACTCGAATCGTGACAGCACCAGTCGGCGGGCTGCTCGATGCGCTCGGTGGCGAATCGCAGCGACATGCCGCGACTGTCGACGGACCTCTCGCCGACGACGATGCGTGGCTTCATGGGGCGGTCGTCATTCCATGGCTTGACGGCCATGCAGAACCTCCGAATGTCCAGCTTGACCACGATCATGCGCCCCGGAGCCCGGGGGCGTGGCGGCTTTCTCCGAACATCCTGTGAGGAATAGGCGATAGCGTCAATAGAAATTAGAACTTGTTGCAGATTTCGAATGTTTGTTTTCGGCTTGGTCACTACCGTCTGCGCGGCCAGAAGTGCTGACACCTCAGAGTCCAAGGAGAACGTATGGCATTCGAGATGCGCCGATATTCGACTGCGGGAATCGCCATGGCATCCGCCGGCGTCATCGCTCTCAGTCCGCTGACGATTCCGTCGCCGGACCTTCACCTACCGGCGCCGACGACCGTCGCATCGACCCGGACCGTGGACCTCACGGCGTTCGTCAACCCGCTCGCGGTGTGGGGTGACGTGCTGACGACGACCGTCACCGACATCGGGAACCTGGGCCAGGCGTTCGCTGCCGACCCGTTCCCCCTCGCGAAACAGGTGATCGCCAATCAGATCCGGTACGCGAACCAGATCCTGACGATCGGCCAGGGCATGGCCAAGGGTCTGATCAACTGGGCGAATACCGTCCCTGATTCCCTGCGGACCATGGCACAGCAGCTGGCTGCCGGCCAGGTCTCCGATGCGGTGATGTCGGGTTGGGGCATCTTCGTGAACGGCGTCGTCGGCGTCATGTTCCCGGTTCTGGGGCTCGACATCCCGCAGCAGGTCACACAGAACGTCGCCAACGTGGTCAAGGCGCTCACCCCGGTTATCGCCCAGGTGGGGTTTGCGGTGCTGAACACCATGTACCAAGCTACCGACGCCTTCGGTGACATCGCTCAGAACTTCTACAACGCCGCCAAGGTCGGGGATATCGTCACCGCCGCAAGCGAATTGATCAATGCTCCGGCAAACCTGACAGGGGCCGTGCTGAACGGGTGGGGCGAAGGCAGTAAGGGCGTGTACGGCATCTTCGGGTCGTTCGGGGTCGTCGCCGCGGTGATGCAGGGGTTCAAGACGATTGCCGATGCCATCAAGCCGCCGGCTCCGGAGGCTCCGGTGGCGGCGACCGTGGATGGCCCGGCCGCGGTGCCGGCCTCGGCCAGCAAGGCGCTGGCGTCGGAGACCACCGCTGCGGTGGACACGGGTGCGACAGTGAAGGAAGCTCCGGAGAAAGCCAAAGCGCCTGTGGCCAAGGCAGATCCGAAGACCGTAACCCCGGTCGCGACCGAGGCGGAGACTCCGAAGACGGAACAGGTGAAGGTTGCCGAGCCGGTGAAGACGGAGCCGGTGAAGGTGGAGGTGTCGACGCCCGCTGCCGACCCGGTGTCGGCCGAACCGGTCAAGGTCGAGGCCACGAAACCGGTTCACAACGACACCGCCACGTCCGAGGCGGGGACCAAGGCGGCAGGTGCAACCTCGTCTGACGCCGATTCGGCAGGCAAGTCGGACAAGTCGGACAAGCCGGCCGGGAAGGGGCAGAAGGCCGAGAAGGCACCGAAGGCGCAGAAGACGCCGAAGGCGCCGAAGGTCGCCAAGCAGCCGAAGAAGGCGTCGTCGACGCAGCAGTCAGCCAACGCGGGTTAGATGGGGGGACGAGATCGGCGAAATGGTTGCGAAAACCCTTCGGTCAGCGTCCATTTCGTCGATCTCGGCTTCTGCCGCATGCGGCACCAGCCGCGTCTCAGGTCAGGGGACCACGAAATCGGTGACCACGTGGTCGAGCGGATGGTGGTTGGCATCCGCGAGGATGATCTCCACCTTGTGCGGTCCGTGCGGCAGGCCGACCAGGATCACCGGTTCACCGCTTGCGTCCGCCCAGTGCCATGGAGCCCCGTCGACGACGACGTGGATGTGGCCGATGCGCGGAGTTACCTTGAGTGCCTCGGGGCCGAAAACCGGTTCGATGCGCAGGTTTTCGGCGCGGTATTGGATGAACACCTGCCCCTTCGCGAGGGCCTCGGGAACTGGCGGATCGACGATCAGTTTGGCTGGCGGCTGCGGCGCGGTCAGTGGCACCACTCCTGGAGGGCCGAGCACGTCCGCGGCGCTGGGTCCTCCGGCGGCGCGCGAAGTCATAGGGGGAGAAGAACTCTCGTGACTCGCGTGGTCCGAGCTCTCGACGGTCGTGCCACATGATGCGATGAGCCCCGCAGTGGCCGCGATGACCGCACAGCCAATGAGGCGCGGCAGCTTCGTCATTCGTTTCCCTTCTGAATTTTCTGACACCGGCGGATGCGGTGATTCACCGGGCGAGAAAGCGGCTCTGACAGTAGTCGGAAAGTGCTGCGCCGGTTGCTCCGACCGCTCCCGCCGTGCCGAGCACGATCACCGTTGCGACGGTCGGCGGGTGCCCCGAATAGAAGAAGCTGGTGATGCCGAGAAAGTATGCGGGCGGATAGTTGAACATGGGCAGCGCTCGCAGACACATGACGATGGCGACCAGGGCGAATATCGCAATGCCGGTGGCGGCCAGACCGAGTGATGGCTGCAGACGATTGATCACCAAGGTCGTTCCGGCGCCGAAGGCCAGGCCGACCACGTACGACGCCAGATTGGCATAGCGGTGACGCACGGTTTCGCCGGTGACGCCGTAGGCGACCCAGCCGAGAAACATCGCAGGAGCCGAGAGCATCGCCCAATTCGTACCGAACGTGACGACGGCCGCGACGCCGGCGACTATCAGCGTGATGGAGTGGAACGGGATCGCGGGCATTCTGGCCGTGCCGGTTGAGGTGATGCTCACGTGTGTCTCCTGGTGGTTGGTCAGTGCGGCTTCCATTGGTGGAGTTGATATTTCGATGAGCTGCCGAGTCGCTCAGGCGATACTGAGCACGACGTCGATGTTGCCTCGGGTGGCCTTGGAATACGGGCAGGTTTGATGTGCGGCCTCCACGATGGCCAGGGCCGTGTCCCGCTCGACGCCGGGCAGGCTGACGTTCAGGCGCGCCCGTAGGAAGTAGTCGCCGTCGATGTTGCAGAGGTCGACTTCGGCGTCAACAGCGGTATCGGCCGGCAGTTTGACGTTCGTCCTGCCGGCCGCGATGTGCATTGCGCCGATGAAGCATGCGGACCATCCCGCCGCGAACAGCTGCTCGGGATTGGTGCCGGCCCGATTGCTGCCCGGGGGATCGAGGCGGATATCGAGCCGTCCGTCGGAACTCTCGGCGTATCCGTCACGGCCGCCCGTGGTGTGGGTCTTACCGGTGTAGAGGACGGCGTCGTGGGTGCTGGTGCTCATGTGTGGCTCCTTGGGGACGAAGGTCGAAGATTGATCGCATCCGATTAACTCGGATGCGATGAGACTATCGCAGAGCGTCGAGATGTCAACCCATCCGATTGAATCGCATCCGATAGAATCGCTTCGGATGTCACTGAAAGCGTCAGGAGGAGTCGATGACTGTCGAGCGCCCAACTGAGGCCGCCGGTCCCCGGCTTGCCGACTTCATGTGCTTTGCGATCTACTCCGCGAATCTCGCCTACGGCAAGGCGTACAAGCCGATCCTCGACGAGCTCGGTGTCACATACACCCAGTACATCGCCATCGTCGCGCTCTGGGAGAACGATCATCAAACCGTCCGCAGCCTGGGCGAAAACCTGTTTCTGGAGTCGAACACGCTGACGCCGATCCTCAAGAAGCTCGAATCCCAGGGGTACGTGCGCCGCCGGCGCGATCCGTCCGACGAGCGTCAGGTCATCGTCAGCCTCACGGACGCGGGCCGGGCGCTGCGTGAGAAGGCCCTGCCGATGAACCTGGTGGCAGCGACCGGCTTGCCGTCCGAAGAGTTCGACAAGCTGCAAAAGGCTGTAGTCACTCTGCGCGACAACCTTCGCGAGCACGCGCAGACGCACTCACGGTGACCTCGAGGCGAGTCCCCAGTGGCGGCGGCGCGCCTGTCAGCGCTCGGATCTGCAGATTCGGCGACGTAAGGTAATGGACTCGTAAGTCCAGAAAATACACGCCAAGATGTCCAGGCGACCTCATCGAATCGAAAGGCTGACGTGGACATCGGACAATTCGGTTTGTGGCAGCCCGCCCACGTAACCACACCGGAAATGGCGGAAAAGATTGAGCAGCTTGGGTATTCAGCGGTGTGGCTCGGCGGCCCGGATGTAGATCTCAGCGGGATCGACGACCTTCTGGCGGCAACGCGACGCCTGGTCGTGGGCACCAGCATCTATAACGTCTACAACGGGGATGCGAAGCGGCTTGTCGAAGCGTATCGACGTATCGAACAGAAATTCCCGGATCGACTGCTGATCGGGATCGGCGTCGGGCATCCCGAGCAGACCGTCGGCTATGGCACGCCGATGGCGGCGATGCGGTCCTTCCTCGATGAGTTGGACGCCTGTTCGTTGCCCCGGGATCGGCGCGCCCTGGCCGCTCTCGGGCCGAAGATGATGCAGCTCGCGCATGATCGTGCCGGTGGCGCGGTGCCCTATCTGGTGACGGCGGAGCATACTCGTCGGGCCCGTGCGGCACTCGGTCCCCGGAAATTCCTTGCACCCGAACACAAGGTGGTCCTCGACACCGACGCAGCCCATGCCCGCGACCTGGCGCGGCCTCGCATCAAGCATCCGTACCTGGGTCTGGTGAACTATCGGAACAACCTGCGTAGGTTGGGTTTTGCCGACGAGGACCTTGCCGCGAACGGCAGTGACCGTCTGATCGACGCTCTGGCGCTGCACGGTACACCGGCCGAGATTGTTCGTGGCCTGCGAGCGCACCTGGATGCGGGTGCTGACCACGTGCAGATTCAGGTCATTGGCGAGCAGTCAACCCCGTATGACGCCATGCCGGATGTGCTGCTTCAGGTGTATGACGACGCGATATTTCGGACTTACGAAACACTTGCCGACGCACTCGAAATCCTGCCCTGACCGCGTCGAGTCTGCTAGCGCCGCATGCGGTGCGCGCCGGCGACGATGGCGTCGTGCAGCGCGATCTCGGCGTCGGATGGCGTGCTCCGCCGGTGCAGCAGGACGAATTCCAGGTGGCCGAGGTTCGGTAGCCGGCTGTCGGTGATCGGTTGAAGTCCCTGTGGCAGAACCGATTCGGAGTGCGCGATGATGCCGAGCCCGGCGAGTGCCGCGGCCTGCAGGCCGAGCAGGCTGTCGCTGACGCACGCGACGCGCCAACTGCGGCGCTCGCGTTCCAGTTCGCGTAGTGCGATGTGCCGGGTCAGGCTCGGCGGCGGGTACGTCACGATCGGCACCGGGTC
Source organism: Mycobacterium sp. UNC410CL29Cvi84 (assembly GCF_000686745.1). Taxonomy (NCBI): domain Bacteria; kingdom Bacillati; phylum Actinomycetota; class Actinomycetes; order Mycobacteriales; family Mycobacteriaceae; genus Mycobacterium; species Mycobacterium sp. UNC410CL29Cvi84. The sequence continues at coordinate 7,149 of NZ_JMLM01000028.1, forward strand.
GGTGATGTCGGTCGGCCCGGGGCGGCCGGCCCACACGAGGCGATCGCGCCACAGCAGTTCGCCGTGTTGTTCGCCGGGCAGTCGTTTGGCCACCATGAGGTCCAATTCGCCTGCCGCCATGCGGGTTTTCAGGTTCTCGCTCAGGCCCACGACCAGTTCCAGGTCGACGCCGGGGTAGGACCGCCGGAACTCGACCAGCACATCCGAGAGCATGCGGCCGACCAGATCGTCCGAGGCGCCCAGCCGGATGAGGCCCGTGGGTTGGGATTCGGAGAAGTAGCGGTCGGCCTTGGTCTGCGCGTCCAAGATGTCGTGCGCGAACCCCACCATCGCGGCGCCGTCGGCGGTGAGGGCCAGGTTACGGGTGTCGCGCCGGAACAGCTCGCGGCCGACGGCCTGCTCCAGACGGGCGATGTGCCCGCTCACCGTCGACTGGCGCAGGCCCAGCAGGCGGCCGGCCGCGGTGAATCCGCCGGCGCGATCTACCGCGAGGAAGGTGCGCAGCAGTTCGGGGTCCAACATATTGATCACAATATCCGTTCAGAGATATCGGATATATCGCCTGGCGCTATGAGTTGCGGCGGCAGTACGTTTTTCCGGTGAACCTGCTCGCCAAGCTCCGCATCGACGGCTTCCTGCTCGGGCTGTTCGCCGCGATGGCCATCGGCGTGCTGCTTCCCGCCCGCGGCGACGCCGGCCAGGCGGTCGAGACGGCGACAAAAGTCGCGATCGCGGTGTTGTTCCTGCTGTACGGCACCCGCCTGGAGCCGCGCGAGGCGCTCGAAGGGCTGAAGCACTGGCGGCTGCACACCACGGTGCTGGCGGCGACCTTTGTGCTGTTCCCGTTGCTCGGGCTGGCGATGAAGGTGCTCGTGCCGTCGGTTCTGACCGACGATCTCTACGTCGGCATGCTGTATCTGTGCCTGCTGCCGTCCACGGTGCAGTCATCCATCGCGTTCACTTCGATCGCCCGCGGCAACGTCGCGGCGGCCGTCGTCAGTGCATCGGCGTCGAACCTGCTGGGCATCTTCCTCACCCCGTTGTTGGTGACCCTGCTGATGCAGACCACCGGCGCCGCCACGGTGTCGGTGCACTCGGTCCTCGAGATCGTCGTGCAGCTGTTGCTGCCGTTCGTCGCCGGCCAGCTGTTGCGGTCCAGGCTGCACCGCGTGCTGGCGCACACCACGCTCACCAAGGTCGTCGACCGCGGTTCGGTCTACCTCGTCGTCTATGCGGCGTTCAGTGCCGGTATGGCCGAACACATCTGGACGGGAATGAAGGTCACCAACGTGCTCGCGGTGATCGCGGTCAGCGTGGTGCTGCTCGCCGTGGTGCTCGGCATCACCGCCGGGGTGGCGCGGCTGCTGAAGTTCGATCGCGCCGACCGCATCGTGATCGTCTTCTGCGGATCGAAGAAGAGCCTCGCCACCGGATTGCCGATGGCCACTGTGCTGTTCGCCGGACATCCGATCGGCCTGATCGTGTTGCCGCTCATGATCTTCCACCAGATTCAGCTCATCACCTGCGCGATGCTGGCCGGGCGGTGGGGGCGGCAGGCCGACGCCGAGGCGGCGGAAGAAGAGCTCGCGGCCGCGCAGCGCTGATACCAGCAGCGGCACGCTCGGGTGTGCCGCGCGAGTGAATAACCTCCTGGGAACCGATAGCTGTCGCCGGATAAAAAACAGTATGTTCTACAACTGATTTGCATCACCACTCATTATTGGGTTATGGTCGTTCTACCGGGGCCTCTAATGTCGAGGCCATGGCTTCAACGGAAGATGCGGTAAACGGCGAGGAGGCCGATTGCGATCTGGGTTGGTCGGCGGCGATGCTGATGCGCCATTACCGGGCGCAGGTTCAGCCGCGTGTTGCCGACCTGCCCCGCGGCGAGCGTGGGTACCAGGTGCTCTACACCGTGATCTGCAAGAGCTTGCCCAATCAATTGCAGATGGCGGAGTACCTGGGCATCGACCGTACGGTTCTGCCGTACGTCATCGATGATTTGGTGAAGGCCGGACTGGTCGAACGGCAGCCGGACCCGGCGGACCGTCGGGCCAGGAAGGTCGTCGCCACTGCGCGCGGAGTCGAAACGTTCCAGCGGTTACGGGACGAGGTCGGCCCGGCAGAACAAGCCGTGCTATCGGCGTTGGATCCTGAGGAGCAGTCGCTGTTCAGGTCGCTGTTGTCGCGGGTGGCCCGCCAGGCGCGCGACGAGACCAGCGTACGCGCCATTTCCAGCGAAGACGTTTGAGATTAGAGGCGACCCGGTACCGAGAGGTCGGCGGTTGAGAAATAGCCGCCGCACCTGAAACTGGGGCCGGCACCGGTCCCAGGATCCGCGATACCGCAAAGGAAACGGGTACACGACATGCCGCACAATCCAGCTGATCTCAGCAAGGACCCCACGCCAGATCCGGTCGAGGACAACGCATTTCTGCCCTCGCCGTATTCGTTGAGTCAATACACCCAGTCGAAGACGGACTTCGACGGCGTGAAGCATGAAAACGCCTACACCGGGGGCAGGTGGAAGGTGCTCATGATCGCCACCGAGGAACGCTATGTGCTGTGCGAGAACGACAAGATGTTCTCCACCGGCAATCATCCGGTCGAGATGCTCCTTCCTCTGCATCACATCATGGCGGCCGGCTTCGATGTCGACGTCGCCACGGTCGCCGGGTACCCGGCGAAACTCGAATTGTGGGCAATGCCGGGCGAAGATGAGGCGGTCCTGCGGACCTACGAAGCGCTCAAGCCGAAGCTCAAGCAACCGAAGAAGCTCGCCGACGTCGTCGCCAACGAGCTGGGCGCGGACTCGGATTACATCGCGGTCTTCATTCCCGGCGGGCATGGGGCCGTTGTCGGCCTGCCGGCCGCCGAGGCGGTCGCACAAACGCTGGAATGGGCGTTGGCCAATGACAAGTTCATCGTCACCCTGTGTCACGGCCCGGCCGCATTGTTGTCCGTCGGGCAGGGCGGCAAGGTCTCGCCGTTCAAGGGCTATTCGGTCTGTGTGTTCCCCGATGCGCTCGATGAGGGTCCCAATCTCGAGATCGGTTACCTGCCAGGGCATTTGCGGTGGCTGGTCGCCGACCTGCTCGCCAAGCAGGGGCTGACCATCGTGAATGAGGATATGACGGGCAAGGTCCACCAGGACCGCAAGCTGCTCACCGGTGACAGCCCGTTGGCATCGAACAATCTCGGCATCTTGGCAGCAGATGCGTTGGTGGGCGCTGTCCGGTCGCTCGATGGAACCGACGCGAAGTCCTGACGCGAGGCATTTGATCTGCGGCAGCGGGTGATTCGTTGCCGCAGATCATCTCGCCCGCCTCGGCCGAACTGTCACACCCCGAAAACCCGCGCCGCGTTCCCGCCGAGGTAGAGGTCGCGCGCCTCGGCGTCGAGGCATAGATCGTCCAGTCGCTCCAGACACCGCTCGGCCGACAACATCGGCCAGTTGGTCCCGAAAAGCACTCGGCTGCGGCCGGATCCGCGCATGTAGTCCACGAGCGCCGCGGGTAGACGATGCGTGGCGTAGGCCGAGGTGTCGATGTAGAAGTTCGGAAACTTCTTGGCCAGGAACAGGACTTCGTCGATCCACGGTGCGCCGACGTGGCCCCCGATGACCACGAGTTCCGGGAACTCGAGCAGGACCGTCTCCAGGTAGGGGATCGGCCGGCCGGGCTCGGACGGACAGAGTGGGCCGGTATGCCCGATCTGTGTGCAGAACGGGATGCCGAGTTCGACGCAGGCCTGCAACAGTGGATAGTAGCGGCGGTCGTTGGGTGGCAGGTTCCACAGCCAGGGGACCACGCGCAGCGCAACCATGCCCAGATCGGTTACCGCCCGGCGTAATTCGCGGACGGCGTCGACCGGTCGGGTGAGGTCCACGGAGGCGACGCCGGCGAACCGGTCGGGATGCGCGCGCACGTGCGCCGCCGTCTCGTCGTTGTCGATCAATGCGCCATGCGGCCCGAACCACGCGCACAGCAACGACTTCTCGACGCCGGCGTCATCCATCGCCTTCAGTGTGACGTCGATGGGCAGGGCCGGCAGGTCTTCTTGGCGGGTCCAGCGCAGCAGCGGCCGCAGCCATGGCTGACGCATGAACAACTCGTTCGGCTGCTGGGACCACGCGTCGATTACTCGTGTCATGCCTCAATTACTTCACTAGTGAAGTAATAATGCAAGGGTGGTTTCGAAACACAGGTCACCGGCAGGCAAGCGGCGGGCGTACTTCCAGCTGCAGACCGTCGCGCAGCGGCTGCGCACCACGGCCGACCGGCTGTTCGCCGAGGAAGCCGGCATCACAACGGCACAGGCCGCCGCGCTCATGCTCATCGAGAACCACGCCGGGTGTCGACAGTCGCTCATCGCGGCACAACTCGGCCAGCGGGAATCGGCGGTCACGGCCATGGTCGGCCGGCTGGAGACCGCAGGGTTCATCGAACGCCGGGCCAGTCAGAGCGACGGCCGGGCCTGGGAGTTGTGGCCGACCGAATCCGGCACCGACGCGCTCCGGCGACTGGAGGCCGCGCTGGCGACCGTCAACGGTTACATCGACGAGGCCATCGGGGTCGACGAGGTCGACGGCGTCGTCGATGCACTGCAGCGGCTGAGTGATCTGCTCGACGATCGATAAGCCTTGACCAAACCTTGACTCCGCGTTGAATCGCCGCACCGACGATGACGGATGTGATTACGCTTCAAGCCGTGGAGCTGGGGGTTTTGGGACCTCTGCAGGTCCGGCGGGACGGTACGCCCGTCACGATCCCGGGCGCCAAGCCGCGCGCGATCCTCACGATGCTCGGGCTGCACTGCGGCTCCGTCGTGTCGGCTGACGCATTCTTCGAGTTGCTCTGGGGAGACGAGTCCCCGCGTACCGCCGCGAAGGCCCTGCAGACCCACATCTCGGCCCTGCGCCGCGTACTGGGCGTCGGATTGATCCTGACGGAGGGCGCAGGGTGGACGCTGGCCGAGTCGGAAGTCGACGCCGCCCGGTACAAATCGGCCGCCCGATCGGCCCGCGACGCCGTGGCCACTGGCGACATCGTCGAGGCCGTCGTCCGTTTCGACGAGGCGGTCGCCCTTTGGCGTGGCATCCCCGAACTGCCCGACGGCCGACGCGGCACATCGGAAAAGACGCGATGGATCGAGAGCCACGCCGCATTGGTGGAGGATCGGGCCGATGCACTGCTGGCCGCGGGCCGCGTCGCCGAGATCATCGGCGAGCTCGAGGCCGCTGTCGCTGAGGCGCCGTTGCGTGAAAGGCGTTGGGGACAGCTGATGCTCGCGCTCTACCGCGCAGGCCGGCAGGGCGAAGCCCTCGGTGCCTACCGGCGGGCGCGGGCCCTGCTTGCCGATGAGCTCGGAGTGGACCCCGGACCAGGCCTGCGCCGACTCGAAGCGGCGATCGTCGCGCAAGACGGCTCACTGGAAGTGCCTGCGGTGCAGCATGTTCCGTCGGTCACGCGGGCGGTCACCTTTCTGTTGACGGACATCGAGGGGTCGACGGCCGCCTGGGAGACCGATGCCGACGCCATGGCGGTGGCGCTGGCCAGGCACGACGAGCTGGTCGGGCAGATCGTCACCTCGCACGGCGGGCGGCTGATCAAGACCCGCGGCGAGGGCGACGCCACGTTCTCGGTTTTCGATCGCCCATCGGCGGCTGCCGCGGCCGCCATCGAGTTGCAGCAGGCCATGGCCGCCGAGGGCTGGGCGCTGGTCGATCCGATGCGGATCCGGGTGGCGCTGCACACCGGGGAGGCGGAGCTTCGCGATGGCGACTACTTCGGCCGGGCGGTGAATCGGGCGGCCCGGTTGCGGTCGATCGCCGAGGGCGGCCAAATCCTGTGTTCCGGAGCGACGGCCGAGTTGGTGATCGATTCGCTGTCCGATGATGTGGCCTTGGCCGATCTGGGAATGCGACAGCTCAAGAACCTGGCTCGCCCCGAGCACGTCTTCGAGCTCCGTCGCGACGTCACCGATGGCACGCCCGAACCGCCGACCACCGAGACCTCGATCGAGCGCCCGGCGCTACCTGCGGTGCTGACCGGTTCCGGTCCGTTCGTCGGGCGCGGCGTCGAACTGGAGCGGTTGTTCACGGCGTGGCAGACCGCACTCGCCGGGACCGCGAACTCGGTGCTGATCGCCGGCGAACCCGGGGTCGGCAAGACCCGCCTGGCCGGGGAGTGGTCACGCCAGGCGTATGACCAAGGCGCCCTTGTCATCTACGGCCGCTGCGATGAGGACCTCGGCGCGCCGTACCAGCCGTTCGCCGAAGCCCTGCGCGCGCTGGTGCCGTGTCTCGGGGCCGACCGGCTACGGGGGCTGCGTGGCGTGGAAGCGCTGCTGGCATTGGTGCCTGGTCTGGCCGACGTGTTGCCCGATGTGGCGGCGCCGACCCGTGCCGACCCGGACACCGAGCGCTACGCGCTGTTCGACGCTGTCGTCGCGGTGATGGGTGTGGCCTCGGCGAGTACGCCGGTGGTGCTCATCCTTGACGACCTGCACTGGGCGGCCAAGCCCACGCTGCTGCTGTTGCGGCATCTCCTGCGGTTCGGCGACCACGCCCGCGTGCAGATTGTCGGGACGTATCGCAGTACCGACCTGGACCGGTCTCACCCGCTGGCGGCAATGCTCGCCGACCTCAACAGGGACGGGACGGCCAGTCGCCTGTCGCTGAGTGGTCTCGATGTGAACGAGGTGACGGCGTACGTCGCCGAGACCGGCTACGACGATGAAGAACTGGCTCGGGCGTTGGCCTCGGTAACCGGCGGCAATCCGTTCTTCCTCATCGAGGCACTACGGCATGTCGAGGAGAGCGGCGGCCATTGGGATCCGAGTACCTTGCCACAGGGCGTCCGTGAAGCGGTGAGCCGCCGGCTGTCCCGCCTGCCCGCGGAGACCAACAAAGCGCTTGCCGCGGCCGCCGTCATCGGGAGTCGGTTTCACGTGAATCTTGTCGAGAAGGTTGTCGGAGACGACCTGATCGATGCGTTCGACGAGGCGTGCCACGCCGGCATCGTGATCGAGGAGCCAGGCGGTTGTTACCGGTTCAACCACGCCATCGTCCGGCAGTCGTTGCTTGCCGAACTGCCGTCGGTGCGGCGTATGCGGTTGCACCAGCGCATCGCCGTCACCCTGGAGGACCAGCCTGGCGCGGACGACGAACTGCTCGGCGAACTGGCGCACCACTACTTCGAATGTGCGTGGGCGGGCAACGCCGTCAAGGCCATTGAATACTGCCGTCTGGCGGCGGACCAGGCGATGACCCGGCTCGCGTATGAGGGTGCCGCCGACCTGTACGACCGTGCCCTGCACGCCCTGGAAGAACTCGACGACGAAGTGGCGGACCGGGACGACCAGGTTGCCGACCTGTTGATCGCTCGCTGCGAGGCTCTGCTGGCGGCGGGGGACGTGGCGTCGGCCGCCAGCGTGGTGCCCCAATTGCATTCGGCTACAGTCGATTCCCCGCGCCGGGCGGCCTGGGCGACGTGTTTCGACGGTCAGCTGTCCATGCTGACGCACCCCGAGCGATTGGACGAGATTGAATCGGCGTTGTACGGGGCGGCCCGAAAGCTGGGTGAACTGAACGACGCCGCCGGAGAAGCCAAGGCGCACACCGTCCGTGCCGCGTGCCTGGCCCGACTTGGCCGGATCGGCGACAGCGAGGTGGCACTTGACGAGGCGCTGACCGCGGCCCGTCGTTCAGGTGATCACCGCCGGGTCAACGCGGTCCTGGCGGGTGCGCCGCTGGCCGCGCTGTGGGGGCCCAACCCCGTCCCGCGGGCCGGTGGACGGTGTCTGGATGTGATTCGGTTGCTGCGCATCACGACCGAATCGCCCGCGGTCGAGGCCACCTCGATGCGGTGTCAGGCAGTGCTCGAGGCGTTCCGTGGGCGGAGCGCTGCAGCACGGCGCATGATCGACTCTGCCCGCCGCACCGCTAACGGACTGGGGCTGCGTCATGCGGGCCTAGAGGTCGAGCACCATGCCGGTATCGTCGAGCTGGTCAGTGGCGATCCGGTTGCTGCCGAGCCATTTCTGCGTAAGGCCTACAACGGATTTCGGCGTCTGCGGCTGGACCTCGACATCGCCGAGACGGCTGCCCTGCTGGGCCGCACCTGCCTGATGCTCGGCCGAGTTGTCGAGGCTGACGAACTATGCACGGAGAGCGAGCGGCGTGCCGGCCACGCATTCAAATCGTCGATCGCCTGGCGGACCCTGCGGGCGCAGCTGCTGTCGCGCTGCGGGGAGCACGCCGAGGCTCGGAAAACGGCCGAGGCCGCTGTCGCGCTCGCCCAACGCACCGACGCATTGGTGGATCACGGTGATGCGTGCGATTGCCTGGCAGGGGTTCTGAAGGCTGCCGGTGATACCGCGGGGGCGCGCGCGGCAGCTGAACGGGCGGCAGGTCTGTACGAGCGCAAAGGTGCTGCGGTGCTTGCCGAAAGAGCACGCGGGCTCCTTGACGACCCTGGCCGCCCGAGTGCTCCGGCCGAACCTGAACCGCCCACTGTCGGGGTGCGCACGGCAGCGGTCCTCCTGAGCGAACGCGTGATGGCCGCTCACGACCGTGCGGACTGGGACGAATTCGAGAGGCTGGTCGCCCCCGACGCGTCTGTTGAGAGCCGGCGAAAACTTGTCGGTTTCAAGCGCGGTGACTTCACCCTGCCTGAGGTGACACGCCAGACGCGGCGCGATCTCGAGTCAGGGGCCATGCGGGTGGCCCACGATGTCATCGCTGTGCGTGGTGAATGTCTGGCGCTCGCGCGCGTGCGGGCGGGCACCGCCGACGTGAGCGCTGGGGCGCCGCAAGACGAGTTTCTTCAGGTCTACGGTGTCGACTCCGAGGGTCGGGTCATATTCCAGGTGTGGTTCGACCCGGAGGACATGGACGCCGCGATTGCCGAACTCGACGCCCGGTACGCCCGGCGTGAGGGGTACCGACCCGGCATTGTGCAGGGGAACGCTGCGACCAAAGCGGACGATCGACTGATCCTGCTATTCGGTGACGGTCGCCTGGACGAGATTGATGCGCTGTTCACCGAGGACACCCTGCTCAATGACAGACGGCGTGGTGTTCAACGCGAGTTCAAGGGGCGCTCGACTGCGGTCGAGAACATCTGTTCCATCGCAGCTTTCGATGTCACTGTCACGAAGACGACGCTCGCCCTGCGCGGTGATCGTCTTTGCCTCAGCCACATGCGATTCGAAGAACGTCGCACCGGGCCTGCGGCGTTCTGCGTCGAAACACTGGAGATCACCGAAGTCGACGGCGACGGATTGATAGTGGCGAAGATAACCTTCGACCTCGAGGATGTCGACGCTGCAACCGCTGAACTCGATGCCCGCTATGTTGCCGGTGAAGGGGCTGCGCACGCGCACTCTTGGTCGACAGTTCTCCGTGCGTACGACGCGCTCAATCGGCACGAATTACCCGACACGACAGTCGATATGGTGAGTATCGACAACAGGCTGATCGCGTCATTCGTCCCGGGCGGCATCAAGGAGTACACCGTCCTCGCCTGGGAACAGGTGCCGGACATCAGTTTCCGCATCGAGTCGGTACACCAGCTGGCTGACGATGGGGCGGTCATCACCCACGCGTTGAGCGGCACATCCCGCGATGGCTTCGAGGCCGAGTGGCGCGAAATCCACCTCATGACGATCGATGGTGAACTGTTCAACCGGAGCGAGATGTTCGATGAGGGCAACCTCGCCGGCGCACTGGCGCGCTTCGCGGAATTACATGTGCAGACAAGACCTTTGGAGAACACGGCCAGCCACGTCTATGCGCGCTACTTCAGCTCGTACGGGGCCCGCGACTGGGCGGCGATGGCCGAAATGTGTGCAGAGAACGTGGTACTCGACGATCGTCGCGCGCTGATCGGTACCGGGGTGCTTCGAGGACGCGAAGCCACCACGGGCAACATGCGGGCGATCGCCGAATTCGCGGTGACACTGTCGACGTCGCGCATCATCGCTACCCGTGGCGAGCGGCTCGCGCTGATCTTGGCTCGCTTCGCGAGCACCATGGACGAAGCCGAGCCGTTCTATGCCAACATGCTGATCGTCGCCGAAATCGATGTTGCCGAACGGATTGCGGCCTTTGTGACCTTCGATCCTGAAGAGGTCCACGCCGCCTTCGCGGAACTTGAGGCTCGTTTCCTGGCCGGTGACGCTGGCGCTCATGCCGCGGTCTGGTCGGTGATCGAGCAGGCCAACGGCGCTTTCAATCGACACGAATTACCCACGTCCACACCGGATGCGGTACACATCGACCGGCGATCTCTGGTGTCGACAGAGGCGGTGGAAATGGCAGCATCTGTCGGTGCGGTGTTCGATGTCGTATCCGATGCCCGCGCTTCCATTGACGCGGTGTACCGACTGAACGGACTCGGCGCGGTGGTGACCCAAACCCTGAAAGGGACTTCGGCAGAGGGCTTTTGCGCCGAATGGCGGATGGTCTGCATCTACCTGACCGCCGGTGAGTTGATCAGCCGCGCCGAGATCTTCGATGAGACGGACCTAGAAGCCGCCCTCGCACGCTTCGACGAGTTGAGCCGGCCAACACCGCGACTGGAGAACGCGGCGAGCCGGGCCAATGGACGCTTCATCGCCTACTTCGCCGCCCGCGACTGGGACGGCATTGTGTCGGTGCTGAGCGAAGAGCACTGCGGCGACGATTGGCGGCGCGTGGTCGGGGCCGGACTCCGCCGCGGCCGGGATGCCGATATCGAGAACTTGCGCGTGATCGCCGATCTCGGGGGGAGCCTGACGGCCGAGGTCATGGCGATTCGCGGTGAACGCCTGGTTCTCAGTCGTAACCGGTTTTCGGGCAGTGACCGGTCGCAAGAGATCATCGTCGAGACGTTGACCGTCGTCGAGATCAATATGAGCGGCCTTATTACCGCAGTCGTTTCGTTCGACATCGACGACCTCGACGCCGCGTTCCAAGAACTCGAGGCTCGTTACCTCGTGGGTGAAGCCGCTGCCCATGCGCAGATCTGGTCGACGATTGCCGACTCTGTCGCCGGATTCAATCGGCACGAACTTCCCACGACGACGCCGGATCCGGCCTACATCGATCGGCGATCGCTCGTCTCGATGGAGGCAGTTGGGCTCGCTGCGTCCCTTCATTCGGTTCTGGAAATGATCCCGGACGTCAGAATCTGCATCGAGGCGGTGCATCGACTGAGTGGTTGCGGAGCCGTCGTCACTGTGGCTGTGGAAGGAACCTCGCCAGAGGGCCTTTCCGCCGAATGGCGAGTCATCGACGTTCTCGCGACCGAAGGCAACTTGATCAGTCGTGGAGAAATCTACGATGAGACGAACCTCGACGCCGCGCTCGCACGCTTGGACCAACTCACTGACGGTCGAGCGTGAATTCGATGGCGACACATCAGCCCGAAAGTTCGCGATCTACTTCACTTTCGGCGATGCGGCGCTCAGTTGTAGTGCGTCGTCGCGCAGGCCGTCGGCGTCGTGAGGTTCACGCCGGGGTAGGTGACCTGAATGTCGGCGCAGGCGATGAAATTCGCCTCGGTGTTCGGCTTGCCGGTGCGCACGTCGAGCGTCAGTGAGGTGCCGTCGACGGCGAACTCCTCGAACGTGCCGCCACCGTTGAACGTGACCGAGACCAGAGCGCTGTTCTGCGACTTGAGCTGTCGCGAGTTCACGGGGCCGTTCCAGGAACCGCGGTTGATCGGCGGGGCTCCGGTCGGCGCGCTGTACGAGACGTCTTGGTACACATTGCGGTTCGAGCTGCGCAGCGTGATGTTCTCGCGCGCCCAGGTGTTCGGCGGCAGCGGAACCGGATTGCCCCCGACCACCAGGTTGGCGGCGGTGTTGAAGGTGCACGCACCACCCGAGCACTGTGCCGTCACGTGAATCTGAATCTTCGTGGCGTCGTCGACCGGCACGAAGGCGTCGGCCGAATTGACTGCGGCAGCAGCCGTCGCGGGGGACATCAGCGCGGTCGCGGTCAGCACAGCGGCCGCGGTTGCTGCAGTAAGCCCGTGCACAGTCACTTTCACGTTCAAGAACGTATCCCTTCGCTACTCGTCGTAGGTGACTTCGACGGAATCCGTCTTGGGCACCGCCTGGCAACCGAGGATGAGGCCCTCTTCGAGGTCGGACGGCTCCAACACGTCGTTGATCGCCATGTCGACGTCGCCCTTCTTCATCAGCACCGCACACGCCCCGCAGTGCCCCTCGCGGCAGGAGAACGGTGCGTCCAGTCCCTTGTCGAGCAGCACGTCGAGCAGTACAGCCTTGCGCGGCCACTGCAGCTCGTGCGTCTCGCCGTCGAGCGTGACGATTGCGGTGGCCGGGCCCTCATCGCTGTCATCTTCGGCGAGCACGACGGCGGCGAACGGGTCGGAGTCCAGTGACTGGAACACCTCGAGGTGCACATTGCTCTTGTCGGCGCCGGACTTGAGCAGCGCCTCTTCGGCGGCGGCCATGAACGGGGCCGGGCCGCAGATGAACGTCTCGCGCGTGGTGTAGGGCGCCAGCTGTGTGGCCAGGATGGTCGGGTTGGGCAGGCCCTGCACCGACTCGAGCCAGTGCACGACGGACAGCCGGTCCGGGTACAGCGACGTCAGTTCGCGCAGCGCCTTGCTGAAGATCACCGACTTCTCGTCGCGGTTGGCGTAGAACAGCGTCACCTTGCCGGTGCCCTCGGACAGCGCGGACTTGAGGATCGACAGCATCGGCGTGATGCCGCTGCCGCCGGCCAGCAGCAGGAAGTCGGTGTCGAGGTTCTTGGGGACGAACGTGCCGGACGGGGCCAGCACGTGCATCCGCATGCCGACATGTGCGTTGTCGCACAGCCAGTTCGACGCGTAGCCGTCCGCGGTGCGCTTGACCGCGACGGTCAGTGCCTCGTTGGCATGCGGCGAGCTGCACAGGGAGTAGCAGCGGGCGACCGATCCGGTGCGGGTGCTCGGGACGCGCAGGGTCAGGAACTGACCGGGGGAGTACTTCAGTCGCTCTGGCGGGATGTCGCTGCCTTTGGGCGTCTCGAACACCAAGACGCGTGCGTCGTTGGTCTCGGCGACGACGTCGGCCACCACAAGTTCCAGTACGTGGCTGCCCAGCGGCTCGTCCACAACCATCACCCTTCGTTCGAACCGGCCTGACGGCCAGTAACTAGAACAGGTTACAAAAGTGCAGTTATGCGGGTCTACCTGCTGTAGTACCGCCATGCTCGACACAAATCGTAACGTGTTCTAATCTTCTGTCTAGACGACCACTCCCCGGGAGGCAATCCGTGACGTCAATTGAACAACTCGACGTGCAGGCCGTGCTGGCTGGCATCGACGACCTGCTGCCGGTGCTGCGCGAACGCGCACAGCTGACCGAGGACCTGCGCCAGGTGCCGCAGGAGTCTATCGACAGTCTGAACGAGATCGGCTTCTTCAAACTGCTGCAGCCCGCCCAGTGGGACGGCCTCGAGGCTGACCCCACCGTGTTCTACGAGGCGGTCCGCCGCATCGCCAGCGCCTGCGGTTCCACCGGCTGGGTCGCGTCGATCATCGGCGTGCACAACTGGCACCTGGCGCTGTTCGATCAGCAGGCCCAGGAAGACGTCTGGGGTGACGACTCGACCGTCCGCATCTCCTCGTCCTACGCCCCGATGGGTGCGGGCGTGGTGACCGAGACCGGCGACGGCTACATCGTCAACGGCGCCTGGAACTGGTCCTCCGGCTCGGAGCACGCCACGTGGGCGTTCCTCGGTGGCCCGGTCATCAAGGACGGTCGTCCGGTCGACTTCGGCAGCTTCCTGATCCCGCGCACCGAATACACCATCGACGACGTCTGGAACGTGGTCGGCCTGCGGGGCACCGGCAGCAACACCATCGTCGTCAAGGACGTGTTCGTGCCGCGGCACCGCTTCCTGTCCTACAAGTCGATGAACGACGGCACCGCCGGCGGCTACCAGACCAACACCGCCCCGGTCTACAAGATGCCGTGGGGCACCGTGCACCCCACCACCATCTCCGCCCCCATCGTCGGCATGGCCTACGGCGCCTACGCCGCGCACGTCGAACACCAGGGCAAGCGCGTCCGCGCCGCGTTCGCCGGCGAGAAGTCCAAGGACGACCCCTTCGCCAAGGTCCGCATCGCCGAAGCCGCCAGCGACATCGACGCCGCCTGGCGTCAGCTCATCGGCAACGTCGCCGACGAGTACGCCCTGCTGGTCGCCGGCAAGGAGATCCCGTTCGAGCTGCGGGCCCGCGCCCGCCGCGACCAGGTGCGCGCCACCGGCCGCGCCATCGCGTCCGTCGACCGGCTCTTCGAGGCCGCCGGCGCCACCGCGCTGGCCAACGGCACCCCGCTGCAGCGCTTCTGGCGCGACGCCCACGCCGGCCGTGTGCACGCCGCCAACGAGCCCGAGCGCGCCTACCTGATCTTCGGTAACAACGAGTTCGGTCTGCCCCCGGCCGACACAATGGTCTGATGACCGCCGCGGTATCCGAGGTCACTTTCGAGTCCACCTCGCGGTATGCGCAGGTAAGTGATGATTTGCGCCTGCACTACCACGAGGCCGGCGACCCGGCCGCCGAGACGATCGTGCTGCTGCACGGCGGCGGCCCGGGTGCGTCGAGCTGGTCGAACTTCTCGAAGAACATCGCGGTGCTGGCCGAGCGGTTCCATGTGCTGGCCGTCGACCAGCCGGGCTACGGATATTCGGACAAGCCCACCGACCACGTGCAGTACCACCGCCACAGCGCCACCGCGCTGCTGGCGCTGTTCGACCACCTCGGTATCGAACGGGCTGCGCTGGTGGGCAATTCGCTAGGCGGTGGGACGGCGGTCCGGTTCGCGCTGGATCATCCCGAGCGGGCCGGCCGGCTGGTGCTGATGGGCCCGGGCGGGTTGAGCGTCAACCTCTTCGCGCCCGACCCCACCGAGGGCGTCAAGCTGCTCGGCAAGTTCGCCTACGCACCGACGCGCGAGACCCTCGAGGCGTTCGTGCGGATCATGGTCTTCGATCAGAGCCTGGTCACCCCGGAGCTGATCGACGAGCGGTTCGCCATCGCCAGCACACCCGAGTCGCTCGCCGCGCTGCGCGCGATGGTCAAGTCCTTCGCGGGGCCTGACTACGAGCTCGGCATGATGTGGCGCGAAGTGCACAAGCTTCGGCAGCGGGTGCTGCTGATCTGGGGCCGTGAGGATCGCGTCAACCCGCTCGACGGCGCGTTGGTCGCGCTCAAACAGATTCCGCGGGTCCAGCTGCACGTGTTCGGTCAGTGCGGCCACTGGGCACAACTAGAGAAGTTCGACGAGTTCAACAAGCTGACCCTCGACTTTCTGGGCAGCTAGAGGAGACATGGCATGACGACGATCAAGGCCCTTGGCTACATGCGCATCGAGGCCACCGATGTGGCGGCCTGGCGCGAGTTCGGGCTCAAGGTGCTCGGCATGATGGAGGGCGAGGGCACCAACCCGGATGCCCTCTACCTGCGGATGGACGACGTCGCGGCGCGTCTGGTGATCGTGCCGGGCGAGAAGGATCGGCTGCTGGCCTCGGGCTGGGAGGTCGCCGGCGCGCCTGCCCTCGAGCAGCTGAAGGAAACCCTCAGCGCCCACGGCGTCCCGTTCAAGGAAGGGACCAAGGAAGAACTGCTCGACCGCAAGGTCGAGGGCATGATCAGCTTCCAGGACCCGGCCGACAACACCCTCGAGGTCTACTACGGCATCCAGTACCTGGGTCGTCGCTTCGTCAGCCCCTACGGACACAAGTTCGTCACCGCCGAGCAGGGCCTCGGTCACGTCGTGCTCACCTGCAATGACGACGCCGCGGCGCAGGCGTTCTACCAGGATGTGCTGGGCTTCCGGCTGCGCGACTCGATGCGGCTGCCCCCGCAGATCGCGGGCCGCCCGGCCGACGGCGACCCGGTGTGGCTGCGGTTCTACGGCTGCAACCCGCGCCACCACGCGCTGGCGTTCATGCCCATGCCCAACCCGACGGGCATCGTGCACCTGATGGTCGAGGTGGAGAACTCCGACGACGTCGGCCTGTGCCTGGACCGCGCCAACCGCAAGAAGGTCAAGATGTCGGCCACGCTGGGCCGGCACATCAACGACAAGATGCTGTCCTTCTACATGAAGACGCCGGGTGGCTTCGACATGGAATTCGGTTGCGAGGGACTCGAAGTCGAGGACGAGAGCTGGATCGCCCGCGAGAGCGTCGGCATCAGCCTCTGGGGTCACGACTTCAGCGTCGGGTTCAAGTAGGCTCGCGCGGCATGACTCAGACCCCGCAGATCGACCCCCGCACATTCCGAAATGTGCTCGGGCAGTTCTGTACCGGCATCACCGTCATCACCACCGTGAATGGCGGTGTGCCGGTCGGTTTCGCCTGCCAGTCGTTCGCTGCTCTGTCGCTGGACCCGCCGCTGGTGCTGTTCTGCCCGACGAAGCAATCGCGGGCCTGGAAGGCCATCGAGGCCAGTGGCAAGTTCTGCGTCAACATGCTGCACGAGAACCAGCAGCACGTCTCGGCGCAGTTCGGCTCCCGGGCCGAAGACAAGTTCGCCGGGATCGATTGGAGCCCTTCAGAATTGGGCTCGCCAGTGCTCGACGGCACGCTCGCCCACATCGACTGCACGGTGCACTCCGTGCACGACGGCGGCGACCACTTCGTGGTGTTCGGCGCGGTGCAGTCGATGTCCGAGCCCCAGGCCATCAAGCCGCGTCCGCTGCTGTTCTACCGCGGCGAGTACACGGGCATCGAGCCGGACAAGAACACCCCGGCGCAATGGCGCGACGATCTGGATGCGTTTCTCACCACGACGACCGAGGACACCTGGCTATAGTCGCGCAATGAGCGCGCCGATCCGGTCCGGATTGCGTCGGGTCGTCCTGGCTTCCATGGCCGGCACCGTCGTCGAGTGGTACGAGTTCTTCCTGTATGGCACCGCTGCCACCATCGTGTTCAGCAAGGTGTTCTTCGGGCAGAGCGGCAGCGATCTCGATGCCATCTTCGCGGCCTTCGTCACCTACGCGGTGGGCTTCGTCGCGCGACCACTCGGTGGCGTGGTGTTCGGTCACTTCGGCGACAAGTTCGGTCGCAAGACCCTGCTGCAGTTCTCGCTGCTGCTGGTCGGTTCGGCCACGTTTCTCATGGGCTGCCTACCGACGTACGGCCAGATCGGTTACTGGGCGCCGGCGCTGTTGGTGGTGCTGCGGTTCATCCAGGGGTTCGCGGTCGGCGGCGAGTGGGGCGGCGCGGTGCTGCTGGTCGCCGAGCACAGTCCAGCACAGAGCCGCGGTTTCTGGTCCAGCTGGCCGCAGGCCGGGGTGCCGGTCGGCAACATCCTGGCCACCGTCGTCCTGCTGACGCTGACGGGAACGCTGCCGGAATCGGAGTTCCTGTCCTGGGGCTGGCGGGTGGCGTTCTGGTTGTCGGCGGTCGTGGTGCTGGTCGGCTACTACATTCGCACCAAGGTCACCGATGCGCCGATTTTCGTTGCGGCACAAGAAGAAGCCGAGCGGGTCAAGGCGTCGTCGATGAGCGTCGTCGAGGTGCTCCGGTACTACCCGGGCAAGGTGCTGACCGCCATGGGTCTGCGGTTCGCCGAGAACATCATGTACTACCTGGTGGTCACGTTCTCGATCACCTATCTGAAAGTGCATGCGGGCGTGGGTACTTCACTGATCCTGTGGTACCTGCTGGTGGCCCACGCCGCGCACCTGGTGGCAATCCCGTTGGTGGGCAGGCTCTCCGATCGCATCGGCCGGCGCCCCGTCTACCTGATCGGGACGCTGCTGACCGCGGCCTGGGGCTTCGTCGCGTTCCCGATGATGGACAGCAAGCACTACTTCGTCATCATGGCGGCGATCACCGCGGGCCTGGTCGCGCATGCGTTCATGTACGCGCCGCAGCCGGCGTTGATGTCCGAGATGTTCCCGACGCGGATGCGCTATTCCGGTGTCTCCCTTGGCTATCAGGTGACGGCGATCTTCGCCGGGTCACTCGCGCCGATCATCGCGGTCCGGCTGCTGAAGGACTACCACTCGTCGGTGCCGATCGCGCTGTACCTGGCCGGCGCGTGCGTGGTGACGCTGGTGGCGCTGGCGTTCGCACGCGAGACCAAGGGCATCGACCTGGCCGACGTGGATCGCGCGGATAGTGAGCGTGTGGTTGCCGCCGGAGTGCCCCGTCCGTGATGGTCGCGCCACGAATGTGCATACAGATAGTGAAATTTGCGGGCGTATTCAAGGGATCGATGCAACACCCGTCTGATTGAGGAGTGTTGTGGGTTCCAATCTGGTGTTGCGGGCACGGATGCGGACGTTTTGGGTT
>NZ_JMLM01000029.1:0-21858 GCF_000686745.1 Mycobacterium sp. UNC410CL29Cvi84
AGTGTCCCGCAAACGAGCACAGGCCCAGGTGGAGCGGGCAGTGATGCTGCGCACCCGCCTACCCAAAGTCGCAGCCGTCTACGCCAAAGGGCTGATCGATGCGGTGATGGTCGCGATGATCGTCGCGCGCACCGACCTGATCATCGACGATGACGTCGCCCAACAGGTCGACGCCGACCTCGCCGCCAAGATCGTCGCGTGGGGGCGGTTGTCGAAACCGAAAATGGAACAGCGCATCGACGCGATCATCGCCGCCTCCGACCAGGCCGGGGTGCACCCGCCCAAACCCCCATCACAAGCCCGATACCTCGACATCCGCACCTGCGGACCCGGCGCCGCCAGCGTCTGCGGAACGCTGGACGCCGCGACCGCCGCCGTACTCGACGCGGCCCTCGATGACCTGGCCCGCGGGGTCTGCAAGCACGACCCGCGCAGCCACGATCAACGCCGTGCCGCCGCCATCGATGCCCTGGCCCGCGGCGGCCGGTTGCGCTGCGAGTGCGGACAGGACGACTGCCCCGCCGCCGCGGCCGAGCTACCGGCGGCGACCGTCGGCCCCCGCGCCGTCATCCACGTCATCGCCGCACCGCAGGCAGTGAACGGGCAGGCCCCCGGGTTCCTGCCCGGCTACGGGCAGATCCCCGCCGAACAAGTCGAACGACTCGCCGACGGCGCCATCATCCGCCAGGTGGACCTGCCACCGGATGCGGCCGAACCCCGATACCGGCCCTCGGCCAAACTGGCCGAGTTCGTGCGCTGCCGGGACCTGACCTGCCGATTCCCCGACTGCGACCGGCCCGCCGAGGCCTGCGACATCGACCACACGACCGCCTATCCCGCGGGGCCGACGCACCCGTCAAACCTCAAATGCCTGTGCCGGTTCCACCACCTGCTCAAAACCTTCCATGGTTGGCGCGATCAGCAGTTCCCCGACGGGACCGTCGTGTGGACCGCCCCCACCGGGCACACCTACATCACCAAACCCGAAGGCGCCCACTGGTACCCACAACTCGCCCACCCCACCGGCACACCCCAGATCAGCGAACAACCGCCACGCAGCCCCGCGCGCGGCCACTGCATGCCCAAACGCAAACGCACCCGCGCCCAAGAACGCCAACAACTCGTCAACCAAGCCCGCACGGCCAACGAAGAAACCATCGCCGACGAACAATCGCGCCGCATCGAACACGAAAAGATCCGGGCAGCAGAAGAAGGCTGGAATGAACCCGCACCGTTCTGAAATGCGGAAAAATGGCCACTCACAATGGGTTTCACCGTCGTGAGCGGCCGTCGTCGGGCAGCAGGGGGGCGACGACCACCCCGCCGGCCGTAGCTACGGGCACCCCAAGAACTGGCAGGTCGCGTTGGTGTTCTCGCCCGCGACTGTGCGGTAGTGGGGGTGACCGCCGTACCAGCCGTCTTCGGCGGTCATGCCGACGACCTGAGGTGGCATACCGCGGTGCACCAGGTTGTACCGATGGCAGGTCGTCCAGTCCCAGTCAACCTCGGTGAAGCCGCCGGGGACCGGCTGGCCCGGGCACCAGGTACCCGAGGAGGGTTCTGCGTGGGCGGTGCCGGCGCTGAATCCAAAGGCGGCCAGACTCATCCCACCGGACAGCAGTGCCGCCGCGGCCAGTCGTGCGATTCGTCGCGTCATGTGAACTCGACCTTTCTGTTCGTCGACGCTGCCGTCGATCTGCTGCTGATTGGTGAACGAAGCATGCAGCCCGGCGCTTGGGAGATTCTTGGCTCGCACCCACGAGGCAGCCGAACACGACCCGACACCGTTCGAGTGCGGTCCTCGGGTCGGTTCGGCGACTGTGGCTAAACCAGTTCGGGCACCCGCAGGTGGGCGAAGGCCACATCGAATTCGGCCTCATCCAGCTCGGCCGCACCCGTTTCCTTCATGCGCATCTGCTTCATCGTGCGCGCGCCATCCCGGTTGCGCTCCATGGATTCCCGGCTGTCGAACGTCGTGCAGGAGACCCCGCGGCCGGTGTTCCGATCAACCAGCAGGCTCGTGCTGCAGAAACCCTCGAGGGCCTCGCTGTCGGGGACGATGTTCATCTTGAAGTGTTCGATTGCGGCGTCAGCATGAGCCGGGTCGACATGCCCCCACGTAACGCGCGCACATGCGCCTTCGGGCAGCTGGCGAGCGCGGTGCAATATCGCGATATCCCACTCGTCGACGGTGGCGGCGCCGCCGAACATCTGGATTGCCTTTTCGCGGATCGGCCGAACTTGTTCGGCGACAGCGTTCATCGCGTCCTCGGACTCCCACGCGGTCACCGCGATACACCGGCCGGACTGCCGGTCGGTGAGCAGCGACATGCCCACGAACCCTTGGAGGCCTTGGAGTTGGGGCATCACTTCATCGCGGAGATGAGCAACTCCAGCGTCGATGGCCGAGGGTTGTGCGTGAATAGTGGTAGAGCGTGCGTACACGACCCACCCCCTCTATCTCGGGGCAGCGCCCCAGCGGCACCGCCGGTCCACCGATATACGTTCCTCCGATGTCCGGCGGCTGGCAATAGCCGATCCGCACGGGTGTCGATATTGACGACCCAGGACGAATTCCGTTCTGCGAGAACAGGAATTGACGACTAGCTTCGTTTTCCGCCGGGAATCCGGTCGACGAACCACCCGAGTCGGGCGACGGTGTTGTCGAGGGGCTCCACCACTTCGGCGAGCCGCTGCAGACTCGGCAGGGTCGCGGCGATGGAATTGGCGCCGTGGGCGATCTTCTCGGCGGAGGTGTCGATGCCCGCCGCGGCCTCGGTCAGGGTGGTGATCTGGCTGGCGATCAGTTCCGCGTGCCGGTCGATGCCCGCCGCGCTCTCGCTCAGCTTGGCGATGTTGTCGGCGATGTACTGCGCGGACTTGCGAAGCTCGGCGACGTCGTCCATCAACGCGAAAACTGCCTGAACGAGGGTCTTCGGTCCACGCCGCCGTTTGCCCGGGGCACTCTCCGCTTCGCCTGCCTGCGCCATGACTCACGCCTTCCGTTCGACAGGGGCCCCCTTGTCCTTGGCCTCCTGCTGGTACTGCCGCAGCTCGGCACGCACCGCTTCATCTAACGCGCGGTCAAGGCTAGCGTGCGCAGAACGGCGAGATACACGGCGCATGGCATCGATGAGGTCGGCGGCCCAGGCAAGTTCAACGTCGTTGCTGGGATACCAGCCAGTCCCACGCTGCCGAACCACCTCGGTGTGCCCGGCCCGGGTCATGGCCCGCGCCGCTTCGTCGAGCTTCTTGTCGACCGCCGTGGTGGTCTTGAGGATCGCCGCCAACGGCATCCCACGGGAGATGAGCCTGGCGAAGTCGTCGATAACCCGCCGGTCAGGGACCAGGTAGGAATCCTTGTCGTCCGTCGGCTCGATGATCCGGCCCGAAACGAGCCGTCGCAGCGTCGCGCCATTGAGGCGGCCCAGCTGCATCTCCAACTCCTGGCGCGTCATGGTCTGCGCCTCGGGGTTCGACCACGGCGAGATCACCAGCTCCTCGAGCTCCGACAGGTCCAGCACCTCGACGAGCCCCTCACCGCGCTGCAGGCCGGTGAGGAACTTCAAGATGTGTTTGACGGTGAAGCCCTCGCTGAGCAGCCGGACGATCGCCTGCAACTGGCTCAGGTGCCGGTCGGTGTAGATCGCGACCCGGCCCCGGCGCTGAGGCCGGGGCAGCAGGCCGTTCTCTTGATAGACGCGGACGTTCCGGGTTGTCGTCCCCGCTTCGCGTGCGAGGTCGTCGATCCGGTACTCAGCCACCAGCGGATTCTATGCGGTCAGGACCGAAGCACCGCTGGTCTGTTCAGCAGTGATCTTGAAGTCGTGCAGATTGACCGCCTTCAGCTGGTTGACGTACTGGGTGGCGAACCCGGGGAACATCGTCGCGTTGAAGCCGTCCTCGGTCAGGTACCAGCTCTGGCAGCCCGAGTTCCACGTCGTGGATTGCAGTCGCTGCTGGATGTCCTCGTTGTAGCGGGCCTGCACCTCGGGCCGCACGTCGAGCGACTTCCACCCGAACTGCAGCAGCTTGGAGATCGCCTCGACGATGTAATCGATCTGCGCCTCCATGTACACCAGCGCGGAGCTGTGGCCGGGGCCGGAGTTGGGTCCGAAGGTGAAATACAGGTTGGGGTAACCGGATACCGCGACGCTGCGGTAGGCGTACGCACCCCGGCTCCATTCCGCGGCGAGCTCCCGGCCGTCGATGCCGATGACGGGGAACGGGGTACCGGCCTTGGACACCTCGAAGCCGGTGGCGAACACGATGGCGTCGAACTGGTGCTCGATGCCTTCGACCGTCCGGATTCCCTTGGGCGACAACCGCGCAATGGGCCACGTGACCAGCTTGCAGTTGTCGGCCTGCAGCGCCGGGTAGTAGTCGGCGGTCATCAGCAGCCGCTTGCAGCCGGCCGAGAAGTCGGGGGTCAGCTGCCGGCGCAGCCACGGATCCTTGACCTGCAGGCGCAGATTCGCCAGGCTCACCGCTTCGACGACCCGGGTGAACGGGCTGTCCCACACGACACCGAGCGCGACCGACTCATGGCCCCAGAACCACGCCGAGCGGGCGAGTTTCTCGGCGAAGGGCACGTCCTTGTAGATGCGCTTCAGCCAGCCGCTGGTCGAACCGTTGAGGCGCGGGATCACCCAGCCGGGCGTGCGCTGGAACACCTTGACCGACTTGGCGACCTTGACCAGTTCCGGGACGATCTGCACGCCACTGGCGCCGGTGCCGATGACCGCGACCTTCTTGCCGGTGAAGTCGTAGTCGTGATCCCAACGGGCACTGTGGATCTTGTGGCCCTCGTAGGTCTCGATGCCTTCGATCTTCGGGAAGCTGGCGTTCGCCAACGGCCCCGAGGCGACGATCACGGCGCGCGCCTGCACGGGTTCGCGACCCTCGAAGTTGACGGTCCACTCCCCCGCCACCTCGTCGTACTCCACGCCGGTCACGTTGTGGCCGAAGCGGATATGCGGCGCGATACCGAACGACTCCACCATGTTGTCGATGTAGCCGAGGATCTCGTTGCTGCCGGAGTAGGTGTGTGACCAGTCCGGGTTCGGCGCGAAACTGTAGGAGTAGAGGCGCGACGGGATGTCGCACGCCGCACCGGGATACGTGTTGTCACGCCAGGTGCCGCCGACGCGCGTGCCGCGTTCGAAGATCTCGAAGTCGGTGATGCCCTGGTCTTTGAGCCGGATGGCGGCGCCGATGCCGGCGAACCCGGCACCGATGATGGCTACAGAGAGTGTCATTGGTGAATTCCTTTACGCGACCGGCTCGTAGGTCATCTCGTCCGACCAGCTCGGCGTGTACCGCACCAGTGGCATCGGGATGGCGCCGGTGACGACCACCAGCGAGTCGGCCAGCCAGTGGTACTTCGAGGTGCGGTCGATGACCTTCTTGGCGTGCCATGAGACGAACCGGTACATCGGCACCCGGCGCGCGAAAGCGCTGCGCTCACCGACGCTTTGGAAGCGGCGCATCGCCTGGTACAGGCGCTCCTCGTTGACGCCCATGGCGACGATGTTGTCGCGCATCTTGTTCAGCAGCGGGAAGTAGCTCAGCGTGCCGACGACCAGTGCCGGGTTCATCCAGCTACCGACGAAGTCGACGGCCAGCTTGCGCATGTCGGCGTGGCCCAGGATGTCCATCACCTCGAAATCGACAGCCAGGTGGCGGGATTCGTCGGAGTTGATGCGCTTGAAGACCTCTTGCGCCACCGGATCCTTGACCTCATCGGTGATGAACTTGATCAGTGCGCCGTCCAGCGCCACCTCCAGCATGGGGATGACGGTGCCCAGGATCGACAGCGACATGCCGTCGGAGAACTTGTCGAGCCAGGTGATCACCAGCTGCACGTTGACGCTCGGCGGCGGCACCTCGTCGTTCTCGAGCATGCCCCAGCGCCGCATCAGCGCGAGCTCGGCGTTGGCGTGCTTCTGCTCCTCGGCGTGGAAGTGCTCGTAGATGCTCTTGAGCGTCGGCGTCGGCGCCTTGCGGGCCAGCGCGGCGAAGCCACGGGCGCCCACGTTCTCGATCCACATCAGGTCGGTCATGAACGGCTTGAGCTTGGCCCACAGTTCCGGCTCGATCAGCTCGGCACCCGGTGCGTCCCAGTCGATGTCGGCCAGGGCCCACTGCTTGTCCTTGATCCGCTGCAGCATCTCATCGAGATCCATTGCCATGGTGGGTTCCTTTCAGTCCTTGGGGAAGGCTTCAGTCTTTGGGAAGTACGCGGCCGAGTAGTCCGGCACCGCGGACGTACAGAGCCGGGAAGTGTCGCTTGAGGTGCCAGATGACGGTGGCGTCGAGTTGCGGCACCACGTAGAGCCGGCCGCCGTCGTGCGCGTCCAGGGTGCGGGCGGCGACGTTGTCGGCGGACAGGCCGGTCCAGCGAGCCAACTGCTGGCTCAGGCTCATCGAGCCGGGGGTGATGCGTCCGTCGGTGAAGACGTTGGTTTTCACGAACGTCGGGCATAGGACGGTGACGGCGACGTCCGTGCCGTCGAGCTCGGCGGCGAGGGTTTCCGACAGCGACATCACGCCGGCCTTCGACACGTTGTAGGCCGCCATCGACGGCGCGGCGGCGAACCCGGCGGCCGAGGCCACGTTGATGATGCCGCCCCGGCCGGCTTCACGCAGCAGCGGAGTGAAGACCTCGCAGCCGTACACCACACCCCACAGGTTGATGCCGAGCGCCCAGTCCCAGTCTTCGAAACCGATGTCGCCCACCGGCTTTCCGCCGATGCCGACACCCGCGTTGTTGATCACCAGCGTCGGTGCGCCACCGAAGATCTCCTGCGCCTGCTTGGCCAGGAGCTCGATGGCGGTGCGGTCGGCGACGTCGCACTGCACGGCGTGCCCCTTGCCGGTCGGCAGCTGGTCGATCAGCGCGACGGTCTCCTTCGCGCGCTCCAGGCTGATGTCCGCGCAGATGATCTCGCCGCCCCGGCGCGCGAGCTCGAGAGCGAACGACCGCCCGATGCCGCTGCCGGCGCCGGTGACCACCGCCTTCGCTTTGTCCGAGCGGCGCTGGCCGCGAAAGACATTCAGGATCGTGTCAAGGCCGATCATCAGCACACCTCTTCGAGCTCGTTGGATCGCTTGTAGGCATCGGCGATGAATGCCGCGGCACGGCGCAGTGCCGGGCCGGCCTCGGGTGCCAGATGCGGCAGGGCCTGGAAGACGTGCACCATGCCGGGCCAGACCTCGAGCGTGCTGGCACCGCCGGCGCGGCGCAGTTCGGCATCGAGGTAGCGGGCGTCGGCGCGCAGCATCTCGAAGCCGCCGACCTGAATCAGCATGGGTGGCAATTGATCTGCCTTGGCGAAGTCGAGGCGCAGCCGCGGATCGGCCAGGTTCTGCCCTTGGGTGTACAGCCCGACCATGCGCGCAGCCGCGGTGGCCGACATCGCCGGATCGCGGTACGACGCCTTCTCCTGCTCCAAGGCCAGCCCGAGCGTCACGTCGATCAGCGGCGAGAACAGCACCACGCCCGCGGGCCGGAAGTCGGGGTCGCCGGCGTGCGCCAGCAGCATGTCGCAGGTCAGGTGGCCACCAGCGGAGTCGGCGCCCATCACGATGTCCGAGGCCGCGTAGCCTTCCGACAGCAGCCACCGGTATCCGGCTTCGACATCTTCTGCCGCGGTCGGGAACCGATGCTCGGGAGCGAGGCGGTAGTCCACGACGAACATCGGCAGTCCGGTCGCCTCGGACAGGCGGGCCACCAGCTTGCGGTGGGTGCGCGCCGAGCAGATGACGTAGGCGCTGCCGTGTACGTAGTAGCCGGCGCGGCGGCCGAATTCGACACCCGGCCCGAGGACCCATTCGCCCCGCAGGTGCGGCGTGCGCACCGGGATGATTCGGGTGCCGCCGGGCATGGAGCCGGCGACCTCCATGATCGTGGCGATCAGCCCGCGCCCGAACCAGACGCCGGGCGTGTTCATGGGGATCACGCTGGTCAGATTTCCGAGCGTCCAGCGGGTCACGGTGGCCGAGAGCGTGGAGCGCAACGTTGCGCGGCTGGGTACCTCGGGCAGCGTTGCCCGATCAGTTTCCGTCACGCCGAATAGGTCACCACTAACTGTGCCATTTGTCAATGGCACAGTTATTGACGACAATCTGACCTGGTCCTACGACGGAAGGCTTATCCATGACCGCTCCGACAGCGTCCAGGTCACACGAGTTGACCGTGGTCGAGGTGATCACCGAGACCCCCGACGCCGTGTCACTGGTCCTGACGGCCGCACACGACGCGCGTGACCAGTTCACCTACCAGGCCGGCCAGTTCCTGACATTGCGCATCCCGGCGCATGGCGGTGCGGTCTCGCGGTGCTATTCGCTCTCGAGCAGTCCGTCCACCGACGAGCACCTGAAGGTGACCGTGAAGCGCACCGCGGGCGGCCTCGCCTCCAACTGGCTGTGCGACCACGCCAAGGCCGGAATGACGCTGGAATCACTCACGCCCGCAGGCGCTTTCACCGTCCGCCCGGCAGCGGGCGAACTGATCTTCGTCGCCGCCGGCAGCGGCATCACCCCGGTCATTTCGATGATCCGCGCCGTGCTCCTGCAGACCGGCCGCCGGGTGACACTCGTCTATGCCAACCGCGACCGCGAGTCGGTCATCTTCAACGCTCAGTTGACGGAACTGCTTGCGGCACATGCCGACCGGCTGACCGTCGCCCACTGGCTCGAGTCGGAATCGGGCCTGCCCACCCCGGCCGGGCTGCGTACATTGCTGCCTGCCAAGCCTGGTGCCGACACCGCCGCCTACCTGTGCGGCCCAGCAGCATTCATGGACGTGGCCGCGGCCGCCCTGCACGACGCCGGCGTCGCCCGCGAGCACGTGCACCGCGAGGTCTTCGTCTCCCTGACCACGGACGCCTTCGCCGCGCCGGAGCCGGGAAGCGATGCTGGCGCGGACGGCGAGTCCGCCACCGCCACCGTCGAAATCGACGGCGATACCCACGAGATCAGTTGGCCCAAGACCCAGGTTTTGCTCGATACGCTGCTGGACAAAGGTATCGACGCGCCCTACGCATGCCGTGAAGGCAACTGCGGCGCGTGCGCGTACACCCTCCGTCAGGGCGAGGTGAGCATGCGCGTCAACGACACCCTCGACGACTACGAACTCGGCATCGGCGTCCGGCTGGCGTGCCAGTCACTACCCGAATCGGACTATCTGACAGCCATTTTCGACCGCTGATCGGCCGTCACGCCTCGTTGTCGGCGCCGGGCTCCGTGGCGTACGTACCCGGATTGAACATCGACGCCACGGCGCCCAGCAGCATCATGATCGCCGCCGCGCCGAACACCACGACCAGCCCGGAGTGGAACGGTTCGGTGATCAGCTGCGGGAAGAACGTCTGGCCGGTCAGCGTGCCTGCGTTGACGCCCGGCTGCTGCAGGGTGTGGAACGGTGCCAGCAGCTCGGCTATCGGGTTGTAGCCGAGGAAGGCCGCGAACAGGCTGCCGACCGGAGGTAGCCCGGCCACCTGCTGCGCGACGTCGGCCGAAACCCCCTGCTGCTGCAGGCCGCTGGACAGCGCGGACGGCAACGTGTTGGCCAGCCCGACGATCATCAGCGAGAAGAAGATGCCGATCGACAGCGAGTTGCCGGCGTTGAAGAACGTCGACCGCACACCGGACGCCGCACCACGCTGCGCGGCCGGCACGCTCGACATGATGGCGGCCGCGTTGGGCGCGGTGAAGATGCCGCCGCCGACGCCGTTGAGGAACACCAGGACGGCGAACTGCCAGTAGTCGAAGTTGACCGGGATGATCAGCAGCGCAACGAAAGTCGTCGCCATCAGCAGCATGCCGCCGACCGCGAGCGGCCGGGCACCGAGCCGGTCGGACAGGGTTCCGGCGACGGGTGCCGCCACCAGGAAGCCGACCGTCGCCGGCAGCAGATAGATGCCGGCCCACAGCGGCGTCGATTCGAAGTCGTAGCCGTGCAGCGGCAACCAGATGCCCTGCAGCCAGATGATCAGCATGAACTGCAACCCGCCGCGGCCGACCGAAGACATCAGGCCGGCGAGGTTGCCCATGCCGAAGGTCGCCGATTTGAACAGCCGCATGTCGACCATCGGCGACTCGACCTTGAGTTCGACGATGCAGAACGCGACCAACAGGAGCAGACCGACGGCGATCGATCCCAGCACCGCGGGGCTGGTCCAGCCCGTCGGCGAATCACCGTACGGCTGAATGCCATACGTGATGCCGAGCAGCAGCACCGTCAGGCCCACGCCGAACGTCGCGGTACCCGCCCAGTCCATCCGGCCCGGACTGCGCGAGCCCAATTCGTGCAGCGAGCGGTAGCTCCAGATGGTGCCGATGATGCCGATCGGGACGCCGACCCAGAACACGGCCTTCCACTCCCATTCGGAGAGGAATCCGCCGATCAGCAGACCGAGGAACGAACCGGCAACGGCGGCAACCATGTTCACGCCGAGGGCCATGCCGCGCTGGTTGGCGGGGAAGGCGTCGGTCAGGATCGCCGACGACGACGCCATCAGCATGGCGCCACCGATGCCCTGGATCACGCGCCAGGCGATGAGCCACACCGCGCCGCCACCGAGATGAAACGGATCGAACGACAACGCGACGGCCGCCAGCGTGAAGACGACGAACCCGATGTTGTAGATCCGGACCCGGCCGTACATGTCACCGAGGCGGCCGAACGGCACCACCAGCACAGCCGTCACCACGAGGTAGCCCATCAGCATCCACAGCAGGTAGCTGACGTTGCCCGGCGCGAGCGGGTTCAGCCCGATCCCACGGAAGATCGCCGGCAAGGAGATCAACACGATGGACGCATTGATCGAGGCCAGCAGGATGCCCAGCGTGGTGTTGGACAGCACGACCCACTTGTAGTGCGGGTGGTCATGGTCCATCTGGACACGGCGGCGTGCGGTAGCGGCGAGCGCGGTGTCGCGCTGCCCGGTGAGCTCGGCTTCAGTCGTCATCAGTCGGTCTTCGCTCCAATATCAGAAAAACATATGTTAGCTATACAAACGACCGCATGACAATTCCGTCCCGCTCACCGGCCCGCAACGCACCCTTGCCTTCCGGCGCGCATCGACTACGGTGAACAACGTCCGCGCGGGAGCGCACACCCTGGTGCGCTGAGAGGACGGCTTCATGGCGCCGTCGACCGTATGAACCTGACCGGGTAATGCCGGCGTAGGGAGTAAGCAGATGTCTGCAATTGCTGTATTCAACGACCTTTCCTGCGGCCCCATCCAGGGCAGCACGAAGGTTTACCGGGAGCTTCCCGACGGCGGAAAGGTCCCGTTCCGCCGGGTCAACCTGACCACCGGTGACCACCTCGACCTGTACGACACCTCGGGTCCGTACACCGACGAGAACGCCACCATCGACCTGGAGAAGGGCCTGCCCGCCCGTCCCGGCGTCGTCAAGGACCGCGGCACCCAGCTGCAGCGCGCCCGTAACGGTGAAATCACCGCCGAGATGGCGTTCATCGCCGAGCGCGAGGGCGTGCCGGCCGAGCTGGTGCGCGACGAGGTCGCCATCGGCCGCGCCATCATCCCGGCCAACCACAACCACCCCGAGCTCGAACCGATGATCATCGGCAAGGCCTTCGCGGTGAAGGTCAACGCCAACATCGGCAACAGCGCCGTCACCTCCTCGATCTCCGAAGAGGTCGACAAGATGGTGTGGGCCACCCGCTGGGGCGCCGACACGATCATGGATCTGTCCACCGGCAAGGACATCCACATGACTCGCGAGTGGATCCTGCGCAACTCCCCCGTCCCGGTCGGCACCGTGCCGATCTACCAGGCGCTGGAAAAGGTCAATGGCGATCCCACAAAGCTGACGTGGGAGCTGTACCGCGACACCGTCATCGAGCAGTGCGAGCAGGGCGTCGACTACATGACGGTGCATGCCGGCGTGCTGCTGCGCTACATCCCGCTGACGGTCAAGCGCGTCACCGGCATCGTGTCGCGCGGTGGGTCGATCATGGCGGCGTGGTGCCTGGCGCACCACCAGGAGTCGTTCCTGTACACGCACTTCGAAGAGCTCTGCGAAATCCTGCAGCGCTACGACGTCACCTTCTCCCTCGGTGACGGTCTGCGTCCCGGCTCGATCGCCGACGCCAACGACGAGGCGCAGTTCGCCGAGCTGCGCACCCTCGGCGAGCTCACCAAGATCGCGAAATCCCATGGCGTGCAGGTGATGATCGAGGGCCCGGGCCACGTCCCGATGCACAAGATCGTCGAGAACGTCCGCCTGGAGGAGGAACTCTGCGAAGAGGCCCCGTTCTACACGCTGGGCCCGCTGGCGACGGACATCGCGCCGGCGTACGACCACATCACCTCGGCCATCGGTGCGGCGATCATCGCCCAGGCCGGTACCGCGATGCTCTGCTACGTCACCCCGAAGGAACACCTGGGCCTGCCCAACCGCAAGGACGTCAAGGACGGGGTGATCGCCTACAAGATCGCCGCGCACGCCGCTGACCTGGCCAAGGGCCACCCCGGGGCGCAGGACCGCGACAACGCGCTGTCGCAGGCGCGCTTCGAGTTCCGCTGGCACGACCAGTTCGCGCTGTCGCTCGACCCCGACACCGCCCGCGAGTTCCACGACGAGACGCTGCCCGCCGAGCCCGCCAAGACCGCGCACTTCTGCTCGATGTGCGGCCCGAAGTTCTGCTCGATGCGCATCACGCAGGACATCCGCGACGCCTACCCCGACGGGGTCGCCCCCGATTTCGCGGACGAGATCGCCCAGGGCATGGCAGAGAAATCCCAGGAGTTCGCTGACCACGGCAACCGGGTGTATCTACCCTTGACGTCGTGATGCGTCCGTGAACCTTCTGCCTTTGACCCCGCCGGGCGAAACGCCGCTGCGGGTGATGACCATCGCCGGCTCGGACTCCGGCGGCGGCGCCGGCATCCAGGCCGACCTGCGTACCTTCGCGATGCTCGGCGTGCACGGGTGCGTCGCCGTCGCCGCGGTGACGGTGCAGAACTCGGTGGGGGTCAAGGGTTTTCACGAGCTGCCGCTCGACATCATCAGTGGGCAGATCACCGCGGTCGCCGACGACATCGGCATCCAGGCGGCCAAGACCGGCATGCTGGCCTCGGCCGAGATCATCGGTGCGGTCGCCGAGACGTGGCAGAGCCTCGACGGTGACATCCCGCTGGTCGTGGACCCGGTGTGCGCGTCCATGCACGGCGACCCGCTGCTGCACCCCAGCGCGCTGAATTCGGTTCGTACCCAGCTGTTTCCGATCGCCACGCTGGTCACCCCGAACCTCGACGAGGTCCGGCTGATCACCGGCATCGAGGTGGTCGACGCGTCGACCCAGAAAGATGCCGCCAAGGCCCTGCACGACCTGGGCCCGAAGTGGGCCCTGGTCAAGGGCGGTCATCTGCGGTCCAGCGATCACAGCCCGGACCTGCTGTACGACGGCAGCGAGTTCTACGAATACACCACCGAGCGCATCGACACCGGTCATGACCACGGTGCGGGCGACACGCTCGCGGCGTCGACGGCTTGCGCACTGGCGCACGGCTTTTCGGTGCCCGACGCGGTGGCGTTCGGCAAGAGCTGGGTGACCGAGTGCCTGCGGGCGGCCTACCCGCTGGGCCACGGCCACGGTCCGGTCAACGCGCTGTTCAGGTTGCAGGCATGAGTCTCGAGGACATCGCGGGCATCGCGCACGAACCCGACGGGACGCCGACGGGCGTCGTGCTGCTGACGCACGGCGCGGGCGGTAACCGCGACGCCCCGCTGATCGTCCGCATCTGCGACGAATGGGCTCGCCACGGCTGGCTCGCGATCCGCTACAACCTGCCCTACCGGCGGCGCCGCCCGAAGGGGCCGCCGTCCAATTCTGCGGCCTCGGACCAGCAGGGCATCGTCGAGGCGATCGAGCTGGCTGACACCCTGACCGACGGTCCGGTGATCGCCGGCGGCCATTCCTACGGCGGCCGGATGACGTCGATGGTGGCCGCCCAGGGCGCCGACCTGGCGGCCCTGACGCTGTTCTCCTATCCCCTGCACCCGCCCGGCAAGCCCGAGCGGGCCCGCACCGAGCACCTGGGCCAGATCGAGGTCCCGACGGTCTTCACGCACGGCACGGCCGACCCGTTCGGCAGCATCGCCGAGCTCACGGCCGCAGCCCAGCTGATCCCGGCGCCCACCGAGCTCATCGAGATCACCGGGGCCCGCCATGACCTGGGATCCAAGACCCTGGACGTCCCTGCGCTGGCCGTCGCCGCGGCCCTTGTGTTCGTGGCCCGAAGCGGTACCTGAGGTACCGTCTGAATATGACGACGCAGCAGTTCGACGCGGTCATCGTCGGCGCGGGGTTCGCCGGTATCGGTGCGGCCATCCAGCTCAAACGCCTCGGGATCGAGAATTTCACCATCCTGGAGCGCGAGGACGACCTCGGCGGCACCTGGTACGTCAACCACTATCCCGGGCTCGCGGTCGACGTGCCGACGACCACCTACTCGTACTTCTTCGAGCCCAACCCGAACTGGTCGCGCCTGTTCACCCCCGGCCCGGAGATCAAGCGGTACGCCGACGACGTCGCGGCCAAGTACGACGTGCGACGGCACATCCGGTTCAACGTCGTCGTCAACGGCGCCCGCTGGGACGAGGAAGCCGCGCTGTGGCGCGTCAGCGTCGCCGACGGCGAAACCCTCAGCGCCCGCTACCTGATCACCGCCACCGGCTTCCTGTCGCAGCCGAACATCCCGGCGATTCCGGGCATCGAGACCTTCGCCGGCCGCGTCATCCACACCACCGACTGGGATGACGACTATGACCCGGCGGGCAAGCGCATCGCGGTCATCGGCACCGGCGCCACCGCGGTCCAGCTGATCCCCGAGCTGGCCAAGACCGCCGCCGATCTGACGGTGTTCCAGCGCACGCCCATCTGGGTGGTGCCCAAGATCGACCCGCGCTTCGGCGCCCGGGCCAAGAAGCTGTTCGCGCGATTCCCGTTGACGCAGCGCGCGCTTCGCTGGCTCACCGACTCGATTTACGAGGTCATGGTGTCCGTCGGGGTCCGGCACTACGGCATGTTCCGCGGCCGCTTCAACATCTCGGCCTCCGACCTGTCGAAGATGCACCGGTTCTTCGTCATCCGCGACAAGGACCTGCGGCGCCGCCTGACCCCGGACTACGACTTCGGTTGCAAGCGGCCGACTTTCAGCAACGGTTACTACCAGGCGTTCAACCGCCCCAACGTGCACCTGCAGGACGCCGGCATCGACCGGATCGAGGCCGACGGCATCCTGGGCAACGACGGCGTCAAGGTCGAGATCGACACCCTGGTGCTCGCAACCGGTTTCGACCTGTGGGAGGCCAACTTCCCGGCCATCGAGGTGATCGGCCGCGAGGGCCGCGATCTCGGAAAGTGGTGGCGCGAAACGCGTTTCCAGGCCTACCAGGGCGTGTCGATGCCGTACTTCCCGAACTACCTGAGCCTGGCGAGCCCGTACGCCTTCCTGGGGTTGAACTTCTTCAACACCATGGAGTACCAGATGCGGCTGATGGACCGGCTTTTCACCGAGGTCAGGGCGCGCGGTGCGACGACGTTCGAGGTCACCGAGGAAGCCAACACGGCGTTCCTCGACCGGATGACCGAACTGCTCGGCGACTCGCTGTTCACGCTCGGCAACTGCGCCAGCGCCCACTCGTACTATTTCAATCCCGCGGGTGAGCCCACGCTGCTACGCCCGTCGTCGACCGAGACGGCCATCCGGGAAGCATCCGAATTTCCGTTGAGCGACTACAAGATTTCGTGATCAGAGAGGACCACAGGTGACCGACGCCGCTGAGAACACCGCTGGAAAGAAGGGCCTGCTGGCCGGGATCGGCCTGGCACTGGCCGGACTGGCGCACTTCGTCAAGCCCGACCTGTTCAAGGGCATCACCGCCACGGCGTTCCCGGAGGACATCGACAAGCACCTCAAGGTCAACGGATCGATCGAGACGGCGCTCGGCGTCGGCCTGATCGTGCCGCAGACCCGCAAAATCGCGACCGTCGGCGTGATCGGGTACGTCCTCTACCTGGCCGCCAACGTCGCCCGCAACCGCGCCTGACGTAGTGATTTGTGCACGATTTTCCGCGGTTGGCGCGGAAAATCGTGCACAAATCCCGGTCTAGGCGCGGGCCGGCAGGTGCTTTGACCAGCCGGCCGCACAGATCACCGTGCACACCGCCGCCATCAGGCCGACCACGGTGAGCATCGCCGGGTAGCTGACGTAGTGGGCCAGCGCGGCGAGCACCGCCGGCAGCAGGAAGCCGACGTACGCCAGCGAGTAGTACACGCCGGACACCCCGGCCAGCTCATGCGGCTTGGCGATGCGCTGAATCTCCAGCAGCCCGGACACGATGGCGATGCCGTACGCGCTGCCCAGCAGCATGGCCACCAGCACCGCGACGGCCGGTGAGCGCGTGACGGCGGTGGCGACCGCGGCGAACACGCCCGCCGACATCAGCACCATCGACACCACCACGGCGCGGGCGCTGGAATGGTCGTCCAGCCGCCTGGCGATCGGCTGCACCAGCACGCCACAGGCCAGCGTCAGCACCGTCAGGCCGGCGGTGTACAGCAGCGCCCAGGAGCCCAGCCGGTCGGCGACCAGCGCCGGCACGATGGCGTACGCGATGGCCGCCGAGCCGAACACCCACGGCGCCATCGGAGCCACCACGCGGACGAAACGGCGGTGCGTCGCGGCGGGAACCCGCAACTGCGACAACAGGTCTCCGCTGACGCGAGCGCTCCGGGTCTCCACCGTCCGATACAGGACCAGCCACAGTGCGGGCGCACACAGCGCCGCCTGCACCAGGTACGTCAGGGTCAGCGGCAGCGGCGCGAACTGCGCCAGCAGGCCCGAGCACAACGGGCCGATCGCCAGGCCCAGGGACAGCCAGATCGACGCCCGGCGCGCTCCGGCGCCGGTCGCGGCCGAGTCATACGGCGGCGCGGACAGCTCCGCGATCCAGGTCGAGCCGACAGCCATCGCGACGCCCACACTGAGCCCACAGAGCAGCCGGCCCACGAAAAGTGCTGGGAATCCGCCCAATTCGCCGGTCGCGAGAATGAGGCTGCCCACCGCCGAACTGATCAGCCCGGCGATCATCAGCGGGCGCCGACCGTAGCGGTTCGACATGGCCGCAGCGACCAGCAGCCCGGGGATCAGGCCGAGCACGTACGCGCCCAGCAGGACGTCGACGTCCACCCGGGAGTAGCCGGCGCGGTGCACGTACTCGATCAGCATCGGGGTGAACTGATTTCCGCCCCAACCGATACAGAACACAGCGACCGCGACAGCGAGCCACGGCTTCATACGTGCGCGGCTCATCGCAGCACCACCTCGTAGGTCGACTCGAGGTGCGCCAGCAGGCGGGCATCGAACGCCGCGGCATCACGCGTCCCGACGGCGTGCGCCAGCTCGGCGTGTTCGGCGATGAGCCGGGCGACGAGGGTCTGGTCGGCCTGCACGGCGTCGGCCATCATGCGGCGCTGCCGGTCCCCCAGCGAGCCGTAGAACCGCTGTGCGATGCAGTTCCCCGCGGCGTCCACGATGTGCCGGTGGAAGGCGTCGTCGAGCTCGGCGAAGCGCACCAGGTCGGCAGCGGCACCGCGCTGCTGGTCGATCAGACGGGTGAGTTCGGCGGCCGCCGCCTGCGCGGTGGCCTCGGAGCGGCAGAGCCGGCGCACGGCGCTGCCCTCCAGCGCCAGGCGCATCTCGAGCAGGTCGGTGGCTTCACGCGGCGGGATCGGGACGACGACCGCGCCCCGCCGGGGCAGGAGGTCGAGCAGGTCCTCGGCCGCCAGCCGCAGGAAGGCCTCGTGCACCGGGGTCCGGCTGACGCCGAGCTCCGCCGCGACTTCGACCTCGCTCAGCAGCTGCCCGCCCTTGACCGCGCCGACCAGAATCTTGCTCTTGGTGTCACGGTAGGCGCGCTCGCTGGCGGGGGTCTGATCAATGGCCACCTGACGACGGTAGCAACTTGCATGCAAGCTTGCATACAAGCAGTGACGGACCTAACTCAGGGCCTGGTCAGTGCTGCTGTTGCGGCCCGAAGTTGAAGCCACCGCGCTCACGCGGCTGCGGCTGGTAGACCGTCGAGGTCTGCACCGACGTCGACGTTTCCGTCGAGGTCTGGACCGACGTCGAGGTTTCGGTCTGCGTCTGGGTCTCGGTCTGGGTCGCCGTCTCGGTATTGGTCACCGTCTCCGGCGCAGGTGCCGGTGCCTGCTGCTGACCCCCACCGCCTGCGCTGCCGCCACCACCGCTGTGGTGTTCCTTGGCCGTCGTCGTGGTGGTCGTGGTGCTCGACGGGGTGACCGTGACGGTGGCCGGAGCGTTGTTGCCCTGCGAGCCGCAGGCGACGGTCAGGGCGCCCATGGCCACGACGGTGACGGTGCCGGCCACGGCCGACCAACGGCGAGTAGTGCTTTTCATGGGCACCATTACTAACCCGGCAACCTGGCAAGCGAACCCACAGAAATGGCGATTCCGCTTATGAGCTCGCTGTGAGCTTTGGCTACTTGCCTGCTTGCCGGTGTCGTTGGTCGTGCAACGGCACACCGTTGGGTCCGGTCAGCGACTGCGCATAGGTGCCGACCGCAAACGCGACGGCCGGCCCGGTCACCGCAAGCGCGGACCGGTTCAGCTGCTCGACGGTGTCGCCCGTCGGCCCATACCCGGGATCGAAGGCGGCGCCCACCTGCCCGCCCCACAATCTGGCCTGGATCGGCGTCTTGCGCTGCGACGTCCCCGTCGAGATACCACCGACCGGAATGCCGGCGGTGAGGAACGGACCGTAGCCACTGCCCAGATCCATCGTCATGTCGGCGGGCCGCTTGCCGGCGAGGTACAGATACCCGGCCAGCGTGCGCTCGAGGCCGGCGGAGCCGGCCGGCACCGCGTCGAGGGGGATCTCGGGGTTGGCCTGACCGGACTGGTCGCCGTCGAACGTGAAGAACCCGGCGTTGGGTGAGCCGAGGATGTCGAAATCCAGGTACAGCGCAATGTCATTCAGCGGTTCGGCAGCCAGCGCGCGCACGTACTTGGTGGCGCCTTCCTGGCCCACCGCGCCCGAACCCCAGAAGGTGAACCGCACCGCGTTCTCGATCTTCGGCGAACCACCGAGCGCGGCAGCGGTCTCCAGCAGTGCCGACACCCCGGTTGCCGCGTCGTTGATGCCCGCGCTCGTCGGCGCGCTGTCGAGGTGCGCACCCGCCAGCACGACGCTGTGCTGGTCGCCGGTCTTGGTCTGGGCCAAGACGTTTCGCGATTTCACACCGGTGTTCTTGGCGTCGAGGGTGAGCTTCACCGGGGTGTTGGTTTTCAGCAGTACGGCATCTGCGTCCTTGCCGATGATGCCGACCGGCGTGTTGAGGTGTTCGTAGTAGCCAG
This sequence comes from Mycobacterium sp. UNC410CL29Cvi84, assembly GCF_000686745.1. NCBI lineage: Bacteria > Bacillati > Actinomycetota > Actinomycetes > Mycobacteriales > Mycobacteriaceae > Mycobacterium > Mycobacterium sp. UNC410CL29Cvi84. Next base: position 19,420 of record NZ_JMLM01000029.1, read on the forward strand.
GACTGAACAGCCCGCGCGGGGCGCCGTTCGCGCTTGGCGGGCTGACCACCAGCACCGCGACCGCGCCGCGGGCCACCGCCGCGTTCTGCTTGTCGACCACCGAACACACCGCGTCGTCGACCACCGCGATGGCGCCGCGCAGGTTGAGCGTGCCGTAATCGTCCGGCGCGCAACCGGCCGGCTTCACCGGATGCAACGTCGGCGCCGTCAGGCCGCCGGGCGCCGTGGACGTCAGCAGTGAGGCCTGCACGATCCCCCACCGGCGGCCGCCGACGTCGAGCACGGGATTGCCGGGGGCACCCCGTTCCACGCGCACATACTCCGGAGTTTGGACGTCGAACCCTTTGTCCCGCAGCAGGTTCGCCACGTAGTCGACGCTGGCCTGGTAGCCGGGCGTGCCGTCGGCCCGGGTGCCCTTGTTCACCGCGGCGATGGCGGCGAACTTCTTGAGATGGTTGTAGATGCCGTCGGTGCCCACCTTGCCTGCCAGGTCGCGAGCGAGGTCAGGGGCCGGCGGTGGCGGTGGGGCCGGCGCCTGCGGCGGTGGGGCACACGACGCCAGCACCGCGGTCAGCAGACCGGCGGCCAGTACGCGCCTCATGATGGCGAGACCACGTGCCGGGTCCGGTCATCGCGGACCGGAACGCCGGTGCGTCCACCCAAGTCCTGGGCGTACCGACCCACCCCGAAAGCCACTCCACGGCCCATGATGTCCATTGCCGTGCGGTTGATGTGCGCCAAATCGTCCGTCTTCTTGTGGTAGTTGGAGTCGAAAGGTTTTCCGGCGGTACCGCCCCAGAGTCGGGCCTGCTCGTCGTTCATGTTTTCCTCGTCGCCGGTACCCAGCCCACCTGCCGGAATACCGGCCTTGGTGAAGGCGTCGTAGTCCGACCGCCCGTTGAACGGGTAGTCCTGCGGCGGCTTCCCGGCACCGGCCAGATAGGCCGTGAAGGTGCGATCGATACCCGCCGAGCCTTCCGGGATACGCGCCACCAGGTCGTCGGGCCGTGGCGGGCCGGACAGGTTGCCGTCGTAGCTGAAGTAGCCGGCGTTCTCGGAGGCGAGCATGTCGAAATTCAGATACAGCGCAATGTCTTTGAGCGCCTCGACGTCGAGGGATTCGATGTAGCGCTCAGAGCCGATCGTGCCCTCCTCCTCGGCGCCCCAGAACGCGAACCGCACCGCGTTCGCGATTTTGGGGGCGCTGCCCAACTGCAATGCCGTCTCCAGGACCGCGGCCACGCCCGACCCGTTGTCGTTGATCCCGGGCCCGTCCTTGACGCTGTCCAGATGCGCGCCGACCATCACGACGTCATGCTCGGACCCCGTCTTCGTCTGGGCAATCACGTTGCGGGTGTGCTCAACCCGCACACCGGCGTCCAGCTTCAGGGTCACCGGCCCCGGCGCGGCCCGCAGTCGAGCCCCGGCCGCCTTCGGGATCAGCACCACGGGAATCTTCACCGTCGCCTTGGCGCCCAGGGTGCCGCCGCGCGCGGGGACGCCCGCGTCGTCGACGTCGTCCTTGTTGTCGGCCACCACCAACGCGACCGCGCCGTGGACTGCCGCGGTCGCCTCCTTCACCGCGAAGGGGCACGTGCCACGGTCCACCAGCGCGACCGCACCCTTGATCGGCAGGCCGTCGTAATCGGCGCTGTTGCAGCCTGATCCGGGACCGCCCTTGACCGGCACCAGCGGTGCGGTGAGACCGGGGGTGCCGACCGAATACTCCAGCGCCCGCGCCGGTATCCGGGTGCCGGCGACCGTCAGTTCGGGCGTGTTGTTGTACGCCACCTTGACTTCCATATCCGGAGTGATGACGTCGAAACCCTTGTCGCGCAGCGCATTCGCGACGTAGTCCACGCTTGCGTCGTAACCGGGTGTGCCGAACGCCCGGTTCCCACCGTGAGCGTCGGCGATGGCCTGCAGCTTCGCCAGGTGACCGGTCGTCGCCTCGACCGTCACGCTCTTCGACAGCTCCCTGGCGAAGTCATCGGCCGTAGGCTCCGATCGGCCGCACCCCGAGATGCCGACCGCCAGCACGAGCGCGAGCGCGACGGGGGTACGGACCATGGGCACCACCGTAGCGTGAACGTCACGCGCTTGGGCTCACCCGGCTAGTTGTACTGACCTGAGAGGTTAGGTACGCGGCTGGCGGGTGGTTGACCTTTGAGTGCTGTGTGGCCGCGATGGTGATTGTAGGTGTGTAGCCACCGCGGGAACTCGGCGCAGCGTTCGGCGTCGCTGCGGTAGAGCCGGGCGTAGGCCCATTCGTCGGCAAGCGTGCGGTGGAAACGCTCGACCTTGCCGTTTGTCTGTGGACGGTAGGGGCGGGTTCGTCGGTGCTTGATGTCACCCAGAGCATCACGAAATTTGTGTGACCGGTAGCAGGATCCGTTGTCGGTCAACACATTTTGTACCGTGAAACCACACTCGTTGAAC
>NZ_JMLM01000030.1:0-15172 GCF_000686745.1 Mycobacterium sp. UNC410CL29Cvi84
CGCAGCGTGATCGGCAATGCGCTCAAGAAGGCGTGGATCCCGTTGCTCATCCTCGCCGTGGCCCTGGTCGCCGGCTTCACCGTGCAACGCGTGCGCGGCTACTTCGGCCAGAACCCCGTCATCGTCACCCCGCGCAACTTCGCCGACGACGCCAAACCGTTCAAGCCCAAGGTCGTCACCTACGAGATCACCGGCACCGGCAGCTACGCCGACATCAACTACCTCGACCTGGACGCCAAGCCGCAGCGCATCGACCACGCCCCGCTGCCGTGGAAGCTCACTCTGTCCACCACCGCACCGGCAGCCTCGCCCAACATCGTCGCCCAGGGCGACGGTGACTCCATCACCTGCACCGTCCACGTCGACGACGAACTCAAAGACACCCGAACCTCCACCGGCGTGCACGCCCAGACCTTCTGCCTGGTGAAATCTGCATGAGCAACCACAGCCTCGATACCCCGACCGACTCGTTTCCCAAGGCGGGACAGGCCCCGCACCGGCCGCTGATCCCGCGGGTGATCCGCACGCTCGCGATCCCCGTCATCCTGGCGTGGATCGGCATCGTCGTCATGCTCAGCACGATCGTCCCCGGGCTCGACGAGGTCGGCAAGATGCGCTCGGTCTCGATGTCGCCGCACGACGCGCCCTCGATGATCGCGATGAAGCAGGTCGGCTCCGACTTCAAGGAATTCGACTCCGACAGCTCGGCGATGGTGGTGCTCGAGGGCGACCAGCCGCTGGATGCCGCCGCCCACGCGTACTACGACCAGATCGTCGCCAAGCTCCAGGCCGACACCGCGCACGTCGAGCACGTCCAGGATTTCTGGAGCGACCCGCTGACCGCGTCGGGCTCCCAGAGCGCCGATGGCAAGTCCGCTTACGTGCAGGTCTACCTGCGCGGTAACCAGGGCGAATCGCTCGCCAACGAGTCCGTCGAGACCGTCGACAAGATCCTCAAGAGCGTCCCCGCGCCCCCAGGCGTGAAGAGCTACATCACCGGTGCGGCCGCCCAGGCCTCCGACATGAACGTCGCCGGTGACCGCAGTTTGAAGGTCATGGAGGCCGTCTCGTTCGCGGTCATCATCATCATGCTGCTACTGGTGTACCGCTCCATCGTGACGGTGCTGATCGAGCTGTTCATCGTGATGGTGCTGGTGGGCGCGGCGCGCGGCCTGGTCGCCGTGCTCGGCTACTACAAGATCATCGGCCTCTCGACGTTCGCCACCAACCTGCTGCCGATGCTGGCCATCGCGGCGGCGACCGACTACGCCATCTTCCTGATCGGCCGATATCAAGAGGCGCGCACCGCCGGGATGTCCAAAGAGGACGCCTACTACGACATGTATCACGGCACGGCGCACGTCATTCTCGGTTCGGGTCTGACGATCGCCGGCGCGACATACTGCCTGCACTTCACCCGGCTGCCGTACTTCCAGACGCTGGGCATCCCGCTGGCCATCGGCATGGTCACCGTGGTGTTCGCCGCGCTGTCCCTCGGGCCGGCCCTCATCACCGTCGTCACCAAGTGGGGGCGGACGCTCGAACCCAAGCGTGAGATGCGGGTCCGCGGCTGGCGCAAGATCGGCGCCGCGATCACCCGCTGGCCGGGCCCGATCCTGGTCGCCACGATCGCGATCGCGTTGGTCGGCCTCGTCGCCATCCCCGGGTACAAGACGAGTTACGACGACCGTCAGTACATGCCAGCGGACCTCACGTCCAACGAGGGGTATGCGGCCGCCACCCGGCACTTCTCCCCGGCCCGCATGAATCCTGACCTCCTGCTGGTCCAGACCGACCACGACCTGCGTAACCCGGCCGACTTCCTCGTGATCAACAAGATCGCGAAAGCCGTTGTGGCCGTTCCCGGTATCGCTCAGGTGCAGGCCATCACCCGGCCCGAGGGCACGCCCATCGAGCACTCGACCATCCCGTTCCAGCTGGGCATGCAGAGCACCACGCAGGTGATGAACCAGAAGTACCAGCAGGACATGATGAACGATATGCAGAAGCAGATCGGTGACATCCAGGTGAGCATCGACACCATGACCAAGATGCAGGGCATCACGGTCCAGATGTCGACCGTCATGGACAGCATGGTCGGCAAGATGCACGGGATGCTGTACGACATCGAAGATCTGCGCAACCACATCTCCGATTTCGACGACTTCCTCCGGCCGATCCGCAACTACCTGTACTGGGAACCGCACTGCTACGACATCCCGGTCTGCTGGTCCATGCGTTCGGTGTTCGACACCCTCGACGGCATCGACACGATGACGGACGACTTCCAGACCGTCGTTCCGGACATGGACAAGATGTCCGCGCTGACGAAGCAGATGGTCACGGTCATGCCCCCGCAGATCGAGACCATGAAGAACATGAAGAAGTACATGCAGATGATGTACGCCACCCAGAAGGGGCAGCTGGATCAGCAGGCCGAGGGCCAGAAGAACTCCAGCGCCATGGGTGAGGCCTTCGACAAGTCGAAGAACGACGACTCGTTCTACCTGCCGCCGGAGGCCTTCGACAGTGCCGACTTCAAGCGGGGCATGAAGAACTTCATCTCGCCGGACGGCAAGTCGGTGCGGTTCATCGTGCAGCATGAGGGCAATCCGCTTACGCCCGAAGGCATCTCGAACATCGACTCCATCAAGCTGGCCGCCAAGGAGGCCATCAAGGGCACGCCGCTGGAGGGTTCCAAGATCTACCTGGCCGGTAGCGCGGCAACCTTCCGCGACATGGCCGAGGGCTCCGACTACGACCTGATGATCGCCGGAATCTCTGCTCTCGCACTGATTTTCGTCATCATGCTGATCATCACGCGAGCCGTGGTGGCCGCCGCGGTGATCGTCGCGACGGTGGCGATCTCGCTGGGCGCGTCGCTGGGTATGTCGATCCTGATCTGGCAGTACCTGATCGGCCTACCGTTGCACTGGATGGTGATACCGATGTCGGTGATCATCCTGTTGGCCGTGGGCGCTGACTACAACCTGCTGCTGGCGGCACGGTTCAAGGAAGAGATCCATGCCGGCCTGAACACCGGCATCATCCGGGCCATGGGCAGCACCGGTTCGGTGGTCACCAACGCCGGCCTGGTCTTCGCCTTCACCATGTCATCGATGATCATCAGTGAGCTGCGCATCATCGGCCAGGTGGGCACCACGATCGGCCTGGGTCTGCTGTTCGACACGCTGGTCGTCCGGTCGTTCATGATGCCGTCGATCGCGGCCCTCATGGGCAAGTGGTTCTGGTGGCCGCAGATCGTGCGTCAGCGCCCGAAACCGGTGCCGTGGCCGACCCCCGCCGAGAAGGTCGACGCGACCGTCTGACCCGCCGTACCCGAAGCGCCGCGCTGAGATCGCCTCTCAGCGCGGCGTTTTTGGTTTACGGACTCTTCTGCGCGTCCGGCCACCCGCTGGCCGGATACGTCGTTTCAACCACGAGGCACGAACAGCCACCCCGACTGAAGCCAGGGACCTGTTCCGGCCGCCGGCGGTCCCTGAGTTCAATCACCGGGGGCAGATTGCTTCGCGATCGAACGCACGCACTGTGCCACGCGCCCGGACCACCCATGGACGCAAAATGCCCGCCTCTGCGCGACGGGGTTGTCGCACAGAGGCGGGCACTGCGTGAGTAGGGGTTGGAATGGCGGGGCCGGCCGGGCCCCTGGTAGCACCGCGGCGGCGCTACCGGTCTACCGGATCAGGCGCCGAAGCCGCGGCCCGTGGACCACGCGAACACCGCGTAGGCCGCAGAACCTGACAGCTGATGGATTTCGGCCTCCGTGCCACCGAGTTCGCGGATGCGGTCGGCGAAGGTCGACTCGATGATGCCCGAACACGTCGACAGCAAGTCCATCAACGATGCGTCCGCCGCCGGCTGTGCCGACTCGAACTGGTTCGGCAAATGCGCTACTGCTCCCACGACCACTCCTGACCTCAAACTGATATTTTCAGCTATCTAATTTTATCGGCTAAGTACCGGTCGTGACTAGGCCTTTTGCCGTGACACTGACCAGTGTACCTAATGCATTGTGGTGTGCGTCACATCGACGCGACCGAGATTCAACTTTGATCGCATCGTTATCACCATTGGTCCCACGGCACACTCCAGTCGCCGTTCTGCCACAGCTGCAAAGGCTTGCCGCCGGTGTTCCGCACCTCGACCACGTCGCCGGGCACGGAGAAGTTGTAGAACCACTGCGCGTTGTCGTGGTTCAGGTTCAGACAGCCATGACTGGTGTTGGTGTTGCCCTGGGCCCACACCGTCGCGTCGAGCTGATGCAGGTACACACCATCGGTACTGACGCGCACCGCGTAGGGGATGGTCTCCTTGTACCCGAGGTGGTTGTTGATCGGCAGGCCGTACGTCGACGAATCCATGACCACCGGATTGCTCTTGTCGAGCACGGTGTAAACCCCAGGTTGGGTCCAGAAACTGAGCGTCTTGCCGTTGACGGTCTCGGTGCCGCCGCGACCCATCGACGTCGGCATGGTCTTCACCAGCGCGCCGCCGTCGTACACGCTGACCTTCTTGGTCGCGTCGTCGGCGATCGATACGTGGGATGCACCGATGCTGAACGTCGGGCCCCCGGCCACCGACACCACGGTGCCCGGTGCCCAGTACTGCGGCGGACGCCAGTGCGCGGTGGTGTTGTTGACCCAGTGCCACGACCCGGTCACCGGCGGGTTGGCGGTCACCACCAGATCCCGCGCGGCGGCGGCCTCATCGACCGGACCGGCGAAGTGCGCGACGATCACCGTGCCGACGCCGTAGGTGGCGCCGTCTCGGATCGGCGCCCCGGAGGTCATGGTGAACGAGACCGGCGGCGGCCCCGGCGGGGGCGCATCGTCGTCTGCGGATGCCACCGCGGTGGGGACGAGAAGGACCGTGGACATTGCTATTACGAACGCGCGTGCCGCCAACATGCGGTCACAGTACCGATGCTCCATTCGCCACCCCCTCTCCGGTGAATCCCTCGTTGTGCCAGCAACATTAGGGACGGGTACTGAGGGCGGCTTAGTCTGCGCCTAAGAATCGGCTGAGTGGCCGAGTAACGCGCGCCACACCGCCGCCAGAGCCCGCGCCGCCGTCACAATCCGTTGCGGTCCAAGGCGAATAGCAGGCGTTCACCTAGCATCGTCACCGATGGTGCACAGGCCCGACGACTCCCCCGCGGTCCCGGTCAAGACCGCCGATCTGGTGCTGTCGGGCGGCGGTGTCAAGGCCATCGGATTGGTCGGCTCCGTCGTCGCTCTCGGCGATGCGGGCTACCGCGTCAGCCGGGTCTCCGGGACGTCGGCCGGGTCCCTGGTGGGCGCCGTCATCGCCGCCGCGAACCGTCGCCAGCCGGCCGGGTGCCAGCTCAGCGGTGACCAACTCCGGGAGCTGGCGATGTCGCTGCCCTACCGCAAATTCCTGGATCCCGTTGGCACCAGCCGAATCCCGGTGGTCGGCAAGTACTGGACGGCCTTCCGCGGCCAGGGGATGTACCGCGGCGACGCCATTCACGACTGGGTCGACGGCGAGCTGCGCAATCTGGGCGTCCGCACTTTCGGCGATCTGGCGCTCGACGACCGCGAGCTGCCGCCGGAGCAGCGCTACCGCCTGGTCGTCACGGTCGCCGACATCACGCGCGGCACGCTGGTCCGGCTGCCGTGGGACTACCGCCGGATGTACGGCCTCGACCCCGACGAACAGTCCGTCGCGGACGCGGTCAGCGCGTCCATGGCCATCCCGTTCTTCTTCCGGCCAGTGACGATCACGAGCGCCTCGGGCACGACGTCGACGCTGATCGACGGCGGCCTGCTGTCGAACTTTCCGATGTACTCGCTGGATCGCACCGACGGCAAGGTCCCGCGCTGGCCCAGCTTCGGCATCACCGTGACGGCCCAGCGACCCGCCCAGGGTGACGGCGACCCGGGCCCGGGTCTGGCACCGGTCGTTGATCTGCCCGGTGCCCCGCACCTCCTGGAGAACCTCATCAACACCGCATTGCTCGGTCATGACCAGACTTATCTGCGGCAGCCGTCCGTCGCGGCGCGCACGATAGTGGTCGACGCGGCCGGCATCGGTTACCTGAATTTCGACATTTCCCAGGCTGACCGGAAGAGGCTATATGACAACGGCTACTCGGCCGCAAACGAATTCCTGAATACCTGGGACTGGCCTGCTTACCTACATCGATTTCACGCGGGTTCGGCGTGAAATCACTGCCACCTCAATAGCGGGGACGCGGTACTCCGTCGGCGCCGATGTTCAGACCCGGGCACAGATGCACCATCGCCATATCCATCACGAAAGTCGCGGAGGCCTTGTTCACCTTCAGGGATTTGGAGATGTCGTTCACGGCATCACCCGTCGGCTGACCGGCGTACACGAACATATTGCAGGTCAGACGCCCAGTTTTGAGTAGGTCGGCATCGCTGCTCTGCATCCGGCCGTGCAGCTCGGTGAGATAGGCGAGTTCCGCGGCATTGGCGGCGGCATTCGTCGGCACGCAGTCGAGCGGATTACCCCGTTCGGCGCAGGCCGCCATCTGGCCCGTTCCGACATCAGCCGATGCGGGGGCAGAAATGCCTAGAGCAGCCACCGCCAGAGCCGCCAACAACTGACCGGTGATCACACGCGCAGTCATCGCAACGACACCTCCCGACCGCCATATAAGACGCTTCCGTCAATTAATGCCCGGCACCGCCCCCGCAGTGTCCGTAACGGAATAATAAAGATTGTTCGGGCATTGCGATAACCGAACGGGAAATGAAGCTTTAACGACCTATGGCCGTAATACCGGCGAAACGCTCAGACCGCGCTACCGGCCACATTTTGTTCGGCGAGCTGCGGCACCACCCCGGCGGCGACCAGACCCAGCTCTCCTGACGGGTCGAGCGCGTCGGGCCACGGCCCGGCCAGCGCGTCGAACTCCACCTGGTGACGGCCCACTGAGCGCTCCACCGCGCGCAGCGACACACTGCAGTCACGGGCCCGGCGGCCACACGAGCACTGCTGGCCGGGGTGCTCGGCGCAGCCGGCCACATAACGTTCGACGGCGGCACGAAGCGTCGGATGCACGGCGCGGGCCAGCGCGATGCTGCGCACCTGGCCTCGGCGCCCGATCCAGCTGGCCACCACGTCTTCACCCATGTCGTCGAGGGCCTGGACGTAAGCCTCCAGTTCGGCGCGCGGTGACGGGTCGCCGGGGGCGGCCGGGCCGACGATTTCGATTACCGCGTGGCCTTGCCAGTCCGCGGGCCGGAAGCGCAGCGTCCGCCGGCCGGACCGCACGATCTGACCGCCCGCGCTCACCATCGCGCCGTCCGGTTGGGCCGTGTCGAACAACCACCGCATGCCGACGAGCAATTCCGGGAGGTGCCGGGTCACGACGCGTTCCGGCCGCTTCGAACCGCCCCCCTGACGCGCCTCGGTCCGAGTATGTCGCCGCGGGACGGGCAGTCCACTGGAATCGATCGTCATTACAGCCTCCCAGCAAAGCCCTCTTGTCCGCCAAAGACCGGCGTACACCCTCATTAGAGCACGGCAATGGGCGGCCCGACGATACGTCAAACGACTGACATTGGACAGTTCTCGCTAATGTCGCGAGCCGACTCACAGGTAACGTCTGGACCACGCGCCCCACGTGAAACGTCGGTTACATATTGGTATTTACCTGCTATTTTTTGGACACCAACCGGCGAAACGGCCCAGCCACCAAAAGTGGGCCGGTTAATGACACACCGACATCCAGCTAATAGTCCGATAAAGTACATACCTAAGGTATGCTTCTCGTTTCCGGTCACCCCGTCGGCCACCCGTCATCAATATTTACGTTGTCGGCAAACTGCCTCACGGGCACTGACGCACACCGCTTCGAGGCGCGGCGCACCCGCGCGACCACGGTTGCGTCGCGTGTTAGCAGCGCCATTTCGCGGGGCAGATGCAAGACTCACGACGTGCACCCGATCCGCTCGCGCCGTAGTTTCCTGGCACTGGCCGCCGGTGCAGCCGGTGCCGCGGTGGTCGCCGCATGCTCCAAGCCGCCGGCCTCGGGCACCGTCGCCGGCGACGGGTCGGTCACGATCAATCACGCATTCGGATCCACGCGCATTCCGGGACCACCGAAGAGTGTGGTGTGCGCCGGCCTCACCGGGCAGGACGAACTGCTGGCCGTCGGCGTCGTACCGATCGCCGTGACCGAGTGGTTCGGAAACCAGCCGTTCGCCGTGTGGCCATGGGCCCTACCCGCGCTCGGCCCGGCCCAGCCGGCCGTCCTGAACCTCAATGACGGCATCCAGGTGGACAAGATTTCCGCGCTGAAGCCCGACCTCATCATCGCCACCAACGCCGGATTGGACGCCGACACCTACAAGAAGCTGTCGGCGATTGCCCCGACGATCGCCCAGTCCGGCCAGGACGCCTTCTTCGAGCCCTGGAAGGAGCAGGCGACCGTCATCGGGCAGGCCGTCTTCAAGGCCGACGACATGAAGCGACTCATCGACGGTGTCGACGCCAAGTTCGCCGGCGCCGGCCAGGCCAACCCGCGGCTCGGTGGCCGAAAGATGTTGATCGTCAACGGTCTTCCGACTGCCGCCGGCGTCGAGATCACACCGGCGGGCTGGCGCACCGACTTCCTCACCGAGATGGGCATCGCCCTCCCGGCCGGGCTGGACTCGTTCACCAAGGGACAACACGGTTTCGTGCCCCGCGACCAGATCGCCACGGCCTTCCGCGACGCCGACGTGCTGATCTGGACGCTCGACGCCGACGATCAGCGGCCCGCGGTGCTGGCCGACCCGACCGTCGCACAACTGAGCCAGGCCAAGTCCAACCGGATCGTCTTCCCCAACAAGGATCTGTCCGCGGCCATCACGTTCGCCTCGGTGCTGTCCTACCCCGCCGTGGCCGACCAGCTGCCACCCCAGCTGACCGCGGCGCTGGCCTGAGGTTGCACTCGCCGCCCTGCCTGCCAAGATGTTCGACGTGACCGTCGCCGAGCGCCCCGAACAGCACGCCCGCTTCGCGCAAGTCGGATCGGCCTACTATCCGATCCTGATCGCGGTGTTCACGGCCCTGGTGATCATTTCCAACGTCACCGCCACCAAGGGCGTGGCCTTCGGCCCGATCATCACCGACGGCGGCTTCATCGTCTTCCCGCTCACCTACATCATCGGCGACGTGTTGTCGGAGGTGTACGGCTTCAAGGCCGCGCGGCGGGCCATCTATCTCGGCTTCGCCATGAATATCCTTGCCGCCCTGACCTTCTGGGCGACGATCTACCTGCCGGCCGCCGACTTCTACCCGAACCAGGCGCACTTCGAGAACGTCGTGCACTCCTACACGCAGCTGATCATCGCCGGGCTCGCCGGCTTCATCGTCGGGCAGACGATCAATGCGTGGGTCGTGGTGGCCATCAAGGAACGCACCAAGGAGAAGCACCTGTGGGCGCGCCTGGTCGGCTCGACGTTCGCCGGGCAACTCGGTGACACGCTGGTGTTCTGCGCCATCGCCGCCAATGCCATCGGCATCAGCACCTTCCACGACTTCGCCGTCTACACCGGCCAGGGCTGGCTGTACAAGACCGCCGTCGAGATCGTTTTCCTGCCGGTGACGTACCGGGTGATCAGCTACATCAAGCGCCGCGAACCGACGTACGAATTTGCTGTCTGAGCGCTCATTAAGGCTCTTCTGGCGAGTGCGTAAGGACGCGTTAATTACGGGCTACCCGCGGGTAGGTTGGGGTGATGACCGTCACAGTGGACAAAGTTGACACGACGATGCTCGGCACCGTCCGCGACTATGGCGACCAGGCGCTGCTCCTGGAATTGAACAGCACCGCCGAGGTCCTGGCGTGGACCGACACGCTGAAAGCGGCGAACCTGCCCGGTGTCCTGGACATCGTCCCGGCATCGCGGACCATCCTGGTCAAGCTCGCCGCACCGCGATATCGCATCCCCACCGAGCAGCGGCTGTCCAAGCTCCGCCTCGGGGAGATCGACAACGCCGAGGCCAGCGCCCCGCAGCAGCCCGACTTGATCATCGACGTCGTGTACGACGGCATGGATCTCGACGAGGTCGCCAAGCTGACCGGGCTGACCCCGGACGAGGTGGTCGCCGCACACACCGGGTCGCTGTGGCGCGTCGCGTTCGGCGGCTTCACGCCGGGCTTCGCCTATCTGGTCGGTGGCGACGAGCGACTCCAGGTCCCGCGCCGCAGCGAGCCGCGCACGCGCGTGCCGGCGGGCTCGGTGGCCCTCGCCGGGGAGTTCGGCGGCGTCTACCCCCGCGAGACCCCGGGCGGCTGGCAGTTGATCGGCCGGACCGACGCCACGCTGTGGGACCTCGAACGGGAACAGCCGGCGTTGCTGGTTCCGGGCATGCACGTGCAATTCCGGGCGATCGGTTAGGAGCGCGACCATGACCGCAACACTCGAAATCCTGAAGACCGGCCCGCTCGCGCTCGTCGAGGATCTGGGCCGGCCCGGCCTGGCCCACATGGGTGTCAGCCGCTCGGGCGCGGCCGATCGCCGCTCGCATACGCTGGCCAACCGGCTGGTGGCCAACCCGAACGACCGCGCCACCATCGAGGTGACGTTCGGCGGCTTCTCCGCCCGGGTTCACGGCGGCGGCAAAGAGGGCGTGGCGGTGGCCGTCACCGGCGCCGACGCCGACCCCTCCGCGAACGGAATCCCGTTCGGCACCAACAGCATCCACTACGCACACGACGGTGAGGTGATCTCCCTGGGTGCACCCCGCACCGGTCTGCGTAGTTACGTCGCGGTCCGCGGCGGCTTCGTCGTCGACCCCGTGCTCGGCTCCCGCAGCTACGACGTCATGTCGGCGATCGGCCCGCGGCCGCTGCAGGCCGGAGACCTGCTGACCATCGGTGCGCACCCCGCGGAGTTCCCCGAGCTGGATCAGGCGCCCGTGGCGGCCATCGCCGAGGACCTGCTGGAACTGCTGGTGGTCCCCGGTCCGCGGGATGACTGGTTCGTCGACCCCGACGCTCTGGTGCACACCGAGTGGGTCGTGACCGATCGCAGCGACCGCGTCGGCATGCGCCTCAACGGGCGGCCACTGCAGCACCGCTGGCCGGACCGCCAGCTGCCCAGCGAGGGCGCCACGCGGGGGGCAATCCAGGTGCCGCCCAACGGTTTACCGGTGATTCTCGGCCCCGACCATCCGGTCACCGGCGGGTACCCGGTGATCGGTGTCGTCGCCGACCACGACATCGACAAGGTGGGGCAGATCCGGCCCGGACAGCACGTGCGGATGCACTGGTCCAAGCCGCGTCAACCGTTCGGTGCCTGAACCCGCGCAGGCACCAGCGCGGGCTGCGCAATCCTGGTAGAACGAGGGGGTGCACCCCACGGATCTCTCCCGCGTACACAACGTTCACACGGCGCGGTTGGTCCACACCGCTGATCTCGATGCCGAGACCCGCGAGGGTGCGCGGCAGATGGTCATCGACGCCTACGACGGCGATTTCTCGGATGCCGACTGGGAGCACTGCCTGGGTGGCATGCATGCGTTGATCTGCCGGCACGGCGCGATCATCGCGCACGGCGCTGTCGTCCAGCGCCGGCTGATCTACCGCAACTCCGCCCTGCGGTGCGGTTACGTCGAAGCCGTTGCGGTCCGCGAGGACTGGCGGGGCCAGGGGCTGGCGACGGCGGTCCTCGACGCCGTCGAGCAGGTGGTCCGCGGCGCCTACGAGATCGGGGCACTCAGTTCCTCGGACGCGGGTCGGCCGATCTACACCGCGCGGGGTTGGCTGCCGTGGCGGGGCACGACGTCCGTGCTGGCGCCGGCCGGTGTCAATCGCACGCCCGAAGACGACCATTCGCTGTTCGTGCTGCCGGTTTCGGTCGAGGTCGACACCACCGCCGACATCACCTGTGACTGGCGCGACGGCGACGTCTGGTGAAGGCTTGTGAGGTTTTTCCGCGCAAAACCCCAGTTCAGCCCTGCATGTGACACAAACGTCACCCTTTCCGGAGCGGCGACACCGCTGAGCAATGGCTGGGTAACCAGCCGGAAACACGCTGTCCCTTCACTGAACGCATGAGTGATCCCGAACGGGCCCCGCTCACCGGATTTCGGGTGGCGGTGACTTCCGCACGACGTGCCGATGAGCTGTGCACCCTGCTGCGCCGCCGCGGCGCGACGGTGATCGCTGCCCCCGCCATCTCGATGGTCCCGCTGCCCGACGACGACGAGCTCCGCACGAATACCCAGGCGCTACTCGAAGTGCCGCCCGACGTCCTGATCGCCACGACCGGCATCGGATTCCGCGGCTGGATGTCCGCCGCCGACGACTGGGGCCTGTCAAGTGAACTGACCGATGCCCTCAGCCGCGCCCGGATCGTCTCACGCGGACCCAAAGCCACCGGCGCGCTGCGGGCGGCCGGCCTGCCCGAGGAATGGTCGCCCGATTCCGAGTCGTCCCGCGAGGTGCTGGGCTACCTGCTGCAGGGTGGCATCTCCGGCATGCGGATCGCCGTTCAGCTGCACGGCGCCACCGATGAATGGGACCCGTTCCCCGAGTTTCTCGACGAGCTGCGCCGCGCCGGCGCCGACGTCGTCCCCATCAGGGTGTACCGGTGGCAGCCGGTGCCGTCCGGCGGTGCGTTCGACTCGCTGGTCGGCGATATCGCCGAGCGCCGGCTCGACGCCGTCAGCTTCACCTCGGCGCCCGCAGTCGCGGCGACGCTGATGCGCGCGACCGAACTCGGCGTCAATGAGCAAGTGCTGGACGCGTTTCGGGGCCCGGTGCACGCCATGTGCGTCGGGCCGGTGACAGCGCGGCCGCTGGCCCGGCTCGGGGTGCCGACATCCGCTCCCGAGCGCATGCGCCTGGGAGCGCTGGCGCGCCACATCGCCGATGAGCTGCCCGTGCTGCAGACCCGGAAGCTGCGGGCAGCCGGACACGATCTCGAGATCCGCGGCACCTGCGTCGTGGTCGACGGTGTCGTCAAGGACCTTTCGCCGGCCGGGATGTCCATCGTGCGGGCGCTGGCGCTGCGGCCGGGTGCGGTGGTGTCACGGCAGGAACTGCTGGCCGCGTTGCCGGGCAGCGGGTCGGACACCCATGCCGTCGAGACCGCGGTGCTGCGCCTGCGAACCACGTTGGGCGACAAGGAGATCGTCGCGACCGTGGTGAAGCGCGGCTACCGGCTGGCGGTCGACGACTACTCGGCAGGTGCGCGATGAACCCCGTCCTCGTTGCCCACGGCACCCGCAAGGGCTCGGGTGTCGCGATGATCGGCAAGCTGGCCGAGCAGGTCAGCGGACTGTTGGACCGCCGCGTGCACACCGCGTTCGTCGACGTCCTCGGGCCCACACCGGCCGAGGTGCTGTCGGCGCTGCCGCCCGGCCCGGCCGTCGTCGTTCCGGCCTTCCTGTCGTCGGGCTACCACGTCCACAACGACATTCCCGCAGGTATCGCCGAAAGCGGCCACCGGGACGTCACAGTGGCGCCGGCGCTCGGGCCCTCGACCGCGATGGTCCGGGTGCTCGCCGACCGGCTCATCGAATCAGGCTGGCGGCCATCGGATTCCGTGGTACTGGCCGCTGCCGGCACCTCAGACCCGCGCGCTGCCGGCGACCTGCGCCGGACGTGCGCCATGCTGTCGGCGACGCTGGGCAGCCGCGTCGAGCTCGCGTTCGCGATCAATGGCACGCACTGGGTCGGCGACGTGGTGGCCCGGCTGCGGAAGCGTGGCGCCGAGCGCATCGCCGTGGCGTCATACCTCTTGGCCGACGGACTCTTTCAGGACCGCCTGTACACCTGCGGCGCCGACGTCGTGACCGACCCGCTGGGCCTGCACCCGGGCGTGGCCAAGCTGGTGGCACACCGTTTCCGGACGGCCCGGTTGTCACTGGCCGCGTAGGTTTTCGGCCGAAACTCAAGGGGTACCGCCCATTTGTGGGGGATATCGCGGCCCATACTGGAGGCATGGCCAAGCGGACGGGCAATGACGTAGCGCTGGACACCTACCGCTTTCTGCGGGGCGGCATGGTGGTCATGGCCGTCCTGCTGGGTGCGGCACTGGCTGTCGAGCGCGCGCACGCCACGTGCTGGCAGACGTCGATCAGCGCCTACTACTTCACCACCACGCACGCGGTGTTCATCGGCGCACTGTTCGCGATCGGCGCCATGCTCATCGTTTACCAGGGCGCCAGCGACACCGAGAACACCCTGCTCAACCTGGCCGGGGTACTGGCCTTCGTGATCGCCGTCGTCCCCACCACGCGACCCGTACTGCAGTGCGGCACAGCTGATCCCGTGGCCGTACAGACCGGCTCGGCCGTGCTGTTCAACGCCTGGACGGTCACGGTCATCCTTGCCGGTTCACGTGCCGCGTCGTGGTTGTTGTTCCGGCCCAATCGGGCCGGCACCATGCTCGGTTCCGCCGCGAGGTGGCTACAGCGCGCGGTGCTCGGGACCGGCGTCGTGGTGCTGATCGTGGCACCGGACTGGTTCCGGATCAACGCCCACGGCATTGCCGCGGCCGTCATGTTCGGCGCCATCGTGCTGACGGTGTTCAGCTCGGCGTTCGGCACCGCCCCGGCGTGCGGAAGTCGTTACCGCGGCGCCTACCAGACGATCTCACTGTTGATGGCCGCCACCTTGCTGACCGTGGTGGTGCTGCACCTGAGCCTCGACGGCTTCAATCACGCGGTGCTGATCGCGGAGATCGCACTGATCATCGAGTTCACGGCGTACTGGGTGTTGCAGACCATCGAGGACAACAGTTGCGCGCGCTGACGGCCCAGCCGTGTCGGCGCTGTCTGCACCACATGCGATTCCGAGCCGTCAACTTTCGTTGACTGTCAAGGAAAGTGGCTCTGTTGACGTATGTGTGGGTCATTGTCGGCCGGGGAGCGCTGGTCGGTGTCCTCCGAGGGTGAGCATGGCCAGGGCGATCAGGGGCTCGGGTGTGGCGAAGCCGTAGGCGACGCGGGTGATGAGCCGGATCTTGGTGTTGACCGATTCGATGAGTCCGTTGGACAGACCATGTTCGATGGCGGCCAGTATCTGGGTGCGGTGACGGGTAACGCGTTGTTGCAGTAGGACGAACGATTCGATGCGACAGCGCCGCGCCCATGAGATCCAGCGGTCGAGGGCGTCGGCGGCGTGGTCGGTGGGCAGTGTGAAGATCGTGCGCAGGGCCTC
>NZ_JMLM01000031.1:0-1289 GCF_000686745.1 Mycobacterium sp. UNC410CL29Cvi84
GTGCGGCCCGGGTGTGCTCGATGAGGATCTCGCCGTCGAGGTCGGCGACGATGATTTTGTCGCCGTCGGTAGCGACCAAGACCTCTTGGAGGCCGTATCGGCCCCCGACTTTGTAGATGACCCCGGCGAGCATGAATGTGCCGGCGGTGGTCAGCGTGCGGATGCTGGTGCTGGCCGGTAGCGCTGGTACGGGCTGAAGCTGCTTGATTGTGGCCGCGATGAGCAACGGCGCGTCGGGCTGCGGGCGGGGCGGGGCGGCCTTGGCGGTCGCTTCCCACGCGGTCTGCGGGGTGACGCGGCCGGGGAGACCTTGGTGGGGTCGTTCGGTGTTGTAGATGTGGTCGAATTTGTCGACCTGGGCTTGTAGTTCGGCGAGGCTCTCGGCGAGGGGCTGTTGGTCGAGGTAGCGGAACAGGGTTTGGTGGAATCGTTCGTTTTTGCCCTGGGTGGTCGGCTTGTAGGGCTTGCCGGTGATCGCTTCGGTTCCCAGCGCCGCAACGTGTTTGACGAGTTTGCCGACCAATCCACGGCGCGAAAGGTTCAGCGCCGCCCCGTTGTCAGTGAGTAGTCGTTGGGGTACCCCGTGAGCGGCCACGGCCTTGTCGAAGACGGCGATCGCCGCTTCGGCGGTCTCGCTCCGGGCAACGTGCGAGGCCACGGCATAGCGGGAGTGATCATCAATGAGCTGGAAGATCACGCACGTACGTCCACCGACCAGGACGTACTCGGTGGCATCGAGTTGCCAGCAGGCGTTGGGGGCGGGATAGACGAACCGTCGCCACGCCGAGCGGGGTTTCTTCTTCGGCTCCTTACGGGCCACTCCAGCTTGGCGGAAGACGCGGGCCAGGGCTGCTGTGGAGGGGACCTGGTCCAGGCCCATCGCGCGCATCTTGTCGTGCACACTGATCGGCCCGCAGTCCAAACCGGAGGATTCCAGAGCCTTACGCACCGCGATGGCCTGCTCCTTGACCTCATCACCAAGTGTCGACGGACTCGACTTCGGTCGCCGGGTCCTCGGTTCAAGCACCGCAGCCTGACCATCTGTCACGGCCCGTTTACGTAACGCGTAGAACGACTTTCGAGAAATTCCATGCTCGACGCAGAACGTCGAGACCGCCCCACGAGGCGCGTCATCGGGCCACTGCGCGATCGCCAGACGGACACGAGGATCGATGGGTTCATTGACAGCCACCGCCCGAGCCTGGTGGCAGAAGTGTCACCACCAAGACCACCGGAACTGTCACCGATGTCCTGATGCAGAACTGTCACCGATGTCTTGAGACATAACA